>NZ_JBTNDG010000009.1:0-112455 GCF_054511125.1 Arthrobacter sp. TMN-50 | reverse complement strand
CCCCCCCCCCCCCCCCCCCCCCCCCCCCCCCCCCCCCCCCCCCCCCCCCCCCCCCCCCCCCCCCCCCCCCCCCCCCCTCCCCCCTCCCCCCCCCCCCCCCCCCCCCCCCCCCCCCCCCCCCCCGACGCCGTCCTTTGCTCCTGCAACAACGTCACCGCCGGGGCGTGCCGCTCAGCGGTGCACGGCCTGGACGCCAACGGTGAGGCGACCGACCCGGCGCTTGACATGCCCTCACTTAAAGCGTGTTCCCGTGCGGGAACCCAATGCGGCTCCTGCGTGCCGATGCTCAAGAAGCTGCTTGACGCCGAGCTCACCAAGGCTGGTCGCACTGTGTCGAAGGGCATCTGCGAACACTTCGCGATGTCGCGGCCCGAGCTGTTCGAAGCCATCCAGGCTCTCGACCTGGCGTCCTTCCAGTACATCATCCTCCGCTTCGGGGCGACCGATGAGGCGAAAACCGGGCACGGCTGCGACATCTGCAAACCGGCCATCGGCTCCATCCTCGCCACTCAGCGCGGGGAATACGTGCTCGACGGCGGCCGCGGCACCCTGCAGGACACCAACGACCGTGCCCTCGCCAACATGCAACGCAACGGCACCTACTCGGTGGTCCCGCGGATCCCCGGCGGAGAAATCACGCCGCAGAAACTCGCCGTCATCGCGCAGGTCGCCGAGCAGTTCGGCCTGTATGTCAAGCTCACCGGCGCCCTGCGGATCGACCTGTTCGGGGCCAGGCTGGAGCAGCTGCCGGAGATCTGGAAGATCCTCGTCGAGGCGGGCTTCGAGTCCGGTCAGGCGTACGGCAAGGCCCTGCGGAACGTGAAGTCCTGCGTCGGGTCCACCTGGTGCAGGTTCGGCGTGCAGGACTCGGTGGCCATGGCGATCAATCTGGAGCTCCGGTACCGCGGGCTGCGCGCACCGCACAAGTTCAAAATGGGGGTCTCCGGGTGCGCCCGTGAGTGCGCCGAAGCACGCGGGAAGGACGTGGGCATCATCGCGACCGACCAGGGGTGGAACCTGTACGTCGGCGGCAACGGCGGCTTCCAGCCCGCCCACGCCCAGCTGCTCGCCCAGGACCTCGACGACGCGACGCTGATCCAGTACATCGACCGCTACCTCATGTACTACATCCGCACCGCCGACCGCATGCAGCGGACCGCCCGCTGGATGGACGACCTCGACGGCGGCCTCGAGCACGTGCGCGACGTCGTCATCAACGACTCTCTCGGCATCGCCGCCGACCTCGAAGCCGCGATGGCCCGCCATGTGGAGCACTACGAAGACGAGTGGGCGGCGACGCTCAAGAACCCCGACCGGCTCAGGCGTTTCCGGTCCTTCGTCAACGCACCCGACGCCGCAGACCAATCCATCGTCCTCGTCGAGGAGCGTGGCCAGCGCCGCCCGGCTACCCCCGTAGAGATAGAGGCCGGCGCAGGACGCGTCAACCTCGGAGCGGCGATCCCCGTCCGCGCCCCAGCAGAAACCGTGGAGGGCTGAGCCGTGCACCTTGATATTGATATGTCTGGACGCCGCGTGGTGGTCATCGGAAGTGAGTGGGCCGCCCGCCGGGCCGTGGCGCGGTACCGGGCTGCGGGCGCCGCCGTCGAGCGGTATCCCAATCCTGACGACTGCACGGTACCCGTGCTCGACGGCGCCGCCCTCGTCGTCGTTGTGGACGGGGCACCCGTAGCCGCGGCGGCCGCCCCTGGACCGAACCCGGCCGGTGATGCACTCCGGGAGCGGTGCCACAGCGCCGGATCCCTTCTCACGCGGGAGGCAGCGCCGGCGGACACCGGCCAGGTGACTCTGATCGGTGGCGGCCCCGGCGCGTTGGGGCTCCTGACGCTCGACGCTGCGGCGGCCCTCCGGGAGGCAGATGTGGTCCTGTACGACCGGCTGGCCCCCGCCGAGGCCCTCGCAGAGTTCGCTCCGGCTGCCGAACTGATCGACGTCGGGAAGCTACCGGGCCATCACCGGGTGCCGCAGACCGGGATCAATGACCTCCTGGTCAGTCACGCCCGTGCCGGACGGCACGTCGTCCGGCTGAAAGGTGGAGACCCTTTCGTGTTCGGGCGCGGCAGCGAAGAGTTGGCGGCTTGCCTTGAGGCGCAGGTCCTCTGCCGGGTGGTCCCCGGCGTGAGTTCGGCGATTTCTGTGCCCGCCGCCGCGGGCATCCCGGTCACGCACCGTGGAGTCAGCCACCTGTTCACGGTGGTGTCCGGGCACGCCCCTTTGACTGATGAGGAACACGGGCACCTCGCGGGGCTGGGCGGCACCATTGTGGTCCTCATGGGGGTCTCGACGTTACCGCAGTTGGTGGCCGGACTCGGCCGCGCCGGGATTCGGCAGGACATGCCCGTCGCCGTCGTCGAGCGCGGGTATAGCCCATCCCAGCGGACGACGGCGGGCACCCTCTCGACGATCGTCACAGCCGCTGGCGTCAACCGGTGCCAATCACCCGCCGTCCTCGTGATCGGTGAGGTGGTGCGTGTCGGACTCGACCTGCAGGGCGGCGCCGCGCATCTGGCGCGACTGACCGAATCCCTGGCATCGTGACCGGGGCGATCCGCATGGACGGAGCCGGTAAACAGTTAGCTGGCTTCCGCATCGGTGTTACCTCCGACCGCCGGTCGGGCGACCTCATCGATGCCCTCGAGCGGCGCGGTGCAGCCGTGTTCCACGCCCCGGCGTTGAAGATCGCGCCGATCGTGGAGGACGTGGCGCTACTGACGGACACCGCGGCGATGGTGACCGCGCGCCCGGACCTGTTCATCATCACCACCGCCTACGGGATGCGCCGCTGGTTCGAGGCCGCGGACGCGGCCGGGCTGGGTGACGACCTCCTTGAGGTGCTAGGTGAGGGCCGGATCTACGTCCGCGGGCCCAAAGCCAGGGGAGCGGTGCGCGCCGCGGGCCTGGACGACGAGGGCATCAGTTCCGATGAGACGACGGCGACCCTCGTCGACCAGTTGCTGGAGCAGGACCTCTCGGGACTGACCATTGGCGTTCAACTGCACGCGTACGCCGACGCCCATCAACTGGATCGGCTGCAGGCCGCCGGCGCTACCCTGCTGACGGTAACGCCCTACCGCTGGGTCAAACCCGAGGGTGCCGAACGGTTACCCCGCCTGATCGAGGCTATCTGCACCGGCCAGCTGGACTGCGTGACCTTCACCAGTGCCCCCGCCGTGGACGCGCTGTTCAGCACCGCGGCGGAGCAGGGCCTTCACGCGGAACTGGTTGAGCGGTTCCGTACCACCGTCCTGACCGCCGCCGTCGGGCCGGTCACAGCGCAACCACTGATCGAGGCGGGGATCGTTCCGCTCGTGCCGGAACGATTCCGGATGGGCGCACTGATCCGCCTGGTCTGTGACCACCTGTCGGAGAATTACGTGGAACAGCTGAGCACTTCGTCCGGGTACGTCGAGGTGCGGGGCCGGGCCGTCCGGGTGGATGAGGTGGAGGTGGACCTCGCCCCGGCACAACTCGTCCTCTTCAAAGCCCTGGTGTCCGCGCGGGGTGCTGTCCTCGGTCGGGAAGCCCTGGTGGAGATGCTCGCCCGCACCGGCGCCAGCCACGCACTGGACATGAACGTGAACCGGCTGCGGAAATCCCTGCCCGATCCTTCCCTGGTCGAGACCGTGGTCAAGCGTGGGTACCGACTGCACGTCTAGACCGCCACTGTCCTAGACCGCCACGGCGAAGTGTTGTTCAATCACGGCCTTGATGTCCTCGTGGCATCCCCCGCAACCCGTTCCCGCCCTGGTGCTGGCTGAGACGTCGGGGACAGACGCGCAGCCGTTCACCACGGAATCCGCCACCGTGCCCCGGGTGACGCCCGCGCAACGGCAGAGAGTCGCATCGGGTCCGGGAGGAATCGCCGCCACCGCTCCCTCGGCACTGTCCAGCCGCAGCAGACTGGAGCGGTCAGCCGGGAGCTCACTGCCGCGTTCAAAAAGCAGGACCAGTTCGGCGCCGGTCCGTGGCATCCCCACGCAGACCAACCCCGTCAGGACGCCGTCGCGGGTGACCATTTTTACGTAGCGTCCGTGCCCGGGGTCTGCCCAGACCGCCACAGCCAGCCCCGGTTGAACCGCCCAGGGATCTGCGTCCGTCTCGCCGGCCGTCACAGCGTCCACGCCGCGGGCCTTCAATACCAGGACGGCGTCGCGTCGCTCGGGAAGCCCGACGGTGGGGGCCGGAGCGGCAGCGAATTCGGCCGCCCACGCCAGGCCGAGGTAGTCCGCCTGCTGCCAGCCTGGACCGATCAGCCCCTGCGGGGCGGTGTCCTCCGTGCAGGCCGGGCAGGAACTGATCCGGCACCGCACCTCGGCGCAATCCCCGATCGCCCAGATGCCCTCCGTGTCGACCGCGCGCAGCGTGTGATCGACCAGCACGCCATCGGCGACGTCGAGGCCACACCCCTCGGCGAGTTCGGTCCGCGGCCGCACACCACACGCGAGGACGAGCCTGCCGCCGTCGACCCTCGTCCCGTCCGCGAGGTTCAGGCCCGCGAACCGGCCGTCCACCAGGTGCACCCCGGTGGAGGTGCCGGCGACGACGGCGATGCCTGCGTTACGCAGCGCTGCCGCCAACACCAGGGCCCCTTCACCCAGGAGCCGTTCCATCGGGGAACGGCCGTGGTGCACGAGGGTGACCCGGCCGCCCTCCTCGGCGGCGGCGAGGGCCGCTTCGATGCCGAGAATGCCGCCGCCCAGCACCACGATGCGTTCCCGGGAGGCCAGGGCGGTTGCCAGGGCGCGGGCATCGTCGAGGTCGCGCAGGAAACTGACTCCTGCGGGTAACGCCTGTGATCCGCCGTCGTCCATGCCCTCGAGGCACGGCAGGATGGGGCGCGAACCGGTCGCGAAAACCAGCCGGTGATAGGGGATTGCCTCGCCGCCGTCGAGCAGTACCTGCCGGGCCGGGCGGTCCACCCGGGCCACCCGGGTGCCGAGGCGAATGTCGACGCCGAGGGCCCTCAACGCCGCCGGGTCGGCCAACCCGATGGCGGCCTCGCGGCTACGGCCGACGGCCACGTCGGCGACGAGCACCCGGTTGTAGGCGGCGTCCGTCTCCTGGCCAATGACCGTGACGGCGATTTTTCCAGCGGCGACGAGTGGCTCAAGATGTTCAACGAGCCGGGCCGCGACCGGGCCGAAACCCACGACGACGATCCGCTCCGGAGCACCAGACTCAGGGTTACTCATGCGTTGACCTCCAGCTCGTCTGCCAATGACCGGGATGGGTGGACGGACAGAGCCGCTACCCGGACCGGGGTTGTCTTGAACTCCGGCATGCCGGAGATGGGGTCGGTCGCGCTGCCCGTGAGCCGGTTCGCGCTACCTGCCTCCGCGTAGTGAAACGCGAGGAACACCGTGTCCTGCCGAAGGTCCGCCGTCAGGTCCGCCAGGGCGTGGGCTTCGCCGTTCTCACTCGTGACGACGACAGCATCGCCCTGGGCAATGCCGAGGTCATCAGCCGTGGCGGGATGAAGTTGCAGCCGTGGCCCGGGCTGTGCCGACAACAGCTCGGGTACTCGCCGCGTCTGGGTGCCGGACTGGTAGTGCTCGAGCAGGCGGCCGGTCGCGAGGAGCAGCGGTGCGGGAACACGGGTATCGGTCCTAGCGGCCTGCGGGGCGACCCGGACCAGGGCTGCCCGCCCGCCCGGATGCGCGAACGCGTTGAGGAAGAGCCGGGGTGTCCCGGTGCCGCCCACCGGGTAGGGCCAGTAGGCGGCTGTCCCGCCGTCGAGCAGCTCGTAGTCGAGCCCTGAGTAATCAGCGAGGCCACCGGCGCTGGCTCGGGCGAGTTCGTTGAACATCGTTTCGGGGTCCTCGCTGAACAGCGACGGAGCCTCCAGGAGCCGGGCGAGTTCCTGCATGATCCAGAGTTCGCTGCGGGCGCCTTCCGGAGGCGCCACGGCAGCCCGGCGGCGAAGGACGCGGCCCTCGAGGCTGGTGATGGTGCCCTCTTCCTCTGCCCATTGCAGGGCCGGAAGGACGACGTCGGCCAGCGCCGCGGTCTCGGACAGGAAAAAGTCGGAAACGACGAGCAGGTCCAGTGAGCGCAGGCCGTCGATGACCGTGGTCACGTTCGGCGCCGAGACGGCAATGTTGGCCCCGTGCACGAAGAGGCACCTGACGCCGTCCGGGCGGCCCAGCGCGGCGAGGAGTTCGACGGCGGGAAGCCCAGGCCCGGGGATCGCTGCCTCGGGTACTCCCCACACCTCGGCGATGTGGGCGCGGCCGGCCGGGTCGGTGATCTTCCGGTAGCCGGGCAGCTGGTCGGCCTTCTGGCCGTGCTCGCGACCGCCCTGGCCGTTGCCCTGGCCGGTCAGCGTCCCGTAGCCGCTGTGGGAGGTGCCGGGCAGCCCGAGGAGCAACGCGAGGTTGATGGCCGCCGTCGTGGTGTCCGTTCCATCAGCGTGTTGTTCGATGCCTCTGCCGGTGAGGATGTAGGCGCCCGGACCGCCGTCGGCTCCGCTGCGTGCGCCCCGCGCCAGCAGCCGTGCAGTGGCCCGGATGGATTCCGCTGGAACGCCCGTGAGGCTCTGGACGCGCTCGGGCCACCAGCGCGCGAGGTCGCGGGCGACGTCGTCGTGCCCGGTGGTCCGTTCGTCAAGGAACGTGCGGTCCTCCAGACCCTCGGCGACCACCACATGGGCGAGGCCGAGGAGGAGCGCGAGGTCAGTGCCGGGGGTGGGCTGCAGGTGGATGCCCTTGCCCTGGTCGGTGAGGCGGGCCGTCGCGGACCGCCGGGGGTCGACGACGATCAGCCCGCCCGTGCCCTGGGCGCCGCGGAGGTGCTGCACGAAGGGCGGCATCGTGTCGGCGGCGTTCGAGCCGAGGAGGAGGATCACCGAGGCGGCGTCGAGATCCTCGAGGGGGAAGGGGAGGCCGCGGTCAACCCCGAACGCCCGGTTCCCGGCTGCCGCAGCGGACGACATGCAGAACCGGCCGTTGTAATCGATGCGGGAGGTGCGCAGGGCGAGGCGGGCGAACTTGCCAAGGGTGTAGGCCTTCTCGTTGGTGAGGCCTCCGCCGCCGAACACCGCAACAGCGTCCCGCCCATGAGCGGCCTGGATGGTGCGGACGCGGTCGTTGATGAGCTGCAGCACGTCGGCCCAGGGGGCTTCCCGCAGCACGCCGTCGCTGCCGCGGAGCAGCGGCGCGGTCAGACGGTCCGGGTGGCGGAGCAGATCGGCTGCCGACCAGCCTTTCCGGCACAGCCCGCCCCGGTTGGTGGGGAAGTCCCGACCGGCGACCGTCGCCTCGGTGCCGTTCGCTGCGGCGGTGACGGTCATGGCGCACTGGAGGGCGCAGTAGGGGCAGTGGGTGCGCTGTTCGGGGCCGGTTTGTTCCATGGTGGTCAGACCTTACCGAGGGCCGAGGAGCGGCGGAGGTAGAAGAACCACGTGACGAGGAGCATCAGCACATACCCGCCGACGAAACCGTAGAAGGCAAAGTCGTAGCTGCCGGAGGCACCCTTCGAGGCGTTGAGGACCTGCGGGATGAGGAAGCCTCCGTAGGCGCCGATCGCCGAGATCAGGCCAAGGGCAGCCGCGGATTTGCGGGCTGTGCTGACCGATTCGCGTAGATCAGTCTGTCCGACAGCGGCTCCCCGCACCGCGAAAATGATGGGGATCATCCGGTAGGTGGCGCCGTTGCCGGTTCCAGCAGCGGCGAAGAGGACAAGGAAGAGGCCCAGGAAGAGCCAGAAGTTGGCGAGCGGAAGCGTCCAGACAACCGTGAGGGCGACTGCGGCCATGACCGCGAAGGCTGCGACGGTGATCAACGCTCCACCGAAGCGGTCGGCGAGGCGGCCGCCGAACGGCCGGGCGAGGGAGCCGACCAGCGGTCCGAGGAAGGCAAGGGACAGGGTGACCGGTCCCATCGCGAGGGTGGAGAAGGCGGGGAATGAGTCGACGATGAGCTTCGGAAAGACACCGGCGAACCCGATGAAGGAGCCGAAGGTGCCGATGTAGAGCAGCGCCATGATCCAGAAGTGCGGCTCGCGAAGGGCCGCCAGAGAGCCCGCGATGTCACTCTTCGCGTTGGACAGGTTGTCCATGTACTTCCAGGCACAGACGGCCGCGATGATGATCAGCGGCACCCAGAACAATCCGGCGAGCGGCAGGTTCAGGGTGGCGGCAGCACCGAGGGCGACGACGATCGGAACCACGAGCTGCGCGACGGCGGCGCCGAGGTTACCTCCCGCGGCGTTCAGGCCGAGCGCCCAGCCCTTCTCGCGGGCCGGATAAAAGTAGGTGATGTTCGCCATCGAGCTGGCGAAATTGCCGCCACCGAACCCCGCGAGGGCTGCGACAGCGAGCAATACACCGAAGGGCGTGTCCGGGTTCGAGACACAGACAGCCAGCCCGATGGTGGGAATCAGGAGCAGCAGAGCGGAGACGACTGTCCAGTTCCTGCCGCCGAATCGCGGCACCATGAAGGTGTAGGGAATGCGAAGGGTCGCGCCGACCAGTGACGGCATTGAGATCAGCCAGAAGATCTGCGAGGTGGTGAACGTGAAGCCGGCCGCCGGCAGGTACACGACAACGATCGACCAGAGCTGCCAGACCACAAACCCGAGGAACTCACAGGCGATGGACCACTGCAGGTTGCGCTTGGCGATAGGCTTGCCGACGCTGTTCCACTGTGTGGTGTCTTCGGCATCCCAGTTGTCGATCCAGCGGCCGGGCCGGTGGGCGAGCGGCGACGCGGTCGTGGCGGTTGGAGCGCTCAGGGCCGGGGGTGATACTTCGTCAATGCTCACGGAGACCTCCAGGGTTGGTGTTGCTACTCCCCCCGACGGTACGGAGCCCGCGTTTCCACTCATGGCGTGCCACGTAAACGCTCCGTGACGTTCACCTATCCGGGCTCGCATGATGTTGTGAGAACTTCGACTCCTGAACCACGGGGATCCTGAACGGCGGGTAACATGTTACTCATGGCGACGACGCTCACAGCACCCACCTCCCTGGTTTCAGAACTTCAGACCAGGGGAGTTGTCGACGTTCGGGTCGATGCAACGTCCCGGGCTGCCTACTCCAGCGACGCGTCCCTGTACCGGGTGCAGCCCACCGCCGTCGTCTTCCCACGGCACCTGGACGAGGTGCTCGCCACTCTCGAGGTCTGCCGTGAACGGGGCATCCCGTTCACCTCCCGCGGTGCCGGTACCTCGCTGGCCGGCAATTCCATCGGGACCGGCGTCGTGATCGACTTCAGCCGCCACCTCAATAGGGTGCTGGACTTCGATGCCGAGGCCCGCACCGCCGTCGTCGAACCTGGCGCCGTGCATGCGACTTTGCAGAAGGTGGCACTGGCAAACGGACTCCGTTTCGGGCCCGACCCGTCCACGCACACCCGCTGCACCGTCGGCGGAATGATCGGCAACAACGCCTGCGGCTCACGGGCGCTCGCGTACGGTCGCACGGCCGACAACGTGACGCACCTCGACGTCGTCACCGGGTCCGGCGCCCGGCTGTTTCTTGGCGCGGATGGTACGCCGTCGTCCCCGGAAACCGACGTGCTGCGCTCGCTGGTGGGTGCAGAACTGGGCACCATCCGCACGGAACTGGGGCGCTTCGGGCGACAGGTGTCCGGTTACTCACTCGAACATCTCCTGCCTGAGCGCGGGTTTGACCTGCGGCGGGCGCTGGTGGGCAGCGAGGGGACGCTCGCCGTCGTGCTCGAGGCCGGAGTGCGGCTGGTCGCCGACGCCCCGCACAAGACCATGGTGGTGCTCGGGTTTGAGACCATTGGCGACGCGGGCGACGCCGTCACCAGCGTCCTGCCGTTCCAGCCCACCGCGTGCGAGGGCCTGGATTCGCGGATCGTTGAGGTGGTCCGCACCCGGAAGGGCCCGCAGGCGGTACCCGAACTGCCCGGCGGTGCGGCCTGGCTGTTCGTTGAGATTTCCGGGGATGACGCCGTCGACGTCGCCGATCGCGCGGGGCGCCTCAGCGCCATCGAGGAGGCCAGGCACGCGCAGATCATCACCGATCCGCGGGAGGCGCTGGCGCTGTGGCGGATCCGCGAAGACGGCGGCGGACTCGCCGGGCGCTCACCGGCGGGGGCACCCGCCCACGCCGGCTGGGAGGACGCAGCGGTGCCACCGGAACGGCTGGGCGACTACCTCCGCGAGTTCGACGACCTGCTGCTGACCCACCACCTCACCGGGTTCCCGTTCGGTCACTTCGGGGACGGCTGCGTCCACATCCGCCTCGACTTCCCACTGGCCGACCACGGCACCACGGTGTTCCGCGAGTTCCTCACCGACGCGGCGAAGCTGGTGGCCCGCTACGGTGGGTCCCTCTCCGGAGAACACGGCGACGGCCGCGCCCGCAGCGAACTCCTGCCCTACATGTACTCTCCCGCAGCCATCTCCCTCTTCGGTAAGGTCAAGGGCATCCTCGACCCGGACAACATCCTCAACCCCGGCATCCTCGTCAATCCTGAGCCGCTGGACGCCAACGTCCGGGTGGCGGAAGCCGGGCCCTTGCGGTCCAAACTGGGTTTCGGCTACCTGCACGACGACGGCGACTTCAGCCAGGCGGTGCACCGCTGCACCGGCGTCGGCCTGTGCAGGGCATCGCATGCGGACAACACCTCGGTCATGTGCCCGTCTTATCTGGCGACCCGGGAAGAGAAGGACTCTACCCGCGGCCGGGCGCGGGTGCTGCAGGAGATGATCAACGGGTCAGTCACCGGTGGCAGCAGGGGCGGGAAACCCAACTGGCGGGCACCCGAGGTGCACGACGCCCTGGACCTCTGCCTCTCCTGCAAGGGCTGCGCCTCCGATTGCCCCACCGGCATCGACATGGCCGCCTACAAGGCCGAGGTGCTGCATCAAAGCCATAAGGGCAGGATCCGGCCCGCCTCGCACTACTCGCTGGGGTGGTTGCCGCGCTGGGCGAAACTGGCGTCCTTCGCCCCAAAACTGGTCAACAGTCTGGTCCGGCTGCCCGGTGCACGCCAGTTGGGGCTTCGGCTGGCGGGCGTCGACCAACGGCGGTCCATTCCAGCCTTCGCGCCGCAGACCTTCCACGCCTGGTTCAACGCACGCCGCACCGCTCCCTCCGCAGACCGCCCGCCGGTGTTGCTCTGGGCCGATTCGTTCACCAACAACTTTTCCCCGGAGGTGGGGAAGGCGGCAGTCCGGGTGCTGGAAGCGGCGGGTTACGAGGTTCGGATCCCCGAGGCCCCGGTATGTTGCGGTCTCACCTGGATCTCGACCGGCCAGCTCGACTCGGCCCGGAAGATCCTGCGCTCAAGCGTGGACGTGCTCGGAGCGTCGGTGGAGAAGGGCATCCCCATTGTGGGCCTGGAGCCCTCCTGTACGGGGGTGCTCAGGTCAGACGCGGGCGAGCTGCTCGGACACGATGTCGCCGGCCGGGTGGCCGAAGCCACCCACACCCTCGCCGAATTCCTCGCGACGACCCCCGGTTACACGCCGCCGTCCCTGGTGGGGAGCACCGTCGTCGCGCAACCGCACTGCCATCACCACGCGGTGATGGGCTGGAGCCCCGACGCCGCACTCCTCGAGAGCGCCGGTGCCACGCTGCAGAAGCTCGGCGGATGCTGTGGCCTCGCCGGGAACTTCGGCGTGGAGCGGGGCCACTATGAGATCTCGGTGGCCGTGGCCGAGCAGCAACTCCTGCCGGCCGTTCGGGCGGCGGTCGACGACGCCGTCGTGCTGGCTGACGGCTTCTCCTGCCGGACCCAGCTTGAGGATCTTAGCGACCGCCGCGGCATCCACCTGGCGCAGCTCCTGGACCCAGCGAGCCGAGACCTGACTGGGCTCTAGTGAGCGGCGCGGAGCCGTCGACCGCTGATTTTCCGCGGGCTGATGCCAAAGAACACGTTGCGTTGACCGGGAGCCCACGGCTCGTCGGCGCGGCTTCCCCATAATGTCTTCAGGAGGGCTGGATCGGTGATGCGGTTGACCGGACCGTTCACCAGGATGGTCCACCCGCTGCGGGTGGGCGTGTCGATGTGGTCGAGCTGGAATGCGGCCTGTTCCAGTTGGCTCCGGGCGATCACTGCGTCCTCTGAGGTGCGGAAGTACACACCGCCGTCGTACACAATGCAGTTCAGCGGGAAGATCGTGACCATTCCCTCATAAAGGAACCCGATGCGCCCGGTCGTCTGGCCGGCCATCAGCGCCCAGCACTCATCGGCGTTCAGGGTCTGGGAAGCACGGAGCAGCCCGGGCGTGTCCCAAAATTCATCGGAGACGGTGGGAGCGGTCATGTGTGTGCCTGCCTCTGCGCGGAGTGTGCCTGTGTTTCCATGTGCCCACCGTAGATACGAACGCCCGGCACCGGTAGGGCCTTTAGTCCGGAAGGTATTGCGCGGTTGAGCACAAGTCGACTATGTGCCCTGTGGCGTTACTGGAACGGCTTGTGGGTCGCTCCCGAGTAACGTCCAGCGATTCGGCAACCAGGGGACTACAACTAGACCGGCCAGAGGGTAGAACTGCTCAAGGCCACGCCGTTCAGATATCACCAGGTTAGAGCGGCCAGACTCGTGCCTTCATTGACCACTCATCTTCTTATTTGACTAGTTGATGTATACATCATGTACCAATGGGTCGAAAAAGGAAAACTGACAGCAGCTTGTCGTGACTGCGGGTGAGCGGCTGAGAGGATACAAGCGGGCGACGAAGCCGTTTACCGATCGATGATTTCTGCGCCGATGATTCACAGCCAGGAAGGATGAGGGGGACGGGCATCATCTGCTGGCCGTCGTGCTTATGTACTCACCGTAACTCCCGGACGGTGAGTACATAAGGGTCCTTTGGCACTGGAACATGGCTTGCTTTGGCTACAAGCTGAAGTCCATGAGTCAGCAGCCGGTCCTTAATCCTGCCCAACTGTCGAACATCAACGCCTGGTGGCGGGCGGCGAACTATCTGTCGGTGGGACAGATCTACCTTATGGATAACCCACTCCTCAAGGAGCCCCTGCGGCCGGAACATATCAAGCCCCGGCTGCTGGGCCACTGGGGAACCACGCCTGGACTGAACTTCATCTACGCACACCTTAACCGGGCCATCATGGCGCGCGAGCTCGACATGATCTACATCATGGGGCCCGGCCACGGCGGGCCCGCGGCCGTTGCCGCAGCCTGGCTTGAAGGCACGTACAGCGAGACGTACCCGGACATCTCCTGGGACGGCGCTGGTATGCGACGACTGTTCCACCAGTTCTCTTTCCCCGGCGGCATCCCCAGCCACGTCGCCCCGGAAACCCCCGGGTCGATCCATGAGGGAGGCGAGTTGGGGTACGCCCTCTCCCACGCCTACGGTGCAGCGTTCGATAATCCGGACCTCACGGTCGCAGCAATCATTGGCGACGGCGAAGCCGAGACTGGACCGCTCGCGGCCAGCTGGCACTCCAACAAGTTCGTTGACCCCCGCCGGGATGGTGCAGTCCTGCCGATCCTGCACCTCAACGGCTACAAGATTGCCAACCCCACGGTCCTGGCGCGGATCAGCCGCGAGGAACTGGATGCACTGCTCCGCGGGTACGGCCACATCCCGTATTACGTGGAAGGCTCGGACCCGGACCAAATGCATCAGGACTTCGCTGGCGTGCTGGATAGCTGCCTCGACGACATCCAGGACATCCAGCGCCGGGCGCGCACCGAGGGGGACTCCGATCGTCCCCTCTGGCCCATGATCGTGCTGCGCTCGCCGAAGGGCTGGACCGGCCCAGCCGACGTAGACGGCGTCAAGGTGGAAGGCACCTGGCGTGCCCATCAGGTGCCGTTCAGCGGGGCCCGCGAAAACGCTGACCACCGGGAGGTTCTCGAGAAGTGGCTGCGCAGCTACCGGCCGGAGGAGCTGTTCGACGACGACGGCGTGCCCGTCCCAGCCATCCGCGGCCTCCACCCGGAGGGCACGCGGAGGATGAGCGCCAACCCTCATGCCAACGGGGGACTGCTGCTCCGTGACCTGCAGATGCCCGATTTTCGCGAGTATGCGGTTCCGATCGAATCCCCCGGGACCGGTACTGTCGAATCCACCAGGGTGCTGGGAACTTTCCTCCGGGACGTCATGTCGGGAAACATGGAATCGTTCAGGGTCTTCGCCCCCGACGAAAACAACTCCAACCGGTTGGATAACGTGTTGGAGGCCACCGCCAGAACCTGGAATGCCGAGGTAGTCCCTGGCGATGATCACCTGGCCCGCGACGGCAGGGTCATGGAAATCCTGTCCGAACACACCTGCCAGGGCTGGCTGGAAGGGTATCTCCTCTCCGGCAGGCACGGGTTCTTTTCCTGCTACGAGGCGTTCATCCACGTGGTGGATTCGATGTTCAACCAGCATGCCAAGTGGCTGACCACCACCAACGGCATCCCGTGGCGTCGCCCGATCGCCTCACTGAACTATCTGTTGACGTCCCACGTCTGGCGGCAGGACCACAACGGATTTTCGCACCAGGATCCAGGGTTCATCGACCATGCGATCAACAAGAAGGCCGATGTGATCCGGGTATACCTGCCGCCCGACGCGAACACGCTTTTGTCGGTGGCAGATCATTGCCTGCGCAGCCGGCAATACGTGAACATCATCGTCGCGGGCAAGCAGCCCCAGCTGCAGTATCTGGACATGGAATCAGCGATCCGGCACTGCATCAAGGGTGTTGGCATCTGGGAGTGGGCCAGCTCGGAGGCGGGGGAGGAGCCCGACGTCGTCATGGGCTGCGCCGGAGACGTGCCCACCATGGAAACCCTTGCCGCCGTCGAAATTCTGAAGACCCATTTCCCGGACCTGCGGATTCGGGTGGTCAACGTCGTGGACCTGATGCGGCTGCAGGACCAGAGCAGCCACCCCCACGGGTTGTCGAGCCTTGAGTTTGATGCGGTGTTCACCCAGGACAAACCGGTGATCTTCGCCTATCACGGCTACCCGTGGCTCATTCACCGGCTGACCTACCGCCACACGAATCACAACAATTTCCATGTGCGCGGCTATAAAGAGGAAGGCACCACCACCACGCCGTTCGACATGTGTGTGGTGAATCAGATCGACCGGTTCAATCTGGCCATCGACGTGATCGACCGGGTGCCACGACTTCGCGACATTTCATCGCACGCGAGGGAGAGTCTGAAGGACAAGTTGATCGCCCACCATCAGTACATCAGGACCGCAGGCGAGGACCTGCCGGAGGTCAGGAACTGGCAATGGACAGCCAGGACGTAAGCTGACGCTCAGTTTCTGGGCCGTCGGGAAATCAGGATGTTGCCTTTGGCATGGTGGAGAACCGCTTGCGCCGTGGAACCGACGGCACCCAGGAAGTGCCCCTGGCCGGTCTCACCCACCGCCACGATGCGCGCTGTCACTGCGGCCTCAAGGATGGTGCCAGCTACAGAGTGACCGGTCACCAGCGCCGATTCGACCTCGATACCCGGCATGGCCGTGCGGGCGCGCTGCGCTGCGGCCGAGAGGATCTGCATGGCTTTGACCTCGGACCCCGGGTAGGAATGATTCCGCCCGAACAGGCGGACGTCGTCGCGCACGTGTAGAAGTTTTAGAGGCGCATCCCACAGAGTTGCTAGGGAGATCGCATCGTCCAGTGCTGTCTCGCTCTTGGGGGATCCGTCGACGCCGACCAGCACAGGACCGTTGGGGGCCTCCTGAGCTCGCACCACGACTACCGGGCAGTGAGCTGTGGTGGCGAGCTTGAGGCTGACCGACCCGACCAACAGACCCAGGAACCCGCCCAGCCCGCGGCTGCCCACCACCATCAGGTGCGCGTCTTGCGACAGACGAGCGAGGATGTCTGACGCGACCCCGGCGATGAGGCTCGTCTGGACCTCAAGCCCGGGCGAAAGCTGCCGTGCCTTCGTTTCCCCTTCGGCGAGGACCGTCTCCGCAGCATGTTTGAGTCCGCTGTCCGCGACGCCCTCCACCGGGCCTACATCGTGGGTGATTAATGGCCAGATCCAACCGTGCACAAGATGCAGGGTCCGCTGTTCCAACACGGCCTGCGCCGCCGCCCACTCAAGTGCCATGCGTGCCTGATCCGACCCGTCATATCCAACGACGATGCTGCGCTTCATGCGGTACTGCTTTCGCTCGGGGGTAATATATCGGGGCCATGAGCAATGAGCACCGGACATGATGCGTGTTCGGCGACGGTGGAGCTCACCGAGCCCAACAGCAGGCCAGCAAACCCGCCGTGTCCCCGGCTGCCGACCACCAGCAATTGTGCTGCTTTGCTTTCTTCAAGGAGCACCCTGGCCGGTGCTCCCTGACGGGTAATGGTGGTGACGTAACGGGGCAGGTCGTTGTGGAAGGCCTTCCTTAGCGCCTCCGACAAAATTGTCTCGGCGACTTCTTCTGGGTTCCATCCCGCGGGAGGGAACTCGTAGTAGGAAAACGGAATCTGCCACGCGGCGACGGCCCGGATACCGCCGCCGATGGTGGGGTGAAGCCGTTCGGCCCACTGCAACGCAAGGATTGACGACGGCGACCCGTCCACTCCGACGACAATATACTTTTCAGCCATTGACCCAGCATGCCGCCACCGACCGCACCGCTACAGGGGCTTTGGTCCCGCATTCCGTAACCACTGGTGAATGCGGGACGCGACCCGGCGGAGCGGCGGTTCCGGCGTCAGGCGTTGGCGAGCCACAGATCGGAGCCGAAGACCTCATAGTGGATGCGGTCCGCAGGTACCCCTGATTGCAGAGCCTGTGATCTGATGGACCGCATGAAGGGCAGGGGGCCGCAGAGGTAAACGGATGCGTCCGCCGGAATGGTCACGGCATCCAGCGACATTAGCCCGCTATGGAAATCTCCGGCGGGTTGTTCCAGCCACAACTCCAGTTCGGCGGCTTCCAGGCTGGCCGCGTCGTTGCTCATCTGTTCCCGCAGCGCCCACCGGTCCAGGCTGGTTTCGGCGTGGAGGACCAGGACCTCCCGGCGTGAGTCCTTCTGCGCCAGTGATCGCAGGATGGACGCGATGGGTGTGCAGCCGATGCCGGCGGAAGCGAGAACCAAGGGGTGCTCGCCGTCGCCCAGAACAATGTCTCCGCATGGATTCGAGAGCATCAATTGATCCCCCACCTGGACGGTGTGGTGGAGTACGGGCGTCACTTCGCCGTCGGCGTCGAGCCGGGTGGTGAACACCCTGACACCTGGTTCGTTCTCGGCGCCCAGCGAGTACTGGCGCACCTGGTGAATTCCGTCCGGCATCATCACTTTGACCCCGACGTACTGGCCGGGCCGCGAGGCTGTGATGGGGGTGTCGTCAGCGGGTACCAGGGTGAACGTAATGGCGTCACTCCCGGCGGCTACCTTGCTGCGCACAATCCACGGTGTCCACGGCTTCTCGCTCGCAGCACTGGCGTACAAGCCGTTTTCCATTTTGATCAAAGCGTGGGCCATCAGCCAGTAGACTTCGGTCCATGCTGCAGCGATCTCCGCTGTGATGACCTCGTTGAGCTCTTCGGCGATGGCGTCGAACAGGTGCTTGTAGACGACGTCGTACTGTTCCGGCACGATCCCGAGCGAGACATGCTTGTGAGCAATGCGGGCGAGGAGGATTTCCGGTGCACTGTCTGGATTCTTGACCAGATGTGCTGCGAAGCCCGCAATACTCCCGGCGAGAGCCTGCTGCTGGGTCCCATTTTTCTGGTTCGATCGGCTGAACAACCCGTCAAAGAGTTCCGGGTGCGCGGCGAAGAGGCGCGCGTAAAAGTTCGTTGCAATACCGGGCATCTTCTCGCCTACCAGCGGCAGCGTGGCTTCGATGATGGGGTATGACTGGTGCGAAAGCATTCCGTCTCCTTGCGTTGAGGGCTACTGCTTTCAAAAGTAGCATGCGGGATGCAACTTTAATTTCAGTTTCTACATGATGTAGAGATTTAGGTTGTCGTATGGCGTCGCGTCGTCAGATCCTGCAGGTCGACGAATGCCGACCTGCTCCGGCCCGGGCCAGCCAGGTCGGCGATGACCACACCATCCAGCTCGGCGTAGAAGGCATCCCTTGCCCGGGCCAGCGCTATTCGCAGTCCACAGCCGGCAAGGAGTGGGCAATCACCTTTTGGTGTTCGGCAATCAGCAACATCGTTGCGGGTGTCCAGGCTGCGCAGTAGGGCGCCGACCGTTACGCGCTTGCCTTCGTCGCTAATCCGCAGACCGCCCGAACGTCCACGGACAACGTCCACCAGGCCGTGATCGCGCAGCCGGATCACGGCCTTGCTCACGTGGTTGTAGGGAATGGCAATTTCGGCGGCGATGACTCGTGACGTCTGAAGCCCGTCGTGTGGCGCGGACGCAAGGATCATCAACACCCGCAGGCAGACGTCGGAGAAGGCATTGATCCTCATACCTCAACACTAGATGTGTTCCGGTCCGCGGTTCTGACGTTCATCGATTGGGGTACAAGGACCCTTCCATCGGATTGGCCTCCGCATCACACTGAAGTGGCTGCTGCAATTCTGCACGCCAACTTTGGAAGGCTTTTGCATGACGTCCACACCTCCCGCCGCCTCCGGGACACCGCGCTTCTGCCTGCCCGTCGCTCGAGTCAATGCTGGATTGACCAATGAGGCGCCCAACCGTTGGCGGGTGTTGATCGTTGGTGTCGGAGCGGTCCAATTCCTGTTTCGCTCCCATCGGCGACGCCTCAACCTCGACGTGCCCGGGGCCGGACCGATTGACGTCCCGGATAGGGGGCCGAAAAGGGCACAAAGACCCTAACGCTGGCCTGAGCGGCGGGCGACACTGGGGTAACCGCTGCAACCATGCCGCGCAGACTTGGAGGAACACCATGGAAGCATCCACCTCGTCCCGGATCGTCGTGGGAGTTGACGGCTCCGAACAATCGATTGCCGCGTTGCGCTTTGCCCGGAAGCTTGCTCCGGCATTCGGCGCCGTCATTCAGGCAGTCAGTACCTGGGATTATCCACCGGAGTACGCAGGGTACGTGCCCCTGGGGAGTGACAACTTCGAGGAAATTACCCAGAAGAAGCTCGATACCGCGGTGGAGACCGCTTTCGGGTCGCACCTCCCTGAGGGGTTGGAGAAGGTGGTCCTTTTTTCGCACCCGTCGAAGGGGCTGGTCAAGACGGCGGAGGGCGCTGTGATGCTGGTGCTGGGGCGCCGAGGGCACGGGACATTCAGGGGGTTGCTCATGGGGTCGGTCAGCGGCGCCTGCGTGGCGCATGCCAAGTGCCCGGTGCTGGTGGTTGAAGGGGCAACCGGGGAACTGCCGGAGGAGCGTCCGTGAGGGCTCTGCATTACCGCGCGGTTATCGTCCCGGATCACACGCTCACTGATGGTAATCCCACGTGATCGAGACCCTGGCCGCCCTCCTCGCACCGGATCGGCCCATCGTCGTCGCATTTCGTGACCGGGCCACCGGGCTGCCACTCCTACGCTGGGCCGCGCAGCGTGGCCTGCGCACCGGACAACACATCACCGTCCTGCACGCGATTCCCGACCAGTCCCTGGTGCTACCCGTGGAGGCGGGAGGTGCGCCCTATGGGAGCCTGATTTCCGCGGCCCGGCAGACACTCGACGACGAGTCCCGCCTGGTGTGCGCCGAGTACCCCGACGCACATGTGACCGCCAACGTGCACTCCGGCGACATCGTCGACGCGCTGGTGAATATGTCGGAGGACGCCTCGCTCATTGTTGTCGGCGCCGATCGGGTGGATGTACGCACTGGGGAATATCTCGGGTCGGTCGGTCAACAGGCGGCCCTCGGAAGCGTCGCGCCCGTGGTGGTGATCCCCCGCGAATCCGGCGCCCGTGTGGTGCGAGACGGCGCTCCCGGCACCGGCTCTGACCACGGGGTCGGAACGGTGGTGGTGGGCGTGGACGGGTCGCGGGAGTCCGACGCCGCGTTGAAGGTAGCTGCGGACGAAGCCAGCCGATCTGGGCGCCAGCTAAAAGTGGTTACCTCATCGAACACCGCCACTCACGGCGACACAGCCGACCAATCGACTCCGTTGGCGCTCACGGAACTCAAGGAACAATATCCGTCGCTGACAATTGTGCGCGAGATCGACGACCAGCGGACCCCCGTGCAGTCTCTCCTGTTTCACGCCGCGGACGCCGATCTTCTGGTAATCGGTAGGCACGGGCGCGGCGCTCGGCCCGGGATTTTGCTGGGATCGGTAACCCATACGCTCCTGTTAGATCCGCAATGCCCCACGCTGGTGGTTACTCGTCGCTAGCCGCTGGAATCTTCTGGGCCGGAGGTGCCGGCAGAATGTCGAAGCTCCGGCCGGTGATGCTCGCGGGCACGATCCGCATGAAGCGGTCCTTGCGGCCGGGTTCCCACGGATGAAGCGGAAGATGAATGGTTGACATCAGTTCAGCGGTGCGTTGGATGGTTGACGCCTGTCCTTTGATGACCACGCTCCATGCTCGCGAACCGTCCGCCAGGACGCCGTCGGCCTCGTACGCCACCAGCGCACCCTCAGCTTCCCGCTGTTTGGACCCCTCAGAGGTGCGGAAAACCAGAGTCCCATGATCCACCTGTGCATTGATCGGGAAAATCTCCGGCTGTCCGTCGATACAGAGGGCAAGCCGCCCATAGGCGGCCCCCCGCAGCAACTCCCAGCAGGCGTGGGCCGGTAAAACGGATGTGGGTGTAGTCTCGGAGTCCATAGCCCGACAGTATGGTCGGACGTCCCGTTCCACTAGGGCCAGAAGACCTAATCCGCCGGGTCAGCGTGTAGGCACCTTCAGGAATTGAAGGTCAGGGATCAACTCACTGGAGTCGCACAATGGGTCCACCACCAACCACCCAGATCACCGATTCCGACGATAAGCCTCACTCAATCAGCTCAGCCGTCCACGGCGGTGTGGACCACCTCCTCGCTGGATTTGCGGCCATTGCTGAAAACCAGGGTCTGCAGACTGTCCTGGAGCGCGTGGTGGCGGCAGCATGCCGGTTGGTCGACGCGAAGTTTGCGGCACTAGGCGTTATCGGTCCAGACGGCGCACTCAGCCACTTCATCACAGTGGGCCTGGATGAGGACCAGATCGCCAGGATCGGCGCGCTGCCCGTGGGCCACGGGGTGCTTGGCCTACTCATCAGCGAGCCGAAGCCGCTTCGTCTCGCAGACCTACGCGATCATCCGGCGTCGTTTGGGTTCCCGCCGGGGCATCCGCAGATGACGTCATTCCTGGGTGTGCCGATCAGGGTGCGCGACACAGTTTTCGGCAACCTCTACCTCACCGAGAAGAACGGTGGTGGTGACTTCACCCAGTCCGACGAAGATCTGACGGTGGCTCTCGCGGCCGCAGCGGGCGTTGCCATCGAGAATATGCGGCTTTTTGAAGCTGAGACGCGTCGGTCTCGATGGCTGGAGTGCGGCCAGGATGCCGTCCGAGCACTGTTGAACACCTCGCCGGATCGGAGCCTCAGCGACGTTGAACTCGTTGCAGAGCACGCCAGGGCAGCCTCCGGAGCCGCTTTAGTACTCATACTTACCCGGTTGGAGCCGGACGAGTCTCTTTACTGCGAGGTGGCGCTCGGGTTGCATGGAGATGACCTCCGCGGGCGGCTGGTGGGGAACGGCTCTGTCCTGCGCACCATGACGCTTCCGTTTGGAGATACCTCAGTGCTGAATGGTCATGATCTGCATAACGTGCTGCCCACCCATGAATCCGAGGCGTTCGAGACCGCCCTGTATACGAGGATTACTGATCGGGGCGCTCACGCCCGGTTTCTAGTGATCGCCCGCACCCACGATGATCCCCCATTTTCGCCGGTGGACCAGCTCATGGCCGCGGCGTTCGCCTCCCAAATTTCGACGGCTTTGGAACTGACACAGATGCAGATTCAGCGCGAACAGGACGCTGTTTTCGGCGACCGCGACAGGATTGCCCGGGACCTGCATGACCTGGTGATTCAGCGAATGTTTGCGGCTGGTCTGAGTATTCAAAGTCTGCGCAAGCATGTGGTGGGGGAGGAGCCGCTCGCACGCATTGCCTCGGTGACTACTGAGCTCGATGCGACGATCGGGGAGCTGCGGGACACGATCTACTCCCTACAGTCGGCAACGCACAGCGAAGCAGCCCTCAGCTCTCGGATTCTCGCGTTGACCCGCCAGGTCCTTGACGGCTCGGAGGTTGAACCGGTTATCCACTTTTCGGGACCGCTCGACACGTCCGTTCGGGAGGCAACCGCCGCCCAAGTGGAGGCCATCCTCCGCGAGGCGCTGTCCAATGCGCTGCAGCATGCTCACGCGACCACCATCATCGTGTCCCTGACCGCGGGCAAACAGTGCGTCAACCTGCAGATAGTCGACAACGGACGCGGATTTGAGCAGAACGGGCGTCGTAGCGGTCTACGGAACATGCAGCAGCGGGCGGAGGAGCTCGGGGGGAAGGTCGCGATCGAGTCCTCCCTCGGCCAGGGGGCCACGATCGATGTGACGCTACCCCTCACCTGAGGGCCCGCCTGCGCGAGCCTCGCCCAACCCCGCCGTGCCGCGGTGCTACCTCCCCACCTCGTCGCAGTGAGCAACCTGGATCCGGGGGGCCAACTTTGACAGTCCGGGTGGAAATATCGGCCACCGAGGTCTAGGTTGACCACCGAAATGGGATTGGTGGCGGTAGCGGGCAGCGGTCGGCTGCGGCGTCAGCGCTGCGGGCTTGCCGGACGGGAGATATAGACAGCCGCCTGTGTACGGCGCTGGAATCCCAACTTCGCCAGGACTGACGACACGTAGTTCTTGATCGTCTTCTCTGCCAGGAACAGCTCGGCGCCGATTTCCCGGTTGGTCATCCCAGCCCCGATCAGGGCGAGCACCTTTTTCTCCTGCACCGTCAGCCCGGCCAGTCGGGGGTCTTCGGGCTGAACCGTGGTAAAGCCGGCAACCACCTTCGCCTTGACCTCTTCATCGAAAAGCGACTCTCCCCTGGATGCGCGGCGCACCTTCTCCAGCAGATCCGAGCCGACAATCTCCTTGAGAATGTAGCCAGCCGCACCGGCCAAAATGGCACCCCGGACGGCGTCGTCGTCGTCGTAACTGGTCAGGATCACGCATTGCAGCGATGGATCCACCGACCGCACGTCGCGGCACACCTCGATGCCGTTTCCGTCAGCAAGCCGGGCATCCAGGATGGTCACATCGGGGGCAAGAGCGGGAATATGGCGGACCGCCTCAACGGCTGAGCCGGTCTCGCCGATCACCGCGAATCCCTCGCCCTCCAAGAGGTCACGGAGGCCGCGTCGGACCAGTTCGTGGTCATCGAGCAAGAAAACCGTCACCGGGCGAGTAGGCGTTGCCGTATCTGAGGTCATCATCGTCTTTCATCATTCGTTAGTTGTTCAATCATCGGGTGCGACACCCCGCACCGGCAGTGCCATAAGACCCGGTCGCTGATTTAGTCCACGGAATTATTCGCCGATCAGGTGGCTTGCCGTAGATAAGACAGTTCAACACTTTCACGATGCCGGCCCCGGCCATCCGTGTTTGCAATGCAAGGAGAACGCTCAATGACTCGCAACGAACCAACACCTCAGGTGGAAAAACCCATTGGTGGCATTGCCCTGGTGGTCGGCGCTTCGGGTATCGCAGGGTCAGCTCTGGTCGAGAAGCTTGCCGGCGAGGGATGGCAGGTGCTCGCCATGTCGCGCAGCGCAGGAACACCCAAAGCCAGCGTTCGCTATGTTCCCGCCGATCTGTCCTCGCCCCAGTCTCTGAAAGAGGCGCTGGCCGCCGAGTCGCCGACCCACGTTTTCTTCACGGCCTGGGCACGCCAGGACACCGAGGAAGCGAACATCCGTGTGAACGCCGCCATGCTGCGGCACCTCCTGGCGGCGCTCGCCGACAAACCGGTGGCACACGTCGCATTGATGACCGGGTTGAAGCACTACCTTGGGCCGTTCGAAGCCTACGGGGAGGGTGACATGCCGGACACGCCGTTCCACGAAGAGGAACCTCGTCTGCCGGTCAACAATTTCTACTACGCACAGGAAGACGAACTGTGGGCGGCGGCCGCAACACAGGGTTTCACCTGGTCGGTGCACCGCGCCCACACGGTAATCGGTCATGCAGTGGGCAACGCCATGAATATGGGCCTGACCCTCGCGGCCTACGCGGCCCTGTGCAAGGAATCCGGCCGGTCGTTCACCTTCCCCGGCTCTGAAACCCAGTGGAACTCCCTGACCGACATGACCGACGCCGGTCTCCTCGCCGATCACATGGTGTGGGCCGCAACCTCGCCCGGTGGCGCCAATGAGGCGTTCAACGTGGTCAACGGAGACGTGTTTCGGTGGCGCTGGATGTGGCAGCAGCTCGCTGCGTACTTCGGGGTTCGGTCCGAAGGATTCAAAGACGGCCCACGCCCGCTCGAGATCCAGATGGCTGGCGCCGAGCCGCAGTGGGAGCAGCTCGTTGCGGCGAACGCACTTGCGGAACCACGCCTGGACCGGGTGGCGTCCTGGTGGCACACCGACGGCGACCTTGGCCGCAACCTCGAGGTGGTCGCCGATATGAGCAAGAGCCGTGTGGCCGGGTTCACCGGCTACCGCCGCACCCTCGACGCCTTCACCGACCTCTTCGATCGCTACCGCGCCGAGAAGCTCATCCCCTGAGTAGCGGCTGGCGGCGGTCCTCAGCTCCCGCTGCCTTCCCTACCGGGCGCGGGCCCGCAGCCACAGATAGCCGCGCGGCGCGAGGGTGATTCCGCCGTCGAGCCGCAGCGCAGTAGCGGTCAGGAGGTCGACGACGTCGGGTGCGAATCCGCTCAGCGTGGTTGAGGACACCGGCTGCGGCTCATCGCTGAAGTTCGCCAGCACCAGGACCGTCGTCCGCCCGCCGGGCCTCTGGTAGCCCAGCACGCTGCGGTTGCCGGTGGCGAAGTCGATCAGCCGAGTCCCAGCCAGCTCCGGGCTGGCCGCCCGGACGGAGATCATCCGCCGTAGGCCAGCGTAGATGGTGCCCTCCAGAGTGGAGGGATCGTTGCGGCGTGAGTACTGGCTAGCCGGGTAGCGTGGCCGGTGCACCCAGCGGCTGTCGGCCGCATGCCCAGCCTCCAACGCGTACTGGTAGTCGTTGAGCTGGCCCACCTCGTCGCCCAGATACAGCAGCGGGATCCCACCGGTGCTGAAGGTGATCGAGTGCGCTAACAGGATGCGTTCGACGGCGGCGGCCTCGCCGCCCTGTAGTCCGCACAACGACGCCGTCGTGCCCGAAATCCTGCAATCGCCGGTCCGGGGGTTGTCCTGGAACGGGACGCCGCGGGCGAAACTGCCGGGAAAGCGGTTGACGTAGAAAGAGTTCAGGAACCTGCGGTGGTCGAACCCATTGACGCCCAGTTCGGCGGCGTCCTCGTCGGCGAAGGTCCACCCGATGTCATCGTGGCTGCGCACATAGTTCACCCAGGTGGTGCCGTCAGGGATGGCATGCCGGCGCTCCAGCGCCTGGGCGAGCAGTGAGGCGTCCCGCGTGGCGAGGGACTCCCAGATTAACGCCATCTGCAAGGGGTTATAGGAGAGCTGGCACTCGGCCGGATCGATGTAACGCGCCACCTCATCGGGGTGGACGATAGCTTCGGATTTGAACAGGAGCGATGGCGCGGCCATTCTGCAGACCGCGTTGAACGCCTGCAGCAGGGTGTGTGCCTCGGGGAGGTTTTCGCTGGTGGTGCCGAGCTGCTTCCAGATGAAGGCGACGGCGTCCATCCGCAGGATGTCGATGCCCTGATTCGCGAGGAATAGCATCTCGCCAGCCATTGCCCTGAACACGGCGGGGTTGGAGTAGTTCAGGTCCCACTGGAAGCTGTGGAAGGTGGCCCACACCCAGCGCCCATCCGGCGCACGGACAAACGAGCCGGGGTGATCATCGGGGAAGATTTCCCGCACGTGCTGTTCAAAGGCGTCCGGCATGGCGCGGTCCGGGAAAATCCAGTAGTAGTCGCTGTAGGCGGGGTCGCCCGCTGCCGCCTTGCGTGCCCACTCGTGCTCGTTCGAGGTGTGGTTGAAAATGAAGTCCACCACCAGGGAAATCCCGTTGGCCCGCAGGTCTGCAGCGAGGGCCCGAAGCTGTTCCATCGAGCCGAGTGCCGGGTTCACCTCGCGGTAGCTGGAGACCGCGTAGCCGCCGTCGGAATGCGGCTCAGGGACGGAAAACAAGGGCATTAGATGCAGGTAGGTGAGGCCCAGTTCCTTGAAGTAGGGGATCTGCGCGCGGACGCCGGCCAGGTTTTTCGCGTAGCGATCCACGTAACAGACCCCGCCCAACATGGAATTCGACAGGAACCAGCCGTTGTCCTGCTCTTTCGCGTCGTCAACGGCCTTCAGATCCGCGGGGCGTTCCTGCCAGGAGCGGGCCGCCTCAAGCACCAGGGCGGTGAGGTGGTCCAGCCAGTCGCTTTGTGGGCCGTAGAGGGAATGAAAGAGCTGGCACAGATCGGGGAAATGCTGGTCGAACCGGCGGAGGAAGGCGGCGTCGTCACCCATCCGGCCCGGCTGGGCAGCGAGGGCCGCGAGTATTTGCTGCCGGGCCTGCTGGTCGACGTGCTCTTCCATGACGTGGCGTCCCTCCGCTGATTGGTGCTGCCTGGCACTATCCTGTCATCCGATCTGAGGCCCCTGGTTTAATAGTGGTGCCGAGCGGCGATGATCACGAGGTTTTCATCATCGGCAGCATAGACGAGTCGGTGCTCCTCAGTGATCCTGCGAGACCAGTAGCCCGCGAGCTGGTGTTGGAGGGCCTCGGGCTTGCCGATCCCTTCAAGCGGTGTGCGGCGGCATTCTTCGATCAGCCGGTTGATCCGTTTGAGGATCGCGCGGTCCGTGGCGAGCCAGTATTGATAGTCTTCCCACCCGATATCGGTGAACAGAAGGTTCACTCCGGGAGTGCCCTGGGCCCGGCCCGGCCAGCTCGATGCTGCCCGATACTCTCCGCGAGCCGGGCCGCATTCGCCGGACTCCGCAAGAGGTAGGCCGTTTCCTGGAGGGCTTCGTAGTCGGCCAGGGACATCAGGACGGCACTGCCGTTCTTTGACACAATTTCGACTGGTGCATGGTCGTTGTTGACCTGTTCAATCAAGGGGAAGAGCCGCGCGCGTGCTTCGGATGCCGTGATGGCCATGGTGCCTCCAAGTGGTACCTAATATCGTACCATTCGGTATCGAGCTCGATCCGAATCATGGGTGCCTTTCCCACCCGCTGACAGCTGCGACACTTTAGTCTTCGCTGACCTGATGGCGGAAGCGGTCGCGCTTAATGTGAAGGTCCCAAAGGATTCCGGCGAGAACGTCGGGATCCTTCTCTGGGCGTAGGCGGCCTGACCAGCGAACGCCACCGAGGTGCCAGTGACACCGCGACCCGGCTTGACCGCCGAACCGCCATTGACGAACAGGATGGTGCCGCGATTTTCGCCGAGGAACCGCATGCCGGGTACCACCTGGTGAACAGCGGCAACCGGACCGTAGATGGAAAATTCGATGGGACCCACCAGATCGGCTGGGGTAGTTTCCAGCACCGGGCGCATGAAGTCTTTCTGCGGCAGCGGGCTGTATTGCAGAACTTCGATCGGGCCGAGAGTTTCGGTCACCTGTTCAAGTGCCTTCGCGATGGAGTCGGAATTCCGCACATCCGCGGTAAATCCCTTCGCGTGCACTCCGTCCTTGGCGAGGTCATCAGCCAGCGCGTCGAGACGCCCCTGGTTGCGTGAGATGAGGCCGACCGCGTAGCCCTCAGCGCCAAACTTGCGCGCGACGGCGGCTCCGAGTCCTGATCCTGCTCCGATGATTGCAATAGTTGTCATACCTCGTGCAAGTGCTCACTGCATTGATGTATTCCGCAGGCCTAGCCGCGGTCCCCTCGGCTGGCGAGCCGGGGGTGCGGGTGGTGACATGACGCCCACCGAGGAGGGGGAATGGCCGGGGCACGATGGCTGATGCCTGATGCCTGATGCCTGATGGGCGGTGGCGGTCGGGTGGCTGAATCTCCACCAAGCCCTCAGGCAAAGCTCTGTCACCTTCCTAGCGCGAAGCCGTAAAGCCTGTGCAATCAAGGGTTCTAGGAAATTAACAAAGAGTTTCCGCGATATGGTGCACGCGAGGACTGGGGTAAACCCGTTCCAAAGAAACCAAGGTAGGGCATCACCATCGGCTGAGGCGTGCCTTCAGGTTGTCGTCGGAGGGTATCAAGGAATTCCTGGGTGGTCTGATACGCCTGGTCCGGTCCGACCGGGCAGCGAGGTCCTTGGTCATGTGGCCGGACTCGACGGTCTTGCCGCACAATTAGCACCTTTAGGGGAGAGCGCGCGGCGTTCGGATGACCTGTCCGGCGTAGGAAAAACCTCCTCCAAATCCGAAGAGCAGCGCAGGACTGTCCGAGGCAATATCGCCGCTTTGCACGAGTTTGGATAGAGCGATCGGAATACTGGCGGAAGAGGTGTTTCCAGACGTTACTACGTCTCGCGAGGTGATGGCCCGAGGAATGCCTAGCTGGTCGGCGAGGGGCTCGATGATACGAAGATTTGCTTGATGAGGAATGAACGCTGCCAAATCTTCTGATTTTACACCCGCCATTTCGCAGGTACGTCGCGCAAGGGCCGCGGCCTGGCTGATCGCCCACCGGAAAACCGAAAGGCCTTCCTGCTCGAAGCGTAAGTGTGGCGTTTCAATACGCACAGCATGCGAGAGTCCGGGCACTGAACCCCAATGGACTGGCCCGACGCCTGATGAGTCTGAGGCTCTAAGAATGACAGCTCCGGCGCCGTCGCCGACCAGCACGCAGGTTGTTCTATCCGACCAGTCGGTAAACTCGCTGAGTTTTTCGGCTCCGATGATCAGGGCGGTGCGAGCGGACCCGGTTCTGATGGCCTGATCGGCGACCGCGAGAGCATGGGTGAAGCCAGAACAGGCAGCGTTGATGTCGAAAACAACTGGGTGTGAACACCCAATGTTCGCGGATACGCGTCCGGCCGTGCTGGGAGACCGGTCTTGAGCGGTAACGGTCGCGACGATGATGAGATCCACCTCGTTTGGGTTTAGCCCGGCGTTCTGCAGGGCATCCAGTGAAGCCGCAGTGGCGAGGTCGGCGACGGTTTCCGTGTCCGCGATGTGTCGTGTTTCGATCCCGACCCTGCTGCGGATCCATTCATCAGACGTGTTAACTTTGTGGCTGAGTTCCACGTTCGTGAGGATCCGTGCTGGTTGGTATGACCCGACGCCGACAACTCTTGATGCGGTGAGGCTCTGGCGCTCTGGTGATAACAGGGACATGGATTAGCTTCCTGACCGTTGTAGTGGGCGTTGGATATGTAATTGCGTGGGAAAACGTTCTGCTTCCCCATGGTTCGCGGGCAAATCCTCCCTCGGTGCATCAATCCCCGGTGCATCAGTAGGGGTAGACAGGGACGAAAATTCTAGCGCGACACGCGAAGGCGGGTGCTACTTGTCGGTGGGTTAGAGCAACGGCATGGTTCCGCACCGCCTGAGGGTATCGAACAGCTCGCTGACGCTGATGTTCGCCGCCTCAGCGGCGACCGAGGGGTGAATCCCGGACGCCATTGCTGTTGCCAGGGCTTGGGCTAGCCGTGCGTCGGCCTGGTCTGTCTCGAAGTGGAGCATTTCCAAGATGGCGGAGGTGAGCCACACTGCTCCCGACCGATCCTTATCGCCTCGGGGGAGAAGTCGACGGCGTCTACCTGCCAGCCGCGTCCAGCAAGCCACACGGCGTGGCGCCCGTCTCCGACTCCAAGGTCCAACGCACGCCCTGATGGCACCCGGCCCAGTTCCTCTCGGACAGCTGCGCTAGCGGGTGTCCATCCGTAGGACGGATCCGCGTACCAACGATCCCAGCCTGCAGAGTCTACGGGGTAATCAACGCGATCTTTCTCCATGTATTTCCAGGCTGGAAGTGCCCTGCCGTCAACGCTCATAGCGGTGTCCTGTTCCTGAAGCATTTTTTCGGATTTGTTCCGCTTCGCGGAGGTCGGTTACTGTCGTTGCACGACGGTCTCAGACGTTATCCTTGGACTTTCTGGGAGCGGGCTTAGGTTGCTGACCGGCGGCGCCTTCGCGTGCCACATGGCTGCGTGCATGCTCCACTGCCGAAGGTAGATCCGCGAACAGGTGCTTATGGTGCCTCAGGGACTGAAGGACACCGACGTGGGTTGCCAATGCTAGGTGCCGTTCCTGGATTCCCTTGATCAGAACCGTGATTCCACGGCGTTCGAGTGCAGTGACTATGTCGGTGATGACGCGTGCGCCGGTCGCGTCGAGTTCCCGGATTTGAGACATGCGAAGAATGACAACGTGGACGTTCTGGATGGCGTTCACGCGGTCCAACACTTGTTCCGCGGCGGCGAAGAACAAGGCTCCGTCGAGGCGGAAAACTGCGATGAACTCATCGCCGGCATGGATTGGTCCGGGGATTTCCTCCCGATGGACTCCGCCAGATTTGGCAAGTGCGCGGAGTGCGAAGAACGACGCAGTAGCGATACCCACCAGAACTGCGTAAATGAGATCGACCGAGACCGTCACGAGGGCTGTGATGATAAAGACAACGGTATCGGCCCGCGTAGAACCGACCACGCTGCGCACCGTGGCTACGGATACCATGCGAGTGGCGGTGACCATCAGTACGCCAGCGAGGGCCGCAAGCGGAATCTGCGATACCGGTCCAGTTGCTAGATAGACGACGCCGATCAGAACAAGGGCATGAATGATGGCTGCCAAGCGTGTTCGGCCACCGGATCGAATATTGACCGCAGTCCGGGCGATAGCACCGGTGGCGGGCATGCCGCCAAAGAACCCCGAACCCACTGAGGCTAATCCCTGGCCGATCAGCTCACGGTCCGCATCGTAGGGCCCCGTATTCGAGATTGATGCTGCGACGCGGACTGAAAGCAATGACTCGATCGCTGCGAGTGCGGCGATCGTGGCGGCGGGCCCTGCCAGGGCGACGATGGTGGGCCAGTCAAACGATGGTAAGACCGGGGCGGGCAACGAATCCGGCAACGCCCCGATGCGAGCCACCGGAAGGTCCAGTAAATAAGCTGTGAGACTCGCAATGACAATCGCGATCAGTGACCCGGGGAGCTTCGGGTGGATCTTCGGCGACGCAATCATGATGACGGCGACGAGCACCACGAGGCCAATCGGAGCGAGCAAGGAAGATAAGGATGCCGTGACCAAACTCTGGACTGCCGACATTGCCGAGTTGGTGCTCGCTCCAGCCAGCACGCCAAAGGCTGCAGGAATCTGCTGCAGGAAAATGATAACCGCGATGCCCAAGGTGAAGCCTTCAATAACGGGCCACGGCAACAACCCGACGATCCTGCCGAACTTCAGGATTCCCGCGATAATGACCAAGATGCCGGCGAGGACAGAGACGGCGGCTAGCGCGCCAATACCTTGGGTCGCAATGACTGGTCCCAGAACCACGACCATCGCACCGGTCGGTCCTGAGACCTGAATGTTAGATCCGCCGAAAACGGCTGCGATAACACCGGCCACGATGGCGGTGATCAGTCCGCTGGCTGCTCCGGCGCCGGAACTGACACCGAAAGCTAAGGCAAGGGGCAGCGCGACAATGCCAACCGTGAGGCCAGCGATTAGGTCCCCTTTCCAGCTGCGAGGAACCTCAGCGTAATCTCGCCATGAGGGCAGTAGAGAGCGAACTGCTCCTGCGGTAATCACCGTGCGCTTTTCGCGGAATCAGTACCGATGCCGGCGAGTTCAACCTCGGACTGCTCAAGGTGACCATAAGTAGTGCTTAACATATCGTTGATCAGCAATCTGGCGACGGAGAGCAATTCAGCGACCTGCGGGTTAGCCAACGAATAAAACATCTGCAAAGCACGGCGTTCACCCGTCACCAGATGATACCGACGCAGCACCGCCAGATGCTGAGACAGGTGGGATGCTTCCATCCCCGTAGCTGCCAGCATGTCAGAGACCGACACCTCGGGGGTGGCCGATAGAAGTTCAAGCACCCGGATGCGCACGGGATGCGCCAGCCCCTTGAACAGGTTTGCTTTCACCTCATAGAGCGGTGCCCGAAAATCCACGACGTTTTCCATATGTACCCTCCAGTTAACTAAATGATTGTTTCATCATTCTATCATTCAATATTCCCTCCATCGGTGATTCGCCCAGTTGGCCTTCATTTGTTAGGTCAGTGCCTGACAAGAACAGGACAGTGCGCACGTTCAGCACATTCGACGCTGACCGATCCGAACAATGTTCGCGACATGCGCCGTCGCCCCCGGCAGCCAATAATCAGGAGGTCGGCCTGGCTGCTTTCGGCAATAAGCACGTCGGTGGCCTCACCTTCCTTCACAATCAGATGAAGGTGTGCAGGCAGTATCTCGCCAAAGGCGGAGGCGGCAGCCAAACGGAGGGCTGTTCGCGCCTCCTCCTCCGGGTCTCCTCCGGGGTCACCGTAATCCAACATCGGGGTATCCGTAGTCCAAGCAGTCACGGCATCAACATGTATGCTTCGTGCGGCTGCAATCTGTTGTGCATAGAGCAAGGCTTCAATCGATTCCGGCGAACCATTTACCCCCACCACGATCCGATGCGGCCGCCAATCGCTGGTTGTTCTCAACGCCCCTTCATCCAAGATTGACGGTATGGGAACAGTGTGACGGGGATGAAGTCTTATTGGTTGCCGATCGCTGACGGACTGCATGCCCGCTCCTTGATTGATGGATATGCAGGGGGGGCAGCCGGGAACGTCCCCTTGGCTCGGTGGTCTGGACACTGACGATTATGGCGGCGATCTCGTGGCGCTTGCTTCCGAGCTACCTTATGGACCTCGACATTGACGGGCTGATTACCGACCGCCCGGACCGACTCCGCGCGATTATGGCCGATCGCTGTCTCAAGCTGCCGAAGCGGTTCACCGTACCGGGTTCACGGCCGGACGGCTGATCGTTCGTATCAGCGGCAGGTAATCTTGGGCGATGACTGAGAGTTATCGGTACGACGTCGAGGTGCTGCACCTGCTCGTATCGCCGGCGCACGCGTATTTCGGCCGTGCCCGTGACGGTGCCGCTGACGTGCCCACGACCGACGCCGGCCGGGTGGAACTGGTGGCCGGGAAGGGAATCGTGGGGGACCGGTTCTTCGGTAAGGCCGCACACATGGATGCCGCAGTGACCCTGATGGCCGTGGAAGCGCTCGAGGACATAGCAGCCGACCTGGCTGTGGCACCCTTCGACCCGCTGCTGACCCGACGGAACGTGATTCTTCGGGGTGCCCAGTTGCATCCGCTGCTGGGGCTTGAGTTTGAGCTGGAATCCCGCGGCGACGTCGTGCGGTTGAAAGCCGGACGGCCCGCACATCCCTGCGTTTGGATGGACCGCATGCTCGCCCAAGGAGCCCACGCGGCGATGCGCGGCCGAGGCGGAGTGCGCTGTCAGCCATTGTCGGATGGTGCGTTGCACCGCGGTCCGGCGGTGCTGATCAGCTCCGTTCCCCTGGAACCGGACCGTGCCGGTGAGGCCACGGTCCGGCGCCCGTCACGGTTGCCCTGACAATGTTTCACTCCTGGTGAGGAATACGTCGTCGTCCGCTGACGTTGGATCAGGGGAACCAAAATTTTCCAGCAACCTAATCTGCAGGAGCTTATCTATGCCTACTACCGTCAACGCCTACGCAGCGCCATCCGCGTCCGAGGACCTCATTGCCACCACCATCGAGCGTCGCGATGTCGGCCCCGATGATGTGCTGATCGACATCAAGTTCGCAGGAATCTGCCACTCCGACATCCATACCGTCCGCGGCGACTGGGGGCCCCAGTCCTACCCGCTGGCCCCAGGCCACGAAATCGCTGGCATCGTCACCGAGGTCGGCTCCAACGTCACCAAGCATTCGGTCGGCGACCGCGTGGGCGTTGGCTGCATGGTCAACTCCTGCGGCGAATGCAAGAACTGTGAAGCCGGTGAGGAGCAGTATTGCCTCAAGGGCAACACCGGCACCTACGGTGCCAAGGATCGCGACGGTTCCATCACCCAGGGCGGCTATGCCACCCACGTTGTTGTCACGGAGGACTTCGTCCTCCGGATCCCCGAGGGCATCGAGCTCGACGTCGCAGCGCCACTGCTCTGCGCCGGCATCACCACGTTCTCCCCCCTGAAGCATTGGGGTGCCGGACCGGGCAAGAAGGTCGGCGTAGTCGGACTCGGTGGGCTCGGACACATGGCCGTGAAACTGGCCGCAGCGATGGGCGCCGAAGTCACCGTCCTTTCGCAGTCCCTGAAGAAGCAGGAAGACGGTCTGCGCCTCGGTGCCGAGCACTACTACGCCACCAGCGACGAGAACACCTTCTCCGAACTCGCAGGCTCGTTTGACCTGATTATCAACACGGTCAGTGCCTCCATCCCCATCAGCGACTACCTCGGACTGCTGTCCCTCGACGGGGCGCTGGTCAACGTCGGCGCGCCAGCCGAGCCGCTGCCGGTCAATGCCTTTGCACTCATTGGTGGGCGCCGGTCGTTCGCCGGGTCCCTCATCGGCGGCATCCGTCAGACTCAGGAAATGCTGGATTTCTGCGCCGAGCACCACTTGGGCGCTGAGGTTGAGGTTATCTCCGCCGACAAGATCAACGAGGCTTACGAGCGCGTCCTCGCTTCGGACGTCCGCTACCGATTCGTGATTGACACTTCAACGCTGAACTAGCGTTTGGCATTGGTGAACCCCCGGCAGTAGCTACTCCTGCCGGGGGTTCTCGCGTTAAACTCGGGGTTATGACTGCGCACCTGAACATCACCGACGACGCCGCTGCCGACCAACTCCTGTCCGAGGAGCCCCTCGCCCTGCTGATCGGGATGCTGCTGGACCAGCAGGTGGCTATGGAAACTGCGTTCATTGGACCCGCGAAGATCAGGGAACGGCTCGGGGCGTTTGATGCTGCGACGATCGCGCACAAGGACCCCGGCGAGTTTGCTGAACTGTGCCGCACCCCGCCCGCCGTGCACCGCTACCCGGGAAGCATGGCGTCGCGGATTCAGACCCTTTGTGCCACCCTGCTTGAGGACTGGGACGGCGACGCATCCCAAATTTGGACCCGGGACAAACCCAACGGTGCCGAAGTGTTCAAGCGGCTGAAGGCGCTCCCCGGGTTCGGGGAGCAGAAAGCCAGGATCTTCCTCGCGCTGTTGGGCAAGCAGTACGGGTACGACGGCGACGGCTGGCGGGAGAGCGCTGGCGCCTACGGCGAAAAGGGCAGCTTCCGATCCGTCGCAGACATCGTGGATCCGGAATCCCTAACGAAGGTGCGCGAGACGAAACGGGCAGCGAAAGCTGCCGCCAAGGCGAAGGCCTAGCCCCTTCCACCGAACAGTCAGATGGGGGACTCACGAGGGCACCGACCCGCCGAGCTCACACCTCGGCGGCGGGGATTGACCGCGTGTGCGAGACCTCGACGGGGTAACTGTCCCGAACATCGTCGAGGTACGTGTTGATGCGGCGGGCACGGCGCACCTCCGCCGCCTCAACCTCGGCCACGATTAACACTTCGTCATGGCCCGCCTCCGCCAGCATGCTCCCGTGGGGCCCGGCGATGCAGCTCAGACCAGTGAAATGGGGCGGAGTGTGATTGGCATACGCCACATAAATGCCGTTCTCCAGCGCGCGGGAAGGAATCATGATGGTGGAAATACGTTCCGCGTTATACGTCCGGTCTGCCGGTAAGCCGTCGACGTCGCCCGTAAACGGCACCGCCGTGGGGACGAGGAGTGCGTCAGTGCCGTCTTTTGCCGCGGCCCTGACAAATTCCGGGAATTCGACGTCGTAGCAGATTCCCAGCGCCAATCGCAGGCCGGCATATTCGAACACCCGCGAAGATTCAGCACCAGGGCGGAAAACTGACTTCTCCGCCGGCCCGAATAAGTGAGATTTCCGATACCGCGTCAGCTCGGAACCTTCGTGGTCGAAAAACGAGGCGCTGATGTAACGCTGCCCCTCCTCACCATCAACGCTGGACCCGACGATTGCAATGTGATGACGACGGGCCATGATGCCCAACTGCTCGCGGATCGCCCTGCCGCCGGAGGTGTCCATCCGCGTCGGCGCATAACCGGTGGCGAACAACTCCGGCGTGACCACGACGTCGATTTCCTGGTGGGCCGCGTGAGCTGCCATCCGATCCAACCGCGCCAGATTCTCTTCAGTCTCGGCTACCTTTCCGGTAGCCTGCCAGACGCCGATCCGAGCCACGGTATCTCCTTCACACTTGAATAGCTTTCACCAAGTCTATTGACACCGTCCCAGCTTAGGGTCTCTCATGAACCTGGAAACCGAAAGATATTCGATTAGTTGATTGGGAGGCCGTTGTGGTCAGAGATTCCGCCGGGGTGCAGCCGGAACTGCACCGTCGCATCGAGGAAATCCGCACTGTCGAAGCCGCTGACCCGGCGCGACGGGCGCTCAGCCGCAAGGATCTGGCCGTGTATGTGGGCACCACTATCCTGATCAGCCTGCTCGGAGCGCTGGTGATGGTCCTGTGAACGGGTCGAAGAGCACTGCTGCCGAAGAAGTGGAGAACGCCAATACCTTCGGCTCCCTTCCCCTGCTGAGATCCGAACGAGTATGGACCGCCCTGGACTTTAGCTGGGTGAATGTGGCGCTCGCTATTGCAACGTGGGCGTTCCTGGTTGGCGGTGCAACCGCGTCCTTCGTGGGCTTCCAACAGGGTATTGCTGCAATGATCATCGGTAACGCGATTGGGCTATGTTTCATGGTTCTCGCAAGCACCGTGGCCAGCCAGCGATACGGAGTAGAGCAGTACACAATACTTCGGCCGGTGTTCGGAGTAGCCGGTGTCGGGGCGCTGGTCTTCACGGTTGTCCTCATCACCGAGATGGGATGGTCTTCCCTGCTGGGCATCATGGTGGGCCGGGCCACGACCCAGGTAGCGAGCGTAGCCACCGGTATGGAGTTCGATGAGTACGGTCTGATGGTGACCCTAGGCGCTCTCGTCGCGCTCGCCGTTGCCTGGTACATCCTTTCCCGCGGACCCATCACTATTGGCCGTTTGAATAAGTTCATTGCCCCAGGGCTTTTGATTATCACCGCACTGTTGATGGTCTTCCTGGTACTGAATACCTCGTGGGCCGCACTGCTGGAAGCGGCACCGCTCGCGCCATTTGACGATCCCCAGCTGAACTTTATGATCGCGGTTGAGTTCAACGTTGCGGTCGGCGTCTCATGGTACCCGGTGATGGGTTCGCTCGCCCGGATGACGAAGTCGCCGAAAGCCGCCATCTGGCCAGCCTACGGCGGACTGCTCATCGCCACCCTGCTCGCGCAGATTGTTGGCATGGGTGCGGCACTGACGTTGGGGGATTCAGACCCTACGGTGTGGATGATTCCCTTCGGCGGTCCGCTTCTGGGTGCATTTATTCTCGTGTTCATTTGCTTCGCCAACATCACCAGCATCTCCTCGATCGTCTATTCAACGGTGCTCGCCCTGAGGCAGTCCAGCGGTCCGCTACTGACTGGTCTGCATTGGAAATGGCTGTGTGCGGGCTTTTTCGTATTGCCTGCGTTGTTGGCATTCTTCCCGCAGTTTATGTACGAACGATTCGTCTTGTTTGTCACACTGAGTGGTGCATTCCTTGCATCGATGTGCGGTGCCATCATTGTTGACTATTTCATTCTGCGGAAGCAGCGCATCGACTTGGCCGAGCTTTATGCGCCGGGCGCCAAGAGTGCCTATCACCTGCCGGGAGGCATCAACTGGGCAGGGATGATAGCGGTGATTGCGGGTGCGGTGTTCTACGTCTGGATTTACAACCCTATTACCCTCGAAACGCAGCCCCTCTTCAACGTCATCTCCGCCTCGCTGCCCGCCGCCGTCGTGGGCGGGATCGTGTACTGGATTTTGGCTGTGGTGTTCTACAAGCGGCGGGGAATCGGCGGCTACGACCTGGTAGAACCAAACACCGTGAAGGAGTCGCGCTGATGAGCATTAGTTCTCGCGCCGCGGTACATCGCGGCAGTGGATCTTCCTTGGAAATCATCCAGATTGACGTGGCAGAGCCCGGCCCCGGAACGGTGCTGGTACGGCTCGGCGCGTCGGGCGTCTGCGGTTCGGACAGGCACGTCCTCGACGGCGAATGGGAGATGCCGTCCCCTACCGTGATGGGCCACGAAGGCGCGGGTGTTGTTGAGGCTGTCGGCGAGGGCGTCCAAGATGTAGCCGTTGGAGATCATGTGGTGCTGAGCTGGTTTTACCCATGCCGACGCTGTACCTCCTGTCTCTCCGGGCGAGCCTTTGTGTGCACCGGTAGTCGCTCCGAAGAATGCGTGTTGCCGGACGGGAGTACTCCGCTGTCGGAAAACGGTACTCCAGTGTTTCCGTATCTGGCAGTAGGGTCAATGAGCGAATACACAGTCGTACCCGAGTCTGCTGCAGTAAAGATTTCTTCGGAGGTCCCTTTTGAGGTCGCTTCCCTGCTGGGATGTTCCGTATCCACGGGGGTGGGGGCAGTAGTCAACGATGCGATGGTGGCACCCGGTCAGTCAGCCGTCGTCGTCGGAACCGGTGGAGTGGGCCTATCCATCATCATGGGACTGAACCTGGTGGGAGCTTCCCCGATCATTGCCGTCGATCTGAGTGAGGAGAAACTCGCGATAGCGAGACGGTTCGGGGCCACCCACACCGTCATCGCGGGTGCGACAACCCAGCAAGCGATCCGTGAGATCACCGGCAGGGGAGCCGACTATGCGTTCGAAGCGATCGGCCGGAAAGAAACGATCGAATCGCTGCCCGGACTGCTCGTGCGTGGGGGCACTGCTGTCTTGGTTGGCCTGCCTCCGGCTGGCGAGACCGTCAATTTCAATGGGTTGGCCCTAGCTGAAGGTGGGATAAGCATCGTCGGGTCCAATTATGGGTCAACTGTCCCGGGGCGGGACTTTCCTCGGATGGCCGAACTGTATCTGGCTGGAAAGCTCCCAGTGGACGAGCTGATTTCGGATCGTATTGGTTTGGACGACGTTAACGACGCATTCGACGCGATGCGTCGGGGTGAGCGGGCACGTAGTGTCATAGTGTTTTAGCCTGCACCCAAACCACAAAGGAATGTGATGGCCAGGCCCAGCACCCGAATCCTTACCGCTGACAAAATATTTCGGGCGGCTCTGGAACGGTTCGATGAGAAACAGGAATTCTCCATTCCGCAGCTGGCCAAACGGCTCGGTGTCAGTCCTTCCTCCCTCTATCACCACGTGAAAGGAGGCAGGACTGAGATTATTGAGGGGATTCGCGCCCTCATTAGCCAGGATGCCCATGACCGGGGGGACTTCCCCTGCGGCGAAGGGAGCTGGCAGGAACAGACCCGCCGTTGGGCGGTCAACTATCGCTACGCCATGGGACTTCACCCGATGGTCATTCCGGCACTGGTAGGCGAATCAGTCGACGATGCGCCAACGCTGGAAATTTACGAAACCTTGGCCCAAATCCTTGAATCAGCGGGATTCCAGGATGGGCTACTCCTGGCTGCGCTGTCTCTCGTGGACCTGCTAGTTCTAGGCTCCGCGATTGATGCGGCCTCTCCTGAACCGCCGTGGGAACCGCGAGCACACACACACCCAGCCCTGTCCCGGGCATTGGCGGCCCAGGCGGACTCCCGCCGGCAGGATACCGCCTTCGCCCTCGGGCTCGATGCGGTCATCACTGAACTGGAACGAAAGCTAAACCTCCAAACGCCCTCCGCCGAGTAGTCAGATCGGGCGACTCTCCGGCGACCGGATCCGCCGTACCTCACGCCTCGGCGGGGGGCATGGGCCGGCGTGAGTGTCGCGCAGGATTGCCGCAGGATCTTCGAAGTAAGCCGACTTTGTATTGGGGCGGCGGGTTAGAATAAAAACGGAATCGGAAATTATGAAGAATAACGATTATCTGGCAAATCGGATGCTTAGGTGCCCGCCGTGTTTTCTTCCACCGCCGTTGACTGGCTCCGCTCAACTGGCTCATGGGCTTGCGCCCTTATCCGCCTAAGCGGCTGGTGTGAGTATCGCCCTGAACCTCAGCATCCCAGCGACCCGAGTTATCCGGTCCGCGGGAACATGAAATTTCGCCCGTATTACCAGGAAAGCGAATCGCCTCTATGATCGATCCAGCACCAAATGAGTCAGTCAACGAAGCGCCCGACACCCGAATTCATGCCGACCCGACGGTCGATCACAGCATTTTGTCTTATGAGCAGGCACTCGAGGAAATTCGTCGCTGCGCCATTGACCAGGCAACTGATCCTGAAACGGCGCAGGCAAGCTTTGACCATCTGATGACCCATGACCCGCTCACGGGCCTGCTCAATAGGGCTGGGTTCCTCACCGAGCTTCGGGTTCTCCTGGCAGAGCCGACCGCAAACGAGCGGAACCGAGCGATCCTTATTCTGGATCTCGACCACTTCAGGGCGGTCAACGTGGACCTGGGGATCGCTGCCGGAGATGAGACACTCAACGTAGTGGCCCAGCGGCTCGCTGCCGCAGTCCATCTCCCCGCGGTCATCGCCCGGTTGTCCGGGGTCGAATTCGCCGTCGTGAGTGATTTTGTTGGTGCAGCAGATGCGCAATTGTTGGCCACGGAGCTACTTTCAGTCCTGAGCGCTCCGATGGTTGTCGGCAACTCCACGGTTGAAATCACGGTCAGTATTGGGGTCGCGGTGGCCAACAGGAACGAGACCCCTGACCGACTTGTCGGGCGCGCCGCCGCAGCCCTGTATCAGGCAAAGAAGCGTGGCCATAACCGGTGCGAAGTGGAGTTCGGCCATGACGATCCCGACGACGGACGGCTCAACCGGCGTAGCGAACTGCGCCGGGCCATCGAGGACGAAGAGTTTCGCCTCTTCTACCAGCCGCAGATTGACCTCAGCAACGGCCAGATGAATGGATTCGAGGCATTGGTGCGCTGGGATCACCCCGATAAGGGCCTGCTGGCACCGTCAGCTTTCATCGACTTCGCCGAAGAGTCGGGTCTGATCCTGCCGCTTGGCGCCTGGGTGATCGATGCAGCCGTGGCGCAACAGGCCGAGTGGCACCGGTCAGCGCCGGGCCGGCCGCCGGTTCGTATGTCAGTCAATATCTCGGCCATCCAGCTTAGCGATCCGCGCCTTGAAGAAGTGGTCACCGCGGCACTCCTCCGCCACAACGTGGACCCGGGACTCCTCACCCTTGAGATCACCGAAACGGCGCTTACCGAAGACCCGGTTGCCGCATTGCGGACCCTGGAGATCCTCAATGCGCTCGGCGTGCGCCTGGCAATCGACGACTTCGGCACCGGCCAATCCAGCCTCACCTATCTCAAGTTTTTCCCAATCGACGAGCTGAAAATCGACCAGTCATTCGTTGCAGGACTCACTACCGACAGTAAAGACCACGCGATTGTGGCTTCCTGCATCCAGCTCGCCCATGCGACGAGCCTGATTGCTGTTGCCGAGGGCGTTGAGACACAAGATCAGTTGCACACACTGAATGGGCTGGGATGCGACCTCGCTCAAGGCTACTTCTATACCCGTCCCATGTCGGCCGAGGACCTCGAACCGTGGTTCGCACCACGGCCCGACAATGTGCGCCTGGGCGATCATTGTTTGGTCAATCAGTAGCGGCCGCAGCGATACAGGTCGGGAAGCCGACTGATCGACTCCTCTTTCCCAAGGGCGATTCTTCCACCGGGGCCGCATGAACGGGACGGCTATGCCGCGCCGTTTATGACGATCCATAACGGCGACGTTTTGACCCACTAAATTTTCTGCCCTAGCGTGATCTCCAGAATCAAGAGTGTCAACCAAAGGCCCTGGCCGGTTGACCAGCAACCCTCTCCCGTAGCGGGGTGCTCCAGGTGAAGATTTGGTCGCCGGAACAAGTCCCCGGACGGCAAGTACGGCGTACCCGGTACTGACCCCGTTGAGGGATCGTGGTGGTTACCGCCCGCGATCCTGAAGCGAGCCAGCATGTAGCCCCAAGGAAATTCCGCCCGAATGTCGCTGCAGTTTTCGCAGCACTTCGAACACTTCTTATCTCCTGATCCAGCGGCCACCCGTCCAGTGTTCCCCGTCGGCTGGATCTAACTCAAAGGAAAATCATCATGAAATCCCGGAAACTTCTGTCTATCGCCGTCGTCCCCTTCCTCGCTTTTGCCGTTGCGTGCGGCTCCGCGGAGGGCTCCGAGTCCGGCAGCGAAAGCATCAAACTCGGCGTCGTGGGCGCCAGCGACCCGGAGTGGGGCCTGCTGACCGAGGCCGCTGCCGAGGAAGGCATCGACCTGGAAGTCATCGACTTTGCCGAATATACCCAGCCCAACCCTGCCCTGAGCGAGAGCGAACTGGACCTCAATCAGTTCCAGCACTTGGTGTATCTCGCTCGTTACAACGTCTCCAGCGGCGAAGAGCTCACTCCGATCGGGTCAACCGCCATCTACCCGCTGGGCCTGTACTCCACCCAGTACGGATCGGTCGAGGAGATCCCTGAAGGCTCAACGGTCGCCATCCCCAACGACGAAAGCAACCTCGCCCGCGGGCTGCTGGTGCTCCAGTCCGCCGGACTGGTAGTGCTCGACGACGGCGGGAGCGCCTTCTCCACGATCGACGATATCGACGAAGAAGCCTCCAAGGTTACCGTCACGACTCTTGAAGCGTCATTGACGCCCACATCGCTGCCCGACGTCGCGGCCGCCATCATCAACAACGACTTCGTGCAGGATGCCGGCCTGAACTTCGAGGACGCCATAGCCCAGGATGATCCGGCGGATCCGGCGGCCGCCGCGTACGTAAACGTCTTCGCCGCCCGCGCAGGCGAGGAAACCAACGAGACCTACCAGAAGCTGGTCAGCATCTACCAGGAAAACCAGGAAGTTCAGGACGCCGTTCAGGAGACCTCGGGTGGGACCGCCGAGTTCCTCCAGGTCACCCCTGAGGAGCTGCAGACGACCCTCGGCACCGTCGAGGAAGACACCCGCGCCCAAGGCTAGCCAGTCCTCCCTCTCCTGCGGCCGGCCCGCGATCCCGGCCGGCCGCAGAGTCATTCATCAAGGAATTTCATGCCTCTCATTTCATTGCAGGGCGTCACCAAAAGCTTCCCGCCGGGCCGCCGCGGCGACGCCCCGGTGCACGCCATTGACAACGTCAGTCTCGACATCGAGGCCGGGGAAATCTACGGAATCATCGGCTACTCCGGTGCGGGTAAAAGCACCCTGGTTCGCCTGATCAACGCCCTCGAAAAGGCCACCAGCGGCACCATCATCGTCGACGGCCAACAGGTCACCGGCGTCCCGGACAGACAGTTGCGTAGGCTGCGTCTTGACATCGGAATGATCTTTCAGCAGTTCAATTTGTTCAACGCCAAAACGGTGTGGAACAACGTCGCCTACCCCCTGCGCGTCGCGGGGAAGAGCCGCGACGAGATCCGGGCGCGCGTCACTGAACTCCTCGACTTTGTGGGGCTGGCGGACAAGGCTTCCAATTATCCGGAACAGCTGTCCGGTGGCCAGAAGCAGCGCGTCGGCATCGCCCGGGCGCTGGCCACCTCACCGAAAATCCTGCTCGCTGATGAGGCAACGTCGGCCCTGGACCCCGAAACCACTCATGAAGTGCTCCGCCTGCTGCGAAGAGTCAACGAGGAATTGGGCATCACCATCGTGGTGATCACCCACGAGATGGACGTGATCCAGACCCTCGCCACAAAAGTGGCGGTGATGGACAGTGGCCGGATCGTGGAACAGGGTGACGTGTTCGACGTCTTTTCCACACCGCGCGAAGCCTCCTCACAACGGTTCGTCTCCACAGTGGTGCGGGGGATTCCCTCAGCTGACGAACTCGCAGTTCTGCAGGAGCGGCACACCGGCCGGATTGTCACCTTCTCCTTCCGCGACGGGGATTCCTCCCAGGCATCGGTCTTCCTCGAATTGGCGGCGGCGGGCGTCGAGTTCGAGCTGATCTATGGCGGCATCAACGACATTCGGGGGCGGGCGTTCGGCCATCTCACCCTCGCACTCACCGGGCCCGACGGCGCTGTTGACGCGGCACTGACCGGCCTGTCCGGTCGCATTACTGTGAAGGAGCTCAGCTGATGGATTCCCTCATTACCCTTACCCCAGAACTGTGGGAGGCCACCTACGAAACCCTCTACATTGTCGGGTTCAGCCTGCTCTTCGGCGGGTTCGGCGGACTCCTGCTCGGCATCGGCCTCTACACCACGCGGGCCGGGAGCATACTCGGCAACAGCGCCGTGTTCAGTACCCTGAACATCATTGTCAACATCTTCCGGCCCATCCCTTTCATCATCTTCCTCGCCGCCGCACAGCCTCTGGCCCGGGCGGTCACCGGAACCGGGATTGGTAACAGCGCCATCATCTTCACGCTGTCGCTGGCCGCCGCGTTCGGGATCAGCCGCATCGTTGAACAGAACCTGCTGACTGTCCAACCCGGGGTCATTGAGGCGGCACGATCAGTTGGCGCCGGACGCCTGCGCATCATCCTGACCATCCTCCTCCCCGAAGCCCTCGGGCCGCTGATCCTCGGGTACACGTTCATCTTTGTGGCCTTGGTCGACATGTCGGCAGTCGCCGGGTACGTGGGCGGCGGAGGGTTGGGTAACTTCGCCATCCAGTACGGTTATCGGCAGTTCAACCCGTGGGTCACCTGGGCCGCGGTGATCGTGATTATCCTGCTGGTCCAGGCGGTGCAGTTCCTTGGTAACGTGCTGGCCCGGAAGGCGCTCAGGCGGTAACCGCGAACGCCTTCCGTGCCAGGCTCAGAGGTCAAATCCGTAGGTGGTAATGACGGGTTTGTGGTCAGAGGGTGCAATGTCCCCGTGAAAAAAGTCCACGACCTCGGTGCTGAGCGCACGGATGTTTCCGTAGTGGAACTGGAAGTCGATGACCCATGGTGTGGTTGGTTGAGGCCAGGTGGGGACCGTGGGCCAGGTGGGCGCTGGAGTTACTCCGAGTGCAGAGTAGGAATCCTGCAGGCCCGCGGCATGCAGAATCCGCGTGACGTGCCAGGACTCGTTGAGATCACCCATGAACAGCACCGGATCCCCGTGCGCACCCAGGAGGGCGACTGCGGCTCCCGCAGCTTCGGACTGGGCGATCCGTGGGTTGATGTGCTCGGTCAGTTCGCGTTCCGTCCCGGGGAAGCAGAAGTGTGCCGTGCTGACTATGAAGGTGGTCCCGTCCTGGGCTGCGAGCCGAACCCAGAAGAGCTTTCGGTCGCGGTGAATCTCGTCCACCCCGATGCCGATGTCCACGGCGCCATGCTCCACCTCGGTGAACAGTCCGGCGTTCCACCAGATTGAACTCTCGTGGCTCCACCCTCGGTCTTCGTCCTCGACCCGTCGGTGGTGGGGAAGCTCACTGTCGATCACCGCGCGGGTGGCGGGACGAAGTTCCTGGACGGCGTAGATGTCGGGACGACGTGTGCGAAGCAGCGCCCGGAGCGCGGGCTCGCGTTCCGGCCAGCGGGTGTCCGCCCAAACGTTGTGGGTCATTACAACGAAACGCATGGGATCATCGTCCTTTCTGAATCAGCGCCGCGTGCGCCCCGCGCGAAGGGGCCGGGCTGGGATAGCCGGAAGGATTGCCCGCGTGTGGGAAGGATGAGGGGTGTGGAGGTGCGCGGGAAGAGGTCAGGGTGGGAACTGTGCACGGCCGCGACAGCTCCCGGACGAACGGTGTCGACGAGCCAGGCGAGGTCATCGGGACTGGCATGGCCGCCGGAGTCAAGCCAGACAAAGTCCAATCCGAGAGTTGCCACCCAGGCCTGCAACGAGGTCCATTCCGGGGCCCATGCACCCAACGGCTCCCCATTGGAGTGAATCAGCACATCGCCCCGGCCGGCTCCAGCGGCCAGCGCCACCCAGCGGTCTGGCACCTGCAGTTCCACGAGGAAGCTATTGCGGTTCCGTTGAAGGTCGTCGATGGTTACCTGCGTCTCACCAGTGGTGACGCGGTCCGTGTCGCCACCTGTCGCAAGGACGGCGACGGCGGCGCCGTCGTCGTCGGGGTGGGGACTGCTCAGGCCGTGACGCACCGCGGCGCGCCAGCCGGCGATAGTTTCCGGGCGGAGTACCAGGGTGCGCCCGTTCGCGAAGGCCGCATCACGCAGGCTGGCCAAGCGGCGCAGGTTACGGGGGTAAGGGGTCACGAACGCCAGCCCGTCGGTGAGCGCCAGGATTCCGTCGACCCGCTCGGACACCTCAGCTTCGGATAGTGGCCTGACCGGGCTGGTGTCGGGTCTGAGGGTGGTGCCCTCGGTGATGAGCAAGTCGACCCCGGACGCACGCTCTGCGAAGGCTGCCATGCGTTCCGGTGCGTGGCCGTGGCCACGCCAGTCCCCCGTCCAGGCAATCCGCCGGTCCCCTGCGCGCAGAACAAACCCGGCCGCGCCGGGGACGTCATGGTCGACGTGCACGAGTTCCAGGTCCAGGTCACCGACGAGCACGTGTTCACCCTCGTCCAGACCGCGGACCGTGGCCGGAGTGCCCGGCAGAACCCCCACCTCTGTCAGGCCCGCGTGCAGCGCTGCGCCATCGGAACTCATCAACACGGGAACCGCCGGGTTGACGAACGGGAGGAGCGCGCAGTGGTCATTATGGTTGTGGCTGACGAAAATGCCCATCGCCTCGGGCCGTTGCAGGAGGGAAGCGTTCTCCAACAGCCGTCCACGTGTCCGCATTGGTTTCACCGCGGACGCAACACTTCCTCCGAAGGGGGCAAGTTGGTCCGGGTCGTAAAGTCCTTCCACCAGGGGTGCCATTCCAGCCCGCAACTGAGCCACGAGGTTCCCCTCCGAGGGTGCAGGAGAGGCGCGGGAGAACAAGGAACCGGTGGGATTTGGGGTTGTCCCGAAGTCGAAGAACAGGGTCGAGGTGCCCAATTGGACGGCGGCTTGAACCCCGCCGATGGTGGTGGTGCCATTGAAAAAGGTCAGGATCGGTTCGTGGTCAGATGCCATCGGGTATCTCCTTGAGTGCGGTGGCGAACGAGGAAAAATCAGCATGCCGGGCGCTGGACCAGCGCGCGCCCGGATCAATCTTCAGCGGGTCGATGTGAACGGTCAGGCAGCCCCGCTCCGCGGGCGGCAACAGGTCATTCCAAAGGTTGTCCCCCACCACTAGTACCTCTCCTGGGTCTGTGTCCCAGTGGTCCTTCGCGTGGGTGATGAGTTCCGCACATCCTGCTGGCTTGCGGGCGTCAAAACGCACCATTTCGAACGGCTGGCGTAGGTTGAGTCGCTGTACCAGCGGGCCGGCGAGTTCCTCAGGAGTGTTGGTGGCCAGCAACAGTCGGCGTCCATCTCCGAGGCGCTGCAGAACATCATCCAGGTGTTCGGATCGGATCAGGGTGGTTGCCTCGGCATTGACGAACCGGCGGGCGCCGGTAAACGCTTCACGCAATAGACGCTGGTCGGCTCCACGGCGGGCTGCCAGCGCTCCGATGATTTGCCATTGATCGCCTAGATAGCGCAGCGGTCCGTCATGGCTCACGCCACCCCGCAGATCGTCGGGAAGGGGCACCGGGTTACCGTCCCAGTCTGTGGCAGTGGTTGCCGTCCATTGGGGGGCGTGGACGACGACACCGCGGGTTGGCTCGACGAAACAACCTGGAGTCACGGCGGGGTGGGTCCGTTGAAGCACAGCAGCTATTTCTTCCCGGAAGCCGTTGCCACCCCCGTTGGGTAGCATCTTTTCCAACCCCGTTGCGTAATGGTCCGTCATGCGGGGGTCGTCATGCAGCGTGCCGTCCAGGTCGAACAGCACCACCTCGACTGCAGCGAGGTTCTCGAATGGTGCGGGAAGCATCGCCCCAACGTGGGTAGGTAGAAGGTTCGCGGAACATGTAGGCATGGTGACATCCTCAGTTCTGCGGTGCGGCTTCGAGGAGGCTGGTTGCTTCGCCATCCATGCGCTCCGCCGCTTCCTGCGGGGTCAACCGACCCAGCACCACTTCTTCGACCACTCCAGTGACCATGTCATCGATGGCGTTGCCAGCAGCGGTGGGCGGCATGATCTGGGCGTTGATGAACACGTTGTCGAAAGCTTCAGCTTTCTGCGGGTTTTCCTTGTAGTTGGTGCTCAGAATGTCGGTGTCGAGGGCGCTTTCCACGGCCGGTGAATAGCCGGTGCGCGCCGCATAAATGGACTGGGCTTCCGTATCAGCAAACCAACGCATGAAGAGCCACGAAGCAAGTTCCTGCTCAGGATCGTCGGACGAAAGGATCACGTGATTCCCGCCGAAGAGTTGAGTGATGGGTTTGGCCGATTCCTGCGGTGTCATGGCCACAGACCACTGGAACTTGTCCTGAATCTGCTCGATTTTCGTTGAGGTCCGTGCCGTGGTGCCCAGCTCGGAAGCGGTGCGCTCGTTGGTGAATTCCTGCTCGGTGTCCGCCGCCGTATACACGAGCTCCTCTTCGAAAAGGAGGGCAAGCAGCTCCAGGGATTCAATGGATTCGGGGGACGTGAACTGGGTGGTCGCTGCTTTGGGGTCGTACGGGTCAATGCCTTTAGAGCGCAGCATGTTGTAATACACGCCGTTCTTGCCTGTGCCCATGGCGGAATAGGGCAGCCCGGTTTTGTCCTTCATCTGGCGTGCCTGCTCCAGAAATTCCTCCCAGTCGGCGGGGGGTGCCTCAATTCCGGCCTCGGCGAAAAGGTCGGCGTTGTAATACATCCCCATGCTGGAATTGCCATGAGGCCAGGACAAGGTGCTTCCGTTGTAAGCGTCCACCCGTTGCCGGGCCAGGACGCCGTCAACGAGATCATCCATGTCCTCGTCGGGCACGCCGTACTGTGTACTTTCAATGTACGGATCGAGGGGTTCGATCACACCGTTTGCCACGTATTCGAGCGTGTCATTTTCGTAGGCCATGGTGACATCGGGGGCGCCCCCGCCGGCCAGGGATGCGCGGACGGCCTGGTTGAGCTCCTGGTAGGAGCCTTTAAAGGACTCGTTGACCACGATGCCCCACTCGTTCGTCTCGTTGAACTCCTGAACCATTTCGGTGATCGCTTCACCGTAAATGGTGGCCTGGATGTGCCAGAAATCTATTTCCACCCCCTCCGGAAGCTCGCTGCTGTCAACACTTTCCGTGCTGGCAGCAGCGTTTTCCGAAGCACCTGCGCCACCACCGGCGCAGGACGTGATCACCAGCGTGCTGGCGAGAAGAAAGGAGGGAAGGACGGCTTTTTTTGGCAGAGTCATGGGACAGGCACCTCCGGTGCGGTTAGGGGGTTGTTGTGCAATGGGTGGGATGGTCGGTGGACGGGCCAGCTGGCTTCAGCCCTTGACGCCGAAGGCTGTGAGGCCTTCCACGAAACGGCGTTGAACAAAGAGGAAGAAGATGATGCCCGGTATTGCGACCAGTGTCGTGGCCGCCATCAGCAGGTGGTGGAGGGAGCCTTCATCGCCGGAGAACGCCATCAGCCCAAGCTGGACCGGCCGGATGGATTCGCTCTGGGTGGCAATCAGGGGCCACAGCAATTCGTTCCACCGTCCAATAAACCCGAACAGCACCACGGTGAGTACCGCGGGCATGGTCATCGGAACAAGAACTCGCCACAGGAAGGTCCAGTGGGATGCCCCGTCCATGCGGATGGCGTCCCAGTAATCGCGAGGCACCGCCATAAACGCCTGTCGCAGCAGGAAGATCGCAAACGCTCCGGCGACGCCGGGCAGGATCATCCCGGCATAGGTGTCATACAGCCCGGACCCTCCCTCCCCGAAGAGGTCATTGCCGCCCGCGAAAGGGATCTGTCGGATCAGCACATAATTGGGCACGATTCGCGCCTCGAAAGGAATCATCATGGTGGCCAGTACCACCAGGAAGAGAAGATTATTGAACCGGAACTTCATCCGGGCAAAGGCATACGCGGCCGTGATCCCCGTGACGAGCTGCAAGGCGGTGCCGAGCACCGCAACAATCAGGCTGTTGAGGAAATAGCGTCCGAACCCGGACGGCGGCCCATCCCACGCCTCGGCGTAGTTGGACCATTGCGGATCCGACGGCAGCATCGTCGGCGGTGACAGGTTGACTTCCTGGAAAGTTTTCAGGGAGCTTGTGATCATCCAGGCGAAGGGGAACAGCATGACGGCCGCCCCGGCGATCAATGCGGTGTACAGGACAATCCTTCCAGCGGTCCGGCGCCAGCGCTGGAGCGCGTAGGTCCGGTCGGACTGGTTGAGCGGAGCGGCCGGATACCGGGTGCTGGTAGGGGCATCAGTCGCATTTTCGATGGTGTGCAGTGCCATGGGCGGTTCCGCCTTCTCGGTCTGGTGGTGGGGGGTCTGGAATTCCGAAGGGAACTCAGTCGTAATGCACGCGCCGCTCAGCGAACCGAAATTGCACCAGGGTAACGATCAGCAGAAGAAGGAACAGGAGCATGGACAACGCCGCGGCGAATCCCACCGAACTGGGACGCTCGTAGAGGTGGCGGAAGATGAGCACCGGTAGCGTCAGGGTTGAATCCAGTGGCGAACCGGCACCTGCCCCGTAGCCACCGCCACTGGTGAGGACGTATACCTCGTTGAAACTCTGGAAAGACCGGATGGTGGACACCACCAGGAGTAGGAACAGGGTTGGTGAAACCAGCGGCATGGTGATGCGGGTGGCCATCTGCCACGAGTTCACCCCATCCATCCGAGCGGCCTCTTTCACCTGGGGATCGATCGTAATCAAGCCGGCCAGGATGATGACGACGGCGAAACCCAACGTGTTCCACACGCTGAACGCCATCACACACACCAGGGCTACGCTGGGCCCGGCCAGGAACCCGGGAACGCCGTCAGGCCAGCCAATGCCTACGGCACCCAGCAGCTTGGGTACGAGGGGATCGGGGTCCAGCAGCCATTGCTGCGGGGGCAGCCCCAGCCACTCCATCACCGAGTTGAGCAAGCCGACCTGGGGATTGAGCAGCCAGACGAACGCCAGCCCCGCGGCGACTGTGGACGTGATGTACGGGACGAAATAGGCGGTACGCAGCGCGGTCAAGAACCGAATCTTCGAATTGAGCAGATTGGCAATCACGAACGCGATCACGATAGTCGCTGGTACGGTACCCAGGACGTAAAAGCCGGTCACCACCAGGCTTTGGCCAACTTCTCCGGGTGCTCCTCCCGGGGCATCACCGATCTGCTCGGCAATCCTGATGTAGTTGTCCAGGCCGATGAATTGCTCGGGCTGGATACCCCAACGCCATAAACTCATCCACCCGGACAAAAGGATTGGATAGATGTCGAAGGCCCACAGCAACACCAGGGTGGGCGCCAAATAGACCGCCGGTAACCACAACCGCTCCATGCGTTGCCGCTTCCGCCGCCGCGCGATAATTTCTGATGACATGTGGTTCGCTTTTCCCATCTCAACTGCCTGATGGGAGCAACGCTATGGAGCTAGAGCGAATCCGAGATCAACCTGGAGTGACCCCGGAGGAAACAGTGGGTAACGTCCTGAAAGCCACGTCACCCACTGCATTGCGCGGGCTCGGCGGGGAAGCGGCCGTCACCTGCGTGCTCCTTCGCCAGCCCGCTAACTCCTAGTTTCGGGGGAGAACCGGCGCGGGAAGGTAGACCTTGCCCCCGGCGGCGCGAAATTCGGAGGACTTACCAGCCATCCCGGCGATAGCCTCCTGCGCCGAGGCGCCTCCAAACTGGTCCCTTATGTCCTGGGAGATCCGCATGGAACAGAACTTCGGTCCGCACATCGAGCAGAAGTGGGCGGTCTTCGCCGGTTCGGCGGGAAGTGTTTCGTCATGAAACTGCTCAGCAGTCTCGGGGTCCAGCGAAAGCGCGAACTGGTCGCGCCACCGGAACTCGAAGCGTGCCTTCGAGAGGGCGTCGTCCCGATCCCCGGCGCCCGGATGTCCTTTCGCCAGATCGGCGGCATGCGCGGCGATCTTATAGGTGATCACTCCGGTCTTGACGTCGTCCCGATTGGGCAGGCCGAGGTGTTCCTTCGGCGTCACGTAACAGAGCATGGCGGTGCCATACCGGGCTATTTCGGTCGCTCCTATTGCTGAGGTGATGTGGTCGTAGCCTGGCGCGATGTCGGTAACCAGGGGGCCAAGGGTGTAGAACGGCGCACCGTCGCACAATTCTTGTTGCCTTTCCACGTTCTCCCGAACCAGGTGGAAGGGGATGTGGCCGGGTCCCTCCACCATGACCTGGACGTCGTAGGCCCAGGCCCGCTTCGTGAGTTCGGCGAGGGTGTCCAGTTCGGCGAACTGCGCGGCATCGTTAGCGTCAGCGATAGAACCGGGCCGCAGGCCATCTCCCAGTGAGAAGGCGACGTCGTACCGGGCGAAAATCTCACATAATTCGTCAAAGCGCGTGTACAGGAAGTTTTCCTGATGGTGGGCCAGGCACCACCCGGCCATGATCGACCCGCCGCGGGAAACGATGCCCGTGACGCGCTCGGCGGTGAGCGGAACGTAGCGCAGCAGTACCCCGGCGTGGATGGTCATATAGTCGACACCCTGCTCGCACTGCTCAATAACAGTGTCACGGAAGATTTCCCAGGTGAGGTCGCTAGCCTCCCCGTTTACCTTCTCCAATGCCTGGTAGATGGGTACGGTGCCAATGGGCACTGGGGAGTTGCGGATGAGCCACTCACGGGTGGTGTGAATGTCATCTCCTGTGGAAAGGTCCATGACGGTGTCCGCGCCCCACTGGGTGGCCCACTGCATCTTGCTAACTTCCTCGGCGATCGAGCTGGTAACCGCCGAGTTGCCGATATTGGCGTTGATCTTGACGAGAAAGGCCTTGCCGATGATCATCGGCTCCGATTCGGGGTGATTGATGTTGTTGGGAATGATTGCGCGCCCGGCTGCGACTTCGGCCCGAACCAGTTCGACGTCGCAGTTTTCGCGCAACGCGACAAACCGCATCTCCTCGGTGATGACCCCGCGACGTGCGTAGTGCATCTGCGTAACAACCCTGCCGTCGCGGGAACGCAGTGGGATGGGCTGCACACCCTTCCACTCCTGGGAGGAACGCCCGCGACGGATCGCCGACCTGCCGTCGTCGAACAAATTCCGTTCGCGCCCCTGGTACTGCTCGACGTCGTTCCGGCCGGTGATCCAGGGCTGCCTCAGTGGTGGCAGGCCCACCACCGGGTCACTGCCTGGGCCGGCGGTACGGTAGACGCGGAGTGGTTCGTTGGGGCGGTTGCCCGGCGAGTTTTCGAGGGCGATTTCGGTGACGGGCACAGCGATGCCGTGCTCAGAATCGTGGACATATGAAAGGGACTGCGAATTAACGGCACTCAAGGTTCCTACTTCCTTCGCCGGCATGACCCGGACAGGTTCGACGGTCAAGGGCTGCATCAGCCCAATCTCAGCCCTTGCAATAGGGCACCCGTGTGGATGACACGACACTAACATCCCGTCCGCCAATGTCGGACATGACGCAGGCACACGGGGCTTTAGGGACAAAAATGTCGGAGAGGCATTCAACGTGCTCTAGTGTTTGCAGAACAAACACCACACGGGAGCCCGCGCCACGGGCTGAGAGGAAGCTGAAGCAGCTTCGACCGTTGAACCTGTCCGGGTAATGCCGGCGAAGGAAGTGAGATCGATGCCTCATATCCGCGCACTTAACGCGCCCAGGAAGACCATGCCGCTCGACGCGCGGCGAGCCGTACGCGGTGGGATCTTCGGCAACTACGTCGACCAGTTCGACATTTTCCTACCCGTCATCGCCCTGGCACCCGCGGCCGCCCACCTGTTCGGTCCGGAAAATCTCGCAGGCAACGCAGGACTGATTTTCATTGCGACCCTCCTTGGAAGACCGTTGGGGGGCGCAATTTTCGGTCCGATAGCGGATCGGATCGGTCGAACCGCCACGACCCAGGTGGCGTTGTTAGGCATCGCGGTGACGACCCTGCTCATCGCCCTGGTTCCCGGTCATACCGTTCTTGGCGGCGGGACACTGGTGGCTATTATTGCCCTACGATTCGTCGGAGGGATTTTTCTGGGCGGCGAGTACACATCGGCGATTCCGCTCGCGATGGAATGGTCGGAACCAAGGCGACGCGGCCTGGTCAGCGGACTCATCATGTGGATGTCGCCGTGGGCCAATGCCAGCATTGCGGCCCTGGTCTTCGGCCTTCTCACCGTGCTGAACGAGGATGCGTACAACGTTTGGGGTTGGCGGATCCCGTTCCTGCTCGGATCCTTGCTGGCATTCGGCATGCTGGTCTTTTACCGGAAGCGTGTTGGGGATTCTCCCGTCTGGAAGCGGTCGCCCAAGCGGGTAAACCCACTGAAGGACATTCTGGTTGGTGAGCACCGCCGCGAACTGTGGCAGGTTTTTCTGTTGATGAGCGGCTTGTGGCTTTTCACCTATATGGCGATCCCCACGCTGGCCAGTGAACTGGCATTAGATGGGCTCCTGGGTGCGAAAGCCATTTCTTTCACCATGATGTGTGCCACCGCGGCGTCCGCTGTGTTCATGGCGGCCTGCGGGCACGTATCGACCTACACCGGGCGGCGCTCCTTCTTCATCGGATTCGGTCTGCTTGGAGCGGTTCTGGCCCCGATGACGTTCCTCGGTGTGTTTTCCACCGCCAGCATCAGCGGCGTGGTGGTGCTGGTGGTGGCCCTGCAGATAGTGACGGTTTCCGGATACGGGCCCGTGGGCGCCTACCTCGTTGAACGCTTCCCGGCGGCGGTGCGGTCCAGCGGGTATGGCGTGGGGTACAGCCTTTCCATCGTCCTTCCCGCCCTCTACCCGTATTACCTGCCCCCGTTGCAGGACATGATGGGGCGGCACGAAGCCATCGCGGTGCTGCTCGCTTTCGCCGGTTTTCTGGTGCTCGTCGGTGGATTCATCGGACCCGAAACAAACAGGACACGCCATCTCCACTGATGGCGGTTAGTGCCCTCCGCGCGTGGTTGTTTCCGCTGTGGCCCATAACCGGTGGAAGTGGTTGATTGGCCCGTTGCCCTGCCCGACGTGTAATTCGTCGGCGTGAATAAGTGCGTCCTGCAGCCAGTCCTTGGCCTGGGAAACAGCAACGGACCACTCACCCGTGCGAGCCATGACGGTGGCTACGGCGGAGGACAACGAACATCCAGTTCCGTGAGTGTTCTTTGTGGTTACCCGCGGGGAAGAGAATTCGACAACGTCTCCTCCCGTAGCACCTACGACGCTCATAGCATCGACGAGAGCGTCAGGGCTGGTTTCCCCTGCCAGATGGCCGCCCTTGACGAGCACAACGGTCCCGCAGGCCCGGGACAAGTTCCGGCCCTGTTCAATCGCTGCGAGCCAATCCGCGGCGACAGGTTCATCCAGGAGGCCCGCCAGCTCGGGAAGATTCGGGGTGACCAGATCCGCCTGGCTCACCAGCTCCCGCAGCGCGGCCTCCGCATTGGACGCCAAGAGCCTGTCCCCGCTGGTGGCGATCATGACCGGATCCAGGACCACCACCGGCGGCCGCACCCGGTCAAGCCAGTCGCGAACGACGGCAATGGTCGCCGCATCTGCGAGCATGCCGATTTTCACCGCATCGATCGCCACGTCATCACTGACCGCCTCAAGTTGCTCGGCGAGAAAGCGTGCCGGGGGTGTGTGTACGGAGCGGACGCCACGGGTGTTCTGCGCCACGAGAGAAGTGACAACGGCCATCCCGTATCCGCCCAGGGCGGCGATACTTTTCAGGTCTGCCTGAATCCCAGCCCCTCCGGTCGGATCTGTCCCGGCAATGCTGAGGACCCGCGGAATACTGCGTAGATCGCGACTCTTCACCGGCGCCACTCCGCCCTCAGGTCTTCGGCCGCTGCCTGTGGATCGATGGCGGTGCAGACCGCAGACACGACGGCCATTCCGGCAGCGCCCGCATCCCGCAGCGGACGCGCGTCGGCACGGCTGATGCCGCCAATCGCGACGCAGGGCAGGGTGCTTGACTCAATGAGGGCTCTGAAACCGTCAACGCCCAGCGGCCGGGGATGATTCGCCTTCGTGGCAGTGGCGTGAATGGCCCCAACCCCCAGATAGTCCACCGTCCCTTCAGGCAGGCGGTGCGCCGTCTGGATCTCCGGTCCAGTTGCCGCGCTCAATCCAACAATGGCTTCCGGCCCTACGAGGGTGCGAACCAGCTCCGCGGGCAGGTCGGACTGGCCAACATGCACTCCGGCCACCCGTGCCCCTGCCGCCCGCGCCGCAAGAAAGATGTCCACCCGGTCATCGACCAGCACCGGGACCACGTTTCCTACAGAGTCCGCGACCGCCATCAGCAGGTGCAGCAAATCCCGGGATGACGCCTCCTTGTCTCGCACCTGAACCACCGTTGCTCCACCCGCCACCGCTGCGGCAGCCACAGCGGTTACCGTTCGCGGAACGCACTGGCTGGTATCGGTTACCAGGTAAAGCGGGAGGCGCTGCCTAAAATCTGGCCTGGTATTCGGCTGGTTCACCGGATGCCGTCCGGCGTGGCTGCATGGCGGAGGTTCAATGCGGTAACGACGTCGTCGGGAGTGACGCCCGCCAATCGGTCAACGAACCCGACTGCAAAACTTCCCGGCCCGTGCGCTCCCCTAGCTGCCTGCTCCGCTGCAACGGTGTAGACGGCTGTTGCCGCCGTGGCCGCGAGCAGAGGATCATCGGTCAGGGAAGCGAAGGCGGCCATGACTGCGCCGAGGGCGCACCCACCACCTGTCACCTGGGTCAGCAACGGGTGTCCGTTCGCCACGGTGACGGCTTCGCCGTCGGGACCCGTGATCAGGTCCACTGCACCTGACACTGCCACCGTTGCGGAGAACGCGGCAGCAAGATGCTTTGCGGCCTCCGCGGCTGCCACGGGACTCTCCGTCGAATCCACCCCTCTGCCTCCAGCACCTGCCCCGGCCAGAGCCAGGATTTCCGAAGCATTGCCGCGGATGATGCTCGGTCGACGCTCAACAAGTTGACGCGCCAGCGCGGTGCGGACCGTCAGGGACCCAATGGCCACCGGATCCAAAACCCATGGAATCCCGGCGTCACTGGCCGCAGAAACGGCCTCAACCATCGCGGCCCGCTGCTCCTCCCGGGGAGTCCCCAGATTAATCAGGAGTCCGGAAGCCACGGACGTGAACTGTCCCGCTTCCGAGGGGATATCCACCATTGCGGGGGCCGCACCGACGGCCAGCAAAACATTCGCCGTGAAATTTGTGACGACAGCGTTGGTAATACACTGCACAAGCGGTCTCTGGACCCTCAAAGCGTCAACGAGCACGGCACAGTCAAACGATGTATAGCGAATAGCCATCCGCGACATCCCTTCGCTAGTTCGAACTAGATCAGGTTCAACGGGTGTGAATTCTCAGCTGCACCGTTGGCGGTCAGCACCCCGTGTCACTACCACCACCCTAGAGGACGTAAGCACGGCGGGCGGAAAGAGGACATTACACGGCCTCTTTTGGATCGAGGCTATTCGCCTGTTCGGCGCCTGCGACGGGTCTCCAAGGCGCCAATTCCAGCCGCCAGTAGCGTGCCGATAGCGGCACCTAGGGTATTCATGAACCAGTCGTTCGTGTCGCAGGTGCGGCCAAGGCTCGGCGTGAGCGCCTGAATAATCTCGATAAGGGCTGACAGGCCTGAGACTGCGAAGAGCACCGGCAGTGGGCGCCGCCATCCAAGAGCTGCAAACAGTGTCAGCGGAAGCAACATCGCGACGTTGGCCAGGGGTTCAATCCCTTGGAACGGTCCCGAGAAGTGGACCAGGCAAAAGGTGGTGGGCTGGCTGGTCGACGGGGTGACGGTCAGCGCGAGAGCACCGATCAGGCCAATACACGCAAGGACCAGAAGCGCACGGGACTTCCCAAACCGGTGGAGCAGCCATCCGAGGAAAGCGCTCGCGGCGACTGCACTCCACAAGAAAATAGGTGCCACTGATGAATGCTGTGCAAGGAAAGAGCTGATCACCGCAGACTCCTTCGCCTAGGGAAAGACAGCGCCCCGGATCGAAAGCCTGGGGTGTATCCCACGAGTGTAGAGGCTAAGTCCTTGCCAGCTGTGGACACGGCACGCCCACCGAGTGTCCCGGGCGGCAACCTCGCCAATACATGACACGAGAATGCTCAGGGTACCGAGAATGCTGACAAGAATGTTCTCGACTCAGTTGACTCGTGGTTTGAGTACAAGAGATAGGCGCACCATCAACGTGGGTACCGGGACGTAGATGAGCACGCTGGCCAGGAACACCTGGTTGATGGCGAGGGACGTGGTCGCCACTAAACCGTCGAGCGCGGCGTTGAGAACGTCCGCCCGGCCCAGGCCCAGGCGACGTGCCCTCTTGCGTGGTCCAGTCGTCTCAGCGAATTACGGGTTCGGGCACTTCAAGCAATGCGAGCTCCGATCGCCGGGGCAGCCCTTCCCAATCACCGGGCACCAGACAAGCAAATGCGCCCGTCCGGACCGCTGTCAGCAAACGCTGCGGAACGGTTTTGCCGGCGAGAAGTTCCCCGAGGTAACCCCCTACGAATGCGTCCCCCGCACCCACGGTGTCAACAGCCTCGATTGCGATGGCGGGTTGATGGTACCTCTCCTCGTCGACCAGGGCGACGCAACCTGAAGCCCCCAGCTTGATTACTGCCTCAGTCGGACCGAGCGCCACCAGCCGTTTGGCGAGGAGGGTCGGACTGTCGGCTTCGCCCACTGCGATCGCGGCCTCGTCATCACCGGCGAAGACAATGTCGCATTGGGGAATGAGCTCAAGATAGGCCTTGCGGGCAGCTTGCGCTGACCAAAGCGAGGAGCGGTAGTTGAGGTCGAACGAGATCGCGAGCCCAGCAACTTTAGCGCACTCAATGGCATATCTGACGGCGTCGGCTGCGGAGTCCGACAATGCCGGTGTAATGCCGGTGAAGTGCAACAGCTGTGCCCGGGGAAACAGGTCGCAGGGGATGTCGCCCCTGCCCAGATGTGACCCGGCACTGTCACCGCGATAGTAGGACACCCGAATGGAGTTCGGGGTTCGCCGCTCCTTGATCATGAGGCCAGTCGACGCGGAAGGGTCACTGATACACAGAGCGTTGACCCCCTCGGCGAGGAGTTCACGCTGAATCAGTTGTCCGAAACTGTCATCACCGATCCGGCCGATCCAGGTGGCCGGTGCACCCAACCGCTTCAACGCAACGGCAACATTGCTCTCGGCGCCGCCGATGCCTATGGTGAGGGACCCCGCGTGGGAGAGTGGCCCAACACCCTCCGTTTTCAGCAGCGCCATCGTCTCACCGAGGGTGATCACGCCTAGTGGTCGTCCTTCACTGGGTGGAATCACTGGTTCACCCCAGGCTTGGCAGAACGGGCCACCTGGACGGACTCTGCGGCCAGTGTCTGAATCAGAGCGAAATCCCCGGTCCGAATGGCCTGACGTGGGACCATCCAACTACCGCCTACCGCACTGACGTTGGGCAGGCTAAGGTAGCTGGCAAGATTGCTCAGATCGATGCCGCCCGTCGGGACTATACGCACGTCGGCGAAGGGGCCCGCGAACGCCTTGACAGCCTCAGCACCACCCGAAGTGCCCGCCGGAAAAAACTTCAACGTGGTGAGCCCCATCTCCACGCACCCCTGAATCTCGGTGGCGGTAACCGCACCAGGGATAACCACGACACCGCGGTCCTGGCAATGCTGCACGATCCTCGGATTGAAGCCCGGCGACACAACAAACTCGGCACCAGCCGAGACAGCGACATCAACCTGCTCTACAGTGGTCACGGTCCCGGCACCCAGGAGCACCCGGTGGGGCCCCTCGGTAAGGCCGGAGTCCGCCACGGCACGCAGCGCGTCGGCCGCAGCAGGTGTTCGGAAGGTGATCTCAGCGAGTGGCAGCCCGGCATCTTTCAGCGCGGTCAGTAGTTGTACTGCATGCTTGGCATCATCGATGACCACAACAGGGACCAAGCCCAACGCATCGACAAACGCAAGCACGTTGCCTGAAACGCTCATGCCATCTCCGTGACGTGGACGCCGTCCATGTCGTTATACGTGGTGTTTTCGCCAGCCGTCGCCCAGACGAAGGTGTAGGCTCCAGTGCCCGCGCCGAAGTGCACAGACCAGCTGGGCGAAATGACTAGTTGACGGTTCGCGACCACCAAATGCCTTGTTTCGTTAGCCTCACCCATGAAATGGAAGACCCGCTCTGCCGGGTGAAGATCGAAGTAGAGGTAGCACTCCGTCCGCCGGTCATGCGTATGTGCCGGCATGGTGTTCCACGCGCTGCCTTCATGAATCCGGGTGTAACCGAAGGCAATCTGTGAACTTCGGGTGCCGCCCTCGTAGATGCACTGGTTGAGTGTCCTGCGGTTGGCGGCCTCAGCAGAACCCAGCTCCACCACATTCACCATGTCCGGGGTAATCAGTGTGGTGGGTAAATCCTGATGCGAAGTCGCGGTGAACACATAGAACGCTGCTGGGTTCCCGGAATCCTCTGACGAGAACGATACATCCGACGTGCCCCGGCCCAGATACATGGTCTCCGTGTGGTCCAGTGCGTAGTCGATTCCGCCAGCGCTGACGACGCCGGGGCCCCCGAGGTTGATGACGCCAGCTTCACGCCGCTGCAGTAGATGCTCGGCGCGAACCAAGTCAGGAACCGGAAGCGCCAGAGGCTCGTCCAAAGGCACGATGCCCAGTGCGAGGATACGGTCGTGGTGTGTGTGGAGTCCATTGACCTGACCCGGTTGAAAGAGATTTTCACCGAGGAAGGACTCACGCAATTCCTGCGTGGTCATCAGGGCGACGTCGTCGGGATTGTGGGCATACCGGTCCGTGATCATACATTCTCCTGATGATTGGTTGTTTCGCGCCAGGCTGCGATTGCTTCGAGTGCAAGACCCTGCCCCCACAGTTGAATCCGGTCATCGCGGATGACTGAATAGCCGAACGGGATGAGTTGGAGAACGGTTCCGGCGCTCACCCGGGTCAGCACGCCGTCGTTGACGTAGGCAAGCGCACCGCGGACGGCGAGTTCGCCAGCGGCGCGCAGATCAACAGACGACCGTTGCGCCGGGGGCGCGCCTTGCAGGAATGCGTCCGTGCGAAGCATGGCTGCGCCGATTCCCGCAGCCGCTGAGGTCTCCAGAACGCCGCGAACTTCCACCTGTCCGTCAACAAGAACGTCCCAGACCCCGTGCGGGGGTTGCAGCGTTGCCAAAGCGTGCAACTGCCGTTGGAGACGCTCGCTGACCTCGTCGATTCCATCCGCGGTTGGTGCAAGTGCCAGTAGGTCGGCGGCGGCAAGCGCTGTCCAGGCGTTGGCCCGGCCCCAGAAGTTATCAATCCGGGTACCTGCGTGGGTGCCGTGCGCAAAGAGTCCGGTGTCCTCGTCCTGCAGCAGCTCAGCGTGGGCGATCCATTGGTTGACTGCGTCCTGCACGAGTTCAGACCGTTCCAGGGTGACCCCAGCGCGGAGCAGGAACTCGCCGGCCATGTAGACGGTGTCCGCCCACACGCCGTCAGGCCAGTGCTCCAATGCGCCGTTAGGAGCTCGGGTGGCTTCTGGCGCTTTCTCGTACCATCTGATGCAGGCTTCGAGCAGTGCCTTCGTCCCTGCGCTGGGTGCCCTGCGGTGGAGTTCCGCGATGGCCGCACCTGGGGCGAGGTTGTTAACGTGCTCCAGTGCAGGCGGGCTAGCAATGAAGGACTTGGCAAAGGTGGTGACGAGTTCGGGGCTCGCTGCCCCGCGGGCGGCCGCCGCACGCCATACGGCGAGCAGGCACACTCCCTCGCCCCAGAACCACCGTTCGATGCCGGTTCCGGCGGTTCGGGAGATCAGGGCAGTCTCCAGGTCGTCAATGCCTGCAATCAGTTGTTCGCGGGACAGTGCGGTAACTGGCGGTGAGGACAGCTCGGCCGACGTTGTGTCTTCACCCGCCATGGAACACTCTCCCCGCGTGTTCCTTGGGAATACTCGCTGCGTCGAGCGGATATCGGTTTGCCATCCCTGAGAGCGCTTCGGCGACCTCAAGCCGCAGGGACTTACCATTCCAGTTGACGTCCGTGACCGGATCCCCGAATTCAGCGCACACTGCCGGGTTTTCCAGATGGGGATCACGTTCGGGGACACCGTCAACTAGTCCAGCGGGAACGCCATCCACCAGGAAGGCCGTATCGAAGCTGACTTCCAGCGTCGGCTTGCCGTGGCGCTGGAAACGGACGCCCGGATCCTGTTCTCCGCGCGGGTGCCAATCAATAGGGTTGGCGGTGAGACGCTCGACCCACTGGGCAAAATCCCCGTCCACAGTTGCCCGGCCCACCACACCCACCCAGACGGATCCACCCCGCGCCGGAAGCCATTCCTGCCCCGCCGTTTCGCCGTCGAACATTTCCCGTACGCCGCCAGGGGTTGCGACAGCGACGTAACCGTTCCCCCGCCGGGCGAGGATCCAGTCGCCGATGACAACGTGCTCGTCGGTCTGGGTAATGGGCAGCCACAGGTGAGTTGTGCGTTCAGGATCGGTGGTGGTGAACCGCTGGAGGTGCACCAGCGACTCACGGTGTTGATGTACTCGAGGAAGTATCCGGTGCCCCGCCCACGCGTTCGGCCGGGCAGAGGACCCGGTGTCGGAATTCGCTGGATGGGTGACGAAGACCTGCAGTTCCCGCCCGAGCGTCGCACCCCAGACGTGCTCCTGCAGCCCGGGTAGGCCAGCCCGGTAATCCTGCACGCTTGAAAGCATCACATCGGGCGTCTTATAGATTCGCAGATCCGAGCGGTACGGGCGTTCCAGGAGGTCGCGGTCGTAGGCAAGTTCGCCGCGGTAGACCTGCCGCCCCCACCATTCGTCAGGCTGATTTCCGGCGAGCTCCCTGACGACATCCGGGATGGAATACTTTCGTGCCAAGGTGAGCGCCGTGACGGGTAGTACCGCGTCATTGAGCGTCCCGACGCCAGCGATGAGCCGGAGGATGGGGGAGGTCTCCTCGAATCGCGAGCTACGCAAGGTATGAACGTACGACCTTCCGTGCGCTGCCCCGTGGGTGCCACGCCAGGAGTTGGTGGCCAGGGTGACGAGAACCTTGTCCAACAGTGTCCGGGAGGCGTTGACCAGTGACTCCTCTTGGCTGAGTTCGATCAATGCGCACAGTGCATAGCTGTCGATGGCGAGATAGGCGTTGGAGTCGAACTCACTGAATCCTCCCCGCAGTTTGCGGGTAAGCCATCCTGCCGCTCGCGCGCTGGCCTCGGCAGCATGTTCGCTGCCGGACCGGCAATCGACGTCGAACACCGCGTCGGGGAAGGTTTCTCCGGCGAGTAGTTCAGCGACGTGCCAGACGAACTGGTGGTTTTCGGTGAAGTAGCACATGGCGTCCAGACCAGGCTGGGTGATCCAGTACTTCATGCCCGTGATCGCTGCCGCGACTTCCGTGCGGACCGCTGCATCCCACTGCTGCTCCGGAATCCAATGCCAGGCCAACAGCAGGGACACCACTTCAAAGTCGGCGCAGTCACCGCGGGTAAGGACGCGATGGAGGGCGGACTCCAGGTCTTCGGCGCCTACCGTAGTCGTGTCATCCAGAGCGTAGCGTCCAAGCAGGCCAGCGACGCCTGTTTCCCGTGGCGGGGCCTCACCCCGGCCGGTAATGTGTTCCAGCACCTCATGCCGCCAGGACTCGGGGTCTCCGGACGGTTCATTGGTGCTCAACGGTGGCAGGACAGCCACACGCATGCGCAGGGTCTGTGGGCAGCGTGCATCGTCGAGGCCCACCTCCACGATGCTTTCACCACTGGAGAGCATCGACGCTCCCGCTGTCCGGGCGACGTCGGCACCCTCGTCTTCCTCCTCCGGCGCGTCCTCCAGCAGGTAGGTTACGGTGCCGTTCTCATCGGCACGCAGATGCTGCCAGGCGGCGTGCTCGCCGACGCGAAGCCGCAGTGCTGTGCCAGCCGGTGCCCGCAGCGTACCCTCCCGGCCTTCCTGAGCCCAGGACCGGGAGGCTACCTGCGCGAGAATCGTTTCGGCCAGCCGGGCCGCGGACTCGTCTGCACCCGGCGAGGGAATCACCACACGTACCGGCAGCCCGACCACGCGGAGCCTGGCAATCTGGCGGCACTCGCGGAAGGCAACCTGCCACATTGCCAGGTGAACCGTTGTGGTGCGGGAATGCAGCCGGACCCGCACCGAGTGGACCTCCGGTTCCATATAGGAAACCTTGCCGCTCTGAAGCACCACTTCGCCGTCTAGCCACAGGACGAATGGGCCTGTGGTGTGTAGCTCGATGGTGCGCCAATCGCTTTGGTCGACCTCAAGGACAGTGCTTGCCAATGAATACCGGTACTCAGGAGTGAAGCAGAATGCGGACCAATCCAGAAGCCCGTCCTTGCCGGTGCGCGTCCGCCGCCAATTGGCTTGAAATACCGTCCCATCAGCGGACCACTGGATGTCTCCGCCCTCTTGTGGCTCCGGAAGCGCCTGTGTGGTGATGGGATGAGCCTGGTAGAGCCGTTCCTTCAGGTCGCCGACGTCGGGACCATTGGTCAGGACCCATCGACCCTCGCCCCACGGATTCCCGTCAGGGGAAAGGAAGTTCTCCAAATCACCACACGGTGCCGCCCACGCGGGGGATACCAACCAATCGCGGATGGTGCCGTCCGGTCCCGTGGCATGCACGGTCCTGTTCGTTGGCTTCGAAGCTTCACTCATTTGGGTCTAGTTTTCCTTTGCGTCTGGAGTGGGGATGGTGAAGGGGATTACTTGATGCCGGTGTTCGCGATGCCCGTGGTGATCTGTTTCTGGAAGAACAGGAACAGAATGATGACTGGCAAAATGCTGACCACGCTCATGGCGATGATGAGGTTGAATGGCACGGTTTCCTGCGCGGTGAACCGGGCCAGAGCTACTGGCAGCGTGTAGACACTTTCGCTTTGTGCCACCACCAGGGGCCAGAGGAAGTCATTCCAGCGCCACATAATCGACAGGATAGCCACTACGGCGAGGGCTGGTCGACAGACCGGCAGCACGATGCGAAGGAAGATCTTGAATTCCCCCGCGCCGTCAACGCGTGCGGCCTCAATCAATTCATCGGGAATGGACAGCATGTACTGGCGCAGGATGAAGACCCCGGTTGGCGTGGCCGCCGCCGGGATGATCAGCCCCCATAGGGTGTTGACCATCCCGAAGGACGCAACCACCTGGTACACCGGGATCAGGATGACCTGGAGTGGAATCATGATCGTCGCAAGCGTCAGCAGGAACAGTGCGTTCCTGCCGCGGAAGTTGTATTTCGCCAGGGCGTAGGCAGCCATAGAGTTGATGACGAGGGTTAGCGCGGTCGCTGCGATCGTGACGATGACACTATTCATCAGATAGGTGCCGAAATCGAACCGGGTCAGGGCCTCGGCATAGTTGGTGAGGCCCCAGGAATCAGGAAGCAGGCTCGGCGGCCGCTCTGACAACTCGGTGGGGGTCTTGAACGAACCAAGCACCAGCCAAAGAATGGGAATAAGTGCTACGAGCGCAGAGGTGGTCAGGATCGTGACGCGCAGTGCGTCGGTCGACGTGACTTTCCGCTGGCCCGTAGTGGTCCACGAGTTTTTCAGACGCGAGCCGCGTGGCGACTCGACGGTCTGGGCGGTGCTCATACTGCCTCCCTCTTGCGTCCGATCAGGTAGTTGACGATCGTGATCGCGAATATTGCGCAGAAGAGCAGGACGCTCCCGGCTGCCGCAGCGCCGTACCTGATGGGTGAGACGAAACCGTTCTCATAGATGTATTGGACGATGAGCGTTGTTGCTCCCACCGGCCCGCCGCCCGTGAGGGTGTAGATGTAGTCGAATGCCTGGAATCCGTGGATGGTTGCCAGCACCACGACAACGAGGATGCTGGGCTGGAGAAGCGGAAAGGTGATGTTGAGGAACTGGCGCCAGCGTGAGGCTCCGTCGATGCCGGCAGCCTCGTAAAGGGTTGGGTCAATGCTTTGAAGGCCCGCCAAAAGGATCAGCATGTAGAAGCCCACTTGCATCCAGACCCCGACTACGATGACGGCGATCAGTGCGAGGGAGCTATCGACCAGCCAGGGGATTTCCGGGACGCCGAAGGTGCCGAGAAACGTGTTGACTAGACCGTTCTGACGTTCCAGCATCCAGTTCCAGACCAGACCGACCACCACCGGCGAAATAAGGACCGGGATGAAGAACGCGGCTCTGAAAAAGGATCGGCCCCGTCGCTGCTGGTCCACCAGGACTGCCAGCATGACGCCTATGACGACGGACAGGAGGACGAACGCCACCGCGTAGATGACGGTGCTGATCACGATGTCCCAGAACTCGGCGTCCCCGAGGATCTGCTGATAATTCCCTGTTCCTTCGTACTCGAAGGTGCGCCCGTTGGACGAGGAATACAGGGAGATGTTCAGACCGTTGATGGCGGGCCAGATGGTGAACAGGCCAAAAATTGCCATGTTGGGAAGAAGGAACAGATAGGGGGCCAGGCGCAGGCCCAGCGGCGGCTTGCGACGCCGCTGGGCCTGCTTGGCAGGCGCCTCAATCATGGCGCGAGTTCCTCCACGAGGGCTTCTGTGCTGGCTTTAAGGTCGCTAACAGCCGTTGACAGGTCTTTCTCGCCGGCAAGAACCTGGGAGATCTCATCGACAAGTTCGGTTCCTGCACCTGCAAGCGCGGGGGCTGCGTTGGCTTCGTAACCGAGCTCGGGGGTCCTGGCCAGGTCCTCAAGGAAAACGTCCATATCTTCCTGACGGTCTGGATACTCAACGCCTTGCTCAGACAGATCTGCCCTTGTGGGCAGGAAGCCGCTGGCGGTGATGAACGTTTCCTGGTTCTCAGTGGTGTTCATGAAGCGAATGAATTCGGCGGCCAAAGCCGGGTTGGGACCTTCGGCGAGCGCCGCCATGTATTTGCCGCCCGGGAATCCGCCGCATTCTTCCGCGCAGGGGTTGGGGGCAACCGCCCAGTTGAATTCAGCATTCTCGGCGAACTGTCCAACCTGCCAGTTCCCGGACAGGTAAACCGGGGTGTCCTGAGCGAGGAAGATTTCGTTTGCGCCCTCATACCGTGTGCCGGAACCGAGCCAGAAGTCGCGCGGCATGCGGTTGTCTTCCATCATTTCAATGAGTGGGGTCAGTGCCTGTTCTGCTTTGGCAGGATCGAGGACGGCTTCGTTGCCAGAGGCGAGTGCCGTTCCGTACTGGCTGAGAATTGTCGAAACGCGGTGACCCGATTTGTCCATGGCGAACGCGTACTCGGTGCCGGTGGCGTCCTTCACCTCGGTGGCCGCGTCGACCATTTCCTCCCAGGTCCAGGGATCGGCCGGGTCGGGGAGGTCCACTCCTGCTTCCTCGAACAGGTCGACGTTGACGAATGGCCCATTGAGCGTAGCGTCTGAAGGGACCGCCAAAAGCTCCTCGTTGTCCCCGAGCGCTCCCGTCAGCGGACCGGGAAGGAACTCCTCGGCGTAGTCTTCGCCGAGGTAGGTACGCAGGTCGAGCAGGTCGGCACGGAAGTCGGTTAAGCCGGTGAGCCTTACGACGTCGGGAGCGTTGCCGCCGGAGAGCCGCGCCTGAGTGGACGTCACGAGGTCCGCGTAGGGCAGCACCTCGAGCTCGACGGTCACGTCATGCTCCTGCTCGAACTCTGCAATCAGGTCTCTGGTGGCCTGTTCGTCCGGGCCATCCGTGAAGTACACATAGCTAAGGGTTTCGCCAGCAAATTCCGCCGGGTCCACACTCTGCACCTCAAGCGGTGTGTCCTCCGCGGAGTTTTCGCCGATAACTTCACCGGGTGCGCACGCCGCGAGCAGGACCGTTGCGCCGGCGGCAATCAGCAGGCGGGTTGTGATTCGTCTATTTTTAGCCACTTACATCCTCCTTGATGGTGATCCCGCCTTCGCAGGACAGTGCTCTACATCACGAACACCTAAGGATCATGACTGATATCCAGAAAAATGGAAAGAGTCTTTCCGGTGAGTAGAAAATATGATCTAGTGATGTTATGACCCGGCGACGCCGCATGGACGGTACCGTCTTCCCAACGCCAAGGAGCCCTGAACAGTGAGACGACTGTGGAGCACCCATCCAGATGACTTGTCCGCCCTAACCAACGAGAAGTTGAAAGACCGTTTTGTGGTTTCTGGACTCTTCGGCCCGGGAGAAATTCGTTTTGCCTACGCGCACGATGACCGGTTGGTCATCGGCGGAGTGGTCGTCACGGGTGAACCTCTTCAACTATCGAGCCCACCTGAACTGCGGTCGAAAGAGTTCCTTGATCGGCGCGAGATGGGGATTGTAGGTCTGGAGGGATCGGTTTCGGTACGGGCTGGAGAGGAAACGTGGGAGGTGGCTTCCCACGACGTTCTGTATCTGCCGTGCGGGACTGGCCCGGTTGTATTTTCCGGTAAAGGGGCGGTGTACCTGGTGTCTGCGCCAGCTCACCGGCGAACGACGGCGGCGCTAGCCTCGCGTGAAGGGGTTGAGGCTGTTCACCTCGGTTCCGGGGAGGAAGCGAACGTACGAACTATCCGTAAGTACATTCATGCTGACGGGATTGAATCGAATCAGCTCGTTCTGGGCATCACCACGCTGAGTGCTGGATCGGTGTGGAACACCATGCCACCACATCTGCACAACCGCCGAACCGAAATTTATCTCTACGACGGTTTGGGTGACGCTGTCCTCTTCCACCAAATGGGGGAACCACACAATGTCCGCCAGTTGATCCTGGGAAATCGGGACGCAGTCGTAGCTCCGCCGTGGTCCATTCACAGCGGCGCCGCTACCGCCGCTTACTCGTTTGTGTGGGCAATGGCGGGGGAGAATATCGATTACACCGATGTCGAGGCCGTGAAGCCGGGTGACCTGCGGTGAATGCCGATCTTCTACGTCCGCTTGAGGGTCAGCATGCCGTTGTTACGGGAGCCCGTACCGGTATTGGGCTCGCCTGCGCGGAGCGACTCGCCAAAGCCGGGGCCAACGTCACGTTGTGGGGCCATCGAGGTATGGACGAAGCGGCGCAGTCCGTTGCGCGGCATGGCGGCCCGGTCGACGTGATCGTTTCCGATCTGGGGGACCCCCTCGATGCCCGCGCCCAGGCCGAACGGCTGGGAGCAGTAGACATCCTGGTGAACAACGCCGGCATCATTCACCGGGAGCCGGCGGCTGCACACGCGCCGGATGCGTGGACCCGGGTGCTCTCATTGAACCTTGATACCATCTGGCACCTGAGCCAGGTGTTCGGCGCCGGAATGATCGACCGCGGCCACGGGCGGGTGATATCAATCGCTTCCCTGCTTTCCTTCCAAGGCGGGATCAACGTGCCGTCCTATGCGGCGTCCAAGCACGCCGTCGTCGGGCTGACCAAGGCTCTGGCAAACGAGTGGGCTGCGAAGGGGGTTACAGTCAACGCCGTCGCTCCCGGCTATATCGCAACGAACAATACCGAAGCGTTACGCAATGACGTTGACCGTGAGCGTTCCATTCGTGAGCGCATTCCGGCTGGCCGATGGGGGTCGCCCGAGGATATCGCGGGGGCGGTGGCTTTTCTTGCCGGGCCGGAGGCCGGATACGTGAATGGCCACACGCTTGTGGTCGATGGTGGGTGGATGGGTCGATGACCGATTTGGAAGCCCCGGCCACTCAACAGCAACGGTCCTCCCTGATGAAGGGCCTGGCTGTGTTGGAAGCCGTCGCAGTGCATCACCGAGTTTCCGACATTTCAACTGCCACCAATCTATCCGTAAGCACCGTCCACAGGATGCTCAGCGACCTGGCCGAGAACGGTTGGGTCGAGCAGAACGAGGATAGGACTTATTGTCCGGGACTTCGCGTGCATGCCTTACTGACGCTTCTCCACAACGATGGGCAAGTGGTGGACGTGGCGCTTCCCTACCTTCACGCGCTCCGTGACAGGGTGGGTTTCACCATCCATATGGCCCGTTTCGGGCAGGACGGCCTGGTGTACATCGCCAAGATTGATGGGCCGGCGTCCTATCAAATGCGATCGCGGGTTGGAGATGCCATCCCGCTCTGGTCGACGGCCATCGGTAAAGCCGTTCTCGCCGCACTGGATGAGAGTTCGACCCGTAATCTGATCAGCACCGCGGCGCTGCAGCGCCGCACCGACAAGACCATCATGTCCAAAAAGGCACTATGGGAGCAGATTGAAGTAATCCGCAAGCGTGGGTGGTCAGTTGACGACGAGGAAAATGAAATGCATATCCGCTGCGTGGGCACCGTTTTGCACGACGGCAAAGACCGACTGATCGGTGGACTGAGTTGTTCGGGGTTGGACCACGAGATGACAGCCGAAAGGGTTCAGCAGATTGCGCCGCTGATCATTGAGACGGCCAGCCTGATCAGCAAGAAGCTTCGCTCGGGCGGTTGATCTGGCGTCATCGGCCTAACAACTGGAGATACCCCGTACGGCGTCTAACCGGACGAACTGCGGTTCTCGGTTCAGGGTTCAGCCCGGCGCGTTCCGGGAGTCGATGCCCACGGTGACCCAATAGGCGAGTTCCGCGTCGTCGTCGAACTGTTGACGTGGCACAGTCAGCCAGCCGCGCCCCATCGGCTTCTCCTGACCCATCAGCGCCGGCACCCCACCGCGACGAAGCAGATCATCGTAGTCGGCCGGGTTGGTGCGCACCAGCAGGTCACCGGCGCGATCGGCGGCAACTGCCATGCGGTCATCGACCATGAACGAGACGGCGCCGAACATTCGTATCTCTCGTACATTCTGGTAGGCGGCGAAGAGGTCTCGAAGCCGCTGAGCAAGAATGTCGCGTGCAAAACCAGTGGTCGTCATGGTAGCTCCCTTGCTCGCAGATGCACTTTGAATATGATGCGAGGGCCGTTTCCTGTCAAGGGACAGTGCGCGACGGGACCTGTGCCATTCGCTGGTTTACGGAGGTGTTGCGCGCCCCGGGTGCGAAGCCAGAGCACGATGAGATCGCCACGAGGATCGCGCTGGCGTAGCGGGCATGGGTATACTCACGGCTGACGCCCCAGGCCGCACACCCCAAGTTCCTGCAAGATGTCCTCGACAACCCGCTCGGACGAGTGGTTTGCATCAATGCGGACGAACGACGAAAAGTCATCAAGCTCTTTGTACGCCTTATCCAGGGCTCCGAGATGCTCAAGGGTCTCAGTGTCCGCAGCGCGGCTGCTGACTCGTGCATAGGCGACGTCGGCGTCAACCTCGAAGTAGAACACCACATTCGGGGTAGGTAGGACCTTGATCAGGCTAGGCAGAAACCGGCCCGGACGTAGACCCCGCACTTGCCGCAGCGCGAGCTGGCAGTAGAGGTACCGGTCCATGACGACAACACCGGAATTCTTCCTGGCGCGCAGGTGGGAGACCGCTACATTGACACAGCGCATGCCGGTTTCTATCCCGTCCAACACGGTCATAGGCACCCGAAAACCGGTCCGGTCGAGCCAAGCGGTCATGCTTCGGCGGCCGGAGGGGTTAGCGGTAAAGATTGCGGGATAACCGGCAGCGGCAAGCTGCTCGGTCAGCAGTTGACCGGCTGTGGTCTTGCCAGCCCCATCGACGCCGGAGAGAACGATGATCACGGCTCGTCGTGCAGGTGGGTTAGGTCCTGATCTCTCACGATAACTCCTTTCGTGAATGTCCGTCGGTGGGGGCGAAGATCGCCAGAAGTGCGCCAATCTCTTGGAGACGCTGCAGGTAACCGGCGTCTTCTAAATCCGCAAGAATGTGAAGGGTTGCTCTGGCAATGATTCCCACTGTGGCGGCTATCTCTTCGACAAGCGCATTCGGGTTCCCATTGATGGTCAGGAGCACATGGCTGTGATTGGTGAGGAACGTCCACGGAGGACGTTGGGCTGGAGCGGTACCGTGGTTCGCTGCGTCGGGGGCCTGGCGGTTGGCGACAAAGCCGGCTGAGCTGGGGTGGGACATGGGAGTGATTCTTTCCTTTGATGTACTGAAATTGTCCTCCTCCGTCCTTCCCTGCGCACTCCCGGCTGTCGTCCGCTCGGAGCGCGTCTTCTGAGTCCTCCCGCCTAGCTCCGTTTCAACAGATGTTTCGAACGCTAAAAGGTCACACCGCAGCGCAGCGCCACGTTCGCGAACGGGGTCGCCTCGCCGGTTCGGATGATCAGTCGAGCGGACGGCAGGAGAGCCTTCAGGTCCTCGTGACTCACGAAGTCCGGGTTCAGACCCCCGCTGCGAACGACGTCCTCGACCGATGAGCCCATCGCCTCGGAAGCCAGCAGCGAGGATTCGATCTGGATCTCGGCCAGTACCGCCTGCAGCACCCTGGTGAAGGACGGAACCCCCTTCACCAGGGCCAAGTCGACGACGGTGCCCGCATCGGGCAGGGGCATCCCGACGTCGGCAATCACCACGAGATGGCCGTGGCCCAGGGTCCCAAGGATCCCGTTCAGCGGTCCATTGAGGATTCCGGTCTTCTTCACGCGTCGCCGTCCTGTCCAGTAGTTGAGAATGGGGTGGTGGGTGCTGTAGGCAGCAGGTCACTGAGCGAGGGGTAGGAGGGCTGAGCGCCTTCGGCCCCGACGGCGAATGCCCCGACCAGCACGGCAACCTGCACGGCGTCCGGCAAGGAATCCCCGGCGCTCAACCGGGCGGCCAGCGCGCCGGTGAAGGCATCGCCAGCCCCGGTGGTGTCCACGACGGGAACCTTCGGCGCCGGGATCTCCAGCAAGTCGGCACCGAAAGCCAGCAGGGCTCCGTCGCCGCCCAAGGTCATCACGACGGATGAGAAACCGCAGCCCACCAGCGCCCGTGCGGTGGCCCCGTGATCGGAAGTATCGGCCGAACCGGTAAGCTGCGCCAGCACCAGCGCGCCTTCATGTTCGTTGACCACCAGCGGGTCGGCCCGCAGCAGAGCGGCCCGGTCCAAGGAAATGACCGGCGCGAGGTTGACGACCACCCGTCCGCGGGCCAACGCAACGGCTGCAGCGACCGAGGCAGCAGGAATCTCGCCCTGCAATACCAGCACTGCGGCGTCGGCGATCACCTGCGACGACGAGGCAACTAACTCCGGGGTCACTTCGGCGTTGGCGCCGGGGATCACCACGATCGTGTTCTCGCCGTCGTCGTCGACCTCCACGATGGCCACGCCGGTGGTGGTTCCCACGCGCTGCACGGCGCCGGTATCAACACCGGCACCGTGCAGCCCGGAGAGGGCGACGTCCGTGTAGGCGTCCTGACCTACCGCGCCAATCATGGCGGTCCGGGCGCCAAGCTTCGCCGCAGCTACGGCCTGGTTGGCGCCCTTGCCGCCGGGCATCACCGTCATGGTCCGGCCCAGCAGGGTTTCGCCCGGCGCAGGGTGGCGTTCCAGAGTGACTACGAGGTCGGCGTTGATGGACCCTACGACGACGACGCCCGACGGCTCAGTGCTCATTCGGTGAATTCTCCGACATTGTCGGTGTTCACGGTGGTGACGGGAACAGGGATGGTTTCTTCAACGGTTTCACCGGCGAGGAGCTGTTCCAGAACTTCAACTGCCTGCTTGCCCAGTTCGGCGGGCTGCTGCGCGATAGTGGCTGTCATGGTACCCGCCTCGATGGCGGCCAGGCCGTCTTCGGTGCCGTCGAAGCCAACCACGCTGACGTCGTCGCCGGCACGGTCGCCCAGGGCCTGGATGGCGCCGAGCGCCATTTCGTCGTTCTCGGCGAAGATGCCGGTCACGTCGGGGTTGGCCTGCAACAGGTTCGTTGCCACGTTCAGTGCTTCGGCGCGGTCGAAGTTGGCGGTCTGCATGGCCACCACGGTGATGTTGGGGTACGCAGCCATGCCTTCTTCGAAGCCGGCGCCGCGGTCACGGCTGGCTGAGGTGCCGGCGACGCCCTGCAGGACAATCACTTCGCCCTCTTCGCCCATGGCTGCCGCCAGTTCGTCGGCCGCCTGGCGGCCGCCCGCCACGTTGTCGCTGGAGACGAGGGACTGGACCTCGGCCCCGTTGACGGCGCGGTCGACGGCAACTACCGGAATGTCGGCGTCGATCAGCGGTGCCACCGAGGCGGCTGCGGCGTCGGAATCCACCGGGTTGATTAGGACGGCGTCGGTGCCGCTGGTGGCGGCGGTCGCCAGCTGGTTGGTCTGCGTGGCGGAGTCGTTTTGGGCATCGACGACCTCGAGTTCGATGCCAGCGGCCTCGGCTGCTGCCTCGGCGCCGTCGCGCAGCTCAACGAAGAACGGGTTGTTCAGGGTGGATAGCGCCAGGGTGGCCGATGCGGAACCCTCGGCTGCCTCGTCGCCGCCGCGGTTGCACGCGGTCATGCTCAGGGCGAGCGCCAGGGAGACGGTCAGTGCTGCGGTTTTGCGGGAAGTGAACTTCATTGTTGTTTCCTAACTCAGTAATGGATTTTTGATAGCGGAGGGAAGGTTTAGTGGGGTGCGTTCTTGCGCCGCAGAGAATCGATGCCGACGGCGACGGCGATCACCACGCCAATCACCACCTGCTGCCAGAAGGAGGAGACGTTCAGCAGGTTCAGGCCGTTGCGGATGACCACCAGAACCAGGGCGCCCACCAGGGTGCCGGTGATGCGGCCTACGCCGCCAGCCAGTGAGGCGCCACCGATGACGACCGCGGCAATCGCGTCCAGCTCGTAGCCCACGGCAGCCTGTGGCTGGGCAGAGTCCAACCGTCCCGACAGCAATAGGCCTGCCACTGCGGCGAACAGTCCGGAAAGCGCGAAGACGGTAACCAGAACCTTGCGGACCGGGACGCCGGACAGACGCGCGGCTTCAGAGTTGCCGCCCACCGCGTACATGTAGCGCCCTATCACGGTGAAGTTCAGGATGAACGCTGCCGCGAGCCCGGCGATCACCAGCACCACGATCGGCATCGGGATAACGCCCAGATTCCCGCCGAGGAAGGACACCTCGGGTGCGGTAGGGATGGGTCGACCGTCGGAGAGGACCAGGGTCAGACCGCGGGCCACGCTCAACATGGCCAACGTGGCGATGAAGGACGGAAGGCGCCCGAACGCTACCGCATAACCACTCACCGCACCGCTCAGCGTGCCGATCGCCAGGCCGCCGATCACGGCAACCCAGCCCGGCATGGATCCCTGCGAGAAGATCCACGCGGACCCCATTGCGGACAACGCCGCCACGGAGCCGACGGACAGGTCAATGCCCGCCGCAACGATCACGAAGGTCAGCCCGAACGCCAGGACAGCGATCACCGAGGCCTGGATACCAATGTTCAGCAGGTTGGGGCCGGTGAGGAAGTCTGGGGTGGCGATGAACAGGGCAAGCCCCAGCACCACCAGGCCTACCAGTGCCCCGTTGTCGGCGAGGAACTTCTTTGTCCTCGCTCCGCCCGACACCTGCTTGGGTGCGGTAGCGGTTGCAACCTTATTCATGACCGTCCTCCATTGACTTGTCTTCGAGATCACGCTGCACGTCGCGCACGGCCAGCGTCATGATGGCGTCCTGGGTGGCATCTTCAGCCCCCAGTTCACCTGAAATGTGTCCACCGCTCATCACCAGGATTCGGTCGCTCATCCCAAGGACCTCGGGGAGTTCGCTGGAGACCATGACGACAGCGCCGCCGGCAGCGGTGATCGCGTTCATCAGTTCGTAAATTTCAACCTTGGCGCCAACGTCGACGCCGCGGGTTGGTTCATCGAGGAGCAACACCGAGGAGTTCGCCACAATCCAGCGGGCGAAGACCGCCTTCTGCTGGTTTCCGCCGGAGAGGGATCCCACCGGCTGGTCCAGGGTGTGCATGCGGATGCGGAGCTTGGCGGCAATCTCCTGGGCGCGACTGCGCTGGCCAGCGCGGTCTACCAGGCCGGACTTTGCCGTTGTCCCAAGCGTCGCGTACCCAATGTTCTCGTTGATTGTTGCTCCGAGGACCAGGCCCTGGCCCTTCCGGTCTTCGGGCACGTGCCCGATGCCGGCTCGCACCGCTGCGCCGATGTTGGACTTCGGGAGGTCTTTACCCCGGACCTGCACACTGCCGTCCACGTACGGGTCAGCTCCGGCGATGGCGCGGATGACTTCGGTACGACCCGCGCCGACCAGACCGGCCAGGCCCACGATCTCGCCCGCACGAACCGAGAAGGTGACGTCGTCGATGACCCCCTTGGTGGAGAGTCCCTTCACTTCCAGGAGAATGTCGGCGGAGCCGTCCCATTCGCGGCGGCGGGGGAACTGCGCTTCTATGGAGCGGCCCACCATCAGGCGGACCAATTCGTCTTCGTGGGTGTCGGCAGGCACTTCGGCGATGAATTCGCCGTCGCGCAGGACCGACACGGAGTCACCGATGGAGGCGATCTCGTCGAGATGGTGGGAGATGAAAACCATGCCGACGTCGCGCTTGCGCAGGTCCTCGATGACAGCGAACAGCGCGGCGATCTCGCGCTTGGTAAGGGCAGCGGTCGGTTCGTCGAGGACGAGCATGCGGGCGTTGAGGCTGAGGGCCTTGGCAATTTCGACGAGTTGCTGGCGGGCGATGCCTAAGTCTCCGACCTGATGGTCGACGTCGATGTCGAGGCCGATCAATTCGAGGGCTTCGCGGGCGGTCTCGCGCATCTTTCGTTTGTCCACCAGGCCGAAGCGGCGGGGGAAGCGGCCCATGGAGATGTTCTCTGCGACGGTCATCGATCCGACAAGATTGAGCTCCTGATGGATGGTGGCAATGCCGTGAGCTTCGGAGTCCTTGGTGTCGGTAATTTTGACTTCGTCGCCGTCGACGAGGATGCGGCCGCCGTCGGGCTGGTGCACGCCGGCCATCATTTTGATCAGGGTGGACTTACCGGCACCGTTTTCGCCGAGTAGGACCTGCACTTTGCCGGGGTAGACATTGACCGTCACCCCCTTGATCACGGTGACCGGACCGAAGGACTTGGTGACGTTGTCCAGGGTGAGGATGGGTCTGGCGTTCATGGTGGAGTGCTTCCTGGGAGGGGCGGGGTAGAGCCACGAATGATGAGCTTGCTGGGGAGAATGACTGATGCGGGGGTCGCGCCGGCGATCACCTGGGTGAGCATTTCGACGGCCTGACGGCCCATGGAGTCGACGTCGTGGGCGATGACGGTGAGGGCGGGGTTGAGGAGGGTGAAGGCTTCGATGTCGTCGTAGGCGACGAATGCGAGGTCAGTGCCGATGCCGATGCCGCTTTCGTTGCAGACACCGATGGCACCGATGCTCATGAGGCTGTCTGCAGCGAGGAGGGCGGTCGGCGGCTCGGGGAGTTCGAGCAGATGGCGTGCCCCCGCTGCGCCACTGGCGGCCTGGAAGTCGCCGAGGAAGATGAGGTCCGCGTCGTCGTCCGCGTCAGTTTCGGCGAGGGCGTCCTGGTAGGCGGCGAGCCGTTCGCGGCCGGTGGAGGTGGACTGCGGGCCGGCGATGTAGCCGATGCGACGGTGGCCCTGGGCGGTGAGGTGGCGGACCGCTTCCTGGATGCCGGTGACGTTGTCGGGGGTGACGCTGGGGACGGCGGTGTCAGCGATGACGCGGTCGACGAAGACGGTAGGGATGCCGCTGTCGAGGATGCTTTTGAGGCTATCGAGGTCCCCAAGGGGCGCGGCGATGAGGCCGTCGACGCGCTGGGAGAGCAAGACGTCGAAGTAGCGGTCCTGCTGTTCAGCGCTTTCGTTGGCGTTGCCGAAGAGGGTGAGATATTTGAAGTCGCGGGCACGCTGTTCAATCGCGTGGGCCAGATCGGCGAAGAAGGGGTTGCGGACGTCGGGGAGGACCAGGCCGATGGTTTCGGTGGTGGTCTTTCGGAGGGAGCGGGCCTGGGCGTTGGGGCGGAAGCCGAGTTGCTGGGCGGCCTCGGTGACGGTGGCGCGGGCTTCAGCAGAAGTCGAAGGATGTCCGGAGAGCACGCGCGAGGCGGTTGCTACTGAGACCCCCGCCTTGTCGGCGACGTCTTTGATCGTCAGTGATCGCACCCTGTTGCTCCTCAACCACCATGGAATCGTTTCCATGGAATCGATTCCAAACTATGCCACAGGTCGAGAAGGCGGTCAATGCTGTTCTCAGTTGAATCTGGCTGCAACAGGCGTTGTAGCCAGCGACGATGATCGCTTTGAACCCGACGGGTGATTCGGGTAGGGCGAGCGGTCAGACATCAGGTTGCATACAGTTTCCCATGAATTCAGTGAACGCTGTACTATGGGCGGATGGAGACTTTGACGCATTCATCGGTGCTGTCCAGGTTCGGTCATGCTCTTTCCGATCCGACCCGATGCGGGATTCTGCTGGCGCTCCGGGATGCTCCGGCGTACCCGAGCGACCTTGCGGATGTGTTGGGGGTGAGCCGTCAAGGCCTGTCCAACCATTTGGCCTGTTTGCGCGGGTGCGGGTTGGTGGTGGCCGTTCCTGAAGGGCGTCGGACCCGCTACGAACTAGCCGATCCGAAACTGCACAACGCACTCACCGAATTGCTGGCTGTGGTGTTGGCGACCGATCCAGAACACTGCGCCAATAGCGCGTCCGAGGGATGCCGCTGATGAGTTTACTGACACCCCTCACTGCCGGCCGTCCCGGCTCGGCCCGTCGGGCGATACTTTCACGTCGCATCCGTCTCTTCGTCGCCGCGACGATCACCTACAACGTGATTGAAGCCGCGGTAGCAATCACCGCCGGAACGGTGGCGTCCTCCAGCGCCCTGATCGCCTTTGGGCTTGACTCGATCGTTGAGGTGACTTCCGCCGCTGCGGTAGCCTGGCAGTTCTTCGCCAAGGATCCCGAAACGCGGGAGAAAACAGCACTACGATTCATCGCGTTCTCCTTCTTCGGATTGGCCCTTTTCGTCGGATTCGACGCTATCCGGGCCCTCATCTATGGTTCCGAGGCCGATCACTCAACCGTTGGGATCGTGCTTGCCGCGGTCAGCCTGGCGATCATGCCGTTGCTGTCCTATTTCCAACGCCGTGCCGGCCGCGAGTTGGGGTCGAAGTCAGCTGTCGCGGATTCAAAGCAAACCCTGCTGTGTTCCTACCTCTCCGGGGTACTGCTGGCAGGGCTCCTGCTAAACAGCTTTCTTGGCTGGTCCTGGGCGGACCCAATCGCCGCATTGGTCATCGCCGTCTGGGCGATCAAAGAAGGCCGAGAAGCGTGGAAGGGTGACGCCTGTTGCGCGAACCCACTGCGCCGCCCGGAGGCTGACTAGCCGTCTACCGCTCAAAGCTCAGGTCCGTCAGTTGTCGGCTTCGAATGGGCGTCTTCAAGGCGGGCAAGGGCGTTCTCGTCTGCCGCTAGATGCATCATGCCTTTGTCGGTCCGCACGACGGCGACAGCCCACCCTCGGCGCCAAGCCCTCGGCTTCTTTGCCGGCTCGGTCCAGTCAACGATCTCCAGGATGGCATACTTCCTCTTCCGGCCAGCCGGCGAAGGCTGCACGTCGCCCAGCTGCGTCTGAAAATCCAGTGCCTGCCCGTCCAGCTGGACCACACCGTCGTCCCACAGGTCCCGCAGCGAGCCAAGCAAGGCATTTGCGAACCTTATGGAACAGTCGAAGATACCCCGGGCGAACTCCGCTTCAAGCCGTCTCCGGCGCTCGGCACCCGCAGGCCGCATCAGCAAGTACAGCAGGCCGACATAAATGAATAAGGTGAACCCGGTTCGAGCCCAGAAGTCGAAACCGAGGCCCTCCAAAAACCCCCAGATCAGGTACGCAGGGAACACAACACCAAGGGAGACCAGGAGTTGAAGTTTCTCCCATTTGCCGATCTTGGCTCGTTTAATGTCGTCCATGCACTCAGCGTAGCCATAGCGCGCACTACCTCCATTGACAGCAAATTTCCGGACTACTAACGTCGCCGTCACAAGTTCATATGCTGAGACTCATCTACTGCTTCTGGACTCCCTGTCCGGTGTCCTGGAGCGGCTTTCCTAACTCAAGCTTTATCTTTTCGCCCTTTCGAGGAGCGCCATGAGCAGCGTTGGTTTGTTGTACGTCGGAGCGGTTCTTTTCATCAATGGACTCATGCTGATCGGGCTAGTTCCGGGCAAGTCCGCCGCGATCCTCAACCTCTTCGTCGGGGTGATGCAGGTAGTCTTCCCGACCATCATCCTCATTCAGTCCAACAATGATCTGTCGGTCATCTTTGGTGCTGCGGGACTCTATCTCTTCGGCTTCACCTACCTCTATGTCGGCATCCTGCAAATGACCGGGATCAGCGGAGAGGGATTGGGCTGGTTCTCCATCTTCGTCGCAGGCTGCGCCGGGATCATCGGCATCCTCCAGTTCACCCTGGTGGGAGACCCGGTCTTCGGGGCGATCTGGCTGACCTGGGCTGTCCTGTGGTTCCTCTTTTTCCTGCTCCTGGGTCTGGGTCGGGAATCCCTGACCTTCGTGACCGGCTGGTTCACCATCTTCGTCGCCCACATCACCGGGACCATTCCTGCCTTCCTCCTGCTGACAGGCAGGTACGAGACGAACGACGGGTACGCCGTCATCGTGGCAATTGCCGCTGCAGCCGCGTTGGCCGCAGCCTTCGTCCTCGGGCGTAGGGGCATCCCCCGAAGCAGGACGTCGCGCGAGGGCCAAGTAGTAGCGCCAGCTTAAAAGACCCGACGCGTAGGAAGGACAGCCCGTCCAATGCCGATCTACGAATACCGGTGCCCCGACTGCAGCATCTTCGAGGTCATCAGTCCGATGGGTGCAGCGTCCGACCTGCGACCCTGCCCCGCTTGCGGCCAGGCAGCCCGCCGAAAAATCAGTGCGCCTAACCTGTCCAAAACCGGATCGGCGGCCTTCCAACTCATCGACTCAACCCAACGCAGCGCCTCAGAGCCGCCGATTGTCTCAGGGGCACTGCCAGGTAGGTCGACCCGTCAAAGCCAGCGCTACACGTCCAATCCACTTCACAGTAAACTGCCGCGACCCTAGACCCTGGCGCGGCTAACCCAGAGGAGACGAAATGCCCGACGTCATATTTCCGCTTGACTCAACAAAGAAGTTTGAGGATCAGGAAAAGATTGGACACAACCGGTGGCACCCGGAGATTCCACCGGTGGCGACGGTCAAGCCGGGGGACTCCTTCAGGGTCCACTGCCGTGAATGGTTCGACGGGGCGATCGTCAACGATGATTCCGCGGACGATATCCTCAACGCCCCACTGCTGACCGTCCACAAGCTCAGCGGGCCCTTCGCCGTCGAAGGCGTCAAGCCCGGCGACCTCCTGGTCGTCGACATTCTCGACGTCGGCCCCATCCCGCAGGAAGACTCCGGTCCGCTGGCAGGGCAGGGCTGGGGGTACACCGGTATCTTCTCGCGGAACAACGGCGGTGGCTTCCTCACCGAGCAGTTCCCCGACGCGTACAAGGCGATCTGGGACTTTACCGGCCAGGTGGCCACGTCACGGCACGTACCTAATGTCTCCTATGTGGGGCTTATTCACCCGGGTTTGATGGGAACCGCTCCCTCCGCCGAGCTGCTGGCCAAATGGAACAAGCGGGAGGGGGACCTGATTGCCACGGACCCCAACCGGGTACCGCCGCTGGCGCTGCCGCCCGAGCCGCAATTCGCTGTGCTGGGGGGCCTGCCGGCGTCGGAGTTCGACCGGGTCGCGGGCGAGGCTGCCCGCACCGCACCCCCACGGGAGAATGGCGGCAACCAGGACATCAAGAACCTGTCGAAGGGCACCCGCATTTTCTACCCGGTGTTCGTGGACGGCGCTAACCTGTCGCTCGGGGATCTGCACTTCTCTCAGGGCGACGGCGAAATCACCTTCTGCGGCGCCATCGAGATGGGCGGGTTCATCGACCTTCGGGTCGATGTCATCAAGGGCGGCATGGACACCTATGGGGTGAGCGAGAACGCCATCTTCATGCCGGGCATCGTGGATCCCCGCTACAGCGAGTGGATTGCGTTCTCCGGCACCTCGGTGACCCTGGAGGGGAAACAGCACTATCTCGATTCGCACCTGTCCTACCAGCGGGCCTGTCTGCATGCCATCGATTACCTGACCAAGTTCGGTTACAGCCCGGAGCAGGCCTACCTGCTCCTCGGGTCGGCGCCGATCGAGGGCAGGCTCTCCGGCGTGGTCGATATCCCCAACTCGTGTTCAACGGTGTACATCCCGACGTCGATTTTCGACTTCGACGTCCGTCCGTCGTCCGCGGGCCCACACCAGATCGACCCGGGGATGGGCGCGCCAAAGTCCAACAACGTGTAGGTGCCCTCCGCAGACCGCCGGTGCCAGTGCGCGGCTACGCTTCTGGCGCCGGTGCTGCGTGCACTCGGTCTGCCGTGTGCACCCGATATTGTTGAGCCATGAGCTTCAACGACAGCGCGCAGTTGGACCCGTCCCGCGTCAACGACCGCCGGGGCCGGGGTCGTGGCCGCGGCATGGCCGTCGGTGGCGGCCTGGGTGGTGGGGTAATTCTCTTGCTATCGCTCCTGTTCGGACCGGGTGTGGTTAGCGACCTGGGGCTCGACGGCGGTGCGGGCGGGGGCGCGGAAGGCGGGAGCCAGCAGACTGACGCCATCAACGCGTGCCAGACCGGCGCCGATGCCAATGAGCGACTCGACTGCAGGATCCTCGGTACCGCCGAAAGCCTTGACGCTTTTTGGCTTCCCTACCTGGAAGACTTCGGCGTCCAGTACAACCAGCCGGGCGTGGTGTTGTTCACCGGTCAGACGGACACCGGCTGCGGCAATGCCACCAGCGCCGTCGGTCCGTTCTACTGCCCGCTCGATGAACAGACCTATTACGACACCGAGTTCTTCGACGACCTGGTGACGCGCTTCGGCGCCTCCGGGGGGCCGCTCGCCCAGGAATACGTCATCGCCCACGAGTTTGGGCATCACATCCAAAAAATTACGAACACGCTGAACGCGGCACAGGAGGATCCGCAGGGACCGGAATCCGGAGCGGTCCGAGTCGAACTGCAGGCAGATTGCTATGCGGGCATGTGGGCTGGCCACGCCATCAGCGTGCCGGATGCTGAATCCGGAGAACCGTTCCTGCGCGAGTTCACCTCGACGGATCTTCAGGATGCCCTTTCCGCGGCCTCAGCAGTGGGCGACGATCGGATCCAGGAAGCCTCCACCGGCCAGGTGAATCCGGAAGGGTGGACTCACGGTTCCAGCGAGCAGCGCCAGGCCTGGTTCCTCCGAGGGTACGAAACCGGCGACATCAAGGCTTGCGATACCTTTAGCGCCTCGGACCTGGATTCGCCCGGGGCCTGAATCTCTCCCGACCACTAAACCTCTCGGATCGAGACTTCGCGCTACCTTGCGGGTCCCCGCATCCCGTATCGTTGACTGGTGGTTACACGACGTGAAGCAGCTCAAATCCTTGATATTCCGCTGGAAATGGCACACCGTCACGGTATCCCTTCCCGGCTGTCAGACGCCGAGTTATCCGAAATTGTGGACAATCCGCCGGGATGGCTCGTCCAGTCCAGAAACAACCGCACGGGCAAGCGTCCTGTCTGGGTCCAGTTGACCTGCGCGGTTTGTGGTTTCTCGGAAGCCGCGCGGCCGAAGAAGTGGTGGCCACCGTTCACCTATGTATGCTGCGAAGACCACGCACTCGAAGACATTCCGCCGGCGCTGCCGGGCCTGGTTCGCAGCGAGTATGAGGGAATTGGCAGCCGCTTCGTCGGCATCGTCGACGTGGAAGTGCCTGTCCCCTGATGAAACAAACCGTTCTAACGCCGGGCGCCGACATCTTCACCCCGCACGGGCGTGGTGCAGTCATCGAGATCCGGGCCACTCCCTCGGGCAATTTCGTCATCGGGTCGAGGATGTCAACGGGGAAGTGACCTACTTTACGGAGCAGACTCTCCGGCTAGCGCAGAGCTAGGATTCCGGCCAGCGAGGGCACCACACCTGCGTCATCGGCAACCGAAGCTTCCGCCACGGGTCACCCCGTCGCTGCGGCGGCAGACTTCTGCGGAGACTACGACGCAGCCGGCGGAACGTACGCGACCTCTTCGCCTTCAACGGCAACTGGGAAGCAGCGAACTACCAGAAGGCCCTGGGCAACGACTTCGAGTTCTTCCTCGTCCCACCCGTCGAAGAAGACGGCGACCACGTGGCCATGGGTGCTGCGAACTTCTTGTCCGTAACCGCGGGCTCGGACGATGTGGATTCATACCCGGCAACCAGGAAACCCTGTAGCTCACCCACATGGACGGCGTTGAGCTGAGACAAGAAGCGCTCCACCCAATCACAGATGGATGTGCTCCAAAAGGAGGAGCGGCAAAAACAAAGCCTCAGCAAGGGCCGGTAGGGGGAGCCGGCTTGTTCATCTGGCAGTCGTGGTCTCGTCCAGCGGGCTCGACGTGTCGTGGAACCTTCACCCGCGTCAGCAATGGAGTGCTCGGTTTGAACGCATGGTGGCAAGACAGTCGGAACCGCAGAACGCAGGGGGTGTCCCTAGGTTCTTTGTCAAAGCTGTTCCAGGCTTTCTCGAAAATGTGGGGGCGCGCGTTGCTGGGCAGCAGTCATTGGCTGACGGTGGTCGGTCCGTCGGCTGAGGCGCGGGTTTTTTTAGGCTGTTTGGGCGGTGGGTGTCTCGTAGAACGCTCCGCCGCGCCTCATTGCTGCAGAGATTCGTCGCCGCATCTTATAGCGTGGCACAAAATGGCCAGCAACGAGGGGATCTGATCCAATGCCACACTACGTCGTCATCCAGGTGATCTTGAAGGAGAAGTTGCTGGGAACCGGTTCGGGCAACCTGACCTCTTTGGAGAAAGCCATCAACGATCAAGCTGCGAAGGGCTACCGCCTTCACACCATCACTACCTCGAGTAGTGGCAGCAAAGGAATCGGCGGCGGCGACCGCATCCAGGCGACGATGGTGTTTGAAAGCCTCGCATAGATCGCTTTAGCGGTTCCGCCCATGGAAGGGCCAAGCAGCTGTTCGGCCCAGACATCTAGCCCTGCAAGAAGCGGAAGTCACAGCCCTCATCGGCCTGGGTTACCTCAGTGACGAACAGCTTCCGATAGCCACGCTCAGGGACAACCGGAGCCGCCGGACCCATCGCATCCTCACGCCGGGCAAGCTCCACATCGGATACTTCCAACTGGATCAGCCGACGGCTGACACTCAGAGTGATCGTGTCCCCAGTCTGCACCAGCCGGAGGGGTCCGCCGACCGCTGACTCCGGGGTCACATGCAGCACCACAGCGCCGGCCGCAGTGCCGGACATCCTGCCGTCCGAGATCCGCACCATGTCACGCACCCCTTGCGAGGCAAGCTTCTTCGGAATGGGGAGGTACCCGGCCTCGGGCATCCCCGGGGCTCCAACTGGTCCGATGTTCTTCAACACCAGGACTGAATCGGCGGTGACCTCCAGATCGGGGTCGTCGATCCGCGCTGCCAGGTCCGCGGTGTTCTCGAACACCACAGCGGGTCCGGTGTGTTCCAGCAGCGCAGGGGATACGGCTGCCTGCTTGATGATCGCCCCGCCCGGCGCCAGGTTCCCACGCAGGAACGCGAGGCTGCCCTCAGGGTAGACCGGGTTGGACAGCGGTCGGATGATGTCCTGCGGAAAGCCGGGACCGGCGTCGTCAATCTCCTCACCCAGCGTCCGACCGGTCACCGTTGGCACATCGCGCTGAATCAGGGACCCTAGCTCACGCAGCACGGCGGGAACCCCGCCGGCCCGGTGGAAGTCCTCCATGTAGTACTTCCCGGACGGCTTCAGATCCACCAGCACAGGGGTCTCGGTGCTCATCCGGTCCAGCTGCTCCAGCGACAACCGGATCCCCAACCTGCCGGCCACCGCGGTCAGGTGAATGATCGCGTTGGTGGATCCGCCGATCGCGAGCAGCACCCGCAGCCCGTTCTCGAACGAATCCTGGGTCAGGATGGTGTCCATCTTCGTGCCGGCCGCCGCCAAGGCAACGGCCTGGGTTCCAGTCGCCTCGGCGATTCGCACCCGGTCAGCCGTGACCGCGGGAGCAGACGCCGAACCCGGCATCGCGATCCCCATCGCCTCGGTCAGACACGCCATGGTGCTGGCTGTGCCCATCACCGAGCAGGTGCCCACGCTGCCGACCAGACGCGAGTTCACGTCGTCGATCTCTGGTTTGGAAATCTCCCCGCCACGGAATTTGCCCCAGAATGCCCGGCAGTCAGTACACGCACCCACGCGCTCGCCACGGTAGCCGCCGGTCAGCATTGAGCCGGTCACCAACGAAATCGCCGGCACCCCGGCCGAGGCGGCCCCCATCAGCTGGGCCGGCACCGTCTTGTCGCAGCCGCCAATCAGCACGACGGCGTCCATCGGCTGGGCCCGGATCATCTCCTCCGTGTCCATCGACATCAGGTTCCGCAGGAACATGCTGGTCGGCTGCGAGAAACTCTCGTGGATGGAGATGGTGGGAAAGTCCACCGGCAACCCGCCGGCGAGCATCACCCCACGCTTCACCGCCTCCAGCAGTGCCGGCATGTTGCCGTGGCATGGATTAAACCCGCTGCCCGTGTTGATGATCCCGATCACCGGCCGGTCAAGGGCGTCGTCGGAATACCCGGCGCCCTTGATGAACGCCTTCCGCAGGAACAGCGAGAACTCGGCGTCCCCGTAGTTGGTCAGGCCCTTGCGGATGCCGGTGGCTGAACTATCAGAGCGGGCAGCGGTGTCACTCACCGGAACGCGGGGACGCCGGTGATGTGGTTGCCCAGAATAAGGGTGTGCACCTCGTCGGTGCCCTCGTAGGTCCTGACGCTCTCCAGGTTGTTCGCGTGCCGCAGTGGCGAGTAATCGAGGGTGACACCGTTGCCGCCCAGCATCGCCCGCGCCTCACGGCAGATAGCGATCGCCTCGCGGCAGTTGTTCAGCTTGCCCACCGAGATCTGGTACGGCTGCAGGGTCCCGGCATCCTTCAACCGGCCCAGCTGCAATGCGAGCAGCGTGCCCTTGTTGATCTCCAGCGCCATGTTTACCAGCTTCTCCTGCGTCAGCTGGTAGCCGGACAGCGGCTTCCCGAACTGCAGACGCTCCTGCGAGTAGGCCAGCGCGGTGAGGTAACTGTCGCGGGCCGCCCCCATGGCACCCCAGATGATGCCGTAGCGCGCTTCGTTCAAGCACTCGAACGGTCCGCGCAGCCCCTTGGCGTTCGGGAGCATCGCGCCCTCCGGCAACCGGATGTCGGTCAGAGTGATGTCGCACTGGATGGACGCCCGCATCGAGAGCTTCTGCTTGATCGGCGTAGCGACGAACCCTGGGCTGTCGGTGGGCACCACGAAGCCGCGGACGCCGTCGTCGGTCATCGCCCAGATGATGGCCAGCTTCGCCACCGAGGCCAGGCCGATCCAGCGCTTGGCGCCGTTGAGGATCCAGTCCGATCCGTCGCGCTTCGCAAAGGTCTGCATGGCGCCGGGGTCAGACCCGGCAGTCGGCTCGGTCAGCCCGAACGCACCGATCGCGGTACCGGCAGCCATCTGCGGCAGCCACTCGGTCTTCTGCTCCTCGGAGCCGTGCTTGTAGATGGCGCTCATCGCCAGCGAGCCCTGCACCGACACGAAGGTCCGCAAACCTGAGTCGCCGGCCTCCAGCTCCATTGCGGCGAGCCCGTACTCGACCGACGACTTCCCGGGGCAGCCGTAGCCCTTGATGTGCATGCCGAGCAGGCCCAGCTCGGCCATCTGCGGGACAATCTCCATCGGGAAAACGGCGTCGTCGTACCACTGGGCGATGTTCGGCTTGATTTCGGCGTCCACGAAGGACCGGACGGTCTCGCGCAGGGTGATTTCCTCGGGGGAGAGGAGGCCTTCAATACCGATCAGGTCTGACATGTCAGTCATGGTTCTGCTTTCAACTGTTGAGGAAGTCATTGGGGATCCTGCTTTCACTGTAGGTGGTGCAGTGCGGGAACGGCGGGGACGTCAAAGGCGGCGCCGGTGTGCTCGCCCAACAGGGGCGGCGGACGCCGGTACCGGGCGGGAGTCCCGGAAAGGTGGATCGGGTTGGCGACCTGCTGGCTGGTCCGCGACCCGTCGGCATTGGCAATCTCGACGACGGGGGCCAGGCCCAGCGTGTCAGCCAGTTCCAGCGCCTCGACAATCGAGTTCACCTTCCCGGCCGGCACACCCGCGACGCTGAGCAGCTCCGACCACTCGGCGGCGGACTTCGATCCCAGCTGCTGTTCCAGCAGGGACTTCAGCGCCACCCGGTTGGCCACCCGGTTTGAGTTGCCGGCGAACCGTTCATCGCTGGAGAGCTCGGGTACGCCGAGCACCCGGACCAGACCGGCGAACTGCTTGTCAGTCCCGACGGCGACCGCCAGCGGACCATCGGCGGTCCGCAGCGTCTCGTACGGGGCAATGCTCGGGTGCGCGTTGCCCATCCGCTGCGGCGATTCGCCGGTGGCCAGCGTGCTCGACGCCTGGTTCACCAGCCCCGACAGCAACGACGACAACAGGTTCACGTCGACCCGCTGGCCCACCCCGGTCTGCTCCAGGGACCGCAGGGCGGCGAGGATCCCGACGACGGCGTTCTGTCCGGTCACCACGTCCACCAGGGCGACGCCGACCTTGCTGGGCTCGGAGTCGAGCCCGCCGGTGACGCTCATCAGCCCGCCGACGGCCTGCACCAGCAGGTCATAGCCCGGCAGGTGCGCGCCGGCGGTGCTGCCGAACCCGGTGATGGAGCAGTAGATCAGATCGGGCCTCCGGTCCTTGAGGGAGTCGTAGTCCAGCCCGAACCGTTCCATGATGCCGGGACGGAAGTTCTCAATGACGACATCGGCCGTCAACGCGATCTCCAGCGCCGCCGCTTGCCCCTCGAGAGTGGCCAGGTCGCACACCACCGAACGCTTGTTGCGGTTCACGCTGGAGAAATACGTACCCACCCCGTACTCGTCCACCGGCGGCGTCCAGCTGCGGGTGTCATCGCCGGAGGGGCTTTCCACCTTGATCACGTCGGCCCCGAAATCGGCCAGCATCATCGAGGCAAACGGTCCTGCGAGCACCCTGGAGAAGTCGGCCACCTTGATGCCGTCCAGAGGTCCCGCCGGGAATCCGTCGTCGGGCTTGTTACTCACTACCGCCACGGCCTTCCTGATGATTGGCTTCCTGATCAACCACTGGGTTGCTGAGCACACCGACGCCGGGGATGCGGCACTCGGCCACGTCGCCCGCCTTGATGTGCACGGCGCCGGGGGTGCCGGTGGAGATGATGTCGCCCGGGTAGAGCGGCATCACCTTGCTGTGGAAACTGACCAGGTACTCGGGGGAGTACCTCATGTTGCCCACCACGTTGCTGCGGTGCACCTCACCGTTGATCACGGTGGACACCTCGACGGCGGCCAGCGACCCGGCGTCGTCCGTCACCTCGGCGAGCGGCACGATCTCCGGCCCGAAGGAGAAGAAGCCGGGGAAGTTCTTGGACCGGGTGAGGAACCGGGGGTTCTTCTCCAGGATGTCCTCGGCGGTCTGGTCCAGCAGGGTGACGACGCCGGCTACGTAGGACAGCGCGTCCTCCGGCTCCACGTCGCGGCAGTAGCTCCCGATGACGAGGCCCAGTTCCGCTTCAGCGGTGGTGCGAACGCTCTGGTGCGGGATGGTGATGTTTTCGCCCGGGCCGATGATGGTGTGATCGCCCTTGATGAACGACGCCGGTTCGTCCGGGACGCCCTCGGACAGGTCCGACGCGTGCTCAACATAGTTCAAGCCGATGCCCCACAGCATCCGCGGATGCCGGTACGGGGCACCGAAGGTCACCGAATCGCGGTCACGGAAGACGGCGGTGTCCGCCGACTCGGCGAACGACTCCAGCTTCCCGAGCGAATCGGTGGCCAGCAGTTCCAGCAGGTCGCCGGAGAAGCCGGGAATGAGGTCGCGGACCAGCGCGACGCCGCGCTCGGGGTGGATCACTGCGGCGAGCTCGTCGTCGCCTTCGCGTACTGAGGCCAAATGCATGGTCAGCGCTTCTTTCTGTTCTGTATCGAGAGGTTGAGAGCCGAGAGGATCGAGGGAACTGCAGGAGCTAGTAGGCGCGGACCAGCCCGCCATCGCAACGGATCTGTTCCCCAGTCACATAAGCTGCGGGGACGCTGGCGAGGAAGGCGACGACGGCGCCGAACTCCTCGGGCGCACCGTACCGTCCGGCGGGGATGGTCTTTTCCGACGCTGCGCGGGCCTCGTCGGGGGTGCTGCCGGTGCGCTTGGCCGCTGCGGCGTCGAGTGAGGCCACCCGGTCCGTGTCGATCCTGCCCGGGAGCACCATGTTCACAGTGACGCCGTCGGCGGCCACTTCAGCGGCGAGGGTCTTGAGGTAGCCGGCCAGCCCGGCCCGGCCGATGTTGGAGAGCGCCAGGTTGGGCAACGGCTGCTGAACCCCGCTGGACCCGACGGCGACGATGCGGCCCCAGCCGCGCTCGCGCATGCCGGGCAGCACCAAGTTGGTCAGGCGCATGTGCTGCAGGAGCAGTTGGTGCACCGCGGCAAGGGCTTGCTCATCGCTGACGTCAGCTGCGCCGCCGGGAGGCGGGCCGCCGCTGTTGAGGATCAGCACATCGATCGGCCCGAACGCCTTCTCGGCGGCCTCCACCAGGGCGGCGGGGGCGCCGTCGTCGGTCAGGTCCATCGCGATCCCGACGGCGGAGGGCAGCTTGGCCGCTTCGGCCTGCACCACGTCCTCGCGGCGGGCGGCGAGGACCACATTGGCACCCTCATCGGCCAGCGCCTGCGCGATGGCCAGGCCGATGCCCGAACTCGCGCCCGGCACCAATACGTTTTTCCCTTCAAGTCCGGTATCCATCAGGCAATTTCCTTCACAGCATCAAGGTGGGCGTCGATCATGTCGGCAAGTGCCGGCGGCAAGGTGGGGGAGGGAGGGCGAACCGCGGCGTCGGCGATGATGCCGCGGCGGCGCAGGATCTCCTTGCGCAGCGCCAGTCCAATGCCGGGCTGACCCTCGAAGTTGGCGAGCGGCAGCCATGGGGCAAACGCCGCGCGGGCGGCGGGGAAACCGCCGTCGGCGAACGCGGTGAGCGCTGCCTGTAGGCCTTCCGGGTGGGAGAACCCGGTCATGGCGCCTGCTGCACCGGCGGCCAGCTCATCGAGCAGGCCGACGCCGCCGAGCCCGCCGAACACCGGCACCGTGGTGGCTGCGGTGAGCGCGGCAATGGGGACAGCGGTGGGTGGTGCTTCGGACTTCACGGCGCTGATGAACGGGCACAGCTCAAGGACGGCGAGGATCTGCGCGGCGCTGATCTTCACGCCTGAGGCCACCGGGTAGTCCTGCAGGACAATCCCGGCGCCGGTCTCGGCGGGGATGACGTCGTTGATGGCGCCCAAGTGCGCGGCGAGCAGCTCCGGTTTGGCGCTGTTGGCCTGCACCATCAGGGCGCCAAGGTTGTTGCCTGCGGCGGCAACGGCTGTGCGTGCCTGCTCGACGGCGACCGCCGTCGACCGCGCCGAGAGACCGACCACCAGCGGAGTGTCACCGGCTTCCTCGGCGACAGTCTGCACGATCAGGGTCTGCTCGGCGGTGTCCAGGGAGACGCCCTCGCCAAACACGCCGAGCACCACCATGCCGGTGGCGTTCAATCCGATGTAGAGGCGGACCTCGCTGCGGAGGGACTCGGCGTCGACGGCGAAGTCCGGGCCACTGAACGGCGTGGCAAGCACGCCCCAGAGACCTCGGGCGAGCGGGGAAACAGGCTGCGTCGTAATAGGGGAAGTAGTCACAGGGATGAGGTGTCCTTTCGGTCAGTGGCGTTCTCGAGTGCCAGCGAGACAATGTGCTCGGCGATGGCGAGGGATGAGGTGGCGGCGGGGGACGGCGCATTGCGGACGCACAGCACTGACCCCTGCCGGGTGATCCGGAAATCGTCAACCAGCGATCCGTCACGGGTCAGCGCCTGGGCGCGGATGCCACGGGGGCCGGGGACGACGTCGTCGGCAGTGATCTCCGGGACGTACTTGCGGGCCTCGGCGACGAACCGGCGCTTGCTCAGCGACCCAAGCATCTCGGCGGCACCGGTGCGCCAGTGCTGCTTCGCGAAGGACCGGAAGCCCGAGTACATCACCGCGTCCTTGAGATCGCGCGGGGAGATGGTGGACCACTTGTAGCCCTCGCGGGCCAGGGCCAGCACCGCGTTGGGTCCCACCATAACCTCGCCGTCGGTGGTCGGCGTCAAGTGCACGCCGAGGAACGGGTACCGGGGGTCGGGCACCGGATAGACCAGGCCTCGGACCAGGTGCTGGCGCTCGGGACGCAACAGGTAGTACTCACCGCGGAAGGGCACAATCCTGGGATCGTCGTCGTCGCCGGCGAGCTTCGCAACCCGGTCCGCCTGCAATCCTGCACAGACAATCACCATGTCGTAGGCGTCGGAGGTTTCGGCGCCGTGATGCTTGCCGGTGACCACCGTCTGCCCGGCGCGTTCGGTCAGCGCGGTGACCTCGAAATTGGTGCGGACGGTGCCGCCGGCGGCCTCCACATCCATGGCGAGGGACCGGGTGATGGCGCCGTAGTCGACGATCGCCGTGTGCGGGGAGTGAATGCCCGAGGTGCCCTTGACATGGGGCTCGAGTTCCAGCAGTTCGTCCTGATTGATGATGCGCACGCCCGGCACCCCGTTGGCGACGGCGCGCTCCATGATGTCGCCGAGCCGGCCTTCCTCGACGGGATTGCGGGCGACGAGCACCTTGCCGCACTCGTCGTAGGGCAGGTCTTTCTCAGCGCAGTAGGCCTTGAGCATGTCAACGCCCTGCCGGCAGAGCCGCGCCTTCAGCGACCCGGGTGTGTAGTACAGCCCGGCGTGCACGACGCCGGAGTTCCGGCCGGTCTGATGACCGGCGAGGATGGGCTCCTTTTCGAGCACTGTGACGTGGGCGTCGGGCTGAACCTGCAACAGCCGGCGGGCGACGGCGGCACCAACAATGCCACCTCCCACCACTGCGAAACGCGTGGGCGTCATCTTTTCTCCTCCATTGGGGTCAACGTGTCAGCCGGGTTAGCGGATTCCGGTACTTCGGCGGCGGCAACTGCCCGCGACCGGCGAATCATGCGCCGCGCCACGGTGAAGGTCACGGCGGCCAGACCGGCGACGACGGCGGCCGCGAGCCAGGCGGTGTCATACGACGTGGCGGCGGTCAGCAGCCCGAACAGCAGCGGCCCGGCCGCGGCGCCCAGGGACAACCCGGTCTGGATGACCCCGGTGGCGGTGGCAGCATTGGCGCGGTTGTCCCGCACCACAGCGAAGTGCACCAGACCGGGCCAGGTCCAGCCGGCGCCATAAGCGAGCAGAGCTCCGAGAACGAAGTGCAGCGAACTGGTGCCCAGCGCCAAAAGCAGGTACCCGATCACGCCGAGCGCCAGCAGATTGGTGATCAGCACCAGGGGGCTGCGGTGCGGATACTTGTCCATGGCGAGGCCCAGCAGGATGCGGATCACCAGCCCCAGCAGCGCTGCGCCAGCGAACAACATCCCGGCAGTTCCGGGCGCCATCCCGGACTCCACGGCCGAGTCCACCAGGAACACGCCCAATGACGTCGCTGCGGCGGCGGCGAACCCGGCGCCCACGCTCAGCATCACCAGGCCGCCCCTGGGGGTGCCGCGGTCGGCCCTGGGAGTTTCCCCGGGTTGGGTGGGACGGGTGCCGGGTGCGCTGAAAAAAGCCCAGACGGCAATGGCGACGGCCATCAGCGAGCCGAGCAGGAACGCGTACCGCCAGCCCACGGCGAGGGCAATGACCGGGACGGCGATCCCGGCGATCATCGAGGCCGCTGGAATGGAGGACTGTTTGACGCCGAACGCCAGCCCCAGCCGGTTCGGATTGACCGCCCGGGAGATGCCCAGGTTCGCCGACGGCTGGGCCATCGCGTTGGCCAGACCACCCACGAACAAGGCGACGATCAGCAACGCGAACGTCGGTGCCAGTCCGGCGCCAGCCAGCGCGACGGCGGCGAGAGTCGCCGAGGCGACCATGCCTTTCGCCGCACCAATTCGCTGCACCAGCCCGCCGAGCGGGCGGGCCAGCACCCCGGACACGGTGAACAGGGTGGCCGCGGCCATTCCCATCTGTGCCGGGCCAATATCCAGGTCCCCACGGATCTGCACCGCCAACGCACCCAGCAGGAAGGCAGGAAGCACCCCTGTGGTGGTGACGGAGACGGCCTGCAGCATGGTGACCGCTGCGTGCGTCGACGGTGCTTGGGTCATGAAGCGGTGGGGTCCGTTGCCTTCGGTGATGTGGTTGACGGCGACGGCGCGCGGTGCGCTGCGGTCCCCGAGGAGGTGGCCGACGTCGTGCTGGACGCGGAATCGGCACCCGCATCGGCAGCATCAGTTGAGTCCGCCACTGCCGGGTCGGTGTCCGGATCGTACGGGTGACGTTTCCGTCCGATCATGTGGACGAGCACGCCGACGGCGATGATCGCGACGCCGATTCCGATGTACAGCGGGTCGAGGGTGAGCAGCGGCAGAGAGCCGATGCCCAGGATGACCCGTTCGGGCCAGCGGGCCGGCCCGATGAGCCAGCCACCCGTGGAGACCGCGAGCGACGCAACTGCGACGAGCGACACCGAGAGGGCCAGCGCCACGGTTGCGACGCCGCCCTGGAGCAGCAGTCCCACACCGGAACCGGAGAGCACAAAGATGAACGGCACCAGGAAGGCGGACAGGGTGTACCGCCAGGTGAGCCACATGGTCTTGATCGGCTTGCCGCCGGTAATCGCGGATGCGGCGAATGGTGAGAGCGCCGTCGGAGGCGATACCTCGCTGAGCACGGAGTAGTAGAAGATGAACATTGCCGCGGCGAAGCCGGGAACGCCCACGTCCTGCAGGGCGGGTCCGATGATCACCCAAGAGATAATGAAGCTCGCGGTGACCGGGACGGCCAGACCGAGCAGGATCACGGCGATGGCCGAGAAGATCGCTGTGAGCAGCAGACTGCCGCCGGCGAAGTCGACGATGATGCTGGCGAGCTTGAGACCCAGACCGGTCAGGGTCATGATGCCGACGATCAGGCCTGCCGCAGCCATCACGGGGATGACGGAGAGGGCGCCGGTGGCGCCGGTGGCCAGGGCATCGAAGATCCGCTTCGGGGTCATCCAGGAAGCGCGGTCGAAGAAGCTCAGCACAAAGGCGAGGACGGTTGCGAACACCACGGCGCGGAACGGGGTCATGCCCAAGGCCATGAATGCGACGATCGCGATTAGCGAGCTGAAATGGTAGCCGAAGCGCAGCAGCAGCTTACCCACGGGCTTGTGATCCATGGCGACGGCCTTGGTCTTGAACCGTCGGGCGTCCATCTCGATAGCGAGGATGATGCCGAAGTAATAGAGCAGGGTCGGAATGGTGGCCCAGATCAGCACCTGCAGGTAGGACACCCCGAGGAGGGCGGCAATGATGAACGCCGCAGCGCCGAGGGTGGGAGGCGACATGATCGCGCCGATACCCGCGGCGGCCAGAATGCCACCGCCGTGTTCCTTCGGGTAACCGGCCTTGCGCAGCAGCGGCCAGGAAATGCCACCGAGGGTGACCGTGGTGGCGACGCCGGAGCCTGACACGGTACCCAGCAGGAAGCCCGCCAGAGTGACGGTCCGGCCGGGGCCGGACTTCGACTGGCCGAACGCCGAAAAGGAGAGGTCGATGAAGAACTTGGTGGCGCCCGAGGCGCCGAGCACCGCGCCGTAGATGGTGAACAGGATGATGTAGGTGGCAGCGACGTCGGTCGGCACCCCGAAAATGCCCTGAGTACCCATCACGTTGTGGCCCACGAGCCGAATCCAGTCGAAGGACGAGGTAGTGAACGGTGCCGGAATGTAAGGGCCCCAGTAGGCGTAGGCGAAGAACCCGATCACCACCAGTGGCACCAAGATGCCGACCGTCCGCCGGGCGGCTTCCAGGACTACCAGGATGGCTATGACACCCATGGCTAGGTCGAGGTAGGTGGGATTGATGGCGCGGCGGAAGAATGAGTCCCAGTCGGAGATGATGTACGCGAACGGCACCACGGCGACGACGGCGAGCGCCCAGTCAAAAACGTGGGGGTTGTCGGATTTCCCGGCGTCCTTGATCTTCTCCGACCGGCCCCACCCCCGGTATACCAGGAAGGTCAGGGATAGCCCGATCATCAGGAACGCGGGCAGGTAGAACTGTGTGGCCATCGGGTTGAACACCCAGTACAGGGCGAACAGCGACAGCCCGGCACCCACCACCTTGACCACGAGTGCAGGGGTGCCGGTCAGCTGCCGGGCGGGCTTTTCTGCCTCAAACTCGGCGATCAGCGCATCCTCGTCGATGGCGTCGTTGCGGTCCATCGGGTTGACCGAGGCATCGTCGGGGATTCTCACCTGGTCGCGGCGGCTCGGGTCGATTGCCTCGTCCGGGGTGGGGCGGTGCTGCTTGCCGGCCTTGACGGCGCCGTCGCCGTCAATTCGCTCGGTCATGGGGTCTCCTTGATGTCTAGCAGGATGAAGGGCTGATCGTCGTCGACCATGTCCCACAGCGAAACGGGCGCTGTTCCGGGCAGGTGGAGGGTGCGTTCACCGAGATCGGTGGCGGCAATAGAAAGGTCGCTGAACACGGCTGGGTGTGCTGGGTCTGGGTCGACCACAAAGTTCCGCCGGTCGTTGGGATCCGCGCGAGTGGGGGCGCCGGGGACACCGTAATACTCTTCGAGCACCGCGAGTTGGTCGGCGGCGATCTGGTCGAGCCGGAAACTGCCGTCGGGGAGGACCGTGTAGCGTTCCTCGGCAATGGTTCCGTAGAGCGAATTGCGGTAACTGACCGCGAAGGTGTCCCCTGAAAGGGGCACCGCCGCCAGCCCGCCGCCGTCGGTGGTGATCACGATGTGGCGTCCTGGAGTGTCCTGATCAGGACTGTCCTGGGCGGCCACCGCGAACGCTCCACCGCCCAGCGTGCCAAGGCACACCAGGACGGCGACGACGACGGCGGGCTTGCGCATCAGTGCTTAGCCTGCGGCTTCGTCGAAGTACTTCTGAGCTCCGGGGCAGGTGTCGATGTAGGAAATCTCTCCAGCGGTGGCGGCGTCCAATTCGACGGCGGCGGGGTGCACCTGGGTGAGGGCTTCAACGTTGTCGAAGATCGCCGCGGTGATGTCATGCTGCAGTTGTTCGTCCATCTCAGGGCTGGCAACGAGGATGTTCGGTGAGACGATCGCTGAGACCGCTTCGGTCTGGCCCTCATAGGTATCGGCGGGGATGTCTTCCTCGACGTAATACTCGCCGTATTCGGTGGAGAGCTGCTCGGCGTATTCACCGATGTTGAGGAGGTTCATGTCGCCGTCGCTGGCCAGATCGATCAGCGCGCCAGTGGGCAAGCCACCTGACCAGAAACCGGCGTCGATGGTGCCGTCACGCAGTGCGGCAACTGTTTCAGCGGCGCCGAGCTGACGGCGTTCGAAGCCCGAATCGGGGTCAATGCCGGCAGCTTCAAGTATACGCAGGGCAGCGACCTCGGTGGCCGAGCCGGGGGCACCGACCGAGACGACCTTGCCTTCCATATCAGCCACACCCTCAATGCCGGTGCCGTCAACAGTGACAGCCTGCATGAAGTTGTTGTAGGTGTTGCCGAGTGAGCAGATTTCGATCGGGTTGCCGTCGAAGTCGTTGACGCCCTCGACGGCGTCGGAAACAACGTCACCGACGGCGAATGCCAGCTGGGCTGAACCGTTTTCAATCAGGAGCATGTTGTCGACGGAGGCGTTGGTTTCCTGGACGGTGGCGTCGTAGCCCTCGACGTTGTCGCGGATCACGGTGGCGAACCCGCCGCCGAGGGGGTAGTAAACGCCACCGGTGCCGCCGGTGGCGATGGAGAGTGTGCCGCCCTCGGCGGCGCCGCTGGCGTCACCGCCACCGCTTCCGCTTCCTCCGCCGCTGGTGTCGGGGCTGCCGCAGGCGGACAGGAACAGTGCGGGGACGGTGAGTGCTGCTGCGGCAAGCCGGACCCTGCGACGGTGCAGTGGTGAGGTTGTCATGGGTGTTCTCCCTTAGTGGTGGTGATGTGCGATTGAGGATGAGAATTGGGGGTGGATTCGTGGGTGGCCAGCGCGTTGGTGGCCTGTGCGTTGACAACCGGCGCGTTCACGTCGCCGGCGGCGAGCAGTCCGGATAGGGCTCGGTAGTAGCCCACCAGGATGGACAGTTCGGTGATGCCTTCGTGCCCGTGGTGCTCGAGTGTGGCCGCGTGGTCAGCATCGGAGACTGTCCGCCCGTTGAGGAGGGCCGCGGTGAACGTGAGGGCCGACCGTTCGTCGTCGGGCAACTCCGCCGGTACAAAACCCCCTCGGAGGTTGTCCAGTTCCGTGGGGGTGATTCCCACGGTGAGGGCCACACGGCTGTGGGCGTACCACTCGTAGGCTGAGCAGCGTTCGGCGGCGACGGCGCAGATCACCAGTTCCCGGGTGCGGGCGGGCAGTTTCCCGCCGAAGCGCAGTGCGGCGCCGAGCGCCTGGACAGCCTGGCCGATCTGAGGGGCGTAGAGCAGGGCGTTGAATGGGCCGGCGAGGTGGCCGTCGTCGTCAACCACCAGGAATGGGCCGCCAGCCCGGGGTGGGCCGGCGATCGTGTTGTAGAGGGCCAACTGCTCCTCGTCGAGGGCACCGGGCTCGAGCAAGGGAAAGCGGCCGCCGTCGGCTTTTTCGGTCGGCTGCGGTTCCGACAACGCTTGCTCAGACAAGGGTCCGCCCACCGTCAACGTAGAGCACATGGCCGGTGACGAAGGCGGCCTGGCGGGAGGCGAGGAAGAGGGCCGGGCCGGTGAGGTCGCCGGTGGTGCCGAGCCGGCCGGCAGGGACCAGTGAGGTGTAGTGGTCGCGGACGCCGGGCTTGTCCAGATGCCCGCGGGTCAGTTCGGTTTCCACATAGCCGGGGGCGACGGCGTTGACGGTGACGCCGTCGGCCGCCCATTCGCGGGCCATCACGCGCAGGAGCTGATTGAGGCCGCCCTTGCTGGCGGCGTAGGGGCCGTGGTCTGGGTGGGCGAGCAGGCTGGAGACGGAGGAGCAGTAGACCTGACGGCCGTAGCCGGCGGCGACCATCAGCTTGCCGGCAGCCCGGCCGAGGCGGAAGGCGCTGGTGAGGTTGATGGAGATCATCCGATCCCAGTCCTCATCGGTGGTGTCCAGGAGCGGGACCCGGTTGTTGACTCCCACCGCGTGCACCAGCACGTCGAGCCCACCGAGTTCGGCTGCAGCGCGGGCGACAGCGTCCTCGCAGCCCGCCGTCGTCGACAAATCGACTTCAAGGGGGCGGACCCGCGGATCCAATGCAGCGAGTCCAGCCGGGTTCACATCAGCGACCACGACGTTTGCCTGCGCGTCAGCGAAAGCGCCCGCCAGAGCGCTACCGATTCCGCCGGCGCCAGCGACCAAAACCCGCTGACCGCTCAGGCCGAGCCAATCGCTCATGAACGCTGCCTGACCGATGTGTTCCGCGCTGGCAGCTGGTTCAGGCGAAGGGAGGTCCGCGTGGACGTGCGCGGCGTTGACCAGCTCATTTGGATACTGTATCCAATTAGCAGGCAAAATGTAACCCGCATCACATAAAAATATTTGCGTGGGGTAAACAACTAGGGGGCGTCGAGGAACGTTCTCAGGGCGTCGACCGCATGGTTGCGGTGTTCATTGAGCAGCGTGATGACCCGGTCTGTATCGCGGTCGGCGAAGGCATCAATGATGCGCCGATGCTCATCCTCGACCCGGTGCCGATTGACCTCATCGCCGTAGTAGACAAACCGGTAGGTCTCGGTGGCGTCCCACAGCACCTGGATCAGCTTCTCGAGGCGTGGCATCCGGGCTTCGGTCACCATCAGGAAGTGGAATCGGCGGTTGGCCTCGGTCATGGTGAGCAGGTCGCCATCGGCGCTCGCAGTCTCCACTTCCTGCGCCGCAGCCCTCAGCTCGCCGACAACGTCGTCGTCCGATCTCCTGATCGCCACCCGCACGGCCTCGGCCTCAAGGAGTTCACGGATGCGGTAAACCTCGAGCAGGTCGGTGAGGGAGAGGGTGGCCACCTTGTAGCCTCGGTGCGGAGTGTAGACCACCTGCCCTTCACCTTCGAGGACTTTGAAGGCTTCGCGGAGGGGCACCCGGCTCACGCCGAAGCGTTCGGCGAGCGCGTCCTGCCGGAGGGGCTGGCCGGGGACTAAATCGCCGGCAATGATGGCACGGCGTAGCTGAGCGAGCACAAAGGCTGGTGCGGTGGTGGGCCGCTGGGATTCCACTGTGTCGTCGTCGATCACGGCGCACCGGGGGTCCGCAGGCCACTTTTCATTTTCATGACTCTAGCGGAATACTGCCGTGGTGCGGCAGGGCACCATTGGTCGCTGCCGCTGGTCATCCTGGGTGTGCGGCGGCCGTTTGTTGCACGATGTTACCAAGCGCTGGCTGGGCGGTGTTCGGGTGCTCTACCGTAGGGGCAGACAGGTTCAGCAGGCCCTATCGAAGGAGACCACTATGTCCGGCAGCATCGCAGAACAGGTAGACCACTTCAACACCGGCTTCACTGAGCAGATCGGCCCCGAGTTGTCGGCGGTGTTTGCCCGGGAGCAGGAGGATCTCACCGCACGGGGGCTCCCGCAGGAAGTCATTGCGGAGGGTGACACGGTTCCAAACGCCGTGCTGACTACTGTCGATGGTTCACCGATCGGATTGGGCCAGGTGCTCGCGGAGGCAGCCGCCGTCGTCGTTTTCTATCGTGGCGCATGGTGCCCCTATTGCAACATCACCCTCAAGACCTACCAGCGGGACCTGCTTCCAACGCTGACGGAGCGCGGCATCCAGCTCATTGCCATCAGCCCGCAGACGCCGGATGGCTCCCGAGCCGCCGTCGAGAACGGTGAGCTTGGCTTCACCGTGCTGTCGGATCCGGCAAGCCGGCTTGCCCGTCACCTAGGCCTCCTCACGGAACCAAGTCCGGACGCCCGTGAAGCGCATTCGGAGCTAGGCTTCGATGTGGCGGACAGCAACGCCGATTCGACGGCGGGCATTCCGTTCCCCACGGTCCTGCTGGTGGACCAGGACGGCACCGTCCGGTTCGCCGATGTGCACGTCGATTACACCCGACGCACCGAGGTGCCGCAGATCATCGAGGCCCTCGACCGGTTGAGGTAGGGCTGGACCGGTCCGCGACCTCCGGCGGGTGCGTGTTTCAGTCGGCCCTGATAGGGGCGACCATTGCGCCGCTCACCCGGATGAGATCCGCCGGGGCCAGCTCAATTTCCAATCCGCGGCGCCCGCCGGATACCAAAATGCTGCTAAATTTCAGGGCTGACTCATCCACCACCGTCGGGCTGCGCTGCCGCTGGCCTACCGGCGAAATTCCGCCCAACACGTAGCCGGCCCGCCGCTGGGCAAGTACTGGGTCGGCAAGCGCCGCCTTCTTCTTCCCGCACGCGGTAGCCAACGCCTTCAGATCCAGGGTGCTGGAAACGGGGACGACGGCGACCATGAGAACGCCGTCGACATCCACCATCAGAGTCTTGAAGACACGGGAGGCCTCGACGCCGAGGGCTGCTGCAGCCTCTGCTCCAAAGCTGCCGGACTTCGGATCGTGCGCGTAGCTCTGAACGGTGAAGGGAATCCCGGCCGTGGTGAGGGCCACCGTAGCAGGAGTGGACGGCGGCGTGCGCTTCATGCCGGAAGCCTAGTGGATAGCCCGCGGAGAAGTGTGCTCGGATCCAGCCCATTTCAGAAGTGGTAGCAAGACCAGCACATAGTAAGTATGCTTAGGGCATGATTCTTTCCGTCACGAGACGGAAGACCGATAGCAAGGAGTGATCTTTATGGCTGGAAATCTACTGGCACGATCCGTCCACGACTTGAGCGCCGCCGCGTGGTTCGGTGGATCACTGATGGGTGCCGTGGGCCTCAACGGTGCGGCAGCCGAGGCCAAGGACCCGAAAGAACGTACCCGCCTGGCAGCGGCTGGTTGGGCCAAGTGGACCCCCATTCAGGCTGCAGCCTTCGGGGCGCACGCCATTGGTGGCGTCGGCCTGATCCTCGGCAACAAGGACCGGGTTGCTGGGCAAGATGGCGCCCTAGCGAACACCACGATCAAGTCAGTGGTGACAGTAGCCGGAATGGGTCTGTCGCTGTACGCCGGCATTCTCGGCAAGAAGGTCGGGGAACTCGCCGATCAGGGCGCACAGGGCGCAACCGAGCCTGGCGCCTCGAGTTCAACTGAGCTGGCGACGGCCCAGAAGCAGCTGAAGGTTATTCAGTGGATCCTGCCTGCCGTCAGCGGAGCGGTCATCCTCCTCGGTGCGCAGCAGGGCGAAATGCAGCGCCCAAAAAACGTGCTGAGCGGGTTCACCAACCGTCGCTAAGCAAGTGTGAATTCTGGACGATAACAAGTCCATAGCAGAGGGACAGGCCCAGGTGGTCTGTCCCTCTGCTCGTCCGGGATCGCCGTCCACCAGTGATTCGATCTCCCAGCCCGGACTACACGTAGGCTGTAAGCACACTTTCAATTAGGAGGAGTCACGGTGGCACTGAGCAGAGGAACGAAGGTGGAGTGGAACACTCCGCAGGGCACCACTCACGGAACGATTGTGGAGAAGAAGACCAGCGATTTCCAGCTGGACGGCAATACCCGCCGGGCCAGCGACGACGAGCCCCAGTACGTTGTCGAGTCCGGCAAGACTGGAGCCCGTGCAGCTCATAAGGCCAGCGCCCTGACCGAGAAGTCGCACTAGACGATGACCGCTGCCGGGGCCACAACCGTAACCCACCATCAGATAGTCGTGATTGGTGGCGGCAACGCTGGGATCTCCCTGGCGGCGCGATTGCGCCGGTACGGTGCCAAGGATATTGCGGTGGTGGAACCGAGCGCCGATCACCTCTACCAGCCGCTGTTCTCCCATATAGCGGGCGGGACCGCCGAGGCCTCCGAAGCCATCCGTCCGCAGGCCTCAGTGATTCCCCGCGGGGTTCAGTGGATCAAGGATGCAGCTGTCGACGTCGACGCGGCACAGCACACTGTCCACCTGGCATCCGGCACCTGGGTTCGCTACGACCAACTGGTGGTCTGCCCTGGAATCCAGAAGAATTGGGACGCGGTGCCCGGTTTGGCCGATGCAATGGCGTCCGAATATGGTGCGTCGAACTACGAGATTGAACTTGCGCCCAAGGCCTGGAACCTATTGCAAGCCGCGCGGCGGGGGACTGTTGTCTTTAACCTGCCACCCGGTCCACTGACCTGCGGGGGAGCCGCGCAGAAACCTGTGTACCTGGCCTGCGATTACTGGGCCCAGCAGGGCGTTCTGGAGAACATTCGGGTGGTGCTGATCGTTCCGACGCCCACAGTGTTCCCCGAAGACGTGGCCAACGAGGAACTCACCCGCAAGATCGCCGAGTACGGGATAGAACTGCGCGTGAACAGCGAGATCACCGAGGTGGATGCGGGTGCGCGGACCGTCACGGTCCGCGACAACGGTGCCAGCAGCAGCCAGACTCTTGCCTACGATGTGTTGCATGCCGTCCCGCCGCAGTCGGCGCCAGACTGGCTCAAAACCACTGATCTGCCAGCGCCCGGCGACCCATCGGGCTTTGTGCAGGTGGATCCCAAGACGCTGCGTTCCATCAGGTATCCCTCCGTCTGGTCCCTCGGCGACGCCGCGGCCACCCTGAACTCCAAGTCAGGCGCTGCCCTTCGCCAACAGACCCAGGCGGTTGCTAAGAATCTGATGGCGGTCCTCAAGGGGAAAAGTGCCACCGCCTCGTACAACAACTACTCCGCTTGCCCATTCACCGTGTCACGATCCACTGTGGTGTTCTCCGAGTTTGATGACCAGTACCGCGCCAAGCCCTCCATCCCGTGGAAAGGCATCATGCGGGAGCATCGCGTCACCTTCATCCTCGAGCGGCGCATCCTGCCATGGGTGTACTGGAAGCTGATTTTGAAGGGCCGAGCCTAGTCCCGGCGTTCAATTCGTCCCATAGTTTGCCTGCGCCATAGACCCCCGGATTGCGTCCCAAATTACTGAAACATTCCTCTTGCATCGGTTTCTCACCGGTGCTATAAAAATTTATGTCAGTCACCGCAGGTGGCCGACGCGATATTCATCAACTCAAGATGCTAAGGAGTAGGAACCATGTTGATGCGTACCGACCCATTCCGCGAGCTGGATCGACTGGCCCAGCAGGTTCTGGGCACCACGGCCCGGCCTGCTGCCATGCCGATGGATGCTTGGCAGGAAGGGGAGAACTTTGTAGTAACCTTCGACCTTCCCGGTGTCGACACGGAATCCATTGATCTTGATGTGGAGCGCAACGTGCTCACCGTCCGTGCCGAACGACGACCCTCGGCCCCAGATGGCATCGAGCTGATCGCCGCGGAGCGCCCCCGTGGGGTGTTCAGTAGGCAGTTGATCCTGGGTGACACGCTGGATACCGATGGCGTGAAAGCCAGTTACGACGGCGGCGTCCTGACCCTGCGTGTCCCGATTGCTGAGAAGGCTAAGCCGCGACGGATCGAAATCGAAAGCAACGGACAGTCCCGGCAGGAAATTAACGCCTGATGCGGGGCCAACAGTGAGGCAGGGGTGGTTCCCGCCGGGGGGCAACGGGAGCCACCCCACTCGTTGGAGAAGTCCACGCTCACGCGAGGCAAGGAGAGTGCAATGACCGGATGGCGCCGTTATGACGCTCAGCTTGTTCCGGCCTTCTACGAGCGTTTTGAGGAACGCTGGGGAAAGGGTGCCGCACCGTTCCTGGATCCGGCGGCTGGGGCTGAACCACAACCCCGCGCGCAGTGGATCAACGTGGACACCGGGGCGGCGGTAGCGGCGGTCCCCATCTGGGGTGACGATCAGACGCAGCGTTCCTTCGGCGTGTTCTACCTCCCGCCGCATGGAGACATCTGGGTGCTCCGGCCCGGTAGCACGGCGTACCTCGAAACCAGCGACGCTGCTGACGAAATCTCGCTCCGCAACGACGCGTTCAAGAAGGCGGTGGCTTTCGCGAAAAGATTCATCTATGGCGATGACGCCTAATTAGCCGTCGTTGTTCCTACCACCCGCTTACGGGTTGGGTTCAACTTGCCGCCGGTCAATGCTTTTATAAGCAAGCTTGCTTTCTTCCGTGCTGCGTCGTAGGGTCTACACCGTGATGCAGTGCGATTTCTGCTGGAAATCGCCGCCCCCAGCCTCCTCCCCGTGACTAGCCCGTCAGGTGTACCACTATGACCCCCACCTCTCCCGAAGCCGGGGATGCACTTGCCTGCCGTCTCCGGTCGGTCACCTTGCTGGGAGCCGTCTCCGACACCCCCAATTTCGTCATGGTGCACGGCATCGGGATGTCCCACCGTTACTTCGACCGGCTCCAGCCGGAGCTCGCCCTTCATGGCAACACCCATGTATTGGACCTGCCGGGGTTTGGCGGAACCCCTAAACCGGGACAGCAGTTGGGGATCGACGCCTACGCCGCCGCGCTCGGGCGAACCCTAGATCAGGCAGGCATTCGTTCCTGCGTACTCATCGGCCACTCGATGGGCGCCCAATTTGTGACGGAACTCGCCGTTCAGCGGCCCGATCTGGTGACGGACCTGGTCCTGATCGGGCCGGTCACCGACCCTACCCGCCGATCCGCGGTGTGGCATTCGTTCGCCCTTGGACTGGATAGTTTGAGGGAGCGACCCCTCACCAACGCGATGGTTCTGGCCGACTACGCGCGGTGCGGCTTGCCCTGGTACTTCACTGAACTCCCGGTGATGCTCAACTACAACATCCATGAACGCCTCCCGTTAGCAACCCAGCCGGTGCTCGTGATTCGCGGTAGCAATGACCCGGTTTCAAGGCAACCCTGGTGCTTGCGCCTTGCTGCCGAAGCGAAGGACGGCCGTTTGGTGGAAATCCCCGGTCAACCCCACGTCGCGCATCGTGGTGGTGCCAAGGAGGTTACCCAAGCGGTCCTTGCTTTCCTTCGGCGAGATGATCACGCGCCGTCGGTCGATGCGAAGCCACCGGCTACCGGGCGAAAGGGGCCGCTTGCTGTCCTCTCCCACGTCCACACTGTGCTCAGCCGGAGGGCTGGTGCCGCGCCGTCGTCGGACATCACCGATTTCCACAGCGTCACTGTTGGTGACCGGCAGTGTCGGGCATACCCGCTGATGCACACAGGGGTTAGTACTGCGGGTTCGGTTACCGGCGACCTGACCGCGCAGCGAACATTTGTCTTTATCCACGGCATCGGAATGTCCCACCGCTACTTCAAACGCCTCAGCAGTGTCCTCGCCGAGCATGGTGATACCTATCTCATTGATCTGCCGGGCTACGGGTGGACCGGTAGACCGGCAGAAAAGCTCACCAATCCGGCCAACGCCGAGCTGATCGGGGCACTGCTGGACCACATCGGTGTTGGCCCGTGCATTGTAGTGGGGCATTCGATGGGGGTGCAAAGCGCCACCGAGTTGGCTATTAGCCGCCCGGATCTGGTGAGCAGCCTGGTCCTGATCGGGGCCGCCATTGACGCCAAGCAGCGCACAATTCTTCGCCAGATGCCCCGGTTGGCGTTCAACTCGGCATTGGAGAAACCACTCCTCAACAGCTCGCAATTCCTTGACGTGGTGCGCTGCGGGCCGCGTTGGTACGTCTCCCAACTCGCCGTCGCCATGGCTTACCGGCTCGAAGAACGCCTTCCGATGGTCAAGCAGGCAGTTCTGGTGATGCGGGGTACCCGGGATCCGATTGCTGGCTCCGGATGGTCGCAGTCCCTGGCGGAGTCAGCCCAGCGAGGAGACCTCCTGGAGATTGAGGGAAGTCCGCACGCCGTTCACCACAGCGCGCCCGAGGCGGTGGGAGCGGGCATCCTCGATTTTGTTCTCCGGAATGAAGCACTGGTGGTCCACCCAGGCTGACCCGGGTCACCTCGTTCAGCTTGGGCGCGTAAGCTGGAAGACTGCGGACAACATTATTGCCACTTCAGGCATTGTCCGCGAGGAGGCAAAATTGGCACGACGCATGGCGGACCCGGCTTACCGAGCACAGCAGTGGGAACGACGTTACGACCCGAACATCGAAGAAATCAACCGGATGTGTGACACTCTGGCCGAGCAGAAGCCGGACCGTTCACTTCCCTACATTGACCCAGCACATGACCTCGACGAGTGTCGGATTGTGAGCCTGTTCTCCAACCCGGGCGCAAGCCTCGCCTCAGGATTTGTGTCGGCGGAGAACGACGACCAGAGTGCCATCCGCACTGCTGAGATTTATGAGAGCGTTGGGCTGCAGCCCAAGTTCGTGATGCCCTGGAACGTTTACCCCTGGTATGTCACCGAGGTGAAGGAAAAGGCGCTCACCCCTGAGCAGATCGACGAAGGCGTCAAGCCGCTGCTGGCCTTCCTGCAGCGCGTCTCCCGCGCCTCGGCCCTCGTGGCCCACGGCACCGACGCCCATAAGGTGGCGCGCCGTCTCACCCAGTTGGAGAACCGGGCCATTCAGCGCCGCGGCTTCAAGGTCTACAAGGTGCGCTCCACCGGGGACCGCGCGTTTGCGGGATCCCCAGCGAAACAAGAAATGTGGCGCCAGGAAATGCAGGCCGCCTACACCGACGCGATGGCTCGCGCTGGTATCAGCCGCGCCTAAGCGCCTCACGTCTGACGGCGCCCGGTGAGAAGCCTTCATGGCTGTCACCGGGCGTCGTCTGTCGTTTAACCGGCGCGTTTGCGGGCGAGCACGGCCACCAGGAACGACGACGACGACCGCCACGGCCGGAGGTCCCAGGTGGAGAACTCGCTGGATCGTTCGAGCCCCGCGGCGTCGGCGTCGGCAAAGAAACTGTCGGTGGTGTAGCCGCGGCCACTCCCGAAACCGACCACCAGCCTGCCGTCCGGGGCCAGATGGTCGGCGAGCCGGCGCAGCACTTCCGGTGCCGTCCCGGGCGCCAAAAACGGCAACACATTCCCCGTGCAGACGATCAGGTCAAACGACTCGCCGAGATCCAGTCTGCTCAGGTCTCCGGTCCGCCACTGTGATCCGGGATGATCCCGGTGCGCTGCGGCGACGAGTTCCGCGTCCGCATCCACACCGGTGACGTGGTGTCCCAGCCGTGCCAGCTCCCCGCCGACCCGGCCGGTACCGCACCCGGCGTCGAGAATTCGGCTGCTCCGGGATGCCATTGCATCGAGAAGTCGCGCCTCACCATGCAGGTCCTTGCCGTCGGCCCGCATCGCCTCGAAGCGCTTGATGTAACGGGCGGAATGCCCCGGGTGTTCACGGTTTTCTGCTGCCCAGAGGGTCTCATCATTCACTGACACAGCCTACAAGGCATACGATCAGGGGAGAATGAAACCGACCTGGACCTAGGAGATTTCGCATGGCTGAATCAGTTGCCTGGCCGGCATCCCCGCCCCTGCTCAGCTGGCCGATCATGGACCAGGCGTGGCTGGATGCTGTTTTCTTGCACTGGCGGATTCCGGTGGCGACGGCGGCTCAGTTCATGCCTCCCGGCACGGAACCCGATGTGTACGACGGCGACGCCTGGGTGGGACTGATCGGCTTCCGGATGGTGGGTGCGGGGATCGGCTCGGGAATGCCCGTGCCCTATTTCGGGTCCTTTAGTGAGATCAATGTTCGGCTGTATTCGCGTGAGCCGGACGGGACGCGCGGGGTGGTGTTCCTGACCCTTGATGCCTCCCGGCTGGCCGTGGTACTGGTTGCGCGGGCGGCGGGCATCCCGTACGTCTGGTCCCGGTGTGCCCCCGTGCCCGATCCGGGGCTCGCCGGTTATACGGTGCGGCGGTTCCGGGGCGGGGCGTCGTCGTCGTTCGCTGTCCGGCCGAACCGGGCGTCGGCAGCGGCCGATCCACTGACGATAAACCTCACGGCACGGTTTGGCCTACATTCGGAACTCGCAGGGCGGACCTTGTTCATCCCGAACACGCATGCGCCGTGGCCATTGCACCCGGCTACCGTGGACCACTTGGATGACGGGTTGGTGCGCGCTGCCGGAATCGAGGTGGCGGGACCGCCTGAGTCGGTACTGTATTCGCCCGGAGTGCAGACGCAGTTTGGGAAGCCGCGGGTGATTTCGCGGAGTTGAGCACGCCCAAACACCGATCCGAATGGTGCGTGATTTCGGCGGGTCGGTTAGACCATCCCGGATGGGCGGATGTTCAGCGATTCGATGACCGAATCGCGTGACGCGTTCACGGCGAGGCGGACGGCCTTGGCGACCTGGTCGGGTTGGATCCACTCTTCGGGGCGGTAGGGCTTGCCCTCAAAATTGTGGAGTTCCTGCTGCATGTCGGTGGCTACCCGGCCCGGGTGGATGGAGCTGACCCGGACGCCGTTGCCGCGCTCCTCCTGGCGCAGGGCATCGGTGAATGCGCGCAACGCGAACTTGGTGCCGCTGTAGACAGCGGACCCGTCGCCGGAGGCGTACCCGGAGCCCGAGTTGATGGCCACTACCTGACCTTTGGCGGCGCGAAGTGCGGGCAGTAACAGTCGGGTCAGGTTAGCCACGGCGAAGACGTTGACCTCGAAACTGGTGCGCCACTGCTCGGGCGTCAGGTCCGCTATGTGTCCCATCTGGAGCACCCCTGCGGAGTGGACCAGTACGTCGAGTATGTCGATGCCCTGGACCTGGTCGGGCGTGAGCTCGGTCAGTTCGGCCGTGAAGGGTTCGGCGGAGGGGAACCCGCGAGCGAGGGTCGTCAGGGCCGCGGCATCACGGCCACCCAGGAGCAGATGGTGGGTGGGGGCGAGCTCGTGGGCAATGGCGAGGCCGATGCCCCGTGAGGCTCCGGTGATGAGGGCAACGGGCAGTTCAGTCATGCTCCACATCCTATGCGCGCCCCTGCACGCCGGAAAAGTGGCCGGGCCGCAGGGGAGTGGCGGCGCAACCGCGAGTCTGCGGGGGAGCCGCGATTCCCGCGGACCTTGCGCCGGGCCAACTACCGGAGGGTGAAGATCCGCCGAACCACCAGACCGTCGGCGAGGGCGTCGAGGCTCTCGTTGAGGTCACCCAGCTCCCGGGTATCCGTGTGGAGCAGTTCGACGGGCAGCTTCCCCTCCCGCCAGAGCGCCAGATAGGCGGGGATATCGCGGGCGGGAACCGAGTCGCCCATGTAGGATCCGAGCAGGCGTTTGCCCGCTCCGGCGAACTGCAGCGCCTGGGTAGTGATGGTTTGCTCGGGGTGCGGCAACCCAACCGACACCAGCGCGCCACCGCGGGTCAGCAACCCCAGACACGCCTCCATCACCCGGGCACTGCCGACCGCCTCGATCGCCACGTCCACCCCGTCGCTGCCCAGGGCCTTGACCAGGGCTTCCGCTTCAGCTGGGGCGCCCACCGACGTCGCCCCGCAACGTAGGGCGAGGTCACGTTTCGCGGGGAGCGGATCGATCGCAATCACCGTGGTGCCGGGTACCTGAGCGGCTGCCATCACGGCCATCAATCCCACCGCGCCGAGACCGAACACAATCACCGCCTGACCTTCGGTCACCCGCGCGGTGTTCAGCACCGCCCCGATCCCGGTGAGCGCTGCGCAACCGAACATGGCCGCAACGTCGAAGGGGACGTCGTCGTCGATCACCACCACCGACTCGCGGGCCACCACCGCGTACTCGGAGAACGCCGAGACGCCCAGATGGTGGTTGATCCGGGCGCCGTCGGCGGTGCGCAGGAGCGCAGGGCCGTGCAGTAGATCGCCGCTGCCGTTCGCTTCGGCGGCACGGTGGCAGAGGGCGGGGCGGCCGGCGTCGCACGCGCGGCAGGACCCGCAGCTGGGCACAAACACCAGCACCACCCGATCACCCGCTGTGATATCCGTTACGTTGGTGCCCACGACGTCGACGACGCCGGTCGCCTCATGGCCCAGCGCCATCGGCAGCGGACGAACCCGTGACCCGTCGATCACCGAGAGGTCCGAATGGCAGAGGCTGGCCCGCTCAATCCGTACCAGCAGCTCGCCAGACCGAGGCGACGGGACGGCGAGTTCCTCGATAATCAGCGGAGCACTGGCGGCGTAGGGGTGGGGAGCGCCAGCTTGGTGGAGGACTGCGCTGCGCATCGTGGAGGGGTTCATGGGTTCAATGTACGGCCTGGGGCCGCCTTGCCGTCCACTCCCTTAGCGAACTACCGTGAGTAGTACGCCATCTGTATGAGGAGAACAAACCGCATGGAAGTATCCCCCCTTGTCTGGGCACTAACGATCGCCGGAATTGTCGGGCTGCTGCTTTTCGACTTCTTCTTTCACGTCCGCAAGGCGCACACGCCGTCCCTGAAAGAGGCGGCCGTATGGTCCTCCATCTATGTGGGACTCGCGATCCTCTTCGGCGTCGGTGTGCTGATCTTCGGTGGCACCACCATGGGCACCGAGTACTTTGCTGGTTACGTGACGGAGAAGGCCTTGTCGGTGGACAACCTGTTTGTCTTCCTCATCATCATGGCCAGCTTCAAGGTGCCGCGGGCCGACCAGCAGAAGGTGCTGCTGTTCGGTATCGTGTTCTCGCTGATCGCCCGCACCGGATTCATCTTCCTGGGCGCCGCGCTGATCAACCAGTTCGCCTGGGTCTTTTACATCTTCGGGCTGATTCTGCTGCTGACCGCCGGCAACCTGCTCAAGCCATCGTCGGACGACGATCATGGAGACACCCTGATCGTGCGCCTGGCCAGGCGCTTCCTCCCGGCTACCGAACATTACGACGGCGACAAACTGTTCACCATTGAGAACGGCAAACGGGTCCTCACCCCGATGCTGCTGGTCATGATCGCCATCGGCGCCACCGACATCCTGTTTGCGTTGGACTCCATTCCCGCGATCTTCGGCCTGACGCAGAACGTGTTCATCGTCTTCACCGCCACCGCCTTTTCCCTGATGGGGCTGCGCCAGCTTTACTTCCTGATCGACGGCCTCCTGGACCGCCTCATCTACCTGTCCTACGGCCTAGCCGTCATCCTCGGGTTCATCGGCGTCAAGCTGATTCTCCACGCGCTGCACGAGAACAACCTGCCGTTCATCAACGACGGCGAACCCGTTCCGGTGGTCGAAATCTCCACCGGGCTGTCCCTGTCGGTGATCCTGGGGGTCCTCGTCATCACCGTGCTCGCCTCGATCTTCAGCCCCAAGGGCAAGGCCAAGACGGCCGTCTCCGGCGCGAAGCGTCACGCCACCGAGTACATGGACCTCGACTACGAGACGGACATCGACGAGCGCGAGAAGATTTTCAACCGCATGGTTGAAGAGGAGAAAATGCTGCGCGCCCTTCCAGAGAAGTACAAGAAGCTCATCCGCAATGAGACCGAGTTCATGGACCTCATCAAGAAGGCCCACCAGGCCCACGGTGCTGCGGTCGATAGGGAGCCGACCCGCGAGTCCGGAGTCAGCGGCCCGACCAAGCTCTAACTGGGTTCAACGTAGCCTCAAAACAGGGCCCGAACCAGCTTTAATCACAGAGGGTGGCCCCGCAGACTGAACGGCGGGGCCACCTCTTTGGATTTGGGGTAGATTTACTCGGCGCTGATCTGCCAGATGGCGTACTCGTCGGCGTGCAGGATGGCGCGGCGACCATCGGACATGTCGCGAATCCACACGATGCCCAGTGTTTCCGCCAAGTGAATTTATGGTGCCCTAGCTGTATTGACCTGAGAGGTTGGTGACGCGGCTGGCTGGTGGTTGACCTTTGAGTGCGGTGTGGCCTCGGTGATGGTTGTAGTGGTGGAGCCATGCCGGGAACGCGGCAACAC
>NZ_JBTNDG010000008.1:0-131926 GCF_054511125.1 Arthrobacter sp. TMN-50 | reverse complement strand
TGTGCTGAACTCATGTCCTTGCCTTCCTATCGTTGGTACCCACCGACGATAGACAGGGCGGCACGGACAGTTCTGCAATCTAGGACACAGTGGGCCCTGGCAACGGAATTCTGTGCCCAACTGCTACTGGGCGACTGCCCACCCGGTGGCGTTGACGAGTTGCAATCCGACCTCCTGACCGATCCGTATGACGGGGTCGCCCGGAACCTCGATGGTGAGCACAGCCGTGGGCCCATTGGGTTGGTTCGGTCCGTGGCCGGTGACGCGAACCAGTGTGTGGGCGCCCAACGACTTCAACCCGGTCACGGAGCCCTTTGCTGGTCCGTCGGCCGGTGCGACGATTCGGATGGCTTCCTGTCGTACGGTGAGGAACGCTGGACCGTCTCCGAGCCCTGGCTGCACGGGGAATCGGCCCAGCGCCGAGTGATGGACGCCTTCCACCAGCCTGCCGGGCACGGCGTTGAGGCATCCCAGAATCCTATTGACGGATAATGTCACCGGTTGGTAGTGCAGTTGGGCGACGGAACCGTGCTGCAGGATCCGCCCGCCATCTAGGACCGCGATCGAATCGGCGAGGATTGACGCCTCCCGGCGATCGTGGGTCACCAAGACAATCGTCGGAGCGAGTTCGGTGCGAATATCACCCATCAGCGAGTACATGTCGTCTCGAAGCCTGGAATCGAGGGAACTGAACGGTTCATCTAGTAAGAGGATGCGGGGGGTCCTTGCTAGGGCGCGGGCCAGCGCGACGCGCTGCTCCTGCCCGCCGGAAAGTTTGCCCGGGGGTCGGTGCGCAAGGTCTGTCAACTTCACCAGTTCCAAGTACGCCATGGCATGCTCCCGGGACGCTTTACGGGACTGTCCCGCCATTTTGGCGGAGAACGCCACGTTATCGACCACACTCAGGTGCGGGAAAAGCAGCGGCTTCTGGAATACCAGGGCAACGCCACGCTGCTCCGATGGGACACCGGCAAGGTTCTCCCCATCAACGAGCACCTCACCCGATGACGGTTCATCAAGTCCTGCGGCAATCCGCAGGAGGGTCGATTTTCCGCTGCCGGAGGCGCCCAGCAGTGCAACACAGCCTGATGGCTGAACGGTCAACGAGATCTGATGCAGTACCTCAGCGTTACCGTAGGAGCGGGAGATGCTAAGGAATTCGAGGTGAGAGCTCATTGTCGTTTCCTCCTTGCCGTGGGCAGGGTGAGTGCTGCGAGCAGGATCAGTGGGGGCACGATGATGGCCACCGATAGCGCTGCGGTGAGTTGTTCGTTTCCGGTCGCCGAGGCAGCGGATCCCAGTAGTAGAGGCAGCGTGCGGAGTTGTCCTCCACCGATGAGCACAGTGGTGATGTAGTCGCCCCAGCCGACAAGGAACGCCAGGAAAAAGGCGCGGGCAGCTGCGCCGGCAAGCAAGTGGTAGCGGATATGGCGGGCCGCCTGGGCTGGGGAGGCCCCCAGCGAACGTGCGACCTCCTCGAATCGGTGGTCGTAGCTTGCCAGGGCGCTGCGGAACATGAACGTCGTGTAGGGCAGCGCAGTCACCACCAGGACCAGGATCACCCCTAGTGGCGGTGAAACATAGAGCCGCAGGAGGGCAACGTTGATGCCCATCACCAAAGCGAACGGCGGGATGGCTAACGGGGTCAGCAGGACAAACTCGACGACCCGGCTGGGCACGGGAGACAGCGCGCGGACGGCAAGCGCCCCCAGATAGCCCAGCGGTGTCGCTAGCACGGCAACTCCCAAACCCAGCGACAACGAAGACACGGCAGCCCGGGCGGTGTCTGCGGTGGCCAGGGCTGTGAACCCTTGCAGGGAGTACGACGACGGCAGGACGGCAGGGGCACGCCATAGACCGGCGACCGACCACAGGAGGACCGGCACCATCGGCGCCACGATCCACGCCACGAGTAAGCAACCAAGGATGACCCGCATGGGAAGCCCCCCGGGGAGGGTACGGCGCATCGACGTTGACGCCGGCTGCAAGACGGGTATCACCGCAGGCTCCGATGACGACGAAGCACCAGGATCGCTATGATGATCACTGCTGCGCTCACGGCAACGGACACCAAAGCGGTCACCATGGCCTGCGGGCGCGCAGCGAGATCGACGGAGATAAACAGCCTCACGGCGCGGACGGGAAGCGGTTCGGGGGAGGTCGGACCGAGCAGCCAGGCGGCTTCGTAGGACCCGAGGGTGTAAACAAATACGATAGCCGCGGAGACCGCCAGCGAGGGCACAGCGAGCGGGAGGACCACACGGACGATACGTTGGACCGCAGACGCGCCGAGGGTGGCAGCGGCGTCGCAGAGATCGCCGACCGAGCGTGAAATACTTCCGAGGACAATCAGGGCTACAAAGGCGGACTCCTTCCACGCGTACTCGGCGATGACAGCCACGAACCAGGGTCCGGAGACCAGCGCGGGGAATGCCTCGGGCATCCCGAGCAGCCGTTCAAGGAATCCGCTGTCAGAGAGCAGCAACCCGATAGCCCCAGCCCCGATCACATGCGGAATAGGAATAGTTGCGGCACTCAACGTTTCAACTATCCGGCCCATCCTGGGCATGGCGAGCACATAGGCGGCAAGCACAAACCCGACCACGAGGGAGAACAGGGTGGAAACTGCGGCGATGTAGATCGAGGTGACGGTTGACCGGACCAGTTCATCAGAATCGCTGGTCCAGGCGTCCGCGCTGAATTGGGGCGGACCGATGAAGGGCATCAGTCCGAAGCTTTGCAATGCGGCAGCGGTCAGCGAGACCCCAACGACGAGGACCGTAGAGACTACTGCAGGCAAAGCGAGAAGCGCAGCGCGTCTGGTGGTCGGCGCCCGCCGACCGGTCATGGGGCTGAGGCGACGTCTTGCCGCCATGCCTCGTTCAGAGCCGGTACCCATTCTGAAGCCAGCTCACCGTGGGCATTGCGTGAGAGTTCCTCATAGTTGGGGACGATCGGTGATTCCAGCAGCTGCTCGAAGAGGTTTCGTTGGGTGGGGGTGAGGAGATCCGTGTCGAGGACGGTGAACTGTCCCCACGTTCCGGGATCAGCCTTGGCGGCTTGCTGTTCAGGCGATAGGGCGATGTTTGCGACGACCATGGCCCCAGCGGCATCCGCGGCGTTCACCGGCAGAGTTAGGAAGCTCGCATTTCCCACCGTGCCCTCCGCCAAGGTCAGGACCTTGGTTGACGGCGGTAGCGCGCCTGATGAGACCAGATCGGTCAGGGTGGCAGGGCCGTAGGTCATGGCGATGTCCACTTCGCCGTCGGCGAAAAGAGTGTTCAGCGCCTGTTCGTCCCGCGGATAGGTGGCACCTTCCCGCCAGAGCGACGGCGCAAGTTCGGTGAGCGTTTGTAGCGCCGCGGGTGCGTGCTCGGCAAACGCTTCGTCGGAGTAGGTGAGCGGCACCTGGTCGGCTCCGCCGGCGGCGCTGAGCATGACCTCGCGGAGGAAGACGCTGCCGGTGAAGTCCGATGGCCCCGGATAGGAGAATCTGCCCGGATGCGCCTGGGCCCAGTCGAGGATGCCCTGAAGCGAGGTTGGTGGGTCGGTGATGGCATCGGAGTTGTAGAAGAAGGTGAACTGCGCCTTGTGCCAAGGGGCTTCGCAGCCGTCCACCGGGGTACCGAAATCGTTAAGAAGCAAATGATCGTCGGGGTCGGTGTACTGCATGTTCGGGAGCAGATCGGTCCAGCCACACTGCCAGGCGTCCGCCTGTTTGCCGGTACTGAAGGTCGAGCCGTTAGCCCAGATCAGGTCCACCGAGCCGTCGTCCCTGCCGGCCTGGAGCTCACTCAGAACCCGGTTCAGCGCGTCTGGGGTGTCGGCGATGGGGACGCGGCGCAGCGTGACCCCCTGGTCCTGGGCGGCGGGGGCGAGTATGTCATCGACATAGGCGTTGCCTTTCGCGTCCCCGCCGAACATCCACAGATCCACAGTCTGACCCTCAGCAGCAGCGAGAACCTCCTCGAAGGTTCCAAACTCCTCGGCGGGTTCAACGCTGGCGCCCGAGCAGGAGGTCAGCCCTAGCGCGAGGACTGCGGTCACTGACAGAAGAGAATACCGGCGTTCGGGAGGAGGAGAGGGCGACACTGGGATCCTTCGAAAGTCGGGTCTGCAACTTCAAGTATCCTCGATAGCGGGCCGCCGCCCGAACTGGCACCTAACCAGCGGATTGCAGAAAGACTATGCAGGAAGAACCTATGCGCGCCCGACCCGGGTCCCTGACCCCGGTCCGTCGGCTTGTGCTTTTGGCGGTTGTCATTATCACTGCAACTATCCTGGTCATCTTTGTGCCGGTCCCGCCCGTGAGTGAGATGCGCGACCTGGTGGACCGGGCTGGGTGGTGGGGGCCGGTGGGATTCGTGGCCGGCTATGCTGCCCTGACCCTCGCGCCTCTTCCCAAGAATGTCCTCTCCATCGCGGCGGGAGTGCTGTTCGGGTTCGGGCCGGGACTGGTGATTGTCTACTGTGCCGCGATGATCGGAGCGTCCGCGGCATTTTGGTTGGGACGTGGGTTGGGTAGGGACGCAGTCGAACGATTCACTGGTACCCGCGTTGCCAAAGTCGATGCCCTCCTGACCAGGCGCGGATTTGTAGCGGTGATCGGGGTCCGTCTGGTCCCGGTGTTGCCGTTCACCGCGATCAACTATTCTGCCGGTCTTACAGCACTCGGGTGGTGGCCCTACTTCTTCGGAACGCTGATCGGGATTCTGCCCGGGACCATGAGCTTTCTGGCATTAGGGGCGTTCGGATTCGAACTCGGTTGGCCCGCACAACTAGCCCTGGCGGTTTTGGGCGGATTGACCCTCGCAGGCGTCATCCTCGCCGTCCGGTCCCGTCGAAAGGCAAGGAGCGCCGATGTTTGACTCCCGGTTGCGCCCGCTCCTGGCGCCCTTGCTGAACCGTGCGGCAGCGGCACTGGATGTGCCACGGGTCAGCCCCAACCGGCTGACCGGCCTGAACCTTGTTCTTGGACTCGCTAGCGCGGGCTTCGCGGCGGCCCAATGGTGGTTACCCGCCCTGGTGGCCTGGGTGCTGTGCCGGCTCGCGGATGGCCTCGATGGACCGCTGGCCCGACGTCGGGCCACACAGCGAGGGGCAGGGCACGACGCCGGGCAAGGCGGGTTCTGGGATATCTCCGCCGATTTCGTCGTGTACGGGGCGACAGTCATCGGCGTGGCTATCGGTGTTACGGCGGGCTTTGGGGCCCCTTGGCTCCCGTTCCTGCTGGTTTTGTTCGCCTACTACATCAACGGCACCGTGTTCTTGGCCTTCTCCTCCATCGCGGAAAAGAATGGGCGTCAGATCGACGACGGTCGATCGCTCTCCTTTCTAGGCGGACTCGCAGAGGGCGCGGAAACCATCCTGGTTCATAGTCTGTGGCTGCTCTTCCCAGCAGTGGCATGGCAGGTAGCTGCGGTGTGGGCGGCCCTGGTCATGATCAGTGCGGGGCAACGAATCTTCGCGGGCTACCGGGCCCTCGCCTGAAAGAACCCGAAATGAGCCGCTGCTACTGCGCGTTCCTTCGACGTTGCAACCGGTCGGTTCGCCACCGGTTGAGACCAGCCAGGGCTTTGACAGCGACTTTCGCGACGGGGGATTCCAACCCTGACCGGGCATGAGCTATGGCCGCATTCCACAAGCCGTCGTTGTAGGTCGGGTAAGGGTGTGTGACTCCCGCCAGGGTGCGGGTGCTCAGTCCCTGGTCGACGGTGAGAGTGAGTTCCGCCAGGGACTCGCCGGCTCTCGGGCCGACGATCGTTCCGCCCAGGATACGCCCGCCCTTACCGATGATGATCCTCGTGAATCCGGCGGTCTGGTCCTCGGTGATCGCCCGGTCGGTGTGAGCGTGCTGGATAGTGGACGTGTTGTGGTTTTTCTTGCTGGCCTCGGTGAGGCCGACGGCGGCGACTTCCGGGGAGGTGAACGTGACCCGCGGAATGACCTTACTGACCTTCCGGTGAAGGCCGAGGACCGCGTTGGAAGCTGCGGTGCTGGCGTGCACACCGGCGAGGTGAGTGAACTCCGGGAAGGGGGTGACATCGCCTGCCGCCCAGATGGCCGGGTTTGACGAGCGCATCGCTGTATCAACCACCACCTGGCCGGATTCGTCACAGTCCACGCCGACCAGGTCGAGGCCCAGGCCCTGCGTTCGGGCTTGCCTGCCCGTCGCGGCCAGGATAACGTCGGCACGGAATTGTTGTCCGTCGCCGGTGTGGATCATGGTTTCGTCGTCGTTGGCGATCCGGTCCACGGCGGCATTTTCGATCACCAGCACGCCGTCGGAGCGCAGACTCTCACGCACTAGTGCAGCCGCGTCGCGGTCCTCCTTGGGCAGGATTGCGGAGCGGGCCAGGATCACCACCTGTGAGCCGAGCCGGGCGAACGCCTGCCCTAGCTCACACGCGATCGGGCCACCCCCAATTACTACCAGACGCCGCGGAAGGGTTTCCAGGTCCCAGATGGTTTCTGAGGTGACCAGGGGTGCGTCGTCTAATCCGGGAATGAGGGGAAGTGTTGGTTCGCTGCCGGTGGCGATAAGTGCCTGCCGGAAGCGGATGGTTCTGCCGTCAACATCGGCTTCCCCCGGACCGGTGAAGCATGCGTTGCCTGAAAGGACCGTGATGCCCACCGATTCAAGGGCTTCCGGGGAATCTTCCGGTTCGATCGCGGCGATGGCCCCTGAAATGCGGTGGCGCACCGCGGCGAACTCAGTGCCGTCCCCCGTCAGGGGCTGTCCGGCAGCTGAGTGCGCGGCGGATAGGAGCGTCTTGGACGGGACGCAGCCAGTCCAGAGGCAGTCCCCGCCGGTGCGGGCGTATTCCACCAGGACCGTGCGGGCACCGAGCCGGGCGGCGGTCTTCGCCCCCACAATGCCTGCGGTTCCCCCGCCAATGACCAACAGATCAACTACTTCGGTGCTACGTTCCACGCAGGTTGCCCTTTCACTTGTCGGTCCGACTCCCTTCTAGCCTAGGCTGTTTATGACCGTCATTTCCGCAGGGCGCGGAACCACGACTTGCCATGGAGTGATCCCGATCGCCGGTAAATACAGCACTTTTGCGCGGTTTTACGACGCGATGTCCGGTGAATACCCGGTCTATCGGGCCGGCCGTGCGACAGGCATCAGCATGCTCCGCTTACGGCCGGGCGCGCAGGTGTTGGACGTCGGGTGCGGAACCGGCTTGAATTTCGGTCTCCTCCAGAGCGCGGTCACACCGGGCGGCACGATTGTCGGCATCGACCGCAGCCCGGAGATGCTGGCCCAGGCCCGACGGCGGGCCGAGCGCAACGGTTGGACCAACGTGATCCTCATCCAGGCCGATGCAACCGCTCCTTCGCCCACGGACATCGGATCACAGATCGTAGCCGAGGGGGGCCGGGCGCACTCCGATGCTGTTCTGGCGACGTATGCCCTGTCCCTGATGGCGGACTGGGAAACTGCGTGGTCCAACATGGTCTCACTCGCCGCGCCCGGAGCCTGCATGTGCGTGGTGGACCTGCAAAAACCAGTCGGCATCTTTGCGGCGCTGACGCCTTTGGCCAAGGCTGCCTGCTGGCTCGGCGGATCCGACATCAACGCCCACCCCTGGACAGCGATCGAGCGCGACGGCGCCGACGTCAAAGCGGCCTCCGCGCGCGGCGGACACCTGCAGATCCGCGTCGGAATGCGCGCTACAAGCGACTAAAGGATCGACCCGTGGAACCGCCGGTGAGGCTACCGTCATTTGGCGTCGATCACGCGCAGGTATAGGCCGGACGCGCATCCGCCCGATGTTCAAGCCGGCTGCAGACCGCCCGGGGTCCTATGTCGGTGTCGCAATCAGATTGCGAGTGCGGCTGCGAGGGTTTCGACGAGTTCGTTGATGAGGTCGTCTGCGGGTCGTTCGAACGCAGCGGTTTTGTCGTTCAGGAGTGAGCCGACGGTTCCGAAGACACACCATCGGATCCGCCACGCGCTGTCGGCGAATGGTCGATGAGGCAGCGCAGCCTCGATGTGCGGGCGATATGCCTCACCGACAGGCGAGAAGTGCGCCGCGACCTTCGCTGCGGCGAAGTCGCTGGGACGGGTGTAGATGGCGCCGATCAGCCTAGCTCGCCCGGGTAATTGCCTGTGCAGCGCATGTGCGGTCTCGATGTCCGGGCGGATCAGGCACTCGACCAGCTGTGACATCATGGGCTGGCCGTTCGCCGCCGCCTGGCTAAGCAGGTCGGGGCGGCGTGCATTCAGCGAAACCGGAATTCGATCGAGCACGGCCCCTGCGAGTTCCTGTCGACCGCCGAAGTGGTAATTAACGGCACCCGGATCCGCTCCGGCTTCGCGCATGATTTTGCGGAGCGACTCGGTTTCGATTCCGTTGCTGGCAGATTCGGCTTCGGTCGCGTCGAGGAGGGCTCCAATCTTCAGGCTAGTCACGTTCGAGACTCTGTTTGAGGGCTTTCAAATCCTTCTGGGTGGCGTGGCGCATGGCAATTCTGATGAGGGGCGAGGCTAACCGTGAAAATCCGTTGGGGGTTCCTCGGTTTCGCAGGGTCACTTGAGTGGCGCCGTCGGCCAGCGACTCGTAGCGGTAGCTGGTTTCCATGGGAAACGGACCTTCCGCCGTGCGCATCACCAAGGACCGGGGCGTGTACTCGACAACCGCATACGTATAGCGAAGTTCCCGACCAAGGAACCGGGCAACGAAAGCCGCTTGGGTGCCGACGCCAAGAGGGGGTGGCGTCTTCCACTCTACGTCGTCGATGTTGGCGTACCAGTCGGGAGCATGGGATAGATCGGGCGTATAGCGCTCCACAACGTCAAACGGACGTCGAATGATCTCGGAGACGAAATTGTCGATTGCCGACGTCACTAATGACAACACCGCTAGTGTCGTTAGACCGACCTAACGACGCACCACGGTGCCCTGTATTGGTACTTTTCATGCACGGGAGTGCCTTCGAAATATCAGCTAGTGTCCGGCGCCGAGCTTGCCGGCGAGTCGTTCGCGCATCAGCACGGAGGCGTCGTTCAAACCGATTACCCGGACGTCCTTCCCGTGGTTATGGTATTTCTCGGTGATTGCATCCAGAGCAGCGATCGTCGACGCGTCCCATAGGTGTGAGGCGTGCATATCAATGACCACGTGATCCGGGTCGGTCGCGTACTCGAACTGCGTGTAAAGGTCGTTAGAAGAAGCGAAAAATAGCTCGCCATCGACGGTGTACGTCGCAGTCTCTTGTCCGTTGAGCTCGATCACAGTTCGGTCTACGGTGACGAAGTGGGCAACCCGACGCGCGAAGGCAATCATTGCGACCACAACGCCAACGCCGACGCCAATGGCCAGGTTATGGGTCCAGACGACGACGACGACGGTGCTCCCCATCACCAACGTCTCGCTTTTGGGCATCTGCTTCAGGGTACCCAGCTTGATGCTGTGCCAATCGAAGGTAGCAATGGCGACGAAGATCATAACAGCGACGAGCGCTGCCATCGGGACTAATGCCACGATCTCGCCTAGGGAAACAACGAGGATCAGCAGGAAGATGCCTGCCATGAAGGTAGAAATCCGGGTCCGCGCTCCGGAAGCTTTGACGTTGATCATGGTCTGACCGATCATCGCGCAGCCGCCCATGCCGCCGAAGAAGCCGGTAATGACGTTCGCAACACCTTGTCCCCAGCTTTCGCGGGTCTTGTTGGAGCGGGTGTCGGTGATGTCATCGACGAGCTTGGCCGTCATGAGCGATTCGAGCAATCCGACCAAAGCCATGGCGAATGCGTACGGTGCGATGATCTGCAGGGTCTCGAGGTTCAATGGCACGTTGGGGAAGAATAGGGTGGGCAAGCTGTCGGGCAGCTCGCCCTTGTCTCCGACGTCGGGCACCGCAGCGTTGGCAATGACAGCGAACACGGTGAGCAGCACGATGGCGACCAGCGGGGCGGGCACCACCATGGTGAGCCGGGGGAGCCCGAAGACGATCAGCAGTCCCACGGCAACCATCGGGTAGACCAGCCACGGGACGTCGATCAGTTCCGGAACCTGGGACATGAAAATCAGGATGGCGAGTGCGTTCACGAATCCAACCATGACCGAGCGAGGGATGAAGCGCATCAGCTTTGCGACGCCAATCAGGCCCAGGACGACCTGGAAGACGCCAGCGAGGATGACTGCTGCGATGAAGTAGTCAACTCCATGACTGGCGACCAGTGGGGCAATGACCAGAGCAATCGCGCCGGTAGCGGCGGAGATCATCGCTGGGCGTCCGCCGAGGAAGGCGATGGAAACCGCCATGGTAAAGGACGCGAAGAGCCCGATCCGTGGGTCCACACCTGCGATGATGGAGAACGCAATCGCCTCGGGGATGAGCGCAAGTGCGACGACCAAACCAGCAAGGACCTCGGTTTTGAGGAGGCGAGGATGCCGGAGTGTGCGCATCACTGATTGGCGTTCGACAGGTGTGAGAGCCTGAGGCGACCTGGTCATGGGGGTAGTCCTTTGCAAACGGAGCATGCGGGGTAGATCCCCATGGTTCGGGGGAGTCCGGTTCGGGCCGGTAGGCTGTACGGCAATGTACATGGTGATCCACGTGGCGTGGACCGATCGATGTAAATTCTAACTTAACGTGACGAGAGGTTAGTGCCGGTGGGGCACAGGGAATCAAATAATGGATGAATCGTTGGAGCCAGCGCGGGTTCGGACAATGCACATCGGGGAGGTCGCTGAACGGACCGGGCTGTCACTCCGAACCATCAGGCACTACGACGAGGTGGGGTTATTACCCGCATCCTCCCGCACCGAGGGTGGATTCCGGGTCTACACCGATGGTGACATTGAGCGGCTTCTGGTCGTGCGCCGGATGAAGCCGCTCGGCTTTACGCTCGAGGAAATGGCGGATCTGCTCTCAATCGTGGATGGGTTGGCCGATGCCGGCGGCAAAGGCGATCCGGACGGTTTGCGGCAAAGACTGGCCGGCTACCTCGAGTCGGCGGCGGCGCAGCGGGAGAAGATGGCCGAAAACCTTCGGCGAGCAGATGAATTCATCACGACGCTGGAGACCTACTAGCGGTTGGAGTAGCCAGGCGTACCGGTTGACGAGCGCCTCGACGAGGATCTTTCGCGCGCTGGCTTGTTCATTGGTCGAGACGGGTTGACGGTGCCTAACCGGGACCAAGCTCTCTACGCTGAGGCGGTCAGTGTGATGGGCTGACCCGATCGGTCATTGCTGCGATGAATTCGTCGGCTCTATCGAGGTTCACCGCCATGGCTTCTCGACGTACCCGGGCATCCTCAAGGAACCGGACCAACTCTCCACCCGCGGACCCACGGGCATGCCGATTGCGGCTGAGGGTATCTAGGAGATTGGCGACCTCGTCGAGGCTGAATCCTAACGCCCGCGCCTGTCTAATCAGCAGCAAGCGTTCATAGTCGTTCTCAGAATAGATCCGGAAACCACCGTCAGTCCTAGCTGACGGATGGAGAAGGCCAATCTCGTCATAGTGCCGGATTGTCCGCAGGGACAGCTGTGCGGGATCCGCCAGCTCGCCTATCTGCATCATGCACCGTCCTTCGCAATAGATAATGGATTTAACTCTACCATCACGTTAGGGTAAGGTCGATGGTGGAGCCAATGAGATCGCTCCCTTCAACATTCTTCTTTGGCGCAGTGCGGCGCCCGTATTCCCCACCAGACCAGAGACATGATTATGTCCCCCGAGCACGAAATGGAGCCCGCATGGCGACTACAGCCTATGCCCTCAATTTGGATACAAAGTTGACACCCGAGCAAGCGCAGTCCGTCTGGCGGACCCTACGCTCGCCGCGCCGTCTGCGCACCGAAGTCCTCGCAGGCCTTGTTGTTGCACTGGCCCTGATTCCCGAAGCCATCGCCTTCTCCCTGATTGCCGGAGTGGATCCGAGGATCGGACTCTTCGCTTCGATCACCATGGCCGTCTCCATCGCCTTCCTCGGCGGGCGACCAGCGATGACCTCCGCCGCGACCGCCGCAACCGCCCTAGTAATCGCGCCCCTCGTCGCCAGCCACGGCGTGGACTACTTCGTCGCAGCGGTGATTCTGGCGGGAATCTTCCAGGTGATCCTTGGTCTTGTCGGCGTCGCCAAGCTGATGCGGTTCATCCCTCGTTCCGTCATGGTTGGCTTTGTGAACGCGCTGGGTATTCTCATCTTCACCTCGCAGCTCCCAGAACTGCTCGGTGTGCCGTGGCTGGTCTACCCGATGGTTGCTGTCGGTCTTCTCGTCATCTATCTGCTTCCCCGAATCACCAGGGCTGTACCCGCTCCGCTCGTCGCCATCGTGATACTCACAGTCGCCGCAGTGGTCCTCGCACTCAACGTGCCAACGGTTGGCGACAAGGGCGACCTTCCTGAGAGCCTTCCGTCCCTATTCTTCCCGAACGTTCCTTTGACTTTCGAGACCTTCCAGATCATCGCTCCCTTCGCCCTCGGCATGGCAGTGGTCGGTCTGATGGAGTCCCTGATGACCGCCAAACTCGTTGACGACATCACCGACACCCGGTCCAACAAGGTCCGCGAGTCCTGGGGCCAGGGCACCGCGAACATCATCACCGGTTTTTTCGGCGGCATGGGCGGCTGCGCCATGGTGGGGCAGACAATGATCAACATCAAAGCCTCGGGTGCTCGTACCCGGATTTCAACCTTCCTTGCCGGAGTGTTCGTCCTGATTCTCGCCGTTTCCCTCGGCGATATTGTTGCACTCATCCCGATGGCCGCACTTGTAGCGGTCATGATCTTCGTCTCCGTCGCAACGTTCGACTGGCACAGCATCAAGCTCGACACGCTCCGTCACATGCCGAAAAGCGAGACCACGGTGATGGTTTCGACGGTTGTCTTCACTGTCTTCACCCATAACCTGGCCATCGGTGTCATCATTGGTGTCCTCGTCGCGATGGTCGCCTTCGCACGCCGGGTAGCCCACTTTGTTAGCGTCGAACGAACCATAGAAGAGCACTTCGGCGTCACCTTCGCCAAATATGTAGTCAGCGGGGAACTTTTCTTTGCGTCCTCCAACGATCTGTACATGCAGTTTGAATACGCCGAGGATCCAGAGAAGATTGTCATTGACATGTACCAGTCACACCTCTGGGACGCCTCAACAATTGCTGCTTTGGATGCAATCATCGAGAAGTACCGCCACTACGGCAAAGAGGTCGAGATCCAGGGCCTTGACACGGCGAGCGCCGCCATCCGGGATCGCCTCGCAGAGCGCCTTGCAGGAAGCCACTGATTCTTTGATTGTGGTTCGCTAACCGGACTACCGGCCGATTGGTAAGGAAGCAGTGAAGAGAGCAGCAAAACCCAACTCGTGGTCCGGTACGGTAGTCGCCGCGTCTCTGATCACCGCCACCACGGCGCCGGGTCAGACTGCGGGGCTCTCACCATTCACTGACCCGTTGATCGAGCAACTCGGCGTCTCCCGGACTGACATTTCTCTGAGCTACCTGATAGGAACGCTAATCGGTGCTCTCGCTTTGCCGTTTATCGGGCAGGCGCTCGACAGATGGGGCGCTAGGGTGATCATCACGGCCGCTGCTTTGGTGTTCGCCGCAACATTGCTCGCGCTGAGTTTCGCCACGGAAATCGCAGGGTTGACGGTAGGTTTCGTGTTTCTGCGGATGGCTGGCCAGGGTGCACTCACCCTGGCCGCCACCACCGCCGTCGTAAAAGCGTTGACGACTCGACGCGGTCTACGCCTGGGAATCACTGCAGCCGTCGGTTCGGCCGGGATATCGCTGACCCCAGTCCTGGTCGACCGACTGATAGACGCCGGGGGAGTGGAAGCCGCATGGCGGCTCCAGGCAGTGGCTGTGCTGGTGATCATTTTGCCGATGGTGCTCCTACTTCCCAGGCACCGGAAGGTTAACCCGTCGAAGACGGTGCCGGGTCGTCCCGTGCCTCATCCGCAAACCGTCCCCGGCGCCGATTGGTCCAGTCGGCAGGCGGTGCGTGCCCCCATCTTTTGGGCCATAGCCGCCGCATTAGCGGCGACGGGCATGCTCACCACCGGGCTTGCCTTTCACCAGATCTCCATCCTGACGACTCAAGGCCTGAATAGTACGCAGGCCGCAGCGAACTTTATCCCTCAGACCGTCACCGGCATCCTTGCCACCCTCATTGTCGGGTCTCTTTCTCACCGGGTTGATCCCCGATATGCTCTGGCCGGATCGATGGCTCTTTTGGGCGCCGCCCTGGGGATATTACCCCTGGTGAACGGCCTCACGTCCGCCTTAATGTACGGGTTGATCCTGGGAGCGGCTGCGGGTTCTATCCGGGCGATTGAGCCCATCGCTTTGGCTCAGTACTTCGGTACCGAAAGTATCGGCGGGATCCGAGGAATCATTACCTCGATCAACGTGGGCTCCACGGCGTTGGGGCCGATACTCTTCTCACTTGGACGGGACCTGACCGGAAACTACTTCATACCCAGCCTCACCTTCGCCATCATTCCGCTAGGTGTCGCAATCGCTGCCTTACTTTGTCCCGTCCCGGAGAATACCAGTCGGCTATAGAACCAGCGTCGCACCTGAATTAATGAGCAACCCCTGAGTCATTGATATGGAGCCGAAAGGGTCATCAGTCGGATCTTCCGGAGATAGTGTCGGGCACGACAAAGGCCGCCAGCCCGATAAGGGTGCTGGCGGCCTGTTCGTTGCGTATCGCGTTAGCGGCGCGCTGGCTGCGACCGCGTATATGACCCGGAGGCAGCGGTGCACGGGCAGTCGACTTCGAGGTGGACTGTTACCTCATCCAGATGCGCGGCGTTCTCTACAGTGATGGATTTGCTGATCGTGTGTGTTCCGGTCATAGTTTTCCTTTGTTGGGACCCTGTGTGGGTGTCGGTGATTCGCTTTGAATGGTTCAGATTCCAGGAATGGGGTCGGCCATGTCGTCGGGCTACCAATGCCGCGGCGGCCATTGCTGCGACGTCTTCGCCGAGGGAATTGACGCATATTTCGGTGATCTCGCCGATCCTGCAGACTGTATATCGCAACTCGGCGCGACTGAATGGTTCGAGCACCGTCGCGTCAAGACCGCAGTGAACGCCATTTAGTAGTCCGGTGGTGGACGCAATAATGCCTGCTGAGAGCCCGGGAAAATCCATAGCAGGACGATCGTAGCTTTCGCATGGTAGGTCGAGTCGTTGCTCTGCACATATACAACTCTATCCTAACGTGAGGTTAGAGTAAAATGCACTCAGATGCCAGCGCCACTTCAACCCAAGGTAAGTGAGGGTTACGGGCGTTCGTAGGATGCCCGGGTTGCGAACAGGTAGTTGTGGACGCTGCTCTGGACTTTTGCCACTGGCTTCCAGGAGGCTCCGGACCATAGGTGCATCGTGTAATCCGGCCATCGGGTTCGGATTTCATCGGCGAATTCGTTGGCCGTACGGCCGTAGCGGCTCACGTGTCGGTCCTCTATCTCGAGGAGCATGCTCGGGCAGAGGCTGTCTATGGTGTCGATTGCGCCAACGAGCACCTCCGGTTCGAATCCTTCGACGTCGACCTTGAGGAACGAGACATGATCCAACTGCATTGACTCGCACCAGGAATCCACCGTGTGCATTCTGGCATCTAGGCGCTGGTGAGTCTGAGGCTTACGCAGCATGCCCAAGCCAGGCCGTTGTTCAATGTGAGCGTGCCCATAGACCGGAATACCGAAGCGGGAGGGGATAATCAGCGTGTGATTTCCCTTCTGCGCTTCAAGAACGGCTTGGGTGCTGTTGACGTGTTCGGCACGGAGGAGGCACTTCACTAACGTCAAAATGCGGTGTTGTCCTGATTGAGGTTCAGAGGAGTGCACTGCGCCAGGGGATCCGACCAGATGGGCCAACGGGAAGGTGTACATTCCGTAAGCCGCACCCACATCCTAAACGGGGTCTCCCGGACGAACGAAGGCTTTCAGCCCTAGCAGCTCGGGTTCGACGAGTTTCAGGCGCGCGGACATCCGCATGATTTCGTAAACGGTCCATGTTGCCGCGGTAATGATCGGCCACGCCGAAGTCGCCCTCCTGGTCTAAAGATGCTGAGGTTCGACGTGACGGCCAACAAATCGTCGATCTAGTTGACTTCAGGTAATCCTTAACACCGGAAGGAGCGACCCAAGTTCACGATAATGTGACCTGTATTGCTACGGAGAAAGGACTCTTCTGGGCTGTCCATATAACCATGCTCGAATGTTCTCCAGCGCTTCGGTGTAGTACCGCCGGTAGCTTTCATTCGTGACGTAGCCGAGATGAGGGGTGAGTACCGTGCGGGGGAGGGACGCCCACCGGCTTCCCGCTGGGAGTGGTTCTTGGTCATATACGTCCAGAGCTGCTCCGGCAATCCGGTTGCTGACCAAAGCATTGCTGAGCGCGTCCTCGTCGATGAGGGGGCCACGGGCCGTGTTGATCAGGTAGCCGTGAGGTCCAAGAAGACGAAGTTCTTCTTCGCCGACGATATGCCGGGACCGTTCTGAAAGCCGCACGTGGAGGCTGACTACATCCGATCGGCTAAACAGGTCCTGTTTGGTGACTAGCTGTGCGCCCACTTCTTCGGCTTTGTCAGCGGTTAGGTTTGGACTCCAAGCTATGACGTTCATATCGAAGGCGAGTGCGTAGCGGGTTACGGCGCGTCCAACGCGGCCAAGGCCTAGTACGCCGAAAGTTTTTCCGGCAAGCTCGACCCCTACCTCTTGCTGCCAGACCCCGTCGCGTAGGTTGCCTTCCTCCTTTGGAATGTTGCGAACGAGTGCCAGCAGCAGGGCCCAGGTGAGCTCCGGCGCGGCTGCTGCAGACCCGCCTGTTCCGCAGACTTTGATGCCGAGGTCGCGGGTGGCGTTGAAGTCAATGGAATCGTTGGCCATGCCGGTGGTGACCATGAGTTGCAGGTTAGGTAAGCGCTCTAGTACCCCACGCGGAAAAGCAGTGCGTTCCCGCATGACGATCAGGATGTTAAACGGTTCCAATTGATGCACCAAAGTGTCCGACGAATCGAAGTGCTTCTCGAAGATGGTGACTTCGACCTGGTCTTCCCTAAGTTCATGCCAAGGGGCAAACGAAGTTGCTACTGCTTGATAGTCGTCGAGAATTGCCATCCGCAGGGCCATTGCCGATTCTCCTGGTTTGAAGTTGACGCGTCCCTGTTGCCGGCGGCTTACTGTGCTGTCGCCGGGCAAGGATGCGTCCTGGAAAAGGTCCTACCAGTACGGTTACGACTTCGGTCGGGCCCTTCCGACGAGGATGCCGTCCTCGTCGCTCCAGAGGGTGTGACCGGGGATGAACGATATACCACCGAACGTGACTTCGACGTCTATTTCTCCCACGCCTTGTTTGGAGCTTTTCCGCGGGTTCGTTCCAAGGGCTTTGATTCCGAGGTTCAGTCCGGCTAGCGCTTGTGAGTCTCTCACCGCACCGTTGACCACCAGTCCCGCCCAGCCGTTGTCAACGGCGCTGCCCGCAATCAGATCTCCAATCAGGGCGCTGTGTAGTGACCCGCCTCCGTCGATAACGAGGACGCAGCCGCTACCTGGTTCGGCAAGCACTTCCTTGATTAGGGCGTTGTCACGTTCACACCGGATGGTCCGGATTGTTCCGGCGAACCGGGGCTGTCCTCCCATTTGGCGCATCTGTAGGTCGCAGCTGTTTACGGCGTCAGCATGTTCGTCGACGAGGTCGGCGGTCGTGAAATTCATGGCTTGTTCCTTCACACGATCAGGTTGGTGCAGCTAAAGGTCGGATGCCGTCTCTAGCGCACCGTGGCTTTTACGGCCAGGACTGAACACGTCGATTGTAGGAGGATGCGCTGGGCAGTGCTTCCCATGATCATTTTTCCAACCGGAGTCCGCTTCCTCAGTCCGATAACGATGAGATGTGCCTGGTGTTCCTCGGCAGCGGTGAGGACTTCCTCGGCAGCGTCGTGCCCGCGCAGTGGTTGCACCAGCTCGTAGGCAATCCCTGCCTGTTGAAGACGGTTGTCCAGGGTGGTGGCCTGCTCAGGTTGAACAAAATGGTTATCAACGAGAGCTTCTCCGCGGGAAGAATTGACCACCACGAGTCGATCCTGGTGGCGAAGAGTTTCTTCGATGGCGCGAGTCAATGCCGCTTCGCCTTCGGCGGTGGGGATGTACCCGACTACTATGCTCATGAGATTTCACGGTCCTTATTCCTGGGATTCTTGGCGGTTTCCGTACCTGTGTGGATCCCTGCATCGTGGGACGGGGCCGCCTTGTTGGCATCTATCTCACGCGCGGCGTCTGATTCAGAGGTCGGTTGGATAAGCGCGGGCCGCTGAGGGCTTGATCGCTTCCACAGTCTGGCTGCCAGAGGCCATGCCAAGACGAGCAAAATGATGATGTAGGTGCCGATTGCAATGGGTTCGCTCCACAGGCCGGAGATCTCGCCTGCGCTTAGTTGCAATGATTTCCGCAGCTCCTCCTCTATTCGAGGACCGAGAATCAGACCGAGAACCAGAGGCAGTACGGGGAGGCCATATCGGCGCATTGCGAATCCCAGCAGGCCCAGGACGAGGAGAATGACGAGGTCAAAGGTTTGAAGGTTCACGGCGTAGGCGCCGAGTGTCGCGAAGAACAGGATGCCCGAGTACAGGTAGGGACGTGGGATCTGCAGAAGTTTAGCCCAGAGTGGTGCCAATGGCAGGTTGATGACCAGTAGCAGTGTATTGCCGATGAAGAGGCTCGCGATGAGCGCCCAGACCAGTTCTGGTTCCCTTTCGAACAGGAGAGGGCCGGGTTGGATGCCGTATTGGACGAAAGCGGCGAGCATGACTGCGGCGGTGGCGTTGGTGGGCAATCCGAGGGCCAGCATCGGAGTGAGCGTTCCTGCCGCAGATGCGTTGTTGGCAGCTTCGGGGCCCGCAACACCTTCGATTGCGCCGTGGCCAAACTCCTCCGGGTGTTTGGATAGCTTCTTCTCTGTTACGTAGGACAGGAAGGTCGGAATTTCCGCGCCGCCAGCGGGTAACGCTCCGAATGGGAAGCCGTAGGCAGTGCCGCGAAGCCACGGTTTCCAGGACCGCTTGAAATCCTCCTTGCCCATCCAGGGGCGTCCCACGGGGATGGTTTGCATGGGGTTCCTGCGCAGGTGGGCGGCGATCCAGAGAGCTTCACCAATTGCGAAGATAGCAACGGCGACAACGACGATGTCGAGGCCGTCGGTGAGCAGGGGTTGCCCGAATATCAGGCGCTGTTGGCCGGAAACGGGGTCTATACCGACCAGACCGATTGCCAGACCGAGACCGAGCGATGCGAAACCACGCAGCCTCGAGGATCCAAGTACCGCCGTGACGGCCAGTAGGGCCAGTAGCATGATGGCCAGGTAGCTGGGCGAGCCGAGGGACACCGCGAATCTCACGACGAGCGGAGCGAAGAAGACCAGGAGCGCGGTGCCAATGGTTCCAGCAACGAATGATCCGATTGCGGCGGTGGCCAGGGCCTGAGCGGCGCGGCCAGCTTTAGCCATCTTGTGGCCTTCGATCGCCGTAATGACGGTTGATGATTCACCTGGTGTGTTGAGCAGAATCGAGGTGGTTGATCCTCCGTACATTCCGCCGTAATAGATTCCGGCGAACATGATGAAAGCACTGGTAGGTTCCAGCGCGTAGGTCACTGGGAGCAGCAGTGCGACCGCCATTGCGGGTCCGATGCCCGGCAGAACCCCCACTGCCGTCCCCAGAAGAACTCCGATAAAGGCGTAGAGAAGATTCATGGGGGTTGCTGCTGTGGCGAAACCCTCCATGAGCATGTTCAGGGAGTCCATTTTAGAGCACTCCTTCCAGGAGTCCTGCGGGTAGCCGGATGCCAAGCCCGATGTAGAAGCCATAGAAGGTCCCTAGGGCCAGCAGGAGACTGATGATGCCGTCTCTGATGTAATGGCGGCTTCCAAGGGACCAAACGCTGCCCCAGAAGAGGATGGTTCCTGAGATGACCCACCCTGTCCGGTCAATGAGCATAATGTTCAGGATGAAAAAGCCCAGCAGGGAGAGGATGGTCCGCCAGTCGCTGGGATGAGTAAGATCGACGTCTTCGCCGCCCTCGGCCTCACCTCGCCCGCCCTGTAGGACGTTCACGGTCAGGAGAGCCGCACACAAGATCAGCAAGCCCCCCACGATGTAGGGCAGTGTTCGCGGCCCGACCGGGTCGGCCTGCGAGTAGGGAATGTTGATTCCCGCAGCATCAACCAGGACGATGATGCCGACCGCTCCGAGCAGGGCAACCATGCCCAGCTCGGAGCGGCCAGCAAATCGTGTGCGTACTGAACTCACGCCAAACCGAGTTCTGTCAGGACGTCGGAGACGCGCTTGTCCTGTTCGGTGAGGAAGGTTTGGAATTCCTCACCGGTCAGGAACGCATCCGACCAGCCGTTGGATGCGAGGGCTTCCTGCCACTCAGGAGTGCCGTGCATCTCTTCGAGGGCTGCAATCAGGCGATCACGGTCAGCGTCGGAAACCTCAGGCGGAGCGACGATTCCGCGCCAGTTGGTGAAAACCAGGTCAATGTCTGATTCCTGCAGCGTCGGTGCGTCGACACCTTCGAGGCGTTCCTCCCCGCTGGTTGCAAGGACACGTACTTCACCGGACTCGATCTGATCGAGGTACTCGCCAGCACCGGAAGCCGCGAATCCGAGCTTGTCACCAAGGATTGCCGGGAGGAGATCGCCACCACCGTCGTAGGACACGAAGTTCACAGTCTTGGGGTCAATACCTACCGCCTCCGCGAGCTGCATCGGAAGGAGGTGATCCGGGCCGCCTGGTGATGACCCGCCCCCGACGCTGACTTGCGAGGGGTCTTTCTTCCAAGCCGCTACCAAATCATCGATGCTCTGGTAAGGCGAATCCTTAGAGACCATGATCGCGCCAGGCTCTTCAATCAAGCGGGCCAGGGGAGTGGTGTCGGTGAGTTTAGCTTCCGATTCATTGGTGTAGCTGGCGCCCACGACACCGAGCCCCATCAGCATGGCCAGATCGCCGTTGCCCTTCTCGTTCACTGTTCGAGCCAGACCTACGGTACCTCCGGCACCCGCAAGGTTGAACACCTCGATGCTGGAGGCGAGGTCGGTGTCCTCCATTACCTTGGCCGCTACCCGCGCGGTGGTGTCGTACCCGCCACCTGGCGTATTGGGAACCAGGATGCGCAAGTCGGTAATCGGCCCCTCGGCTGCAGCGGTCCCGGAAGCGTCAGCAGTGCTTTCACCGCCGGTCACTCCGCAGCCCGAGGCGGCCAGCACAATTCCTGCGGCCACTGCTGTGAGACGGACTGTCTTTGATCCACGCATGATATTCCTCTTCATCGAGTTGGTGTACAGGACTTCAACCTACGAGATCATGTGACCTACGTCTCTCTTGTGTTCTCAAAGAACATTGTGTTCATTGAGTTCACGCTCAGCAGGTCCGGGGAACTGATCTGCCGTAGAGTTCAGGCAGCTTGGCCTATGGCAGAAATACCAACTCAACTGGCAGTTTTTCATGAAAGGGCGCTAATGCAGTGGGCACACCAAGGGAAGCTATCCAAACCTAAAAGAATGTCCCTTGCCAGCCAGTTTCTCGCTCTTCAACTAGTGATTGTTTTCGCTGTCCTTATTGGGGTATTGGCCATCTCCTTGGCGCAATCCGCGGAAACTTTCCAACGGGTGGAGGGCAGGCGAGCCCTTGCGGCAGCTGAAACGCTTGCTGCGCTGCCAGCCGTCAGATCCCTGGTGGCGGACGCCGGGCCTCGCATTGGAGCAGCCTTGCCGGCCGCTGCCGAATCGGTGCGCTCGATCTCGGCGTCGAAATACGCGATCCTGGCCAAACCCGATGGCTTTGTGTTGACCTCTCAGGACCCCGCGCAACTGGGTGCGATCATGAACTTCGGGAAAAGCGATGTCCGCAGCGGCAGGTCCTGGACAGGGCTAGTGGAATCAGGCAATGAGGTAGCTTTGGCAGCCCATGTGCCAATCCTCGGGGATGCTGGTGACATGGTTGGTATTGCGATTGTAGGTCGACAGTACCCGTCCTTTGTGGAACGTCTTGGGCAAGCCACCCCTAATCTCATCATCTACCTGGGTGTCGCCAGTATTGTTGGCGTGACTGGCTCGCTCCTCCTCGCCCGGCGCGTAAAGCGCCAAACTTTGGGGCTGGAGCCCGACCAGATTTCAGGACTGGTCGAGCACCGCGAAGCCATTCTCTATGGCGTGAAGGAAGGAGTCATAGCACTTGATCCAAACCATCGGGTCACCTTGGCGAACGATAGCGCGAAGAGACTCCTTTATCTGCCAGACAACTGCATCGGCCAGGACCTTGACCAGCTCTCAGTCCATCCCGACCTGCACGACGTTCTTACTCGGGACCATTCCTCACCGGATCAACTGGTTCTGGTGGAAGGCCGATTGGTAGCCTGCAACAGGATGCCGATCGAATCCCATGGGCGGGTTATCGGGTCGGTCATTACGTTGCGGGATCGGACAGAACTTTCAACGCTGGAGGCCGAATTAGGTGCCACGCGGACCACCACGGATACACTCAGAGCCCAGACACACGAGTTCGCAAACCAGCTGCATACCATCTCTGGACTTATTCAGCTGGGCGAATATGACGAGGTCACTCGATTTGTGGATGGCGTTAGCCAGAGCCGCACACGTCTTTACGACGACGTCACCACGGTCATTAAGGATCCAGCTCTCGCCGCCCTTTTTATTGCCAAAGCAAGTCTCGCTTCCGAGCGCGGGGTGACCCTCAGGCTCGCCGAAGACTCTTACCTTCCGCGGATGGAAGATGAACTTTCGCGCGATGTGAATACGGTGGTTGGAAATCTTGTAGACAATGCCATGGACGCTGCCGGCGGATTCGACAACCCGACAGTCGAAGTACTTCTAGTCGACGAAACGGACTACATCGCTGTCACTGTGCAGGATTCCGGGCCCGGAGTTCCTACTGAATTCACTGACTCGATTTTCAAACAAGGTTTCACCACGAAAACGTCTGTCGCGGATACCGAAAGGGGCTTCGGACTGGCTTTGACCCGCCTGATCTGCCGTAAGCGTGGCGGAGATATCGAGGTTTACAACGACGAAGGGGCAGTCTTCACGGCAACCCTCAACAAAGTAAAACTTCACTCATGATTCGAGTGCTCATTATCGATGATGATTTCATGGTGGCTAAGGTCCATGCCGGGTTCGTTCGGCAATGCCCAGGGTTCGAAGTGATAGGTATCGCTCACACAGGGGCTAACGCCCTGTTGAAGGTCCGGCTTGAAAAGCCAGACCTGGTCCTTCTCGACATCCATCTTCCCGACATCAATGGTTTGGACCTCCTCCACCAATTGCGGTCAGTATCACCGGAATTGGATGTCATTGTCATCAGCGCGGCCCGAGAGGTGGAAACGGTCCGGCGTGCGCTGCGTGGCGGAATCGTGCACTACCTTATCAAGCCCTTCTCAAACCCAGAGCTCCGGGAACGGCTGGAACACTACCAGCAGGCCTACCAGCAACTCGCCTCGGCCAAGAGAGAGGCGGAACAAGCGGACGTCAATAAGGTGTTCGGCATCAGTCGCCCCGACCGGCCGCTTCCGAAGGGATGCAGCGTCGAAACCCTGCATCTAGTGGAGACGCTGTTGCAGGGGGCCAGCGCCGACCTTTCCGCTGCGGAAGCCGCCCATGCCCTCGGCACGTCCCGGGTTAGCGCCCGACGCTACCTCGAATATCTCAGCGAGGAGGGCCGCGTCATCGTTCAACTACGGTATGGGGGTGTCGGCCGTCCAGAACGCCGATACCGCTGGAAACCGCAGGGCTGAAAGCATTAACTTTGCTACTTCGGTTCCCTCCGAGGGCGTCGCCGCGATAACGCTCGTCCGCTGGGCCGCCGACACGTGGCTACCTAGTACTGAGTGTTTGCGGGCCGGGCTTGTGTGGATTCTTGTCGAATGAGATTTCGTGGAGCCAGATTTGGGCTTCTACGTGGCTTTCAAAGTACTCAACGGGGTACCGCGGCTTATGCACGGCACGAAAATGCTCAATTAGTACCTGCTCGACGGGCGAGGTTCCAAAGGCTGCTAGGGCGGACACCTTGAACGATGTTGCGAGCAGAGCGAAAGCAGCCCTGGAGAGGGTCACCATGCCGTTGAGATCCGTGATCAACAAAGCAGGGACTCCGGGATACAGCGCTTGCTGGTGCTCGATCAACACCAGGACATCCTCCGCCTTTAGTTCCAGAGATTTGTCCCATCGGACCCATTGCACGCCATCATCTGTGCGATCAAGCTGGAACCTGGCTTCTGTTCGGGATGGCTTCACCGCTGGTGCCTCGCTTACGTGTTCTGGGCCCATCCATGCGGCTATTGAGCGCCCGGCCGTTTGGGGGAACGGCCGGGCACCTAATTGTAATCACAGACAGACCAGTCTGTCTGCTATATGTTGGACAAACCACTAATTGAAGTTGAGGGAGGCCATGGAAACTGCGACCACAACGCCGATGAGAGATGCTCGCGAGCGTATCCTTGCGGCGTCCTACGACCTTTTCCATGAACGGGGTGTCCGAGCAGTCGGCGTAAACGAGATCATCGGAGCGGCCGGTGTCGCGAAAGCCACGTTCTACAATCACTTCCCTTCGAAGAACGACCTGGTTCTTGCGTTTTTCGAACGGCGGAAACGTCTTTTCACTTTCGGCTACCTCGCGGTCGAGGCCCAACGCCGCGGTACGACACCGCAAGAGCAGCTTTTGGCAGTCTTCGATATTTTCGATGAGTGGTTCCATGCCCCCGACTTTGCCGGCTGTCCCTATATTCGCGCTCTGGTTGAAGCCGGCGCAGGACACCCGATTGGCGCGGCCAGCCTCGCCTATCTCAACGAAGCGCAGTTCGAAGTGGAAAAGGCGGCGATCGAGATGGGCTTGGACGAGCCTCACGACTTCGCTCAGTGTTGGATGATCCTGCTACAGGGCTCCGTGGTCGCAAGCTTGGGTACTGATCGGAATGCAGCTCAACGCCTCAAGAAACTCGGGAAACTTCTCTTTACTCTTCACACGACAAAGTGACCGCCCAGAGTTCAACGACGTCCGCGAACCAAAGGACGGAGGCGTTGGTGCCGTCTGGGACGAAGAAGGTTGCGGGGGTCGTCAGTCCACCTGGGCCGTCAAGCTGGCTGCCTCGATGGCTGTCGACGCTGCAGCCTCGTCGTTGTCTGAGCTGTCACCACTGATGCCGACGGCACCGAGGATGGTGCCGTCGTCGTCGCGGATCAGGACACCACCGGGCACAGGGATGAGTCGGCCGCCCAGAGTGGCAGTCGCTGCGGCGATAAAGTAAGCCTGTTGCTCCGCGCGCTCCATGATGGCTCGCGAACCCATTCCGAGGGCTAGAGCCCCGTAAGCCTTTCCTTGCGCTATCTCAAAGCGATTATTCGAGGCGCCATCCTGGCGCGCACCGGCGATGACGTGGCCGCCCGCGTCGAGCACTACCACGGTTAGCGGCTTGAAGCTCTGCTGCTCACCTGCCGCGAGGGCATCGGTGATGATGGATTGGGCGATTGCCAAAGTCAGGCTCATGATGGGTTCCTCGTCAGATTGTCAGTATGTGTTTGCTTGTGCCTGGCACGGTGCCGGTGCAGGACAGGCTCGGTGTACCCGGAAGGTTGCGCGGAGCCCGCCAAAACGAGTTCACGGGCTGCGAGGAACGCCTCCGTGTCGAACGCCGGGGACATAGGCGTGTAATCGGGGTCCGAGGCGTTTTGCTCGTCAACGACCGCAGCCATTCGCCGCAGCGACGCTTCCACCTCTTCCTTGGTCACGACGCCGTGCAGGAGCCAATTCGAGACGTGCTGCGAACTAATGCGGCAGGTGGCGCGGTCTTCCATCAGTGCTGTGCCGTGGATGTCGGGGACCTTGGAGCACCCAACGCCGTCGTTCACCCAGCGTACGACGTACCCGAGGGTGCTCTGAATGTTGTTGTCCAGCTCGTTGCGCCGGTCATCAGCGGACCAATCGATGGGGTTACCGATAGGAATGGTAAGCAGTTGGCGCAGGGTTGAGCGGCGCTTTCCGGCCAGTTCCACCTGCCGGGCATCCACATCGATCTGGTGGTAGTGCATCACGTGGAGGGTCGCGGCGGTTGGAGAGGGGACCCAGGCGCAGTCAGCACCGGCAAGCGGGTGCGCAACCTTTTGCGTAATCATGTCGCTCATATTGTCCGGGGCCGCCCACATGCCCTTACCGATCTGAGCCCGACCGCTGAACCCGCACTCCAAACCGATATCAACATTTGCGTCCTCGTAGGCCGCGATCCAGCTGGAATTACGCATGTCGGCTTTGCGGACCATCGGGCCAGCAATCATCGACGTATGGATTTCGTCGCCGGTGCGATCAAGAAAACCGGTGTTGATGAACGCCACGCGGTCCCGCGCTTCCCAGATGCACGCCTTCAAATTGGTCGACGTGCGGCGCTCTTCGTCCATGATGCCGATCTTCAAGGTGAGCGGGTCAAGGCCCAGCACGGGCTCTACAGCCGCCAACAGTGCGCAGGCCACTGCGACCTCACCCGGACCGTGCATCTTCGGCTTAACGATGTACACCGATCCGGCCCGCGAGTTGCGACCGGAGTGTGGGCCCCGCAGATCGTGTACGGAGCCAAGTCCAGTGAATAGGGCGTCGAGGATCTCCTCGGGCACCGGCGCTCCGGAAGGGTCGAGGACAGCATCACTGGTCATCAGGTGGCCTACCTGGCGGATGAGAAGCAGCGAGCGCCCGGGCAGAGTCAACTCCGAGCCGTCGGGTGCTGTGTAGGCGCGGTCAGAGTTGAGCCGCCGGGTATGAGTACCTCCCTTTTGCACGATCTCGGCAGTCAGGGTGCCCTGCATCAGTTGCAGCCAATTGCGGTAGCCCAGGACCTTGTCTCCAGCGTCGACCGCTGCTACGGAGTCTTCGAGGTCCATGATGGTTGTGATCGCTGACTCCAGCACAACGTCCTTCACGCCGGCCGGGTCGCCTGAACCGATGGCGTGGGTGCGGTCGATCAGGATTTCGACGTGAAGCCCGTGGTGTACGAACAATACTGATTCGGGGGCGTCCACGCTCCCCTGGTAGCCCGCGAGCTGCGCCGGATCGGCCAGCCCCCGCGAACCGTCCGAAGTCTCGGCGACGAGGGCACCGTCTTCAATCCGGTAGGCGATGACATCTGAGTGAGATCCTCCAGCCAGGCTGAGGTAGTCGTCCAGAAATTGCCGTCCGCGTGCGACCACGGCGGCGCCACGGGCTGGATTGTAACCACCGGTATGTTCGCGCCCTTCGGCGCTGTCAACGGCGTCCGTGCCGTACAGCGCGTCGTAAAGCGAACCCCATCGAGCGTTTGCGGCGTTGGCGGCGAACCGCGCATTCAGGAGCGGGACTACCAACTGAGGTCCGGAGACGGTTGCGATCTCTGGGTCTACGTGGTCGGTTGTGATGGCGAAGTCTTCGGGCTCGTCTACCAGGTAGCCGATCGACCGGAGGAAAGCTTCGTAGGCTTCCCCGTCGATGGGATCCGCATTTCGTGAGCGGTGGTACTCGTCGATTTTCTGCTGCATCCGGTCCCGGGTGCTCAGGAGCTCCCGTACCTGGGGCGAGAACTCTGTGATGAGCGCGGCGGTGCCAGCCCAAAAAGCTCCCTCTTCTATCCCTGTTCCAGGCAGAGCTTCGTCCCGAACAAAGTCATAAAGCTCTTCGGCGACGTTGAGTCCGTTGGTCTCCAAATAATTCGGCATCGTGCCCGCCCTCTAGAATTCTCGTAAGGTGGAAAAAATTTACCAATATCACAACCTAACCAGCGCTGCTGCGCATGTCAATGTGAAATGTCCCGCAGGCCGACAGCACCGCTTGGGATGGCGTGGAGACGCTGCTACTGGTTGAACCTGGGAAGCGCGGACTCTACAACCCGGCTCTGAACGCTAGGAGGCCTGCTGGGGCGCTATAACGGTCGGCTCCCCTTATTTCCGGGGGTTCCGCCTAGCGCTGCGAATGGAGGCCAGACCTGTGTATCCGTGTGCTGTCATAGCGGGCAGCCATTTGCATAGAGCCCAGTAGGCAACGCCCACCGGGAGGGAGCCAAGCACCGCAACAAGGGGGCCGTGGGGGAGCAGAAGTGGGTAAATGAGCCAGTGTGTGAGGTAAATGTACAGCGAGGCGGCGGCCAACCACCCGGTCACCCGGCTTAGGAAAGCAGGTACGGGTAGCGCTGGAACCCAGATGAGCAGAAGAATGCCCACGGCGACGGTGGCGTCACGAACGGGATTATCGAAGTAGCCCGGCACGCTAATGAGCGTGATTATGGTGATGGTCCATCGCTGTGGGCAGGTCCGGGCAATGGCCAGCGCCCAGCCTAGGGCGAAGAGCCAGAACACGGGTCCCGGTTTCGGTAGGCCAGGGTCTAAAACGTCGTAGCGGCTTACCAGCCCCAAGAGTACGAGACCGAATGCAAAGCCAAAAGGGGCTAGACGCTCGAGCCGGTCAGCCCAGGGGACAACCATCAGGACGGTTACGGCTGACAGAACGTAAACAAGCATCTCCACAAACCAGAAGTGCCATTGAGTGGTGACCTCCTGCGGTCCGACGATGGCGTTCAGTAGAAATATATTGGCAATGCTGTAGTCGTCGGTAAGTTGGTGTGCCACGGCAATAAAAGCCACTGACGGCACCACGATTCGCGCTACGCTCCGGAGATGGCGGCGCATCCTTGGTACCCGTTCTCCGGCGAGCTGGAAGCGTGCGAAATTGTAGCCAGCCACGGCGAAGAGCAGGTGGGCTGTCTGAAGGTCAAAGAGACCGACATGCCAGGCAACGATGCATACGATAGCGGCGGCGCGCAGCACGATCGACGTCTCAAGGAAGGCCACCAGCCCCCATCGTCTGGGTTTTCTGAATTGTTCAAGTTGACGAACGGGGATGAGATGCCAATTGGAAGGAACGGTTCCGAGAATGCGCTCCAACTGCACGGAAAGTGCTACGTAGGACAGCGAGTCCCCGTCGAGGGAGACAAAAGTGTCGTCATCGCCGACGTCGTTCCGCTCCAAAGCATCGGCGAAGATGCGACGGATATCATCCGGTTCCGCGGTGCTGGAGACGGTTGGAGCGGATACGAACGGTGGAGACGCAGTAATCCGGCCGACGGCCGGGTAATCGATCTTCCCGGAAGCGAGCCGTGGCAGGTCCTCGACTGCATGCACGTCAACCGCAGCGCGGGGAAGGCCCGTCCTGCCGGCGAGTACCTTGCTCAGCACTCCGGCGTCATGCTCACCCTGGGCGGCTACCACAAGGCCACTGTCGGTCCCTGCGGCCGCCGCCGTGACCCCGAGATCAGCGAGGATCCGCTCGACATGCCCTAGATCCACCCGCAAACCGACAATTTTCACGAACCTGCTACGCCGCCCGACGACCTCGTATAGCCCGTTCGAATGCTGGCAGGCGAGATCGCCGGTACGCAACTCGTGGATTTCGCGTCCTAACGACAGATCGGCGGGTTGTTCTGCATAGCCGAGCATGACATTGGGGCCGGTGTAGACAAGTTCTCCATTCGCTTGGCCGTCCACCGGCTCGATACGAAATGCGCCGCCTGGGATCGCAACCCCGATAGTCCCCGGATTCGCTTCGGCCAGATCCGGGGGAAGGTACGCCATGCGGGCCGTAGCCTCCGTTGCGCCGTACATAACGAAGAGCTTCCAGTTGCGGCCCTGGGCGGTGGACGCCCAGTAGTTCACCTTTTCTGGCGCCAGTCGGCCACCAGCCTGGGTGACATAGCGTAGGCACGGCAGGTCCACGTCCGCGAAGCCCACACGCTCCAACAGGTCGAAGGTATAGGGGACAGCAGCGAAGGATGTTGCCTGGCTCTCCCTGAAAAGTGTCCAAAAACAGGGGTCGACCACCGACAGATCCGTAAGTACCAGACCTGCTCCGCGCATCAGGTGGCTGTTCACGACCGACAGGCCGTAACTGTAATGCAACGGCAATGTGGTTGCTGCGCGGTCATCGGGCCCGATGCCTAGATACTCGGCGATAGCCGACGCGTTAGCAGCTAAATTCGCATACGAGAGCCGAACCAGCTTTGGGGACCCGGTGGATCCCGAGGTGCTCAGCAGCAGCGCCAGTTCGGGATGTAGCTCGTGTCGGGATCCGGGACGGCGTTCCTCGATATTCGGAGTTCCGTCACCCGGGTGCAGCACTACATCGGGATCGTAGGTAGCCGTCAAGGATTCAAGGGCCGCGGGCTTGTCCGCCGCCGTCAGTAGGAGGGAATGGCCAGCCGATAGTGCGGCCAGGTAGCCGACGAGGGAGTCCAGTGTATTGCGGGCTTCCAGCAATACCAGCCGACGATCCTCGCCCAGTTGCGCGGCGATTGCGTCTACGCGCCCGGCTAGCTCGCGGTAGGTGAGGACGCCGTCGATAGTTATGACGGCGGGACGATCACCGTGGCGGGCCAGATCAATGAAGGTAGGTTGGGGATCGGATTGTCTGGTCTCCGAAGCTACCGTCGCAGAATTGATCAACAAAAGAGTCAACCTAACTTAACTTGTGGGGATCGGTGAAGTTCGCTTTAAGGAGCCGCCCGGCGGTGGGGAGGTAATCGCGCGGTCGCCTAAGAGCAACGTCGGCATAGTACCCGCCGCGACAGAGACTGCTACCGCGGTTCCTACGGGGTGACGCACGGTGTGTGGTTGCCATGAGCGCACAGATCGCCCGGATGCCAGCCGGACATGGTGAAGCACGAACGCGCCGTGATAGTCCACCGCGGAAACCCAGGCAGTAGCATTCGGGTCTGGTCGCAAAGACACCTCGTGAGGTCGGAGTACGACGTCGACGTCCACGTCGCTGTCTGCCCATCCGGGAACGGTAGAGACAATCCCGATCTCACACGTCAACAGTGCCCGGTGAACGCGCGCCGGAAGGAAGTCAGCATCGCCCATGAAGGAAGCAACGAAACGTGTGGCGGGCTGCTCGAACACCTTTTCCGGCACGTCGGCTTGCTCGATGACGCCGTTCCGCATGACGATCACCCGGCTGCCGACCGACAGGGCTTCAGTCTGGTCATGAGTGACGAGGACCCCGGTGGTGCCAGCTTCCTTGAGGGTGGCCACGGTATCCCGGCGCACCTGCGCGCGCAGTGACTCATCCAGGCTGGAGAACGGCTCGTCGAGAAGTACGACGGCGGGCCGCGGCGCCAAAGCACGAGCCAGAGCCACGCGTTGTTGCTCGCCTCCGGAAAGCTCGTGGGGATAGCGGTCGGCAAGGTGAGACAACTGTACGAGGTCCAGCACGTCACGGGCCCTCACCCGCCGTTCGTTCCGGGATAACCGGTCGAGGCCAAACTCCACGTTGCGGGCAACCGTCAGATGGGGGAACAACGCGTGGTCCTGGAACACGAGCCCGACACGTCGCCGCTCGGGGTCCACGAAACGGCTGCCATCCGCCACAACCTCCCCGGCGACGCGGATGACGCCTGTGTCCGGCCGGTCTAGGCCCGCGGCCAGCCGCAACGTAGTTGACTTTCCGCAGCCCGAGGGGCCGATGAGAGTCACCAGTTCGCCAGCCGCGACGGTCAGGTCCAAGGCAATCACGCCCGGGGATCGTCCGTAGTGTTTGGAGACCCTTTCCAGCTGTAGAGCGGCGATGTCCCTCCCGGCGTCGGGGTGAGGCTGGAGACCCGCTGTCCGCGTGGTCATGAGTTCACCCGCCCGCCAGCCTCAGTTCGACGAGCGTGTCGGATGAGGACAAATACGGGGAGTGCTGCCGCCGCAACGATCACCAGTGCGGGCAAGGAGGCTTTTTCCCAGAAGTTTTCACGGGCGAGCTCGTAGACCCACACTGACGCCGTCGTAAACCCGAAGGGTCGCAGTAGTAGGACGATAGGGAGTTCCTTGACGGCGTCAATGGCCACCAGCATCAGGGCCACAGCCACCCCCGGGCGCGCAAGCGGCGCGTGCACGCGGACGAGGATCCGTCGCGGAGCCGCGCCCAAGCTCTGCGCCGCGAACGTGACGGTCGGGGGGATCTTCGCGAAGCTCGCATCAACGGCTTGATAAGCCGGGGCCAGGAAACGGATCACATAGGCGTAGAGGATGCCGAGCACCGATCCGGTGACCAACAGACCTGTGCCACCGGCAACACCAGCGCTCTCAACGGCGGTGTCTACCGCGGCAAAGGAGATGAGCACCCCGATGCCAACCACCGCCCCTGGAACCGCGTAACCGAAGGTTGTCAGCTGTACTGCAGCTGCGACGATCCGTCCTCCGCTCATGCGCGCCCCATGTCCCACCACTAGGGATAGCGCCGCGCAGGCCAAAGCGGTAACAGTCGCCACCAGAAGGGTGTTGACGAGGTATTCCCCGAAACGCGGATCCGCGAGAAATCCCGGATTTCGCAGAATTTCCTGGACAGCCCATGCCGAGAGTTGCAGAACAGGAATGAGGAAGCCCGCCGCGAGAGCCGCGACGCACAGCATGGTTGCCGCCCATCCCCGCGCACCGCGAAGCTGCTCCGGCTGTACGCTTTGTCCTCGCCCGCCCCGCTGATAGTAGCGGGCACGTCCACGCAGTGCCCGCTCGCTCGCCAGTACAGCAACAGCAAACAACAGCACTAGAACGGCAAGCTGCGTAGCCGCATGGAAGTTGAAAGTTCCCTTCCAAATGAGATAAATGCCGACGGAGAGAGTCTGGACGTTGAAATACTGGACGGTGGCGAAGTCTGTCAGCGTCTCCATCATTACCAGGGACAGACCCGCGGCCAGTGAAGGCCGGGCGAGGGGAAGCAATACCCGCCGCAGCGTGCGGCTTCGCCCTGCACCTAGGGTGCGAGCCGCGTCGTAGGTGTCGGCCGATTGCTCGGTGAGAGCCGCGCGCACTAGCAGGTAAACGTATGGGTACAGGGATAGGGACATTACCAGCACGGCTGTCGGTAGGGAGCGCACCTCGGGCACCCATACCCCCGACCCCAGCATCCCACGCAGGGCCGATTGTACCGGTCCAGCAACGTCGAAAACTGAAAGGAAGACGAAGCCAAGAATGTAGGCCGGGACGGCCAGGGGCATCACGAGCAGCCATACCAAGACGTTGCGAAACGGGAACCGGTAGACGGTCACGAGCCACGCCAATCCGCCGCCCAACAGAAGGGTGCCTACAGCCACCCCGATCATCAGAGCCAGAGTGTTCATCGCCATCCCACCGAGACCTCGTGGAATTGATGTGTCACTCAAGCTGCTAAGGCCATCCCACACCACAGCCAACACAGGCGTAGCGACTACTAGGGCCACCAGGATGACGACGGCGGACCAGATTGGACGGATACCACCGACCTTCCGGCGTGGTCCGCGCTTTGGGGACCTGGCTCCCGCAAGAACCGCCGCGCCGGTCACTTATATCCGGCCTCGGCGAGCAGATCGACTGCCTCGGCATTCAGGTCACCGTAGGCCCCCGCGTTTAGCGGCATCCGCTTGAATTCACCGAACGCCGCGATACCGGGCTCTGGTGACACATCGGGATTGACCGGATACTCATGGTTGCCATCCACGAAGGGGTTTTGTCCGTCAGTGGCGAGCCACTCGATAAGCCGCTGCGCGTCCCCAGGGTTGTCGGAGCCGTCAACCACGCCGGCTCCGGAAATGTTTATGTGTGTTCCTGCGCCGTCTGGGCTGGCCCAGAATAGGTCAACCTGAAGGTCAGGATTTTCCGCTAGCGTCCGGGCCAGGTAATAGTGATTGTTGATTCCCACATCACAGGTTCCGGCGTCGATTGCTTCCAGCAGCAGGATGTCGTTACTCATGATTTCGACGTTATTGGCGACCCAGCCCTCAACAATCTGCAAGGTTTTTTCCCGGCCGTGCAGGTCAATCAGGCTTGCCACGAGGGACTGTGTATAGGCGGAGGTGGCATCGCGCATGCACAGCCGTCCCTCCCACTTGGGGTCAGCCAATCCTGCGTATGTCCCGGTGCTGTCGAAGTCGGAGGGATCCACAGTATTGGGGTTGTAGGTGATTGTTCGGGCGCGCATGGCTAATCCGTACCACTGGCCCTGGGGGTCGCGGAGGTCCTCCGGCACCGCACCGTCCAGAACTTTTGATTGTAGGGGTGCCAGCTCGCCCAGCCGGGCCGCGTTCCAGAGGTTACCCGCATCCACAGTCATGAAGACATCCGCCGCTGTGTCCTCACCCTCGGCTTTGAGGCGTTCCAGGAGTTCCGCGTCATCGCCGCTAATGAACTCCACAGTGATGCCCGTCTCGTCGGTGAACTGCCCGAACGCGCCCTCAAGATCATAATGACGGGCGGAATAGATTTGGAGATCGGCGGGCGGGCCGCCGATGACGCCGCAACCGGTCAGCCCGGTCATCAGGAATGCAAGGCCTGCACCAGCGACAATAAGAGGACGGGGGAGCATTTGAGGACTCTTCTCAGCACGGGACCGTTCGGGCCACCAGAAAGTAATTTGGTAAGTAAAGCCTAACCTAATTCGACCGAGGGTCGAGCAATGGGTCTAGCGAAGGGATGAGGTTGCTCACTGACCATGCGGAATCGTGACTGAACCGCGAAGGGCCGTCGGATTCCGCGACCGTTTTCAGTCCGTCCGGGACAAGGGCGGGGGAGGAACCAGGGCGAAGTTGCCGACGTGGGCCTTGTTCAGGAATTCCCGTTGGGCAGCCGCGATCTGGTCGAGCGGGAAAACCTTCGCTAGGAGAGGGCGGATCTCTCCGCGCTCGATGTAGGAGATTACGTTAGGGAATACCTCCTCATCCCACGCGGTGCACCCGATCAGGGTAAGGTCCTTCAGATAGAACGTGCGCATATCCAGTTCGACGACCGGCCCGCCAATGGCACCCGACGATACGTACGTACCTCCCCTCCTGAGCAGGCCGAGCATCGCAGGGAAGCCGGTACCGGCGACATTGTCGATTACTAGGTCTACGCTCTCCGCGCCCAGCACGTCCAGCGGACGGTCCCGCCCGATGACCTGGTCGGCGCCGAGTGCCCGGACGAGTTCCTGCTTGGCCTCGCTGGCCATTCCGATAACGTGGGCGCCGCGCCGCTTGGCGAGCTGCACCACGGCCGACCCGACACCACCGGAGGCGCCGGTTACCAGTATGCGCGCGCCCGGGGTGATACCGGCACGGCGGACCATGTTCTCCGCAGTTCCGTAGGCGCATGGGACGGTTGCGAGTTCAGCGTCGCTCCAGTCGCAGTCAACGGTGAAAACCTCGTGCGCTGGGACCGCAACGAACTGCGCAAATGCTCCGTCGCGGTCCGATCCCAACCAGGTAGTTTCCCTCGCGGCGAAACCGTGCGTGCGCATGCACGCTCGGATCAATACCCGAGCCCCGATCACAGACTCATCGCCGCCGCGACCGACGGCGACAATACGCCCGCAGCAGTCAGCGCCCTGAATCAAGGGGAACGGGGTGACCGTATTCCAGCCCCCGTCCGGCCGCGTTGATACCTGACCCGCAACCTCCCCGGACGCATCAGAGGTCCCTTTGGTAACGGACGACGAGTACCAGCCAAGCCTGGTGTTGATATCAGTGTTGTTCATACCGGCGGCCAGAACCCGAACCAGCACCTCACCTTCAATTGGCGCAGGAACCGGAACCCGCGAAACCACGAGCCGGTCGTCGCCGCCGACACCGGTGGTAACAACCGCGGTCATCGTCTCCGTGGCGGCAGCTGTTGTAGAGGGGAGAGAAGCGACTGACATTTCCCCATTTTGCGTCACGCTTAGCGCTATTGCCAGCGGGCGTCCCGGAAGTTGGACCTGAAGCCCCACCCCCAGGCGGGACGGGCCAGCTGCCCCACAGTTGCCCCGCCGAGGGGCCAGAGGAACGAGAGCGGAACCACCGCAATCCGTCGACAACGTCATCGGGTTCCTTTCGGATCCGACGTATCTGTCGGTCACCAGGAAGGAAAGAGGGACCGCCCGTGAGGACTTACTTCGCAACGTGAACGTTCGTTGCTCCGTCGCGGGTCGTAATATTTAACCAGATACGGACTTCAGTTTCCAGAATTCGCTGTAAAGGACTATAGAACTTGTCACTCGACTCATTGCCCGTCCTGGACTTCTCCCGGTTAGCCGCAGGTCCGGAGGTCGCGTCTCAATTCCGGGAGGATCTCCGCGATGTCATGCACGACGTCGGATTCCTCTACTTGGCTGGTCATGGAATCCCGCAGGACCTCATCGATGCGATGGTTGACATTTCCCGTCGATTCTTCGAACTGCCGGAGCAACAAAAACTAGAGCTGGAAAACGTTCATAGCCCGCAGTTCCGCGGCTATACCCGGATGGGCGCCGAACTAACGGATCGGGCGGTCGACTGGCGTGAGCAGATCGATATCGGCGTCGAGCGTGAGGCTGTGGAGCGCGGGGCAGGCGTTGCTGACTACTGGCGACTGGAAGGGCCCAACCTGTGGCCGGCGGAACTGCCCGAGATGCAGCGGGTTGTTGGCGAATGGACGCAGCACCTGAGTGCGATCTCCCTTGAGCTCTTACGGGCGCTTGCCGTGTCTCTTGGCGCGCCGCAGGATAGCTTCGATGAGGTCTTTGGCTCCAGGGCTTTCCCAATGCTAAAAATAGTGCGCTACCCCGGGGGAACCGGCGACGAGCCTACACAAGGCGTCGGGTCTCATCGCGACGGTGGGGTGCTAACGCTGTTGCTCGTGGAACCGGGAAAGGGCGGACTGCAAGTCGAATACCAGGGGAAGTGGATCGACGTACCTGATGTGCCTGGGACGTTTGTCGTCAACATCGGCGAGATGCTCGAACTAGCTACTAACGGGTACCTCAAGGCAACACTGCACCGCGTTATCTCACCGACCGCCGGTACCGACAGGATCTCTCTGCCGTTCTTCTACAACCCGGCGCTGGATGCCACCATGCCTGCATTGCGTATGAGCCCGCAGTTTCACGCCGAGGCCCGTGGACTGTCGGTCGACCCAACCAACAGCCCGATCCTTGAGACCTACGGGGACAACGCCCTGCGCTACCGGCTGCGAGCACACCCAAACGTTGCTGAACATCACCACAGCGACCTGATAACGCGCCAACGGCAGCAATAGGGGACACTTCCTCTTCCGCGTGGACCCTCCTTCAAAACTGTCGGTCTGGAGTTTTCTCGCGCGCTATCAACCACTTTTGTACTATCCGTCCCCGCCCTGAAACCGGACGCTGATGATGGCACATCCACGGGCGGATGCTCCTGATAGCTGGTTTCGGAGGTGCTGCTGGGTCGGACATTTTTTGCATTGGCTAGCGCCTATCGACGGGACCAATGGCACTACTACCGAGACTGGCATAGAGCGATGATGGGAACTGGGGAACGATCAGGTTTTCCCAGCCGGACCGCTGTTGAGGGGAATGTCAATGATGTACTGGAACGGGGACATGGGGGAGTGGGGATACGCCCTGATGGGAATGAGTTTCCTGCTGTTCTGGGGCGCTGTGATCACCGGCATTGTTTTGTTGTGGCGTTTCACTGGTAATCCTGGACCGCGTGGCGGTCAGTCCAGTTCTTTGCGGATGGCAGAAGATCTACTGGCCAAGCGGTTCGCTCGAGGTGAGATCGACGAAAGCGAATATCGCAGTCGGGTCGCCGTGCTTGCGGGACGTACTGGATCTACGCCGCCCTCCTCACCTTCCGCTATTGGCTAAGGGCCGGCCTTAGGTTCCTTCGACCCGCACCAGGCTTGGGCAGCTGTAGCACCAGCCAGATACTGGCGTCCCATTTTCGAGTTAAGTCTGGAGTTTTTCAGGCTCGACTTATACCCCTCCGGGGTATAATCTATCGGTACCGACGTGGGAAGTCCGAGTCCATGAATGGGCCGCTTACTCCCTGAAGGTCCCTTGATGCGACGGCAGGCAGTGTGATGCCCCGCTGAATCTCGAATAGCCATTATCCTCGTTTTGGAAATCATCATGTGCGGCACTAAAGCTAAATTTGTTCCGGTGGCTGGCGGCGGCAGGGCTAGTTTCACTGTCTCTGGCTTGACCGGCGGTTCGTGCGTGTCCCGGGTTGGCTCTGCTATTGGAGTAATTGATGAGGTCACCGACGTTCAGATTGACCTCGTTGCGGGCGGGACCTCGAAGGTTACCGTTCTGAGCAACCAGGCCGTGTCCGCTGCTGGAGTTCGCTCCGCGGGTCCGGGACACGATCCAGTTTGACTGTAGGAGAAACTTCATGAAACACCAGACCCGCCCGAACAACGGTACCCACGCGCAGATCATGCCCACGGGGGAACTGACCTCCGCGTTGAACGCCGACCGGCACGAAGAGTACGCTCGCCCATCCCGGCCGCAGGGCGCTGATCATGAGGTGCACTCGCACGGGGAGCACGCGGGGCACTCCACCGCAATGTTCAAGAACAAGTTCTGGTTGAGCCTGATCCTGGCCGTCCCAGTTGTGCTATTCAGCCATATGTTCGCCGGGATCGTCGGCTACACGCCACTGGATTTCCCGGGTGCCATGTTGATCTCACCAATCCTGGGCACCATCATCTTCCTCTACGGTGGCGTCCCGTTCCTCAAAGGTGGGGTGACTGAACTAAAGACCCGGCAACCCGGGATGATGTTGCTGATTGCCATGGCCATCAGCGTCGCATTTATTGCGTCCTGGGTCACCACCCTCGGGATCGGAGATTTCAGTTTGGACTTCTGGTGGGAACTGGCTCTGCTGGTTGTCATTATGCTGCTGGGGCACTGGATGTAGATGCGGGCCCTCGGATCTGCCGCGGGTGCCCTTGATGCGCTAGCCGCCCTGCTGCCGGATGAGGCCGACAAAGTCACCGATGCCGGAGTCGAAACCGTCCATGTGAGTTCCCTGACCATCGGCGACGTCGTCCTGGTCCGATCGGGTTCCCGAGTGCCAGCGGATGGTGAGATCGTTGACGGGATAGCCGAGTTCGACGAGGCCATGATCACCGGCGAATCCCGCACCGTTTCGCGTACTGTCGGAGATACAGTGGTCGCAGGAACGGTGGCAACCGATAACGCGGTGCGCGTGCGAGTGACGGCCGTTGGAGCGGACACTACCTTGGCCGGAATACAGCGCCTGGTCGCTGAGGCACAGGCCTCGTCGTCGAAGGCCCAGGCCCTGGCCGACCGGGCGGCGGCACTGCTGTTCTACTTCGCCCTGTTTGCAGGCATCATCACTTTTGTCGCATGGACCTTGCTGGGCAACCCCGATAGTGCGGTGGTCCGCACCGTCACGGTCCTGGTCATTGCTTGCCCCCACGCCCTAGGGCTCGCAATCCCGCTCGTGATCGCAATCTCGACCGAACGCGCGGCAAAGTCGGGGGTGCTGATCAAGAACAGGATGGCGCTGGAGCGCATGCGCACCATCGACATCGTGTTGTTCGATAAGACCGGAACCCTGACCGAAGGGCGACACGCCGTCACGGCCACCGTTACCTCTGGTGAAGTCAAAGATGATGAGATGCTGGCCCTGGCGGCGGCGGCCGAGTCTGACAGCGAGCACCCGGTGGCTCGGGCCATCGTTCGGGCGGCCCAGCACAACCAGGAATCGGTGGCATTCGGTTACCGTGGCAGCGGGTTTTCCTCGACGACTGGTCTTGGTGTGCGGGCGACGGTCAACGGGTCCGAGATCGCCGTTGGGGGGCCAAACATGCTCAGGCAAGTTGGCCTAGAGTCCCCTCCGGACATGATCGTTACCGTTCAGGAATGGGTCGGCCGCGGAGCTTCTGTGCTGCATGTGGTTCGCAACGGCGCGGTCATTGGGGCAGTGCGGCTTGAGGATCGGGTGAGGGATGAGTCTCGGCCCGCCGTGAAGGCGTTGCAGGACCGGGGTGTTAAGGTCGCGATGATAACCGGTGACGCCCGCCAGGTCGCGGACGCCGTCGGGCTGGAGCTTGGCATCGATGAGGTCTTCGCGGACGTCTTACCTCAAGATAAGGATTCCAAAGTCGCCGAATTACAGTCCCGCGGTCTGAAAGTGGCGATGGTCGGCGACGGCGTGAACGATGCTCCCGCCCTGGCCCGCGCCGAGGTGGGGATTGCCATCGGTGCCGGTACCGATGTCGCCGTGGAGTCCGCCGGCGTAGTTTTGGCGGGCAATGATCCACGATCGGTTTTGGCGATGATCGACCTGTCCAGGGCGAGTTATCGGAAGATGATTCAGAATCTGGTTTGGGCAACGGGATACAACCTGTTTGCTGTGCCGCTGGCCGCCGGGGTGCTAGCTTTCGCTGGCTTTGTGCTGTCGCCTGCGGCAGGGGCGATATTGATGAGTGTCTCGACCATTGTGGTCGCGTTGAACGCGCAATTGCTGCGCAGGATCGACCTGAGACCGGAACGCCTCACCAGCACCTAGCAGTGTGAGAGGACGACCGGGTACCGTCCGCGATTGGATGAAGAGGCAGGCCGTTCACTAGGCTGGAGAAAATAGGGGAATGAAAGGGAGCGGCGGTGTCAGGCACCATCGGGCTGAAAGTAGTGTTCGACCTGTCGCGAACAGTTCTGACCTTTCTGGGATTTGTTGCAATCATCGTCGGAATCCTCGCGGTGCATGTGTGGATGGGAGGTCACGGCCCGTCAACGCACGGTGTTACAGCCCGGGACGCCCCAGCTCATGGCGTCGCGCTCTCGGCCAGCCCCGCGACATCGACCTCCGGATCCGCGACAGCTATGAGCGGTTCGCACCAAGTCCAGGCCCTTGCGGGCCACGCCGCGGCCGCAGAAAGGAACACGGGCAACGGTGAATCGGCACCACTTTGCCTGGGGTCTTGCGGGAATGATGGAGCCGCACTAGGGATGTGCCTCCTGGCGGTAATCATGGTCGTCGTGCTGGTGTCCCTGGTACGTTCCGGACGGCTCGTACCCGGGTCGGTGCTGCTGCGCGGTCCACCACTTATCCGACTGCAACCCCTCTCGATCCCTGTTCCTTCGCTGACTCAACTCTGTATCAGCCGGACCTAAAACACCGGCACTCGACCTTGTGGTGTGCTGAGCGATAAGGCTCCCACCCAACGGCATCGTTATGCCCATCGAGGGCATTTCTACAGACTTTCATCAGATGAATTCCAAAGGATCAGATCACTATGAAGCGTTACCTTTCCCTTTCTGTACTGAGCGTTGCTACTATCGTCACCCTCGCTGGCTGCGGCAGCGACACCAATCCCGCGACTTCGGTGGACGAACCATCGGCTTCCACCCCGGAAACAACCTCAGCCGAATCCACTGCCGAGGTATCGCCCGAGCACAACGACGCCGACGCGATGTTCGCTCAGTCGATGATTCCCCACCACCAACAGGCGGTCGAAATGAGCGACGTGATGCTAGCCAAGGACAATGTCAGTCCCGACGTCGTCAATCTGGCCACCCGGATCAAAGAGGCACAGGACCCCGAGATTGAAACCATGACCAGCTGGTTGGAAGCGTGGGACCGGCCGGTCATGCCCGAAGGTGGGATGGCGGGCCACGGCATGGGATCCACCGGTGGTGTGGACGGAATGATGGGCCAAGACCAGATGGCCGACCTTGAAGCCGCGGAAGGTGACGATGCGGCCGAGATGTTCCTCGAATCGATGACTGAACATCACATCGGCGCGGTGGACATGGCCCATGAAGAAATCGACAACGGAGAGAACCCCGAAGCAATTGCGCTCGCCGAGACGATAGCGGAAACCCAGCAAGCGGAAATTCAGGAAATGGAAGAACTGCTCGCCGGATTCTAGCCCTGCGGGTGTTCCACCGGATGAGGAGGGCAAAAATTGGCCCTCCTCATCCTTAGCCAGCCATCAAAATCGGCCCAACCATTGATCTGATGGGTTTTACCGCGGCGGGAAACGGAGACTTCTACGCATCCGGGCATCCGGGGCCTGGATCAGAACTTCCCGACCCGGTCGGGCTCATTCGATCGACCGACCAGGGGCAAAGCTGGCAGCCGCTATCCCAGCAGGGCGAGTCCGACTTCCATGCCCTCGCCGCCACCGACTCCGGGATAGTGGGATTCGACGGTCAGCTCCGGATCAGCGACGACGGAACCTCCTGGGACTTCGTCGATGGACAGATTCCTGCGTTCAACCTCGCTGCAACACCCCGTGACGGTACTGTTCTCGCGACAACCGAGGGAGGCCTGCAACGTTCCACGGACAACGGCGAGACGTGGGCTGCCGTACCTGGAGCGCCCCTCCTCATGTTGACCGCCCTTTCTGAAGGTATTGCTGCGGGAATTACACCTGAGGGCCAGATCCATACCAGCCGGGACGCAGGTTTGACCTGGACGAAACAAGGTATAGTTTCCGGTCAGGCAGCGGCGATCACAACCCACATGCTTGACGACGGCTTAATGCGGATCTGGGTCGCGACCGAAGACAGAGTCCAGGTTTCCAACGACAACGGGCGGACCTTCACGAACATTCGATCCAACCACCAGTAACCGCCCGGACCGGAGGGACGACGGTTCAGAGAATCGGTATCGTTACTTCGTTCGAAGGACGTGGAACCTGATCGCCCCCTGGGCAATCCCTGGGAACCGTTACCCTAATGTGACTTAAATACCAGGGTGGGGTATTCTTTTTCGAGTGATCCTGGCACCCCGCCGAGATCACACTCCCGAGCAGAATGCCGAGCCCTGCCGCTGCTCCGGGAACCGTTCGCACAATCCAGATGGCAGGGACGGGGGAACCACGTTTCCACCGGGCCACCGCACACGGTGACCCTCGGGGTTAAGTCGATCCGACTATCCAGTGCATGACCTACGTCGTTCGCGATGGCAGGAATAGTGCACCGGTGGCGGCCGGCCGGGTGACTCCCATCCGAACCCGACAGCTCACCCCGCAGGCATGGGAGAGGCAAACCACCATGTCACGTACGTCCATCCCGGCACGTCACCGCGCCGCCACCAACCACTCCATCGCCCTCGAGGGCCTGGCCCAGTCAGCGAAGTCCAACGCCGTCGCACTGGGCAAACCAGCAATCATCGCAGCCGCGACCGGCAGCCTTGTCTTCTCGGTCGGAGCTACCGCCCACGCCGGAACATACACCCAGGACGCCGGAAACACAGCTCAAGCAACAACCATCTCAGCGCCCGCTGCTGCCGCGGGAGCTCACACGGTCGTCGCCGGCGATACGCTTGGGGCGATTGCCTCACGGAACGGCATCAGCCTTGACAATCTGCTGACGCAGAATGGCCTGTCCTACGCCTCCATCATCTACCCGGGGCAGCAGATCCAGCTCGCAGGCGGCGCGGCCCCTGCCGCCGATCCCGCTACCGTTCCGGCACCATCCGCACCTGCACCGTCCGCGCTTCAAGCGTTCGCCCCAGTGGCTCCCGCCGCGGCACCGACGGCTGCGGCACCGGCGGCTGCGCCGGCAATGATGGCTCTGGCTTCCGGTTCCATCACCCCGATTGCATCAGACAGTCCTTCCACTCCAGCGAGTGGCGTTGGCGCTGCACTGGTCGCTTCGGCTTACGGCCAGCTTGGGTCCATTCAGGATTGCACCATCCTCGTCGAGCAGGCACTACGCTCCATCGGCCTGAACGTTGGCGACCTTGGACCGCTGCAGTTTGACCAGTATGGAACCCGGGTATCAAGCCCCGCGCCCGGTGACCTCGTCGTCCGCCCCGGCCACATTGCGATCTATGTGGGGAACGGGAACGTCATCAGCAGCGGCATGAACGGGGCCAACCTCACCATTGAGCACCCGCTGTCCGACCTCGCCGGATCTTACTTCGTCCGAGTCAACGGCTAACACCGAGGCCGTACGGATATCCTCCGTAAGCCGAACAAGAGTGGCAGGTGCCCTGAACGGAGGGCATCTGCCACTTTTGTGTTTTACTAACTCATGCCTGACCTGATCTGAATAGTCGTTGGGTATCAGCGTTCGAGAAGCTCAGCGGGAGTCGATGAGGATTTCGGCCGCTCGGCGGGCTTGCCCTGCGGGTTCGATGGTGCCGCTAATCGCGGCGGTGGTTTGTGCGCCTTCCGCCAGGATGGCCAGCTGAGCGGCAAGTTCCTCGGTTCCACCGGCGTCGGCGACCAAGCGGGATAGGTACTCCTGAAAGGAGCGTTTATGTAATCGGGCTATCTCGGCAACTGCAGGCGAAACGGCGCCAAGCTCCCCGAAGGCATTAATAAACCCGCAGCCCCGAAATGAGTCGGTGGCAAACCAGTCGGCGAGATAATCGTAGACGGCCAGCAGGCGTTCCCGTGGGGACGTGGCGCGGTCTACAGCAGACGTGACGCCATCGGTCCACAGCTGGTGCCGGTACCGGAGCACCGCAAGCACAATCGCCTCTTTAGATGAAAACAGCAGATATAGCCGCTTCAGGGATACGCCAGAGGCCTCTCGCAAATCATCCATTCCTACAGCCTGGATGCCGCGCCCGTAGTACAGCGAGTCAGCGGCCTCGATCACCCTGTCGCGCACCTTTCCTTCGTCCATTGTCCCAGTGTACTTGCGGCGGAACCGCCGTTCCCGTAGTGTCGGTAGTATCCTGAGAACGCTCGTTCTCATCCTATTGGAAGGATTCGCTTGATGCCGTACATCACCGCCGGATACGAAAACTCGGCCCCAGTTCAGCTGTACTTCGAGGATCACGGAGACGGCCAGCCGATCGTTCTGATTCACGGGTATCCCCTTGACGGGTCGTCATGGGAGAAGCAAAGCTCGGCCCTTCTTGATGCTGGCTACCGGGTCATCACCTACGACCGAAGAGGTTTTGGTAAGTCCTCCAAACCCACCACTGGCCATGACTATGACACCTACGCCGCTGACCTGCAGGCAGTCCTGGAATCGCTCGATCTGCGTGATGCTGTCCTGGTCGGATTCTCCATGGGAACCGGCGAAGTGGGACGGTACCTTGGCACCTACGGTTCAGACCGCGTTACGAAGGCAGTATTCCTCGGTTCGCTTCAGCCCTTCCTACTGAAGACCGAAGATAATCCTGCTGGGGTTTCTCAGGAGGTGTTCGATGGGTTGCTTGCGGCAGTCAAGTCGGATCGGTACGCATTCTTTACCAACTTTTTTGATGACTTCTTTAACACCAAAGACAACCTCGGCGCCCGGCTTAGCGAGGAAGCACTCGCAGCAAACAAGAACCTTGCCTACGCGGCTTCTTCTCACGCCTCTGTATGGGCACAACCCACCTGGCTCACCGACTTCCGTGCAGACGTCGCCAAGATCACTGTGCCCTCGCTGATCGTGCACGGTACAGCTGACAATATTTTGCCGATCGACTCGACAGGACGGGAGTTCCACAAAGCCTTGCCTGAGGCGGACTATGTGGAGATCGAGGGAGCCCCTCATGGCATGCTTTGGACCCATGCCTCAGAGGTGAATGATGTGCTCCTTCGCTTCCTTGACAAGGAACTGACAGGAAACGGGGGCGAAAAATGACCGAACAGTACATCCTCGAGCGCGCCCAGCAATTGCAGTCGTTGCACACCGCACCGGAGATCCTGCGGGTTGTCAACGTTTGGGACGCCATCAGCGCCACGACTGTCGCAGCACTGCCTGGGACCAAAGCGATCGCCACGGCTGGTCACTCAATTGCCGCCTCCTACGGTTATGCCGATGGCGCCATGCCTTTGGACACGGCACTGGCCGGGGTGAAAACGATCGTAGACGCCGTTGCCCTTCCCGTTACAGCCGATCTTGATGACGGATACGAAAACCCGGCCGAGACGATACGCCGAGCGATCGGGCTCGGCGTCGTTGGCGCCAACGTCGAAGACCGACTGCGACCCTTCGATGAATCCGTCGCCCGCGTGCAAGCCATCATCGCCGCAGCCAACGACGAGGGCATCGCGTTTCAGTTGAACGCGCGCACGGACGCGATTGCACGTGCCGGTGACCGCCCAATGAAAGACAGCATCGACGACGCAATCCGCCGAGGTCGAGCTTTCCTGGACGTCGGGGCAGCCCTGGTATTCGTTCCCGGAGCGCTGACCCGTGACGTCATCGAGCCCCTCGTCGACGGATTTGGAAAGGGACGGCTATCAGTGATCGGAGCCCCCGGCGCCCTGACAGCAACCGAGCTGCAGGAACTCGGTGTCGCCCGCGTCTCCTACGGACCCTTCACTCAACGGGTTGCATTGCGAGCACTTCGGGACCTCGCCACCGATTTGTACGGGGCCGGCGTAATTCCGGTCGACACCCCGGCCCTGAACTAAGCGCCGAACAGTGGCGGCTGAAGGTTTGAGCGCTTGTTTAGAGCTTCAGCCGCCACTCTGCCACCTTCTGACGTCCACCTTCTTGTGTCAGAGGCAAAAAGATCTCACCTGGCTTCCCCGTTGGGACCCTCGCTTACGGACCGGGTCCGGCGAGGTCTCAAGATTTTCCAAAGGTTTCCGTATCATCCTGTCTTCAGAGCAACGTGGGGCGGACGCAATGTGGTGGTTCGCGACACCTAGTTAGAGGGGACCAGCAATGTCTGAAATTTCGCTGGTGGCGGCCACTGACATCCACCAGACCGAGAAGTTTCCGAAGCTCCTGGTCCTCGTTGCGAAATACCGGGATCTAGGGGTCGACTCCGCAGCCCAGCTCCATCACGTTGCCTCGCAGATAGCCCCGCACCTGCGCCTCAACAGTGATGCGGTTTCCGGTTCAGTAGTTCTTTCAACTTGCAACCGCTTCGAAATCTACTGTGAGGCCGCACCGAACGCGGACGTGGAAACGGCATACTCTGACACCCTCACCGCTGTCAGCTATTGTTCCGGTCTACCGCTAGTTAGGTTGATCCCACTATTTGAGTGCCTCTGGGGTTCGTCGGTGGCGGAGCACCTATTCAGCGTCGGAACCGGGCTGCAGTCGATTGTTGCGGGCGAGCGTGAAATTGCTGGGCAGGTTCGCCGAGCGCTTTGCAACGCGCAGCAGGCGGGTACTGTGAGCGGGCTCCTAGTGCGCCTCTTCGAGACAGCATCCAAAACAGCAAAGGAGGTCGGCGCACGCACCACGCTAAGTCGCTCCAGCAGGTCCATTGCCGCCGTAGCACTTGATCTGGCTGCCAAAGGCCCTTTGCTTCCGCCCCTGACCGGCGCGTCCGTTGTCCTGTTCGGCACGGGTGCCTACGCCAGTTGCGTCCTGAATATACTTCGGAGCAGAGGTTGTTCGGACATCTCAGTGTTCTCCCGATCGGGCAGGGCAGAGGCGTTCGTTGCAGCGAGGGGAGCAACGGCGCTCACCGCGGGGGACCTGGCTTCAGCCGTCGCCACATCGGACCTCCTCATTGGATGCAGCGGCATTGGAACTCGCTTCGACTCATCCGAACTAGAATGTGGCGAGCGTCCAGTGAGCCATCCTCTGACCGTTGTCGATCTTGTCCCCAGCCATGACTTTGAGCTGTCGGTGGCGGAATTGCCGTGCGTTGAACTCATAAACCTGGAGTCAGTCCGCCGGGACGCCCCGAAGGCGGATGCGGAGGTGTTGTCAAGCGCACGGCATCTTGTTCAACAGGCAGCACAGCATTTCGAGGAGCGGGAGCGAAGCAGGGTTGCGGACCTTGCCATCGTCGCCCTCCGCCAGCACGTCCACAAGATTCTGGACACGGAAATGCAACGCGTGATGCAGCAATATAGTTCTGCCGCGACGGCGGAGGAAGTAAACGCCGCGCTGCGGCGGATTGCCCGGCAGTTCCTGCACGTGCCGACTGTTCGCGCGGCACAACTGGCCGTGGTTGGCCGGCAGGACGAATATAGGAAAGCGCTGGAAGTTCTCTTCGGAATCAGCGTCACGCATTCAAACCCCGAAAAAGATGACGGCGACAATCGACCTGAGTTAGCCCCACTCGTCCCGGGGGAATGCGGGTTAGAGGGCGGCCCCTGCCCGAAGGCCGACCGTAGCCCGTTCAACGTGTGCCCGCGGCTTTGCATGATTGGAACGCGAGAGCGGGCAAATGAGCCACCGTATTGACTCTCCCGCAGCCCCACGTCCTATCGCAGCCCACATCATCGCCAACATTCGTCGGGTGAAATCTCGAGCGTGCTCGCTGTGCCAAAGATTCCGGCGCTGGTGACGAAGTTGTGCCGCTATTTCCAACGAGGAACCTGCTTCACCAAGTGCAGATCGGATCGGTCAGTCGAGCAGCCACCGAACAGCGGTGGCGGAAGGTTCGAGGTACTCAGTGGGGTAGTGCGGTTCGTGTACCTCAGTGAAGAAGGTAGTGATAGCGCGGTCTACCGCGGTGGAGCCGACGATAGCCAATGCTGAAACGTCAAGTTCGGTTGCGAAGGCGTGCAGCGCTGGTCTGCTGAGGGAAATCATGTTGTTGAGGCGGACGAGCATCGGCCGGCACACCGACGAAGATAACCGTGCGAGGTGTTCAATGAGATTTCGGGCATCCTGTTCCGTCACGGTATGTCCCTCATCCCACTCGACGTGTATGTAGCCGTCGTCGCGCAGGAGCATCGAAAACGGTCGCACGCCCGCATGCTCACCCGTCATCACAGGTCCTGTCTACTTGTAGCCACCTTGGCAATAGTGAAATGTTATGTTCAATCCGTTCCAGAATGGCACCGGCGACGGCGGTGATTGCCGCAACCAGTTCTTCTGGTGCATTCTTTTGCAGCGCAGAATCGGCCGATCAGCGAGCCTGGAGCACCCGAGCCATCATCCTCGACGGCTCCGGACACCGTCAGTCACCGCGCGACCGTGGGCGACCTGGGTGCCGGTCCCTTCGTCGTACACGCCGTAGTTTCGCGAAGCTTCGATCGCCGCGTCCTGGGTAACGTGGCTCCTGCCCAATGTCCAGTAGGAATGTTCGCTCGGCTAAACGTGGACGAGGACCCGGTCAATTCGGTCTGTCGACGAGGAGAAAGGAAACTGTGGTCCCCGCCACGGCACGCCAACTTAAAATGTCGGCGGAGAATGGCATAATTTCGGATAATGCGGCGGTACCCTCCGCCGACGTTAACCATGGGGGAAACATGGACAACAGTCTCGCTTCAACGACGCCCGGGGACTCCGACGAGCGGGTGTCACATCAGGACCCAACGTCAGCGGTCACAAAGGATAAGGATGACCAAATTCCGGACATGCCGCCGTATGCTTTGAACTTCCACCCGGACCTCTGGCCCTGAGCCGATTGGCCCGCGCGCAGCCGCTCTACCGACCCGCGGAACTTTGGGTGATTTCGATCAACGATTCAAGTGTTCTCATGCGGGAACGGCTTGCGGGAAGCTCGGCGCAGGACTCCAAGACATTCAGGACCGTGGCCCACGGCGGTCGACGCCGGACAGGGGTTCGTTTGGTTCAGGAGCGGTAAGGGGCTTGTCTGCCGGGTTGTCGGATTTCTGATAGACGTCGGGGATTCCGTCGCCGTCGTCGTCGACCTTTTCCTCCGCCTCGATAGTGCGGTAGTGCTTGTTGCGGGCCAAGAGGATCAGCGACGCGATCAGGGCGGCGAGAACGGAAGCCGACAGAATTCCCACCTTGGCATGGTCATTGGTTGACCCATCGGGTGTGAAGCTCAGGTCCGCAATCAACAGCGAGACGGTGAAACCGATCCCGGCCAGCAACGCGACGCCGATCAGGTCCACCCATCGCAGGGCGGGGTCGAGGTTCACCTTGGTGAGTTTGGTGAGGAGCCAGGTGGTTCCGACAATGCCGATCGGCTTACCCAGCACCAGACCTACGATGATTCCGAGCGCCACCGGGTCCGTCACTGCCGAGACGAACCCGCTCCAGCCGCCGACCGTGACGCCGGCAGAGAAGAAAGCAAAGACCGGGACCGCGAACCCGGCGGAGAGGGGACGGATCCGGTGTTCGAAAAGCTCGGCCAAACCCGGGCCGGCGTCCGGTCCAGCGATGGACTTCCGGTGCAGGACTGGTACTGCAAATCCGAGGAGAACTCCGGCGACTGTAGCGTGAATGCCTCCGGCATGGACGAGAGCCCACACGACAAAGCCAATGGGCAGCAGGATGACCCAGGCGGCGGCAGGCTTCAAGTGGAAGAATTCGCGATACTTCTGCGCCAGCACCGTGTACAGCGCGAGCGGGATGAGGGCCAGCAGCAGAGGGGTGACCTGGATGTCATCAGAGTAGAAAAGGGCAATGATAGAGATAGCGATCAAATCATCGACGACGGCGAGCGTCAGCAGGAAGATTCTGAGCGCGCTCGGCAGGTGCGAGCCAACGATCGCGAGGACGGCGACGGCGAACGCGATATCGGTGGCGGTGGGAATGGCCCAGCCACGCAGCGTGTCAGGGCTGAGAAGGTTGATGCCTACGTAGACCAGGGCAGGAACGACAACACCGCCGACCGCCGCTGCGACCGGGACTATCGCTTTGGCTGGGCTGCGCAGATCACCGGCAACGAATTCACGTTTCAGTTCGAGCCCGACGAGGAAGAAAAACACGGCGAGCAGGCCGTCAGCCGCCCAGGCGCCCAGGCTCAGTTCAAGATGCCACGGTTCGTACCCGAAGGTGAAGTCCCGGAGTGCGAAGTAGCTATCAGATGCGGGGGAGTTGGCCCAGATAATCGCTGCGGTGGCGGTGATCACCAGCAGAATACCGCCTACTGTTTCCTTGCGGAGAATCTCACCGACTCTCAGCGACTCGGCATAGGTGCCGCGGCCGAGTAGCCCTCGAGCGGGTTCGTGTCCGGATGTTGGGTCTGCCATGACTGCGGCTCCTGAATTGGGTTCGACAATAGAAACTGCCGACCAGACTTCCCGGCTCACCTTCAAGCCAGTCTACCGGGTCAGACCAGTAAAACTGCCCCAGGCGGTGGGAAAGGTCCGGTGGCGCGTGCCTATTTGCGCCGCAGGATGTTCTTCCGCGCGGCAATCCGGCGGGCCAGATCCGAGGCAGCCAGGACGGCTACGGCGACCGAGATGGCGACCATCGCGAGCATGATGTAAAGACCCATGAGGGTGGCCATGGGGGATTGTGCTTCGCGCAGCATCGCCAATCCACCCAGCAGACCAACCGACCAGAACGCGGCTACACCGGCCAGGACCAGGACGGCCGGCAGCCAGTCCCGATTGGCACGGAGCCACCGCAACGTGCATGTGACGATCCGGTTGATTTTGTCCATGCCTCATACTGCGCTCTGAGTTGGCGGGAGGGCAGGTGGGACACGTGTCGGCTCGGTCACGTTTCGGTGTACTGGTCGAGACGGAACGGCGAATACTCATCGCGCATGAGCGCGCCGTAGGCGAGGACACGGTAGGACCAGCGGTTCAACCCCAGAATAAACGCGAAGAGTGGACGCGGATATGTGCCAGTAAAGAGGAGGGCCACCACGGCGGCCGGCACCAGCAGCCCCAAAAGGGAAAGGCCGCCAGTGGTGTCATACTCTTCGCTTCAAACCTGCCACTCCCAAGTGGCAGAACCGGTTATCACCGAAACGATAAGCAGGTGCGGGATGAGGAGCAGCCAGGACCTAACGAGCACCAGGCCTCGGGACAGGTGGGCCGGGTACTCTACGGTGACGTCGGCCGGGTAGTTGGTCCGAGCCAAGGTGAAGGGCAGGAATTGATCGGTGCCAGCCGCCGCATACGCGTAGAACGCCACCCGCCAGTTCCAGCGCATGACTCCGACGGCGAAATTGAAGAGCGGCCGAGGGTAACGGCCGGTGATGAGGATGGCGAACCACGCGACAATGCTGATGACCGCGAAAGCAACCCAGAGGAAGAAGAGCAGGAAGAAGTGGAGGATCGCGAGAAACCACTTCACCAGCCACATCCGCCGGGACACCCCGGGATCAAACCGGCCCACGAGCTGCACCGGGTAGGGAGCTGGGGCGGAGCCAACCGTTTCCATGTTCGGGGGTCCGGCCGGTTGGTCCGGCGGAGAAACGATGGGGGGCTGATCCCGAAGCTCCCTGGTCCTGCCCAACCCGATGGCACCGGCAATGAGGAGGGGCAGACCGGTGACGAGGATGACCAGACCGATGATGAGGATCGCCGCTCCTGGGGGACGGATCAGCTCAGATCGAAAGCCCGCCTGCAAATCGGCGGAAAAGCCGGGCGTGGCATCGGCATTCATCCCCACAACAGTCCAGTTGCCCGCGGCGACGTTCCAGGTTAGCTCCTGCTCCCCGGACTCCGAGACCGAGGCGGCCCAGAACTGCTGCGAACCGAGTGTTTCGGGAGTCGCTGACGCGGAGACATCGCGGTAGACCGGCCGGAACGGGTCGAAGCCAACGTCCTTCAACACGGTGTGGTTAACTCCGGCGAGATACTCGCCCACGTCATCCTGAGGGGCGATGCCGATGAAGATTTCCTCGCGACTGTCCATGAAGTAGGACACGAACGATGGACTGGATCTGGTTTCCCGTGATAGCTGTAGTTGCAGCAGGATTTGGCTTTGGCGGTGGGTGGGCAGCGCTGTCTGTTGACCGCAGGCGCCGTAAGCCCGGGGTTGCCCCAACCCTGTCATGCGGAAGTTATTGAGCCTCCCCGGGCGCGGGAAGCCGACTGGTCCGTGTACTGGCAGAAGGACAACATCTGGGTGCTGACCAACACCGGGTCCGCCAAGGCGACAACAGTTGACGTCCAGTTTGAACAGTTCGCGGTGGAGACGTCGAACCTGCGGAGCACCATGGCGACGTCGGGCGAGGCCTCCTTCAGCGGATACCTGAGGGGCAAGAAACCGGTGGTGCTCATTTCCTGGACCACCGAAGACAACGAACAACGCGGCCCGGCCCGGCGCGCAATCCCACTGCAGGGCAACCGCCGCTGGCAGGACTGGTGAGTTAGTCCAGCACCCTCCGGGTCAGTCGAATTTGTTGATCCTTTTCCGAAAATCCGTCTCAGCTGCACGTTGAATCGACCGCTCGGACTCATATAGGACACCGTAGGCGAAGGTATTGTCGCCTGCGCGGTGGGCGGCTCGGGACGCCTTGAGAAGGTACTGCTGGAAGAGCACGCTGTCACGATGGGTCCCCAGGATCTCCTGGATCTTTTCGGATGACTTCAGCGACTTACCCACCCGTGCGCCAAAACTGAACCCTGAGGCACCATCGACTGACCTGATTGCGTAACGCAGTCGCTTGGATTTCTTCCGTACATCATGGAACTGCTCTAGCTGCGCATCTAGATCAGTCTCCCGGTTCGCTCTCCGAGCGGCTTCCAACACGCGGGCCAGCTGGCGGATGACTGCTTGTTCAAGCTGCGACGCAGCCTTGGCGCCCTTCTTCTTTCCGACCCGCACTGGGAGATGCGACGTGAACTCATCGAGCGCGTCGAGGGTGGCGAAGTAGTCGGCGGAGTTCAGTGCCCGGCGGACGCGGGCCAGCGCTTTCTGATGCTGTGCGGCCGACATCTTCTCCAACCGTCTGATGACATGCCGAGGAATCGAGCCCTCTGGCTGGCGCGCGATGCCCTTCCTGATCAGATCCTGGATTACCTCGGCGTCCCGGGCCGCACCAAGGGTTCTACCCATCAGTTTGAGGCGTTCTTCCAGGTGATCGGCCTGCTCCGTGTCCAGGAGAGGGCGGTAGGTCCTAAGCATGCTGCGGAGGGTCCGGGATCTGACTCGCAGCTGGTGCAGGGAACCCTCTTCGCTGCGGCGTACCCGCGGGTCCCAGCCCAGCAGGTCCGCGGCGGCCTGGCGGAACGAGGTGGTGAGGACATTCCTGACGGAACCAGGTTTGCCCTCGGCGGGAGAGTTTTCGGGGATGCCGCCCATAGCAATGGCGAGTTTCGGCTCTCCGAGACCGGGGGAGGCCCCGGCGTTCAGCAGGCAGTGCTCGACGGCGTCCACCACTCGGGCCTGCTCGTCGCCCGGGTAGTCATCGGCGCCGACCACCTCGGCCTCCCACTCCCGCCAGGACCGTTCGACGCCGGAGGTAAGGTCCTGGGAGTCAACCAGATCATCACAGATCTCGATCAGCGGGCTACCGGCAGTCCCGACCAGGGTCGTGATGGTTCGCGTGGTCGTGAGGCGCGCCACCGGTCTGAGAGACCGGCCCCTGACATGGACCTGCACCAGGTCGAGCACCTCGGCTGGCACTGCCTCCTCGGTACCCGACGGTTGAACCTGGATCTCAAGCCGGTTCGGGGCCTCGGGAAACTTGACCTGCCACCCTCCGTCCTTGCCACCGCGTCGGCGCCGCAGGGTGATTCCGTGGCGCAACAGGGCGCGGCTCTCCAGATCGTAGTAAACCGCTTCGAGTACCACGGTGCCGCCGTCGTCCACCCGGGTCACGCCGGCAATGCCGGTGAGGTCGGGGATCAACTCCTCGGGCCCGACGTCATACTTGCGTTCGATCTCCAACGCTTCGGTGCGTGTCATACCCCCATTATTGCGCCCGCTTTGGCGCGCGTCACGACATGGCGGCATGGGTACTGCCGGAGTGGTGCCGGGACGTGGACAGCAGGTCGTTGAAACGGTGCGGGGAGAGGTGGGGGTAGCTGGTGCCGGTTGGAACTTATTCGAACCGGGAGGGGTCACCCATGCCGTACCGCACCACCTCGGCGGAGCCGCTGGAGTAGTCGATGACGGTGGTGGGTTCTGCCCCGCACTCCCCGGATTCGATGACCGCGTCCACCTGATGGTCGAGCTCTTCCTTGATTTCCCAGCCCTGCGTCAGGGGTGCCTCCTGATCGGGGAGCAGGAGCGTGCTGGATAGCAGGGGTTCGCCAAGTTCGTCGAGGAGGGCCTGGACCATCCGGTGGTCCGGGATGCGCACACCTACGGTCTTTTTCTTCGGGTGCAGGAGCCGGCGCGGCACCTCCCTGGTGGCAGGCAGGATGAATGTGTAGCTGCCCGGCGTCACTGCCTTGATGCTGCGGAACACGTCATTGTCGATGTGCACAAACTGTCCCAGCTGTGAGAAGTCCTTGCACACCAAGGTGAAATGGTGCTTGCTGTCGAGCTTTCTGATGGACCGGATCCGGTCGAGGGCGTCCTTGTTGCCCAGCTGAGCGCCCAGCGCGTAGCAGGAATCAGTGGGGTAGGCGATCAGCCCGCCGGACCTTAAGACGTCGACAATCTGCGCTATCGCACGCGGTTGCGGATCCTCCGGGTGCACATCAAAAAATTTGGCCATGCGAAGAGCATACGTCGGCGCGGACCGGTCAGGTGATCCCCAATTGGAACCAGCCAGCCCAGCCGGTCGACGCGTTCCACCAGGTGCTGTAGACGACGCTGTCGGATCCGACGACGAACACGTCCAGGTGCTCGGTCACCCGGGACACGGCTGCCACCTGGCTGCCGGGCCTGGCGATGCCACCCGAAATGTTGAACCAGCCGGCCCACCCTGAGGTGTCGTGCCACCAGGTGCTGTAGATCCGGTTGTCAGTGCCGACAGTGAACAGGTCGAGGTGGTTGGAGTAACGGGCGACGGCGGTCACCGGCGACCCAGCGGACGCGACACCACCGGACACCTGGAACCAGCCGCCCCAACCGGTGCGGGCGCTCCACCAGGTGGAAACGATTTTGCCGTCCGGTGCGGTGGTAAACAGGTCCAGGTGATCGGGGTGGCGGGCCACCACGTTCACTGTGGCATCGGGCCGGGCCAGCTGCCCGCCTACCTGGAACCAGCGGGACCAGCCGCTGCGCTCATCCCACCAGCAGCTCCAGACCCGGTTGTCGGTGCCCACGGTAAACAGGTCGAGATGGAACGGGTACCTGGCAATGGCCGTGACGGTGGCCCCGTTGGCCGCCACCCCGCCGGAAACCTGGAACCAGGTGGACCAGCCGGTCCGCACGTCCCACCAGATCGACATGATCCTGCCATCCGAGGCGGTGGTGAACACGTCAAGGTGATCGGCGTACCGGGCGAGGACGTTTACCGTCGACCCGGCACGGGCCACCAGATTGCCCAACTGGAACCAGTTGGACCAGCCGCCGGAGGAACTCCACCATGCGCTGTACACGCGGTTGTCGGTGCCCACGGTAAACAGGTCAAGATGGCCTGCGTAGCGTGCGACAGCTGTCACTGGCGACCCAACGCCGCCCGGCGACGCGAACCCGCCCATCAGATGGAACCATCCGGCCCACCCGCTGCTCTGGTCCCACCAGTTGGACATGGTGCGTCCGTCGGAGCCCACAGCGAACACGTCAAGGTGTTCCGGGTACCGGTCGATCACGGTGATCGGGGTTTTCGCCCGCGCCGTCAACGCTCCCAGCGGCCCAATCCGGTTCCAGATCACCTGCCGGCAGATGCGGCAGAACGGTACTCCGAGGTCCCGCATCTTGCAGGCAAACTCCGGTCTGAAAGCGCCGCAGTGGTAGTAGTGCGCGCCCTCGAAGGTGCCGACGGTCCCTGCGCCCACCGGGCTGGGCCGTGCATCGACGGTGCTGCAGTCAGGGTTGGTCATGGTGGGGATTGCTGTGGCGGCGTTAACGGCCCACCGCCATTTTAGGGTTGCCCGGTTCCGGTTGATCGTGACGTTGGGTTCGCCGGGCTCCGGGCCGGGATGATGGTCGTGGCCCGTCTCGTTACCGCCGGCATAGTAGGGATACTCGTCGGCCAGGCCGAACGCTGTGTGACCCATCTCGTGGATACCGATTTCGGTGGCGCTGCTGGCGAGGGAGTAGGTGCCGATGGAACCGCCGCTTCCCCCGTAGACGGTCGAATTGACGATTACCAGCACCGTGGTGAACTCCGGCACTTGTGCCGCTGCGACGCTCAGCGCCGTTCCAGCGTTGCAGAGCAGCAGTCGCCTGATGCCGTTGCCGCCGAAGGTCGCGTCGAAGTAGGTCCGCGCGGTGGCGCCGGTGCCGCCCGGTCCCACCGGATCGTCGGCTCCGGAGTCGGTGGAGGACACGTTGACCCGGAAGATGTTGATGGCCGGAGCCAGTTCGTTGAACGGTGGAGTGCCGAGGAACGCGTTGGCGAGGGCGGTGCAGGCTGCGTCGAAGGCGGCCTGTTCGGCGGCCCGGAACCCGTCGCCCAGGAGCACCACGTTGAAGGCACGGTTGCGGGGTGCTGAGCCTCGGATTTGGGTGGTCCCGATGATTGCTCCGTCGGCGGTGGTCATTCGGTTTCACCCCGTCCTTCAATGGCGAAGCTGGTGAGTTCCGTGACGCGGGAGGCTCCGAGCCGTGGCCCGTCGCCGCCGTCGCCGGGTGGTTCGGCACCCCGCGAGCCGGTGTCCTCCGGGTCCGGCTCCGCAATGTCGATCAGCGCGATGCTGCGCGCAGCATCCGGGGCCGGGACGACGACGGTGAACGCGCCAGAGGGGCGGTCGACCTGCACCCGGGTGATCGGTTCCCCGTGGGTCTCGGGAAACACCTCGGCGCTGTGAAGATCACCCGTGCGGATGGGCACGCGGGTCAGGGGCGCGTCCTGAGCGTCCCGCACCTCGGCGTATCGGCCAGCGCGGATGTCGGGGTGCGCATCGAAACCGGTGACGGCCACGTCGACTGGCTGCTGCAGGATCAGCCGGACGTCGTCGCCGTCGTACTCGAATATCAACCGGATGGCACCGGGGGCGGATTCTGGGGTGTCAGTCATGGGAGGTCTTCTTTCGGCGGGAGGTCGTCTCCCTATCGTCCCGCCGCCGACGTTACTGGGGTGTTACCGCCGTCACGGTGTCCCGAACCCTGGTGGCTGTAACACCCCAGTAACGCGGGCGGCGGTACGTTGTGCCTTTATCCCCGAGAGACCCAGAGGTAGAGTGCCACCATGATTGATTCTGAGCCCTCAGGCAGCCGGTCCCGCGGGCAGGAGCCGGAGACCACTGGCCGTTACATAGTTGTCTTCGCCGACGCAGAGCAGGATGCGTCGGGTCTGCTGCGGTCGACCGGCGGTATGGCCAATATTGCCGACTCCCGTGATTTCGGTACCCGGGCGGCCACGCCGGCCGAGACGGAAGGGGCCGACGGCACGGTCTATTCCCGGCTGGGGGTTGCCGTGGTTTCCGCTGATCCGCAGCAGACCCGGTCGTTGCGGACATCTTCCGACGAGGGCGCCATTATTTCGGTGTCACCCGAACTGATTCACCACGTATTGAGCGAGGATCCGGGGGGAGCCCCGGCGTCATTCCAGGACACTCCTCAGCTCACCTGGGGCTTGCAGGCGGTGAGTGCCGACACGTCACCCTACAGTGGTGAGGGCATCCGGGTGGCGGTCCTGGACACCGGGTTCGACGCCAGCCACCCGGACTTTTCCGGCCGGCAGATCACCGTTGAGTCGTTTGTCCAGGGCGAAACCGCCCAGGACGGCCACGGTCACGGAACTCACTGCATCGGGACCTCGTGCGGGCCTAGGTCGCCGTCGGACGGACCGGCGTACGGCGTCGCCCATGAGGCGGAGATCTACGCAGGGAAGGTTCTGGGCGACTCGGGGTCGGGCAGCGACGGCGGCATCATCGCCGGGATCGACTGGGCGATGGCTAACGGGTGTGCGGTGATTTCGATGTCGCTGGGTGCCGATATCGCACAGGTGCATCCGCCCTACACAGCTGTGGGCCGCCGGGCACTCGATCAGGGTCACCTGATCGTTGCGGCCGCGGGGAATAATGCTGACCGGCGGCAGGGCGACCTCGGTTTTGTGGGTGCGCCAGCCAACAGCCCGTTCATCATGGCCGTGGGCGCGCTGGATCAGCAACTGGAGATGGCGTTCTTCTCCGCCCGGACCCTCCCGGTCCGGGGCGGGCAGGTGGATGTCGCCGGCCCGGGGTTCCAGGTGTATTCCTCCTGGCTGATGCCCGATCGCTACAACACCATCAGTGGAACGTCGATGGCAACTCCGCACGCGGCAGGGATAGCCGCGCTGTGGGCGCAGGCCTCCGGATTCCGGGGGCGGGAGCTCTGGTCGCTGATGGTTCAGGAAAGTCAGCGGCTACTGCAGGCGTCGGTGGACGTCGGTTCCGGCCTGGTGATGGCGCCGCAGGAATAGGGAGACATGAAATTCACCGTTACGGTCGATGAGGTGCACCGTCCCGCGATCCAGGAGGTAGCGGAACGCCTAAGGTCCTGCGGTCTGGAGGTAGACCGGGTGCTCGACAACGTGGGGATAATCTCCGGATCAGCGTCCGAGGACTGCCGGCCGGACCTGGAGGCCGTGGAGGGAGTGTCGTCCGTGGACGGGGAGGCGCGCTACCTGCTGCCGCCGCCCGACAGCGACGTCCAGTAGCCAGCACCTCGCCTGACCCCTTCTGGTCGTCGAGTCCGCCCGCTTGCTGTGCCCTCCTGTTCGTTGCGCCCTACTGACCGTTGGTTTCAGGCGTGCTGGTGGCCTTGCCTCCGACGTCGTCGAGCACGTTTTGTGCCTGGCGATCCACCAGCCCGGTGAACAGTTGCTGCGCCGCGCCGAAGGTGATCGCCCAGGCCACGATCTGCGCCGGGTTATCGAGGTCGCTCAACCCGGGAACAAAACCTCCCCGCATGAGCTGCAGTCCCAGCACAGCGGTCAGGGCGCCGGCAGGCAGTTTGAGGATCGCCAGGGCGAGGGGGAGCCCGTACGGGGTGGAGGTGCCGCGGACGTGCCGGAGAGACGCCGCACCGGAGACCGCCGCAGCGATCAGCCCAAACGATTCGATGAAGAGAACGTCCCAGGGCCGGGGCCGACTGCCGGTGGGGCAGGCGGTGCCCTCCGAGGGTTCGAAGCACAGGCGCAGCTCCTCCGGCCGAATCCACCCGGCCACCGCGAGCGCTGTCGCCAGTACGGTCAATACCAGCGCGCCCATGATCAGCACATTGCGGAAGCTTCGCACCCGGGAGAACTCCTCGCGGGACTCAAGGCAGGACGCCCTGAAGGCGGCCACCAGGGTCATCCGGCCCGACTCCTCCAGCGGGGCAGCGGACGCGGCGGCAATCACCGCCTCCACCGCGGTCCGGTGCGGGTCGCCCCGGGACAGGTGGTGCCGCGCATGCGCCTGGATGCCTGGCAGTTGCGAGTGCACGTAACCCAGCGGAGCTCTCAACAGCAATGCCACCTGTGCGGCATCCAGTTGACTGAGAACCCGCTCCACCACAGCGCCGTTGAACGAGGTCTGGATGGCCGGTGACTTCCTTTCAGCCACAATAATGGCCTCGTCGAGGTGCCGAATGATGGCGTCGTCCAGCGCAGCCTTGGCACTTCCCTGGCCTGCCTGGGCGTCCGACGGGGGATCGGAGAGGCGGATCCATTCTGCGAGGGTGCGCAGCTGGGCAGCAAGGGTGATGGCCTGTTCCCGCCAGGTGCGGTTGGTCGGTGGGGGGAGCGTTGAGGGGAGCGGTAGCTGGGGCGAGGCGGCGGGCACTGACATGGCTTAACCTATTCGAACGACGGTCGCAGGCCGACGCCGAAACCCGGGCTGGCCTCCAACAGGAGGGGCTCCTGGGTTTGCAGCAGGGGGCGGATGAGTTCCGTGATCCGCGTGGACGGCCTGGCGTCGCACTCGCGCTTCAACGTGGCGAGGTAGGTGCGATAGCTCCTGATGGCCAGGCCGTGGTTTCCGGACGCCACATGGATGCGCAGCAGGGTCCGTTGCACGCTCTCGAGCAACGGGTCAAGCGCGATGGCAGCGGTTGCAGCGTCAAGGGCAGCCGCGAGCTGCCCTTCCGCAAGATACGTATCGGCGAGGGTTTCGAGGGTGGAGAGCCGTTGCCGGAAGAGCCAGTCCTGGTCGACCCTGAGCCAGTCTTCGTCCCAGCCGGGCAACAGCTCGGCGGCGCGCAGTTCGGTGGCCAGCCCGGGCGGGACCGCGACTCCGCTGTTGGCAAGGTCCACGCGACCGAGGAGCTGGTCGACATCGATGTTGATGCCCGGGCCGAGGGCCAACGGGTCGCTGACGGGGTGGAGGAGGCCGGGCAGCTGGTGTGCGATGTTCCACAGGCAGGCGCGCAGGCTGCCGGAGGCTTGCGCGTCGGTGCGGTCCGGCCAGAGCAGCCCAGCGATGTAGCTTCGTCGTCGGCCGCCGCGGAGCGCGAGCGCCGCAATCAGCCGTTGCTGACGGAACGCAACAGTGACTGGCTGGTGATCCCGTTCAAGACACCAGTACCCCAACATCTTCAAGTTCCACTGGACCGGAATGCTCGACGACATGCCCTGCCCCCACTTCCTGCTTGAAAGGGGAGAGGCGCCCCCTATCCGCTGAAACGGTTGACCGCTGTCAAGTGTTAGGATCCTCAGACTTCAGGGAGTTGTCAATGCTGCCGGCAACAGCTCACGTGTCGACGATTAGCCCGGCCGCCTGTGGTGAGGTGTGCCGCCCCGGGGGGGGGGGGGTGTGTTGGCGTGCTGGCAGGTGGGGTGGCCGCGAACGGCTTCTAGCGGATGTCGCGGATGATGTTGGTGATCCGGGCAGTGGAGAGGCGCCGGCCGTCGTCGTCGGTCATCACCACTTCGTGGGTGGTCAGGGTACGTCCCAGGTGGATGGCCGTGGCGGTGCCGGTGACCAGGCCCGACGACGCCGACCGGTGGTGGGTAGCGCTGATCTCGATCCCCATCGCCTGCCGGTTTCGGCCGGCGTGCAGGCCGGCAGCGAAAGACCCCAGCGTCTCGGCGAGGACAAGGTGCGCGCCGCCGTGCAGAATTCCCGCTACCTGCTCGTTTCCTTCGACCGGCATCGTGGCCACGAGACGGTCAGCGGTCATCTCGGTGAAAACGATGCCCATCTTTGAGGCGAGACGTCCGATGCCGTGGCCGCTGAGCCAGTCGTGCATCTCTTCAGGCACGCCGGCTGCTGTCAGCTCGTCGGCGAAGGGGTTGGCGATCGGTTCCGGTCCGGACGACTCCGGAGTGTAATTATGGGTCATGGGAACTAGGCTGGCACTTGTGAGTCAAACAACCAAACCCGACGTTCCAGTAGCCGCCACGACTCTGACGGACGCCCCGCCGGCGGCCAAGGCACCGGCCGACGGTCCCCGTAAACGCCTCCTGGTCATTGACGGCCACTCGATGGCCTACCGGGCGTTTTATGCGTTGCCTGCCGAAAATTTCTCGACCGATACCGGGCAGCACACCAACGCCGTCTACGGGTTCACGGCCATGCTGATCAACCTGATCAGGGATCAGCAGCCTACCCACGTGGCGGTGGCACTGGATTTGAACACGCCAACCTTCAGGACCGAGGAATACACCGAGTACAAGGCGGGGCGCGCCAAGACTCCGACGGAATTTCACGGTCAGGTGGACCTGATCATCAAGGTGATGCAGGCCATGCACATTCCCACCCTATCGATGGAGGGGTACGAGGCGGACGACATCATCGCCACCCTCTCGGTCCGCGCCGCCGCCGAAGGCTGGGATGTTCAGGTGGTCAGCGGTGACCGCGACGCTTTCCAACTGGTCAACGACCGGGTGACAGTGCTGTACCCCAAGCAGGGGGTCACCAACATTCCCCAGCTGGACGCGCAGGCTGTGGAGGAAAAATACCTGGTCCCGCCGGACAGGTACTCCGACCTGGCGGCGCTGGTCGGGGAGACCGCCGACAACCTGCCGGGAGTCCCCGGGGTGGGCCCCAAAACGGCCGCCAAATGGATCAAACAGTATGGCGGGCTGGATGGCATCCTTGAGAACCTCGACGCCATCAAAGGGAAGGTGGGGGACTCGCTCCGGGAGAACATCGAGCTGGTCAAGCGGAACCGCCGCCTCAACCACCTGCTTCTCGACCTTGAGCTGCCGGTCGAACTGGACACGATGGTGTCCCGGACCCCCGACCGTCCAGCCGTTGAGGAGCTGTTCGACTCCCTTCAGTTCAACGTCCTCCGCAAACGCCTCTTCGACCTGTTCGGAGAGGAAGACGCCGCCGGGGCACACGATGAGATGACCCCGCCGGATCACGTCACGCTGGGCGATTCCGCGGGCCTCACCACGTGGCTCAACGCCACAAACCAGGCCATCGCGGCCGTCCAGTTAATGACCCAGGCGACAACGGGGAACGACGACGTCGTCGGACTGGCGATCGTGACCTCGACCGACGCCGCGTACCTGGATCTGGAGACCCTGGATGCCCAGGCCGAGCAGGTGCTCGCCGGCTGGCTCGCCGATCTCAGCGCGCCCAAGGTGGTTCACGACTTCAAAGCCGCGTACAAGCTGCTCGCCGCGCGCGGGTTGAAGCTCGCCGGAGTGGTGGACGATACCGCGATTTCTGGCTACCTGATCCAGCCCGACCGTCGGGCGTACGACCTCGGTGACCTAAGCCAGTCCCACCTGAGAATGTCCATCGCGCCCCCGGCCGAATCGACCGGGGGGCAGCTCGCGCTCCAGCTGGAGGAGGAAGACGTCGCATCGCCCGCTGTCGCCCGTGCCTTCGCAGCGCTGCAGCTCAGCGAATACTTCGCCAGCCAGCTGGTGGAGCGCGGTGCGAACCAGCTGCTTGGCGGTCTTGAACTACCCCTGGCCGAGGTGTTAGCCGAGATGGAGCTCACCGGAGTGTCCGTAGCGATGGACCGCCTCGACCAGCTGTTCGACGACTTCTCGGCGACCATGAGCACCACCAGCGCCGAGGCGTTCAGGATCATTGGCAAAGAAATTAATCTGGGCTCGCCCAAACAGCTTCAGGCGGTCCTGTTCGACGAACTGGAACTGCCGAAGACCAAGAAGATCAAGACCGGGTACTCGACCGATGCCGATGCGCTGACCGACCTGATCGTGAAGACCGGGCACCCGTTCCTCGAGCAACTCCTGGCGCACCGGGACGCCTCCAAGCTTCGGCAGACGGTCGAGGGGCTGCGGAAGTCGGTGGCCGACGACGGCCGGATCCACACCACGTACGTGCAGACCATCGCAGCCACAGGACGGTTGTCCTCCACCAACCCGAACCTGCAGAACATCCCGGTTCGCTCGGATGAGGGCCGGCGGATCCGTGAGGTGTTCGTCGTCGGCCACGGGTTCGAATGCCTGATGACCGCCGACTACTCACAGATCGAAATGCGCATCATGGCTCACCTGTCCGGCGATGAGGGTCTGATCCAGGCGTTCCGCGACGGGGAAGACCTGCACCGGTTTGTCGGCGCGCACATCTTCAACGTCGAACCCGCCGACGTCACCAGCGCGATGCGGTCCAAGGTCAAGGCCATGTCCTACGGCCTGGTCTACGGACTGAGCTCGTTCGGACTGTCCAAGCAGCTGGCCATCTCGGTCGACGAGGCCCGTACCCTGATGGGCGACTACTTTGACCGGTTCGGGGCTGTCCGCGACTATCTGCGCGGTGTCGTGGAACAGGCCCGGGTCGACGGCTTCACGTCCACCATTGAGGGCCGCCGCCGGTACCTCCCCGACCTCTCCAGCGACAACCGGCAGCTCCGGGAAATGGCGGAGAGGGCGGCGTTGAACGCCCCCATCCAGGGGTCCGCGGCGGACATTATCAAAAAGGCGATGCTCGGCGTCGACGCCGAACTACGCCGGCAGGGCCTCTCCTCACGCATGCTGCTCCAGGTGCACGATGAGTTGGTCCTCGAAATCGCACCCGGTGAGCGGGACACGGTGGAACTGCTGGTGCGCGAACAAATGGGATCAGCGGCTGACCTGACGGTGCCGCTGGACGTGTCGGTCGGGGTAGGTGCCAGCTGGCACGAGGCTGCCCATTAACGGTGCTGGTGCCGGACGGTCCGCCGCACTAGGCTGGTGGACCGTGACTGAAACCCAAGACACCGCCGTCCCGGCCCCACTGCGCATTGACACGTTCACGGTGACCGCTGACACGGATTCCTCGGCCGAGAGCACCTTGGCCCACTGGTTCGAAGCGGTCCGTTTCGGGTTCCATGAGACGCGGACCGAGCCGGAAGACCTGGCCACCTACGCCGAGGCGTTTAGCTCCGACGGGCGGACCCTGTGGGGTGCCTACGACGACGCAGCCAGCGCACACGCCTGGAACGCCAGCATTCCCGTGGCCACCTATGCCACCATGGTCAACTCCCTCAACGTCGGCAACGGGCAATTGGTTGACACGCACCAGATCACCGCTGTCACCGTGCGCCCCACCCACCGCCGTCGTGGGCTGCTGCGCACCATGATGACCACCGATCTCCAGGCAGCCGCGGCCAAGGGCCTCGCGATCGCGGCGTTGACCGCATCGGAAGCGACCATTTACGGCAGGTTCGGCTTCGGCGCTGCAACGTTTACCCGCTCCATCGAGGTCGACGTCAAGGAACGGTTCGCGCTGCGCACGCCAGCCTATGGAGTTACCGAGGTGGTGGCACCAGCCTCCGCGGCAGCCCTTTCCGAACAGGTCTTCGCCCGGTTCCATCACGCCACCACCGGGTCAGTGGGCCGCCAGTTCGCCTACCCCCAGCGGGCCTCCGGACGGTGGGGCGAGGAACGGCCCACCGAGGACAAGGCCGTCCGCGCCGCAGTGCACTACGACAACGACGGCCGGCCCGACGGGTTCGTCTCCTACAAGTTCGCTGGCTGGGGAACCACTCCCTACACCATGAAGATTGTCGACCTGGTGGCTGCCTCCGATGCCGCCTACCTTGAGCTGTGGCGCTACCTCGGCTCAATCGACCTGGTGCAGCGGATCACCTTTGATCTCGCGCCCGTCGATGACCCCCTGCCCTGGGCACTGCAGGATCGCCGGTGCTACAAGCTCGTCGGCGATGAGGACGTCCTCTGGCTGCGAATCCTCGACCCCATCGCCGCGCTCGAAGCCCGGGGCTACCAGGGTTCCGGGACGGTCACTTTTGAAATTGTTGACCCGCTGGGGTACGCAGCAGGGCGGTTCAGGCTTGCGGCCGAAAACGGGGCGGGGACGGTCACCCGCCTCGACGACGACGTCGACACCCAGTTGCGCGTTGACGTCACGGCACTCGGCTCGATGTACCTGGGCGGCGTGCCGGCCCGGACACTGGCCGCTGCCGGGCACGTCACGGCAGGGGGCGCCGGGGACCCGGGCGGTCTCGCCGTCGTCGACCGCGTCTTCCAGACCCCAACAAGTCCGTACTGCATCACCCACTTCTAGCTCCCGCTCTTGACGTCCATACCTCCGCTTTGACCTGTGTTGGCGCAGACGGCTAGACTGGACGGGCGTGTAATGCGCACTGCGAAACGGGTTATCCAGCAGCATCAGGTGCCCCGTTCTCTCTCCAAAAGTCCACTTCCGGACGGGTGCCACTTGGGTCAGCAGAGTTTCCTGTTGTCTTGGCGTCGCCCGCCGGATCAACTAATCATCCACAACGGAGTCCCAACTACATGACCATCACCACCACCGAGAAGCCAGGTGCACCGCAGGTCGCGATCAACGACATCGGCACCGCGGAGGACTTCCTCGCAGCCATTGACGCTACCATCAAGTACTTCAACGACGGAGACCTCGTTGAAGGAACGGTAGTAAAGGTTGACCGCGACGAGGTTCTGCTCGACATCGGTTACAAGACCGAGGGTGTTATCCCTTCCCGTGAGCTGTCCATCAAGCACGACGTTGATCCCGGAGACGTTGTCTCCGTTGGCGATCTCGTCGAAGCCCTGGTGCTCACCAAAGAGGACAAAGAAGGCCGACTGATCCTGTCCAAGAAGCGCGCTCAGTACGAGCGGGCCTGGGGCGATATCGAGAAGGTCAAGGAAGAAGACGGCGTCGTCACCGGTACGGTTATCGAAGTTGTCAAGGGTGGACTCATCCTCGACATCGGCCTCCGCGGCTTCCTGCCTGCGTCCTTGGTTGAGATGCGTCGTGTACGCGATCTTGCTCCCTACATCGGTCAGAAGATCGAAGCGAAAATCATCGAGCTGGACAAGAACCGCAACAACGTGGTCCTGTCCCGCCGTGCCTGGCTTGAGCAGACCCAGTCCGAGGTGCGTTCCACGTTCCTCAACAAGCTGGAAAAGGGCCAGGTTCGTCCCGGCGTTGTCTCCTCGATCGTCAACTTCGGTGCTTTCGTGGACCTGGGCGGCGTCGACGGACTCGTCCACGTCTCCGAGCTGTCCTGGAAGCACATCGACCACCCATCCGAGGTTGTCGAAGTCGGCCAGGAAGTCACCGTTGAGGTTCTCGAGGTTGACCTGGACCGCGAGCGGGTTTCACTGTCGCTCAAGGCCACCCAGGAAGACCCTTGGCAGACCTTCGCCCGCACCCACGCCCTCGGGCAGGTTGTACCGGGTAAGGTCACCAAGCTGGTTCCGTTCGGTGCGTTCGTTCGCGTCGAAGACGGCATCGAAGGCCTGGTTCACATCTCCGAGCTGGCAGTGCGCCACGTGGAGCTGGCAGAGCAGGTTGTCTCCGTTGGAGACGAACTGTTCGTCAAGGTTATCGATATCGACCTCGAACGCCGCCGGATCTCCCTCTCCCTCAAGCAGGCTAACGAGGGTGTCGATGCGGACAGCACCGAGTTCGATCCAGCCCTGTACGGTATGGCTGCCGAGTACGACGAAGAAGGCAACTACAAGTACCCCGAGGGCTTCGATCCTGAGTCCAACGAATGGCTTGAGGGTTACGACTCTCAGCGCGCTACCTGGGAAGCTCAGTACGCTGAAGCCCAGTCGCGGTGGGAAGCTCACAAGAAGCAGGTTGTGCAGCACGCATCCGACGATGCAGCTGCAGCAAATGAGCCTGTCGAGTCCAGCTCGACGAGCTACTCCTCTGAGCCAGCTGCTGCTGAAAGCACCAACAGCGGCAGCAGCAACAGCAACGTCGGCACGGGCACGCTCGCGTCGGACGAGGCACTTGCTGCACTGCGCGAAAAGCTGACCGGCAACTAGGTCACGCCCAGCACCTGAAAAGGCCCCCACCGGCAAGGTGGGGGCCTTTTTGTGCCCGAACATGGTGCGGGGCACCCGGCCCAGCCGTGTGTCCCACCAATCGCTGGCTATCGCTGGGAATGTCCAGACAGTCCCAGCGATCGCTCGTAGCCAGTGGGAAGGTGTGGGTCAGAAGTGGACGCTCAGCGCAACCGGGGGACACCCGGAGTAGCCCTGGCCTCTGCGTAGGACGGCTCCCGGAGCGCGCGAGTCCAGTTATAGGTTTTTGATCCGGGCAGGGGGCGCCGGACCGGGTCGAAGCGCAGATCCGCCGGGCCGTCGGTCTGACCCACATCGGCGGGGTCAAGCCGGTCCAAGTTCAACACCAGGGTGCCGAATCGGGTCCACGACCCCAAAGGCCTGCTGAAGCACAGGGCAAGCTCGAGAGGACGCTTCGCCAAGCCGATCCGAAGAGCTGCCGGTGTGGCGCTCAGATCGCCGCTCGGGTCGAGAGGAAATGCGGCCAGCAAGACAGCCGACTTCTCACCCCGGTAAGGCATCATGGACGTGAACCTGGCAGCCATCACATTCCGCTGGGGGAGCAGCATGAACCGGCCGGGCACTGCGGTTCCGGTCGACGCCAGCAATACGTCGAAATGGTCGGACCCGTCAGGCACCCGAAGGGCCAACCCCAAAACGTCTGGGCTCCACCGCGGGAGCCCGATCGAGCGGGAGAGCCGCGCCCGGATTTCTACCTGCCCCGTGCCATCGAGCCAGGAAACGCCGCTGGGTACAGGCGGCCCGGTCCGGGTGAGTGTCCCGGTGAGCCAGACCCCGTCAGGATGGATGGGGCGCCGTGGCCTGATTATTTTCGCTACAGCAAACAGGCCGGCGAATCCCTTACCGAGTGTTGCGATGGCGCGCATGGGTTAGCTCTTTCCTGTTCGGTTTTTCGCGGCTGTGCGAGGTGAAGTGCTGGATCGGTTGGAAGGCGAGGGCCGACATGAATAGGGATTGCGCCCCGCTCGGTGGACCTTCCCAAAAGTATATTCCGTAAAGTAAGTTGACTGACCGGTTTCTGAACCCCGGGCGAGGAGGCTCAGCGTCCGGTGGATACCGTGACCGTGAATTTCGGGTTCCGGGCGACCTGCCGGGTCGGTCCAACCATGGTGGTCAGCGGGGTCCGGTACTGCAGGTGGCTATTCCAGACGGTCCAGAGCTCACCGCCGGGGGCGAGCACCCGCCCGGCGTCGGCGAACAGTTTCAGGGCGATCCCCGAATGAACCGTGCCCTCCAGATGGAAGGGCGGGTTAAGGACAATCAGATCGGCCGACGACGACGCCATGGACGACAGGGCGTCGTCGCGCACTACCGAGACGCGACCGCCGACACCATTGGCATCGGCAGTGGCCCGGGAGGATGCGAAAGCCGATGCTGACTGGTCCGTCGCAATTACCTCGAGGGATGGACGGGCAAGCGCGAGATAGGCGGCGATAGTTCCGTTGCCGGACCCGAGATCAATTGCCCGACTCGCCTCCCGGGCGGCTGAGAGGGCTGGCAACAGATACCGGGTCCCGGCGTCGAGCTTGGCTCCGCCGAACGTGCCACCGAAGGCCTTGAGGATCAGCGGTGCGGATAGGCCGACGTCGTGCGCCTCCTCGACCGGGAAACCGCTGTGGGGTGTCGCTAAGGGGATGGCCGCCGTCAGAATGCGTGACTTTTGCCGGGCCAGCCCGGCGGCGACGGTGCCGAAGTGCCGGGCCAGGACTCCATTCATTGCCGTGGTCATGTGCTTGACCCTGCCCCCGGCGAACACGGTGACATCCGGGCTGGCGTGGCGGGCGATGGTCCACGCGATCTCGTCGAGCGCAGCCAGCGACCGGGGCAACTGCAGCAGGACGATGCGCGCACCGGCCAACAAATCCCCGCTCAGCGGGTGGTGAGTGAAGCTGTGGGCAAGACCGGCGGCTGCAGCGTTGGCGGTGAGGGCCAGCTCGCCAGAAAGCGGGTCCTGATGGGTGCGGATCGTCCGCGCACCGTGCAGCGCAGCAGCCCCAAGGGTAAGCGCCCCGTAATGGTCGCCGAGGACGACGACGCCCTCCGGGTCCGCGCCGATCGCACCAGCCGCAGTGTCCAGGAGGAGCCGGTCGGTGGCGTCGAATGCGAAAAGGTTCGCGGCCTCGACGTCGGGAGCCCGCCGAAGGTTGTCGAAACAAAAGTCAGTCACAATCCACCCATTTCAGGTCGAGTAGTTGAGCGCCGGATTTCCCGGCGGTAAGTGCGGCGAGCCGCCCGTTGAAGCCCTCGACCGACGTGGTCCCGGCGGCGACCGCCACCCGAATGAGAACCCGGTCTGCCAGATAGTCGGTCCCCAGGATTTCAGTGCCAGCGTTCCGAAGGTCATTTTCGACCCGTCCGGCTTCGGCGTGGCCCACCGGGACGGCCATGCGTTGCACCAGACGCCGTTGAAGAGTCGGCGCCGAGTCCAGCAGCTGGGACACAGCATCCGAGTAGGCACGCACCAGCCCTCCTGCGCCGAGGAGCACCCCGCCGAAGTAGCGGACCACTACCACTGCCACGTCGCTCAGGTCAGTCTTCCCGCGCGCGGTCTCCCGTTTGAGGATGGCGTCAAGCATCGGGGCGCCGGCGGTGCCGGCCGGCTCGCCGTCGTCATTGGCCCGCTGGATCAGCCGGTCCGGGCCGAGCACCACTGCGCCGCAGTGGTGCCGGGCGTCGTGAAACTCACGGCGGAGCTCGGTGAGGAGAGTCCGGGCTTCATCTTCGCTGCTAATCCGCCGTGCGACAGCGACAAAACGGGACCGGCGAACCTCGGTTTCGTGGCGGTGCTCACCCCTGACAGTCGTGTACCCGGTTACGGTTACTCCACTGTCGCTCACCGAGCCAAGTGTAGTGGGCGGGGCTCTCGCCGGTCGAAGATCGGCGGGTTAGGCTGGGGGGCATGCTCAAAATTGGCCTGACCGGCGGGATTGCCGCCGGGAAATCGCTTGTCGCCTCCCGGTTCAGTGAACTTGGAGCTGTGCTGGTCGACGCCGATGTTCTGGCCCGCGAGGTGGTCGGGCCGGGATCCGCCGGGCTGGCTGCCGTGGCCGCCGAGTTCGGCGAGAAGGTGCTCCTTGCGGACGGTAGTCTGAACCGTCCCGCGCTGGCCGCGGCGATTTTTGGGAACCCGTCCCGTCGGATGACCCTGAATTCGCTGATCCATCCGTTGGTCAGGGAACGAGCCCGTCGGCTGACCGCGGAGGCGCCGCCTGCCGCCGTCGTCGTGCAGGACATTCCCCTACTCGTGGAGACGGGCCAGCAGCACCAGTTCCATCTCGTGGTGGTGGTCGATGCGCCGGACCAGGTTCGAATCGAGCGGCTGACATCCCTCCGGGGGATGAGCGAAGGCGATGCCCGGGCCCGGATCGCTGCGCAGGCGACGCGGGCGGAGCGGGTGGCCGCCGCCGACGTCGTCCTCGCCAATGAGGGCACGCCCGGTGACCTGCTCGCTGAGGTGGACCGGCTGTGGAATGGGCGGCTGGTCCCCTTCAATGACAACCTGTTGAGCGGTACGCGGGCCGAGCGCTTCGGTGGCCCGCGCCTGCTGCCGGCGCAGGCCGACTGGCCGGTGCAGGCCGAGCGGATCATCGGCAGACTGCGGCTGGCTGATCGGCTGGTGCTGGCGGTAGACCATGTCGGGTCGACGGCGGTGCCGGGTCTGCCGGCCAAGGACGTCATCGATCTGCAGGTGACAGTCGCGGACATTGACGCCGCCGACGCAATCGCGGGCGCGCTACGTGCCGCCGGCTTCCCCCTGGTCGAGGGCATTGTGCGGGACGAGCCAAAACCGGATGTCCCTGATCCGGCTCGGTGGGCGAAGCGGCTGCATGCCAACGCGGATCCGAAGCGAGCGGTAAACATTCATGTGAGAGTTGAAGGTTCGCCGGGGTGGCGGTTCTCGCTGTCCTTCAGGGACTGGCTGCGAGCCGAACCCCCTGCCGGCGCGCTTTATCTCGCCGAGAAGGAGCGGTGCGCGGCACTGCATGCGAACGATCGGACATCCGCGGGGTACGCCGCCTGCAAAGAGGACTGGTTCACGGGGGTAGCAGACCCACTGCTCAAACGATGGGTTGCTGACACCGGGTGGGCGCCGCGGCCATCTTCCGCCGTCGGCTGAGTCGCCCAATTCAGGACGCCAATTGTCCGGGAGAGGGTCTAACGTACTTGTATGAGCCTTGCGCAGCAAATTAACCGGGTCGTCGCGCCCTTTGAAGTGATCAGCGAGTTCAACCCGGCCGGCGACCAGCCAGCGGCCATTGCGGAACTCAGCGAGCGCATCAAAGGTGGCGAGAAGGACGTGGTCCTGCTGGGTGCCACCGGTACCGGCAAGAGCGCGACGACGGCATGGCTGATCGAACAGGTGCAACGCCCCACCCTGGTGATGGTGCAGAACAAGACCCTCGCCGCTCAGCTCGCCAACGAATTCCGGGAGCTGATGCCCAACAACGCCGTTGAGTACTTTGTCTCCTATTACGACTATTACCAGCCGGAAGCCTACGTTCCACAGACCGATACCTTCATCGAGAAGGACTCATCCGTCAACGAGGAGGTCGAACGGCTCCGGCACTCGGCCACCAACGCGCTACTCACCCGCCGCGACGTGATCGTGGTGGCCACCGTGTCCTGCATTTACGGTCTGGGCACCCCCGAAGAGTATGTTGCCGGGATGGTCACCCTGGAAACCGGTCAGCAGATGAACCGGGATGACCTGCTCCGGAAGTTCGTGTCCATGCAGTACACACGCAACGACATCGATTTTCACCGGGGCACCTTCAGGGTGCGCGGCGACACGGTGGAGATCATCCCGATGTATGAGGAACTGGCACTCCGGATCGAGTTCTTCGGCGACGAGGTCGAGAAGATCTACACCCTCCATCCCCTGACCGGAGAGATTGTCCGCGAAGAGACTGAAATGTACGTGTTCCCGGCGTCGCACTATGTCGCCGGTCCTGAACGGATGGACCGCGCGGTCAAGCAGATTGAAGACGAACTGCAGGTGCGCCTGGCTGAGCTGGAGTCGCAGAACAAGCTCGTCGAAGCTCAGCGGCTGCGGATGAGGACCACCTACGACCTGGAAATGATGCAGCAGATGGGGTTCTGCAACGGCATCGAGAACTATTCACGGCACATCGACGGTCGGGGGCCGGGGTCGGCGTCGCACTGCCTACTCGACTACTTCCCCGACGATTTCCTTCTGGTGGTTGACGAGTCGCACGTGACGATCCCGCAGATCGGTGCCATGTATGAAGGCGACATGTCACGGAAACGGACCCTGGTGGATCACGGCTTCCGGTTGCCATCCGCCATGGACAACCGCCCCCTGAAGTGGGATGAGTTCCTGGAGCGCATTGGCCAGACCGTGTACCTGTCGGCCACGCCCGGCAAGTACGAGCTCGGCAAATCGGACGGCTTTGTCCAGCAAATCATCCGTCCCACCGGTCTGATCGACCCGGAGGTGGTCATCAAGCCGAGCAAAGGTCAGATCGACGATCTACTCGGGGAAATCCGCGCCCGGGTGGAACGCAACGAACGCGTCCTGGTCACTACGCTGACCAAGCGGATGGCCGAGGATCTCACCGGGTATCTCCTCGAACACGGGGTCAAGGTCGAGTACCTGCACTCCGACGTGGATACCCTGCGCCGCGTGGAGCTGCTCCGCGAACTGCGGCTCGGTACCTTCGACGTCCTGGTCGGAATCAACCTGCTCCGGGAGGGCCTTGACCTGCCGGAGGTCTCCCTGGTCAGCATTCTCGACGCCGACAAGGAAGGGTTCCTGCGGAGCGCTACCTCCCTGATCCAGACCATCGGCCGGGCGGCCCGCAACGTGTCCGGTGAGGTGCACATGTACGCGGACCGGATCACCGACTCGATGGCCAAGGCCATCGACGAAACCAACCGGCGTCGCGAAATCCAGGTGGCCTACAACCTCAAGCACGGGGTTGATCCCCAGCCGTTGCGCAAGCGCATCGCCGACATTACCGATTCGATCGCCCAGGAGGATGCCGATACTAGGGCGTTGCTTGAAGAGTCGGGCAAGAAGCGCAAGGGCAAGGGAAGCGCCTTGATCCGCCATGATGGTCTCGCGGCGGTACCCGCGGAGGACCTGACGGATTTGATTACCCAGTTGACCGATCAGATGCACTCGGCGGCCGCTGACCTGCACTTCGAACTCGCGGCACGGCTACGCGACGAGGTCGGTGACCTCAAGAAGGAGTTGCGGCAGATGCAGACCGCTGGGCATGCCTAGCCCGACGTGCGCCATGGAGGTAGTCGGGCGCCAGTGGGCTCCGGCCACGCCGGGTAGGGGTCATTTCCTGATTCGGCGGATCCGCCGGTAAGATAGGCCGGACGTAGGGGAGTATCCCGAAGCGCTACGTACGTCAACACGCAGAACACAGTTGTTCTGCCGGGCGTAGCGACCGGTCGGCCAGTGGCCCCGGTGGAGAGACTTGCGGACTCCGCTGCACCCTCCGAAAGGTCCCTCATGCCTGAACCCACCCTCGAATTGCCATTGGCATTCGAGGTCGGCACATTTATTGTGCTCGGCCTCATCCTGCTCTTCGATCTGCTGCTGGTAGTCAAGCGCCCACATGAGCCCTCCATGAAGGAAGCCGGGTTGTGGGTTTCCTTCTACGTCTCGCTCGCGCTGATCTTCGCCGTCCTGATGTTCGTCTTCACCGGGGCCGACTACGGCGGACAGTTCGTTGCTGGCTGGGTCACCGAATACAGCCTGAGCATTGACAACCTCTTCGTGTTCATCATTATCATGGCCCGGTTCTCGGTACCGCGGAAATATCAGCAGGAAGTCCTGATGGTGGGCATCATCATCGCGCTGATCCTGCGCGGAATCTTCATCCTGCTGGGCGCCGCACTAATCAGCAACTTCAGCTGGATCTTCTACATCTTCGGCGTCTTCCTCCTCTACACGGCCTACCAGCAGGCCAAGGACAGCGGCGAAGACGAGGAACATGGCAGCGAAAACAAGCTCATCGCCAGGCTTCGCACGGTCCTCCCCATGACCGACAAGTACGACGGCGGCAAGATCCGCACCATGGTCGACGGCAAGCGGGTCTTCACCCCGATGCTGATCGTGTTCGTGACGATCGGTCTCACCGACCTGCTCTTCGCCGTTGACTCAATCCCCGCGATCTTCGGCTTGACCGAGAGCGCGTTCATCGTCTTCACTGCCAACATTTTCGCCCTGATGGGCCTGCGCCAGCTGTACTTCCTGCTCGGTGGCTTGATGACCCGCCTGATTTACCTGAAGCACGCTCTATCGGTCATCCTGGCGTTCATCGGCATCAAGCTCATCCTCCACGCGATGCACGAGAACGAACTGCCGTTCATCAACGGTGGCCAGCACATCGAGTGGGCGCCGGTGATTCCCACCTTCGTCTCCCTCGGGGTGATCGTGGCCACCATCATCATTGCCGTCATCGCCAGCCTTCTCAGCCCCAAAGCCAAGCAGGCAGCCATCGACGCACAGCTGGAAGAGGACTCCCGGAAGGCCCGTGCGGCCGACATCGAGAACTGAGGTCAACCGGGCCAGCCGGTCATGCCAAGCAGCCGGTTGAAGATCGCCTCGCCGTCGTCGGAGATTCCGTCATGGTGGAAATCGGCGGTCTCCCATGCCTGCAAGCCTTTGACGGCGCGGGCAGTTTCCATTGACAGGTCGTGGTCCACGTAGATGTCGTCCTGATAGACGGCAGCAGCGGTGGGCACGGTGTTGCGGGCGAGCTGGGCGGTGTCGTAGAGGCTGCCCCAGTCGGCCTTCGCAGCCAGGAGTTGCGCCACCTCCCGCAACGGGACCAGCGCCGGATCCTGGTCGAAGTACCACCGATATACCATCTCGCCGGTCAGCAGCGGCTCCCCGGCGGTCGGGAGAAATTGCGGGTAGTCGGTCAGGACCCGGTCGGCGGACCAGGCGGACGCCGCCGCCTGGCAGTAGATGGACTCGTGCAGCAGGGCGTAAAGCGGGTTCGATGACCGGTTGACCTGTGCCCAGACGGCATCGAGGAACGCGGCGGAGAGACGCGGTCCATCAACGGTGCTGACAAACGCGTCTTCCAGGAGGTAGTGCAGCGCGTCGATGCGCGTGTTGCCGCCGAGGAAGGAGCCGATCATCTGCAGTCGCTCCACGGTGAGGCGTTCACCGGTGGGAAGCCGCTCGTCAACGGCTTCAACGTGCCGGGCAATGCGGGTCAGCAGGGTTCGGTCTTCGGGATACCTCGCGAAGTATTCGCGGTTTCTCGCTTCCACCCGGCGGTAGGTGGCCGTATAGACGCGGTCTGGGGAGCCACTGAGCGGGGCCAGACCACCGGTGATCAGCGCACGGTCTATCCCCCCGGGTGCGAAGGAGAGGTAGGTCAGCGTGCAGAACCCTCCGAAACTCTGCCCGAACACCGTCCACGGCGCCCCCACCAGGTGGCGGCGAATCAGTTCGGCATCGGCCACAATCGAATCGGCACGGAAGTGGGTGAGGTAGTCGGCCTGCCCGGCGGCGTCGCCGCGCAGGGGGAGTGTTGCGGCATCGGCCGGGGTGGAAAGCCCGGAGCCGCGTTGGTCCAGCATCAGGATCCTGAAATGCCTGGCCGCTGCCTTCATCCAGCCGCCGAGTTGCGTGACCCGGCTGCCACGACCGCCGGGGCCGCCCTGCAGGAACAGGAGCCAGGGCAGGGCGGCCGTGGCGTCGTCGTCGTAATCTGGCGAGCTGTACTCGCGGGCGAAGACGGTGATGGTCTCGCCGCCGGGTTCGGCATGGTTGAGCGGCACCGTGAAATGGTGGCCCGTGGTGCGCGCCCCATGCATCAGGTGGGTTGACTCACGGCGATGGGGGACGACGTCGGCCGCTGGTTGACCGGTCAAGCCGACGGCCCGGCGGCGATGGTGGCGAGAGCGTGGCCGGTGAGGCGGTAGGTGGTCCACCCGTCCTGCGGGAAGGCACCGAGGCTGTCGTAGAAGCTGATTGAGGGAGCGTTCCAGTTCAGGACCGACCATTCGACCCGGGCGTAGCCGCGCTCCGCGGCGATGCGGGCGAGGTTCTGCAGGAGCGCTTTGCCGTGGCCTTCGCCCCGGGCTTCGGGCCGGACGTACAGGTCCTCCAGGTAGATTCCGCTTACGCCCTCCCACGTCGAATAGTTGAGGAACCAGAGGGCGAAGCCCTGGATGGCGCCGTCGGACTCGGCGACGTGGGCGAAGATGCTCGGTGAGGCGCCGAAGAGGGCCTGGTGGAGCTGCTCTGGAGTGTTTCTGACGGCGTCAGGTTCCTTCTCGTAAGTGGCGAGGTCGTGGATGAGCTGGAGGATGGTGGCTACATCGTCCGGGCGTGCGTCGCGGATAGTCATGCACTCAACCCTAGCGACTCCACCCCCGCGGGGCGGGGGCAAGACTTCACGTTAGGGCGCGCCGACGCCGGTCACCGTGACCACGGCCGTGCCGGCCTCGTCGGAGGCGGTCAGGTCGATGACCGCGTTGATGCCCCAGTCGTGGTTGCCGGACGGGTCCTTGAAGATCTGCCGGACCTTCCAGTTGCCGGGCAGCTTGTCGATGATCAGCAGCGCCGGACCGCGGGCCTCGGGCCCGTCGTCGATGTCCTCGTAGTCGCCGAAATAGCCGTCGAGGGCTTCCGTCCAGCGGTCGGCATCCCAGCCGGACGCGCCGTCCAGGGCGCCAAGCGCTACATCGTCCTCGTCGGCGAACAGTTTGACCCGCTGGAACATCTCGTTGCGAACCATCACGCGGAACGCCCGCTCGTTGGAGGTCACCGAGTCGGGTTCTGGGGGCAGCTCAAGGGCGGTCCCGCTGTCGGCGCGGCCCCCCGCGGCCAGCAGCTCCCATTCCTCGAGGAGGCTCGAATCGACCTGGCGGATCAGTTCGCCGAGCCACTCGATGATGTCGGTCAGGTCCTCCCGCAGCGCCTCGGTGGGGACGGTCTGGCGCAACGCCTTGTAACAGTCGGCGAGATAGCGCAGCAGGATGCCCTCGGACCGGGTGAGCGAGTAGTAGGCAACGTACTCGCCGAAGTTCATGGCCCGCTCGTACATGTCCCGGACCACCGACTTGGGGGTCAGCTCGAAGTCGCCCAGCCAGGGGGCGCCGCTGCGGTAGACGTCGAACGCCTGGAACAGCAGTTCCGCCATCGGCTGCGGATAGGTGACTTCCTCGAGGAGGGCCATCCGCTGGTCGTACTCGACGCCGTCGGCCTTCATCGCGCCGATCGCCTCGCCGCGCGCCTTCTTCTCCTGGGCGTTGAGCACCTGGCGGGGTTTCTCGAGGGTCGCTTCGATCACCGAGACGACGTCGAGCGCGTAGGTGGGGCTTTCCGGGTCCAGCAGTTCGAGGCTGGCCAGCGCGAACGGGGAGAGCGGCTGGTTGAGGGCGAAGTTGGCTTGCAGGTGGACCTTCAGCCGGATGCTTCGGCCGTCGGCGTCGGGTTCGGGGAGCCGCTCGACGATCCCCGCGGTGACCAGCGACCGGTAGATGCCGATGGCCTTGCGGGTCAGTTGCAACTGGGAGGCCCGGGTCTCGTGGTTTTCGTTCAGCAGCCGCTGCGCCGCGGAGAACGGGTTGCCCGGCCGTTCCAGCAGGTTGAGGAGCATCGAGTGGCTGACGGCGAAACTGGAGGTAAGCGGTTCGGGTGTTCCGGCGGCCAGCCGCTCGTACGTTGGCTTACCCCACGACACAAACCCGGTGGGCGGCTTCTTCCTGACCACCTGGCGAAGCTTCTTCTGGTCATCGCCGAACTTCCCCACAGCCTTCGCCATGGCCCTGGTGTTCTCGACCACGTGATCGGGCGCCTGCACGACGACGGTCCCCGCCGTGTCATACCCGGCCCGGCCGGCCCGGCCCGCGATCTGGTGGAATTCCCGGGCGTTGAGCAGCCGGGTGCGGACACCGTCGTACTTGCTGAGCGCAGTCAGGAGTACCGTGCGGATGGGGACGTTGATGCCGACGCCGAGGGTGTCGGTGCCGCAGATGACCTTGAGCAGCCCCGCCTGGGCGAGCTGCTCCACCAGCCGGCGGTACTTGGGGAGCATCCCCGCGTGGTGGACGCCGATCCCGTGTCGCACCAGCCGGTTCAGCGTCTTGCCGAACCCCGACGAGAACCGGAAGGTCGCGATGAGGTCGGCGATCTTATCCTTCTCCTCGCGGGAGCAGACGTTCACGCTCATCAGGTTCTGGGCGCGTTCGATCGCTTCGGCCTGGCTGAAATGCACCACGTACACGGGTGCCTGCCGGGTGCTGAGGAGTTCCTCGAGCGATTCCTGAACCGTGGTTTCCACATAGTAGAAGTGCAACGGGATGGGCCGTTCCGCGCTGCTGATCGTGGTGCTTTGCCGTCCGGTGCGCTCGGTCAGTTCGTCTTCGAAGCGGGTCATGTCGCCGAGGGTTGCTGACATCAGGAGGAATTGGACCTGGGGGAGTTCGAGCAGGGGTACCTGCCACGCCCAGCCGCGCTGCGGGTCGGAGTAAAAGTGGAACTCGTCCATGATGACGGTGCCGACGTCGGCCTGCGCACCCTCACGAAGGGCGATGTTCGCCAGAATTTCGGCCGTGCAGCAGATGATGGGGGCATCCTGGTTGACGCCCGAATCGCCGGTGATCATGCCGACGTTTTCGGCGCCGAACGTCTCGCAGAGTGCGAAAAACTTCTCGGAGACCAGGGCTTTGATGGGTGCCGTGTAATAGCTGCGCTTACCGCGGGCGATTGCGTCGAAGTGGGCCGCCACGGCCACCAGCGATTTTCCCGACCCGGTGGGCGTTGCGAGGATCACGTTGTTGCCCGAGACCAGTTCCAGCACCGCTTCGTCCTGCGCCGGATACAGGTTCATGCCCTCGCTGGTTGTCCACTCGAGGAACGCGCTGTAGACGTCGTCGGGCCGGTCGGTGCCTGCGGGGAGGTATTCCTGAATTCTCATAGGGCTCCAGCCTATCCGTAGCAGCCCCGGCGCCCGATACGCTGGGGTGATGCGATGGGATCCCACACTGTACTCACTGTTCGCCGATCACCGGGGCCGCCCCTTCCTCGACCTGGTCGGCCGGATCAATCACCCAGCGCCGCGCATCGTCGTCGACCTTGGCTGCGGTCCAGGGGACCAGACGCGGCTGCTGGCCGACCGCTGGCCCGATGCCCAGGTGCTGGGCATCGATTCCTCGCCCGCCATGGTGCACAGTGCCAATGAATCGCCGGACCTGCCGCCCAACCTCCGGTTCGAGGTCGGCGATGTCCGGGACTGGGTGCCGGGGTCCGACGTCGACGTCGTCACCACCAACGCCGTCCTGCAGTGGGTGCCGGGTCAGGCCGAACTGGTCGAGTCGTGGGCGCGGGCACTGCGGCCGGGTGCGTGGCTGGCACTGCAGGTGCCAGGAAATTTCGGCTCGCCCGCGCACACCCTGATGCGGGAGCTCGCCGGATCAGGGGCCTGGCGGGACAAACTCCAGGGTGTCCTCCGGCACACCGACGTCGTCTCCGAACCGACCGACTACCTCCGGTCGCTCAGCGGGGCTGGCATGAGCGCCGATGTCTGGGAGACCTCCTACCAGCACGTGCTGTCCGGGCCGGATCCGGTGTTGCAGTGGCTGAAGGGCACAGGTTTACGCCCGGTACTGCATGCCCTTTCCGACGACGACGGCGCCGCCTTCGTCGACCAGTACGCGGCCCTGCTTCGCGGTGCCTACCCGGAGGAGCCATGGGGGACAGTCTTCGGGTTCCGTCGGATCTTCGCCGTCGGCGTCAAGAACCGCGCGGAGTAGGCGCAAGAACCCTTCGCTCGCCCCGGGCTGTGCACAGCCGGTCGAAAGCGGGCCCTTATCTCGTCGGCGGGATTTGCGCAGCTATGGCGGGTCGCGCGAATCATTTGTGCAGTTGTGGCGGGTAACAGCGCCTCTAACCCGCCACAACTGCGCAAAGTTTCGCGACTACGGCCAGCCTCGACACTGCCACCCGCCACACGTGCGCATAAGTTTCCGGAGCGTACATCCCTACGACGGTGTGCCCGCCGGGATGACGTCCGCGCGGCAGGGTTACCAGCCGCGGGCGCGCCACTCCTCAAGATGGGGGCGCTCGGCTCCGAGCGTGGTGCCCCTGCCGTGGCCGGGATGCACCAGGGTGTCGTCCGGAAGATAGTCGAAAATCCGTTCCGACACGTCGTTCAGCAGCGACTCGAACCGGTCCGCATCTCCCTGCGTATTCCCAATGCCCCCCGGAAACAAGGAGTCGCCGGTGAACAGGTGCGCCGGCCCGTGCGGATCGCGGTACAGCAGCGCCACGCTGCCGGGCGTATGCCCGCGGAGCTTGATGGCTTCGAGGTCAAAACCCTCAAAAGTGCTGATGTCCCCGTGGTTGAGCGCCACGTCGGTGGGCACGACAATGTCCTGGACGTCTTCGGTTCCGGCGGCGGTGCGCGCGCTTGTCTGCCCGACGACGTCGGCCAGCGCCCGCACATGGTCCCAGTGCGAGTGGGTGGTGATAATCAGCGCCAGCGTCGGCTCGACAGTGGTGTCAGCTGCGCCCTCCGCGAGTAGCTGCAGGATGGCGGGAGCGTCGTCGGCCGCGTCGATCAGCACCTGAGCGCCGGTGGACCTCGAGGTAAGGAGGTAGACGTTATTGTCCATTTCACTGACGGATAATGAACGGATGGTCAGGTCCTGAAGATTAGGCATGGCCCAAGTCTAGGCACGCCGGGATGTGGCGGGAACTATCGGGCCCCGGGGACGCATGGAACAATGTGAAGCAGTGGTTCGGCCGCGGGATGGCCGGACAGACACGACGGACAGACAACGACCGAAAGGCCACCGTGAATCCTGGCGCGACGGGCAGCACCGATGTCACCAGCTGGTTACACATCGACCAGGCAAGCTCGGTCCCGCCCTACGAACAGCTCCGGGTCCAGATTCTCGACGCCGCCAACAACGGCTCCCTGCCCGTCGGCACCCGTCTGCCGCCGGTGCGCACCTTGGCCAGCCATCTGGGCGTCGCAGTCAACACCGTGGCCCGGGCCTACCGGGAACTCGAACAGGCGAACATTGTGGTCACCCGGTCGCGGGCCGGAACGGTGGTCGCAGCGGCCGGGGACGAAGCCAGGCAAAAAGCCGCGGAAGCCGCCGACGGCTACGCCGATGTGATCAAGGCCAACGGCCTGACCGAGGACGAAGCAGTGGCCTATTTGAGGGCCGCGCTGCGCCGTCGGTGAACATCGGTGCCCAACGCGCCGACGACACGCTGAAAAGACACCTATCGAACATGTATTCGAACAGCGTTTCAATTAGAGTGGATGAGTGTCTATTGCAACTTCGCTCGAATCCGAGTTTTCCGACCCGCACCTGCCGCAGGATCTGTCGCGCCTGATCGTCAAGGGTGCACGCGAGCACAACCTGCGCAACGTCGACCTGGACCTGCCGCGGGACGCCATGATCGTCTTCACCGGGCTCTCCGGGTCGGGCAAATCCTCCCTTGCGTTCGACACCATTTTCGCCGAGGGCCAGCGACGCTACGTGGAGTCACTGTCGGCCTACGCCAGGCAATTCCTTGGCCAGGTGGACAAGCCGGATGTTGATTTCATCGAGGGCCTTTCGCCGGCGGTGTCCATCGACCAGAAGTCGACCAACAAGAATCCCCGGTCGACGGTTGGCACCATCACCGAGATCTATGACTACATGCGCCTCCTGTGGGCTCGTGTCGGCCGCCCGCATTGCCCCACCTGCGGCGAGCCGGTAGCCAAGCAGACGCCCCAACAGATCGTTGACCAGCTGCTGGAGCTGGAGGAGGGCACCCGCTTCCAGATCCTCGCCCCGGTGGTCCGGGGCCGTAAAGGCGAGTTCGTCGACCTGTTTCAGGAGTTGACAGCCAAGGGGTACGCACGCGCCCGGGTCGACGGCGACGTCGTCCAGCTCTCCGATCCGCCCAAACTCGGCAAGCAATATAAGCACACCATCGAAGTGATCGTTGACCGCCTGGTGGTCAAGGACGGTATCAGCCAACGGTTGACCGACTCGGTGGAGACGGCCCTGAAGTTGGCCGATGGTCGGGTGCTCGCGGATTTCGTTGACCTTCCGGAAAAGGATAGCAAGCGGGTCAGAGCGTTCTCCGAACACCTGGCCTGCCCCAACGAGCACCCCCTGGCGATCGACGAGATCGAGCCCCGCTCGTTCTCCTTCAACAATCCCTTCGGCGCGTGCCCGGCATGTACCGGCATCGGCACGAAGCTCGAGGTTGATGAGGAACTGGTGGTCCCCAACCCGGACCTGACCCTCGCCGAGGGGGCCATTGCCCCCTGGTCGCTGGGCACTGCAACCCTCGAATACTGGACCCGACTCCTCGAGGGGCTTTCCAAGGAACTCAACTTCAAGATGGACTTGCCGTGGCGCAAGCTGCCGGACCGTGCCCGCGAGGCTGCCCTGTACGGCAAGGACCACAAAGTGGTGGTGCAGTACAAGAACCGGTTCGGGCGGGAGCGTAAGTACAGTACCGGCTTTGAGGGTGCAGTGCAGTACATCCACCGCAAGCACCTCGAAACCGAATCGGATCACGCCCGCGACCGGTACGAAGAGTACATGCGGCAAATCCCCTGCCCGGAGTGCGGGGGAGCGCGGCTGAATCCAGCCTCACTGTCGGTGCTGATCAACGGCAAATCCATTGCCTCGGTCGCCGCCATGCCGATGCGCGACTGCAGCGACTTCCTCAACAACCTCGTGCTGACCGGCCGCGAGGCCCACATTGCGGCCCAGGTCCTCAAGGAGATTCAGGCCCGCCTCCAGTTCCTGCTCGACGTGGGGCTGGAGTACCTCAACCTCGAACGCGCCTCCGGCACACTGTCCGGCGGCGAGGCACAGCGCATCCGCCTGGCGACCCAGATCGGTTCGGGCCTGGTTGGTGTGCTCTACGTTCTCGATGAGCCGTCGATTGGCCTGCACCAGCGCGACAACCGCCGACTGATAGAAACCCTGGTCCGGTTGCGTAACCTCGGGAACACGCTGATCGTCGTCGAGCATGACGAGGACACCATCCAGGAAGCCGACTGGATCGTCGACATTGGACCCGGCGCTGGCGAGCACGGGGGCGAGGTGGTGCACTCGGGCCTCCTTGAAGACCTGCTCACCAACGAGCGCTCCATCACCGGGGATTACCTATCGGGTCGCCGGAAGATCGAGATTCCAAAGAAGCGTCGGAAGATCGACAAGTCCCGGCAACTGAAGGTGATCGGTGCCCGCGAGCACAACCTGACCTCCTTCGATATTGCCTTCCCGCTCGGCGTCCTGACCGCCGTCACGGGGGTCAGCGGATCAGGCAAGTCGACGCTGGTCAACGAGATCCTGTATAAGGTCCTGGCCAACAAGCTCAACGGAGCCAAGCAGGTGGCCGGGCGGCACAAGCGGATCGACGGCCTTGAGCACCTTGACAAGGTGGTACACGTCGATCAGAGCCCAATTGGCAGGACACCACGGTCCAACCCCGCGACCTACACCGGCGTCTTCGACAACATCAGGAAGCTCTTTGCCGAGACGACGGAGGCGAAGGTCCGCGGGTACCTCCCGGGCCGGTTCTCCTTCAACGTGAAGGGCGGACGCTGCGAGGCGTGTTCCGGCGATGGCACCCTGAAGATCGAAATGAACTTCCTGCCCGATGTTTACGTCCCGTGTGAGGTTTGCCACGGGCAGCGCTACAACCGCGAGACGCTCGAGGTTCATTACAAAGGCAAGACCATCGCCGATGTGTTGAACATGCCGATCGAGGAAGGCGCCGAGTTCTTCGCCGCGTTCAGCCCGATCGCCCGGCATCTCACGACCCTTGTGGATGTTGGTCTTGGCTATGTCCGGCTGGGCCAGCCAGCCACCACTCTCTCGGGCGGTGAAGCGCAACGCGTGAAGCTGGCCAGCGAGCTGCAGAAGCGGTCCAATGGGCGCAGCATCTACGTGCTCGACGAGCCGACCACCGGGCTGCACTTCGAGGACATCCGCAAACTGCTGCTCGTCCTGCAGGGTTTGGTGGACAAGGGCAACACGGTGATCACCATCGAACATAACCTCGACGTGATCAAGAGCGCGGACTGGGTCATTGACCTTGGGCCCGACGGCGGATCCGGCGGCGGGCAGATCATCGCCACCGGCACCCCCGAGCAGGTTGCCAAGTCCACCACCAGCTACACCGGTACGTTCCTCGCCGAGAGTCTCGGCCGATAGGCAGCCTCGAATATATTCCCTTGAGGGAATGCAGTTTTCGACCGGGCACCGGCTGTGGGAAACTTGGCCGGTGATAAATTACCGCCTGCTCGTGCTTTTTGACCTGGATGGAACCCTCGTCGACCCCGCAGGCGCCATCACTGGGGGAATTGTCGGGTCGTTGAGGGCGCACGGGTTGCCGCGCCCCACTGAGGACCAGTTGCGGGCCATGGTCGGGCCGCCGCTGGTGACCTCGTTGCGAAGCATCGGGGGCGTTCCTGAGCACCAGTTGGCCTCGGTTATCGCCCATTATCGGGATGGGTACCGCAGCCAGGGAATGGCCAGCAGCAAACCCTATCCGGGCGTCGTCGGCGTCGTTGAGGCGCTGAGAGCCGAAGGGCACCTGGTAGCCGTTGCCACCCAGAAGCCGCAGGGCCTCGCCCGGGAGCTGCTCCGCGTGCAGCAGATGGACACCCTCTTCGGCTCCATCCACGGCTCGCCCGATCAGGAGCAGACGCCCGGGCCCGAGGGGAAAACCCCAATCATCGGCGCCGCCCTGGCTGAGTATGAGGGCAGGTACGAGGGTGCCGTCATGGTCGGCGACAGGTCGCACGACATTTCCGGTGCGGCGGCGAACGGGTTGGCCTGCATTCCAGTCACCTGGGGATTCGGGTCAGCCGAGGAATTCAGTGAGGCAGGGGCCACCGAACCGGCGGACTCGGCCGAACGGCTGATGCAGCTGATCCTGGCGATGGTGCCGCGTGAGGTGGTCCATGGGAATCTATGATCTCACCCGCAGCAGCACCCGGGGCCTGATTGCGGGACTGTGCCGACCGACCGTTGAGGGCCTCGCCAACGTTCCCGCCGAGGGACCGCTGATCGTTGCGGCCAACCACCTGTCATTCCTTGACAGTGTCTTGATCCAGGCACTCATGCCACGGCCGGTTGCCTTCTTCGCCAAGGCCGAATATTTCACCGGCCGCGGCATTAAGGGAAAGGCCATGCGTTCCTTCTTCGAGGGCGTCGGGTCGATCCCCGTCGAACGGGGGCAGCAGGCAGCGAGCGTCCAGGCTCTCAAAACCCTTCACGAGCTGCTGGAGGGCGGCAACGGCATCGGCATCTACCCCGAGGGCACCCGGTCCCGGGACGGACTGCTCTACCGGGGGCGGACCGGCGTCGGGTGGCTCGCCCTGACCACCGGCGCACCAGTTCTCCCCGTCGGGTTGATCGGCACCGAGAACCTGCAGCCGGCCGGACAAAAACGCATCAAACCCCAGCACTTCACCATGAAGATCGGCGCGCCCCTGCACTTCGAGAAAACCGGGCCGGGGCATTCACTTCCCGCCCGCCGGCACGCCACCGACACCATCATGGACTCCATCGCAGCGTTGAGCGGTCAACAGCGTTCCACCAGCTACAACCAGAGTCCGGTGCTCGAGTAATGGCCGACCCCCGCAATTACCGCCCCAAGACCGGTGAAATTCCACTCGACCCTGGCGTCTACCGGTTCAGGGACGAACACTCGCGTGTGGTCTACGTCGGTAAAGCCAAGAACCTGCGGTCCAGGCTGAATTCCTACTTCGCCAACCCGCAGGGCTTGCTGCCGCGCACCCGGGCGATGGTGTTCACTGCAGCGAGCGTCGAGTGGACGGTGGTGGGGAGCGAGCTTGAGGCCCTGCAGCTTGAATACACCTGGATCAAAGAATTCAACCCCCGGTTCAACGTCATGTTCCGCGACGACAAGTCCTACCCTTACCTGGCCGTCACGATGGGGGAGAAGTACCCCAGGGTCCAGGTGATGCGGGGCGACCGCCGGAAGGACACCCGCTATTTCGGGCCCTTCTACCCGGCCAAGGCAATCCGTGAAACTGTCGACACCCTGCTCCGGGTTTTCCCCGTGCGAACCTGCAGCAGCGGAGTTTTCAAACGGGCCGAGCGCACCGGCCGGCCCTGCCTCCTCGGCTATATCGATAAGTGCTCAGCCCCCTGCGTTGGACGGATCACCCCCGAAGACCACCGTGACCTCGCGGCACAGTTCTGCGATTTCATGGGCGGCCAGGCGACCCGATTCATCGTCGACCTCGAGAAAAAAATGACCGCCGCCGTCGCCGAGCTCGACTATGAGTCGGCAGCGAGAATCCGGGACGATATCGCCGCCCTGAAACGGGTGTTTGAACGCAACACCGTGGTGCTTTCCGAAGACACCGACGCCGACATTTTCGCCCTCAAGGAAGACGACCTTGAGGCCGCGGTCCAGGTGTTCCACGTCCGCGGCGGCCGAATCCGCGGCCAGCGCGGCTGGATGGTGGAGAAGGTCGAGGACATGAGCACCGCCGACCTGGTGGAGCACCTTCTGCAGCAGGTGTACGGCGACGGCAGCAGCAGCAACAACCAGATTCCGCGCGAAGTCCTTGTACCGGAGCTCCCCAGCAACGCGGAGGAGATGTCAATCTGGCTAGCCGGTCTCCGCGGCGCACGGGTAGATCTGCGCGTGCCCCGCCGCGGCGATAAGGCAACCCTGCTGGGAACGGTGGAGCAGAACGCCGCCGATGCCCTCCGGCTCCACAAGAGCCGCCGCGCCGGTGACCTCACCACGCGGTCCGCAGCCCTCCAGGAGCTCCAGGAAGCCCTCGACCTGCCGCAGCCCCTGATGCGCATCGAGTGCTTTGACATCTCCCACGTCCAGGGCACCAACGTGGTGGCCTCCATGGTGGTGGTCGAGGACGGTTTGCCCCGCAAGGCCGACTACCGCAGGTTTTCCATCACGGGGGACGCCGCCCGCGACGACACCGCCTCGATGTACGACGTGATTCAGCGCCGCTTCCGCAACTACCTCGCTGAGAAGACTGGTCCGGTGCCCCGGGAGGCGGCTGAGGGGACCAACGACGACGGCGGCACGGCGGTCCCGCTGGCCGACACCACCACCACAGCGCCCCGCCAAAAGTTCGCCTACCCGCCCAACCTGGTGGTGGTGGACGGCGGCCAGCCGCAGGTGCACGCCGCAGCCCGTGCTCTGAAGGACCTCGGCATCGATGACGTCTTTGTGATCGGGCTCGCCAAGCGGCTCGAGGAAGTGTGGCTACCCGACAGCGACTTCCCGGTCATCCTGCCCCGCGCCTCCGAAGGACTCTTCCTCCTGCAACGGATTAGGGACGAGGCGCACCGGTTCGCCATCGCCTTTCATCGGCAGAAGCGCGGCAAATCGATGACGGCGTCGGCGCTCGACTCGGTTCCCGGTCTCGGTCCGGCCAAGAAGAAAGCAATCCTGAGCCACTTCGGATCGGTGAAAAAGATCCGCGCGGCAACCGTCGAGGAGCTGCAGGCGGTGCCCGGAGTAGGTCCCGCCCTCGCCGCCGCACTGCAGCGCACCCTCGCGATAGCGGGAGCCGACGGGGCGGCGGAAACACCGGCACCAGCGGTGAATATGGCCACCGGCGAAATTCTTGAGACTTAGTTAGGGTAGAGGTGGGGAAGACCCGTTCGAGCCACCACCAACCGCCAGGATGGAACACACACATGACTGAGGGCGACGACAGCCTTACCCCGATCAAGCCTGCCGAATCGGAACTACTGGTGGTGACTGGCATGTCCGGCGCGGGTAGAAGCACAGCCGCCAACGCGTTGGAAGACCACGGCTGGTATGTGGTGGAAAACCTTCCGCCCCAGATGCTGGGAACCCTCACCGAGCTGGTCGCGCGGATGCCTCAGTCCATTCCCAAGCTCGCAGTCGTTGTTGACGTGCGCAGCCAGGAATTGTTCCACGACATCCGGGGATCCCTGCAGGCGCTCCGCACCTCGGGTGTGAACTACCGTGTGCTCTTCCTCGACGCGGCTGATGACACCCTCGTGCGGCGGTTCGAGCAGGGTCGCCGGCCCCACCCGCTCCAGGATGAGGGACGGATCCTCGACGGGATCGCCGCCGAACGGGAGGTGCTCAAGGAACTGAGAGCGGCGTCTGACCTGGTGGTCGACACGTCGGAGCTGAATGTCCACGCCCTCGCAACCACCATCACCGAACTGTTCTCCGAGTCCGGCCCGATCGTCCTGCGCATCAACGTCATGAGCTTCGGCTTCAAATACGGTCTGCCGGTAGACGCCAACTACGTGGCCGATGTGAGGTTCATCCCCAACCCGCACTGGGTGCCAGCGCTCAGGCCGCACACCGGACTCGACCAGCCGGTCCGCGACTACGTGCTGGGTGCCACCGGCGCAGCGGACTTCGTAGACCGGTATGTCCACGCCCTTGAACCTGTGCTTGAAGGGTATCGTCGTGAAAACAAGCATTACGCAACCATCGCCATTGGGTGCACCGGTGGAAAACACCGGTCGGTGGCAGTAACCGAGGAGATTGCCAGACGACTGGCGCAGCAGCCGCGCCTGCAGGTCACCGCGCACCACCGCGACCTGGGCAGGGAATAGTGGCTATTCTCACGGGGTCCCTGCCGATGCTGCCAGCCGCGGCAGCAAACCGGCGCGGGTCCGGCCCCCAGGAAAACGCCCCCTCGGTGGTGGCCCTGGGCGGCGGCCACGGGTTGTCCTCGTCGCTCTCCGCCCTGCGGCTGCTCACCTCCGAGCTGACGGCCGTGGTGACGGTTGCCGACGACGGCGGGTCGTCCGGAAAGCTTCGTAAGGAACTCGGTGTGCTTCCTCCCGGCGACCTACGGATGGCTCTCGCGGCCCTGTGCGATGACACGGACTGGGGCCGTACCTGGCGCGACGTGATGCAGCACCGGTTCACCTCCCGGCACGGGGAGGAAGGGTCGCTGGACAATCATGCACTGGGCAACCTGCTGATCGTCACCTTATGGGAGCTGCTGGGTGACCCCGTCGCCGGTCTGCAGTGGGCCGGGGCACTCTTGGGTGCCCGGGGTCGGGTTCTCCCGATGGCCAGCGTGCCGCTGACTATCGAAGGCGACGTACTCTCGGAGGTGGACGGCACCCTGCGGGTGCGGACCGTCCGGGGACAATCGCAGCTCGCCGTTGCCGGAAGTGCCGGGAACGTCAACAACGTCCGGTTGCTCCCAGCTGGCGCCCCCGCCTGCGTGGACGCCCTCACCGCTGTGGAACTTGCCGACTGGGTGATCCTCGGCCCCGGCTCCTGGTACACGTCGGTACTCCCGCACCTGCTCCTCCCGGAGCTGCGGGACGCCCTGTGCAGCACGACCGCCAAGCGGTGCCTGACCATGAATCTCAGCAACGAGACCAAGGAAACCGTCGGGATGTCCGCGGTGGACCACCTCGAGGTGATCAGGCGGTACGCCCCGGAATTCACGGTGGACGTGGTGATCGCCGACCCCGCAGTGATTGGCGACCGTGCCGAGTTCGTCGCCGTCGTCGCCGAGATGGGGGGCCGTGCCGTGTTGGGTAAAGTAGGCTCTTCAACGGGCAAACCTGTTCATGATCCGCTGCGCCTCGCAACCGCGTTTCATGACATGTTTGGTGAAGACTAATCGATCTGAGGGTGTATTTGTGGCGCTGACCGCGGACGTAAAAGAGGAGCTGTCGCACCTCTCTGTCAAGAAGTCATCGGTTCGCAAAGCCGAAGTCTCCGCCCTGCTGCGATTCGCGGGCGGACTGCACATCATCTCCGGCCGGATTGTCATCGAAGCCGAGGTTGACCTCGCTTCAACCGCCCGACGGCTGCGCACCACCATCGCCGAGGTCTACGGGCACAATAGCGAGATCATCGTCGTCTCCGGCGGCGGGCTGCGCCGCGGCAACCGGTACGTGGTGCGGGTGGTGCGCGACGGCGAATCCCTCGCCCGCCAGACGGGGCTGCTCGACAACCGGGGCCGTCCGGTACGCGGTCTACCCTCCGCCGTTGTCAACGGATCGACTGCTGACGCCGAAGCGGTGTGGCGTGGTGCGTTCCTCGCGCACGGTTCACTAACCGAACCGGGCCGGTCCTCCTCCCTTGAGGTCACCTGCCCGGGACCGGAGTCAGCGCTGGCCCTGGTCGGCGCGGCACGCCGCCTGGGCATCGCCGCCAAAGCCCGCGAGGTGAGGGGAGTGGACCGGGTGGTGATCCGCGACGGCGACACCATCGCCGCCCTGCTCACCCGGATGGGTGCCCATGATGCACTCATGGTCTGGGAGGAACGCCGGATGCGCAAAGAGGTGCGGGCCACGGCTAACCGACTGGCCAATTTCGATGATGCCAACCTGCGGCGGTCGGCTCAGGCTGCGGTCGCCGCCGGCGCCCGGGTGGAACGTGCCCTGGAGATCCTGGGTGAGGGCGTCCCCGATCACCTCAAGTACGCCGGCGAGCTCAGGGTGGCGCACAAGCAGGCGAGCCTCGACGAGCTGGGCGGGCTGGCCAACCCTCCCATGACCAAGGACGCCATCGCAGGGCGCATTCGCCGCCTGCTCGCCATGGCCGACAAGCGGGCCATCGAGATTGGCATCCCCGGAACCGAAGCCAATGTGACTGCCGACATGTTGGACGAGTGAATCTCTGCATAGGATGGAAGAGGTATGACAACACCACCGACACCGGTGGTGACCCATGCGGTATTGAACCAACTACGGTGTCTGACCGAGTGCGGTGCCAAATCACCCACGGTGGCGGACCAACCTGGAGGAATTCGTGAGCGAGTACGTACTGCCCGAACTGAACTACGATTACGCTGCCCTGGAGCCGCACATCTCCGCGCGCATCATGGAGCTCCACCACAGCAAGCACCACGCTGCCTACGTCAAGGGCGCCAACGACGCCATGGCCCAGCTTGCCGAGGCGCGTGAAAAGGGCGACTTCGGTAACATTTCAAAGCTCTCCAAGGACCTCGCCTTCCACACCGGTGGCCACATCAACCACTCAGTCTTCTGGAACAACCTGTCACCGGACGGCGGCGACTCTCCCGAGGGCGAACTCGCTGCAGCCATCGACGACGCTTTTGGTTCGTTCGACAAGTTCCGCGCCCAGTTCAGCGCGGCCGCCCTCGCCCTGCAGGGATCCGGCTGGGCCTTCCTCGCTTACGAGCCCATCGGCGGCAACCTCGTCATTGAACAGCTCTACGATCAGCAGGGCAACGTCGCAGTAGGCACCACCCCGCTGCTGATGCTGGACATGTGGGAGCACGCCTTCTACCTGGACTACGTCAACGTCAAGGCCGACTACGTCAAGGCTTTCTGGAACATCGTGAACTGGGCCGACGTTGCCAAGCGTTTCGCTGCGGCCCGCACCTCGGCCACGTCCCTGATCGTCGTCGGCTAGAACAACAGGCACAGCGCCCTCAGGGGCGCACCCGGGACGCCGCCCCACGGCGGCGTCCCGGCCCATAACCTCACTACAGTTCAAGGAGATAAGACACGTGACTACTCGTGTAGGAATCAACGGCTTCGGTCGAATCGGGCGTAATTACTTCCGCGCCGCACTGGAACGGGGTGCGGACCTGGAGATTGTTGCAGTCAACGATCTCACCAGCCCCGAGGCGCTGGCCCACCTGCTGAAGTACGACTCCGTCACCGGTCGGCTTGGCGCATCAGTGGAAGTCAAGGACGGAAACATCGTGGTGGACGGCAAGTCCATCCGCGTGCTCGCCGAGCGCGACCCCGCAAACCTGCCCTGGAAGGAACTGGGAGTGGACATCGTCATTGAGTCCACTGGGTTCTTCACCAAGGCAGCCGCTGCGCAGAAACACATCGATGCCGGCGCGAAGAAGGTCATTATCTCGGCACCCGCCACCGATGAGGACTTCACCGTTGTGCTGGGCGTTAACGACGACTTGTATGATCCCGAGAACCACCACATCATTTCCAACGCCTCGTGCACCACTAACTGCCTTGGACCGTTGGCGAAGGTGCTCAACGACAACTTCGGTATCGAGCGTGGCCTGATGACCACCATCCACGCCTACACAGCCGACCAGAACCTGCAGGACGGCCCCCACAACGACCTTCGTCGTGCCCGCGCCGCAGCCATCAACATGGTTCCCACTTCAACTGGTGCAGCAAAGGCCATTGGCCTGGTCCTCCCCGAGTTGAAGGGAAAGCTGGACGGCTACGCCATCCGCGTACCGGTACCCACCGGTTCGGCCACCGACCTGACCGTGACCGTGTCGCGCGAAGTGACCGTCGACGAGGTCAACGCCGCCTTCAAGGCTGCCGCAGCCGAAGGGAAGCTCAAGGGTTACCTCGTCTACACCGAAGCGCCCCTGGTGTCCTCGGACATTGTTGGAGACCCCGCCTCGTCGATTTACGACTCAGGGCTGACGAAGGTGCTTGGCAACCAGGTGAAGGTGGTTGGCTGGTACGACAACGAGTGGGGCTACTCCAGCCGCCTCGTTGACCTGACCGCAATCGTCGCGTCCAAGCTCTCCTAGCACCGAAGGATCGACGTGGCCTCCTCCCTTGATGACCTCCTGAGCACCGGAGTCCGTGGCCGCACCATACTGGTGCGGTCAGACCTGAATGTCCCGCTCGACACCTCGGGCGTGGCGCCCCGGGTGAGCGACGACGGCCGACTTCGGGCCTCCCTGCCAGTCCTGCGGAAGTTGACCGGGGAGGGGGCCTCAGTGATTGTGCTGGCTCACCTCGGGCGCCCGAAAGGCGCCCCTGAGGAGCGGTATTCGCTGAAGCCCGCCGTCGACCGGCTCGCCGAACTGGCGGACTTCCCGATCACGCTGGCAGCGGACACCACGGGGGAGGATGCCAAAGCGGGTGCCGCCGCGCTGGCTGGCGGTAATGTGCTCGTGTTGGAGAATGTGCGCTTCGACGGGCGGGAAACCAGCAAGGACGACGGCGAACGTCAGGCCTTCGCCGCCGAGCTGGCAGCGCTGACGGGCGACAACGGCGCCTACGTGGACGATGCCTTCGGCGCCGTCCACCGGAAACACGCGAGCGTCTATGACATCGCATCGCTCCTGCCGTCCTACCAGGGCGATCTGGTGAAGGCCGAGGTCGAGGTGTTGCAACGCCTCACGGGGGAGCCAGTCGCCCCGTTCGTGGTGGTCCTCGGCGGTTCCAAGGTCTCCGACAAGCTCGCCGTGATCGAGAACCTGCTCGGGACGGCAGACCGGATCCTCGTCGGCGGCGGCATGGTCTTCACCTTCCTCGCGGCTCAGGGCCATGCGGTCGGCGCGAGCCTGCTAGAGAACGACCAGCTCGACGTCGTCAAGGGGTACCTGAAGCGCGCAGAGCAGGCAGGTACCGAGTTCGTCTTGCCTACCGACATTGTGGTGGCTGAACGCTTCGCGGCCGACGCCGCCCACGAGACGGTGGCGGCCGACGCCATCGAGGGAAGCTCCTTCGGTGCCGCCGGTCTGGGCCTGGACATTGGACCGGCGTCGGGAACTGCGTTTGCCGAGTCGATTGCCACTGCCGGAACGGTTTTCTGGAACGGCCCGATGGGCGTTTTCGAGTTCGACGCCTTCGCGGGTGGCACCAAAGCTGTGGCGCAAGCGCTGACCGACGCCACAGCGCGCGGAGCGCTGACCGTGGTGGGAGGCGGCGACTCGGCAGCAGCTGTGCGGTCCCTCGGCTTCACCGATGACCAGTTTGGCCACATCTCGACCGGCGGAGGTGCCAGCCTCGAGTACCTCGAAGGCAAGGAACTCCCCGGACTGACAGCCCTCGGGCAGTAGGAGCACCACATGACTTCCTCAACCAACGGCGCGTACGACCGCCGACCACTGATTGCCGGCAACTGGAAGATGAACCTGGACCATGTGCAGGGCATCACCCTGCTGCAGAAGCTTGCCTGGACCCTCGACGACGCCGGTCACGATTACCAGCGCGTCGAGGTAGCGGTATTCCCGCCGTTCACCGACCTGCGCGGAGTGCAGACCCTGGTCCGCGGCGACGACCTGAAGACCGTGTACGGGGGCCAGGACCTTTCACCCCATGATTCCGGCGCCTACACCGGCGACATCTCGGGTCAGTTCCTCAGGAAACTTGACTGCAGCTACGTTCTGGTCGGCCACTCCGAGCGCCGCGCCATCCATCAGGAGAGCGACGAGCTCCTGAACAGTAAAGTGCAGGCTGCGTTCAGGCACGCCCTGATCCCCATCCTTTGTGTCGGGGAAGGCCTGGATGTTCGTCAGGCCAACGACCATGTTGAGCACACCCTGCGCCAGTTGCGCGGTGGTATCGCCGGCTTGAGTGCCGAGCAGGTCGCAGACCTGGTGATCGCCTACGAGCCGGTCTGGGCCATTGGCACCGGTGAGGTCGCCGGGCCGGGGGATGCCCAGGAGATGTGCGCAGCCCTGCGCGCCGAGCTCACCTCACTGTATGACTCGGAGACGGCAGGCAAGGTCAGGATGCTCTACGGCGGATCGGTCAAGGCCGCCAACGCTGGCTCTATCCTGAAGGGCCGCGACGTCGACGGCTTGCTGGTCGGCGGTGCCAGCCTGGACGCTGCCGAGTTTGCTAGTATTGTCAGGTTCGAACATCTCCTGGTCACCGACTAAGCTCTGATCCGACTCCGGTCGATCACGCACGCCGGTTACCCCTGAAAGGCCACTGTGGACATTCTCCGAATCATCTTGCTGGTGCTCCTTGGCGTCACCAGCTTGCTGCTTACCCTTCTTATCCTGCTGCATAAGGGCCGCGGCGGTGGCATGTCCGACATGTTCGGCGGCGGCATGACCACCAGCATGGGTTCATCGGGCGTTGCTGAACGGAACCTCAACCGGTTCACCGTTGCCCTCGGCCTCGCCTGGGGCGTCGTTATCGTGTCGTTGGGCTTGATCCAGCGGTTCGCCGAGTAACCTTCCCGCAAAATTTCCCGCGTTGACCACCATGTTCTGGGTACTGCATTGGGCGTAGACTGACCCTGTTGTCGGAGCCTAGTCCAGGAGCAATCCATGGTTAACGCGGGAAACGCATTTAAGGGCACACGGGTTGGAACTGATTCCTACGGGGGGATGGCCGGTTGGCAGGCCGAGTCCGGGCGAAGACCCGCTGTAGTGGACCGAACCGTAGTGAGCTACTGGTGCATCGAAAACCACGAAACAAAACCGACGTTCGCCAAGCTCCACGATGACGAAATCCCCGAGGTGTGGGAATGCGGGCGGTGCGGACGTGCGGCCGGAAGGCTACCCGGGGTGGAACCGCTGGTGGACGGCGTCGAACCGTTTAAAAGCCATCTTCAGTACGCCAAGGAACGGCGCACCGAGGAAGAAGCAGCCAAGGTGCTGGAGCAGGCACTCCGCAACCTGCGGGAGCGGCGGTCCGGGCTCAGGGGCGGGCTAGCCTCCTAAGCCGTTCGGCCATCGTCCCCGTCATTGTCCCCGCCGTTATAGTCACTGCCGTTATAGTCACTGCCGTCATCGTCCCTGTCATCGCTGGCGATGAGGCGTCCGGGCAGCTGGGCTGCTGCCTCCTGGTCGATCAGCCACAGGGTCTTGAGGCGGCCGCGTGCTCCTGCGGCGGGCACTTGGACGGGGCCGGCGCCGGCCAGGGCAAGACCGACGGCTCCAGCCTTATCCTGGCCGCCGGCGGCGATCCAGATTTCTGCTGCCGAGTTCAGTGCTTCGAGGGTGAGCGAGATCCTGAGAGCGGGCGGCTTCGGGGCGCCTGATACGCCCACCACTGTCTGGTCCCTGGTCCGGATTCCTTGCATCTCGGGAAACAGGGAGGCAATGTGGGCGTCCGGGCCAACGCCCAGCAACAACACATCGAACCGGGGGAGACGGGGGTCCTGGCCGTCGTCGTCGTCCAACTGCGCCCGCTCCGCCACGGCGGCATCCTGGAGCCGTGCCGCGTAGTCGGCTGCGGCCGCGTCCTGATCGGGGAAGTCGTCGCTGGAACCAAACTCATGGATCTGGGCGTCGGCCAGGCCGAGCTTGCCAAGGAGGGCTTCCCGCGCCTGGACAGCGTTCCGTCCGGGGTCGTTCGAGCTGAGGAAGCGTTCGTCGCCCCACCAAAAATCTACCCGGCTCCAATCCACCGCCGAGCGGGCCGGGGAATCAGCGACGGCAGCGAGGGCGGCGGTGCCAAGTAACCCGCCGGTGAGGACCACGGTGGCTGACCCGCGTTCGTTCTGGATATCAACCAGCTGGGTGATCAACCGTGCAGCGACTGTTGCTGCGAGCAAGGCTGAATCGGGGTGGATGCTAACTTTGGGGTCAGCGTTCACTGGGGCGCACACTCCTTAGGTTGGTCCGGGCGAGCCCCTCCAGCATGACCTCGCCAAATACCTCATCCGGGTCGAGACGGCGGAGCTCTTCTGCGAGACAGTCTTGCAGGCTGCGCCGCGGCAAGGAAATCCGCTGCACGGGTTGCCCAGGCTGGTACAGCTCGGCGACGGCCAGCTGGGGCCGGTTCAGTTCCACATCGCCGGCCGGACGGGACAGCCGCACCCGGCGCAGGCCGGTTCCGGCCGGTCCCGCCGCGATAGTGACCGGGGCGTCGAGGGCCAGGGTGAGCCACGCGGCGAGCAGCACAGTGCTGGGCGAATCCTCGGCACCCTCGACGGTGACGGATGTAATGGGGGAGTCGTCGATCTGATCGAGGATCGCCGCCAACTGGATCCGCCAGTTCGTCAGGCGGGTCCAGGCCAGGTCGGTGTCGCCGGCGGCGTATGTGTCCCTGATAGTGAAGAGCGCAGCCACCGGGTCGGGTTCGTTGGCAGTGTCGGTGATCCGGCGGTGCGCAATGCTTCCGATGGAGGTTCTGGCCGCATTCGCCGGTGCGCCGTGTGGCCACCAGGCCACAATGGGCGCGTCGGGGAGCAGGAGCGCCGAAACGAGAGACTCATTCTCCTCGGCGAGCTGGCCAAACCCTTTGAGGACAATCACTTCCGAGGCGCCCGCGTCACCGCCGACGCGGATCTGGGCGTCCAGCCGGGTGTCCTCGTCCTCCGAGCAGAGGGCGAGGACGATGATCCGGCAGGGGTGTTCCCGGCTCGCCAAGTTGGCCGCGAGGATGGCTTCCTCCTCGTTGCCCGAGCTAGTCACCACCACGAGGGTGAGGACGCGGCCGAGCGCGACGACGCCGCCCTTGTCCCGCAGCGTCATGATTTCCTTGGACACCTTCGACGTGGTGGTGTCGGGCAGTTCAACGATCATGGCCTGCGCCACGTCCTTCCATCACGGGCGAGGAGCTCATCAGCTGAGGCGGGGCCCCAACTTCCCGGCACATACTTGTCCGGCTGGTCGCCGAGGCTGGCCCAGTACTCCTCAAACGGGTCGAGAATCTTCCAGGACAGCTCGACCTCCTCGTGCCGGGGGAACAGCGGCGGTTCACCGAGGAGCACATCGAGAATCAACCGCTCGTAGGCCTCGGGGCTGGATTCGGTGAACGAATGCCCATAACCGAAGTCCATGGTCACGTCCCTGACTTCCATCTGGGTGCCGGGGACCTTGGATCCGAACCGGATGGTGGCCCCCTCATCGGGCTGCACCCTGATGACCACGGCGTTCTGGCCGAAGTCGTCTTCGCCGTGGTCCCGGAACAGCAGGTTAGGGGCGCGCTTGAAGACGACGGCGATCTCGGTCACCCGCCGTCCCAACCGCTTTCCCGCCCGCAGGTAGAACGGCACTCCGCTCCACCGGCGGGTATGGATGTCGAGGCGAAGGGCGGCGAAGCTTTCCGAGGTGGAGTGGGCGGGGATGCCCTCCTCCTCCAGGAAACCCTTCACCAGCTCGCCGCCCTGCCAGCCGGCGTCGTACTGACCGCGGGCCGAGGAACGCGACAGGTCATCGGGTAGCTTCACCGCGGCGAGGACCTTCTCCTTTTCCGCCCGCAGGTCATTGGCGTTGAAGGAGATCGGTTCCTCCATGGCCGTCAGCGCCAGGAGTTGCAGGAGGTGGTTCTGGATCACGTCCCGGGCAGCGCCGACGCCGTCGTAATAACCGGCCCGGCTCCCAATGCCAATGTCCTCGGCCATGGTGATCTGGACGTGGTCAACGTAGTTGGCGTTCCACAGGGGCTCGAAGAGTTGATTCGCGAAACGGAGGGCCAGGATGTTCTGGACGGTTTCCTTGCCGAGGTAGTGGTCAATCCTGAAAACCGCGTCCGGCGGGAAGACCTGTTCGACGATGGCGTTGAGCTCCCGGGCCGATTGCAGGTTGTGGCCAAACGGCTTCTCAATGACCACTCGGCGCCACTGGCCCTCGCCGGGTTGGGCCAGGGAATGCTCGGAGAGCTTCTGGCAGACCAGTTCGAAGTCCTTCGGCGGAATGGACAGGTAAAACGCATGGTTGCCGCGGGTCCCCCGGCTGGAATCAAGCTCTTCCAGAGTGCCACCGAGCCGGGCGAAGGCATCGTCGTCGTCGAAATTACCCTGGACGAACCGGATCCCGGCGGAAAACTGTTCCCACACCGTCTCGTCGAAGGGGGTGCGCGAGTATTGGGTGACAGAGTCGCGCACCTCCTTGACGAACCGGTCGTCATCCCACTCGCGGCGGCCGAACCCGATCAGCGCGAAGCTGGGAGGCAGCAGTCCCCGGTTGGCAAGGTCGTAGATCGCCGGCATGAGTTTCTTGCGGGCGAGGTCCCCGGTGACACCGAAGAGCACCAGGGAGGACGGTCCGGCGATCCGGCTGAGTCGCCGGTCGCGGGGGTCCCTCAGCGGATTGGGTGACCGTCCCGGTGCGGAATCCTGCACTATGCGGTACCGCTTTCATCGATTGCCCGCTGGCCGGCTGCCCCGCCCAGCAGGTGGGCGACCACCTGGGTGAGCTGCGCGATCCCGGCGGCGCGGTCGGCGAGGTGCAGGCGCAGGACCGGACGTCCCTTGCCTGCCAGGACCTGGGCATCACCGGCTGCTTGGGCCGTGATGAGCTCGCCGAAGGTGAATGGCCGCTCAGGAATGGCCAGGTCGTCGGATGCTGCCCCGGTGATCGACAGGAACACTCCCTGGGCTGGCCCGCCCTTGTGGAACTGGCCGGTGGAGTGGAGGAAGCGTGGTCCCCAGCCAAAGGTGACGGGCCGGCCGGTGAGGGAGGCGAGCGGCGACCGGATGTCTTCAAGCGACGCCTGCACCGACCGGTCCAGGTAGGCCTGGACCGAGAGGTAGCCGTTCGGGTCGAGGGTTGCGAAGAGGTTCCGCAGGGCATCGCCGAGCGTGCTGGCGTCGCTGAGGAGATTACTGTCGCCTCGGATCTCCACCGCTCCATCAACGAAGTTCGCCGGAGCGGTTTCTGGCTGTGCGTCGAGCAGTCCCCGCGCTGCAACCTTGGCTGCCTCGACGTCGGGCTGGTCAAAGGGGTTGATGCCCAGCAGGCGTCCGGCTACCGCGGTGGCAAACTCCCACACCAGAAGCTGGCTGCCGAGGCTACCGCTGACGGTGACCTGGTTTCCGGCGGGTTCGATGTCGGCGTCCTGTGCGGTGAGGCGGACGGCGAGGACGTCGTCGGCGGCGGTAAGGATTTCCGGTGCGCCCTCTTCGGCGACTACCGGGAGGACCCCGGTGCCCAGCTTGCCCGTGGACTCGGCGATGAGCTGCTCAGCCCAGTCGGCGAGCCCGGGAATCCCCGACGCTTCGTCGGCGAACACGATTTTGTCCCGCAGGGGAGCGGTGGCGCCCAGCACAGCGCCGAGCCGCAGCCCGATGTTGGTGGGGTCGTCCTCCCCGAGGAATTCTGCTGTCTCCTCGGCGTCGTCAAGCAGGGCATCAAGGTCGACCCCGGCAAGCCCCGAGGGGACCAGGCCGAAGGCGGTGAGCGCCGAGTACCTGCCGCCAACGTTGGGGTCGGCGTTGAACACGGCACGGTAGCCTGCCTCGCGAGCCGAGGTGTCCAGTGGTGAACCGGGATCGGTGACGATGATCACGCGGGTGAGAGGGTCGATGCCCGCGGCGGTGAACGCTGCCTCGAAGATCCGTCGCTGCGAGTCGGTCTCCACCGTCGAGCCCGACTTCGATGACACCACAACGGCCGTCTCGGCCAGCCGGTCCTCAACCGTCCGGCGCACCTGGTCAGGATCGGTTGAGTCGAGCACCGTCAGGTCGACGCCGGCTGTCCGGGTGATCACCTCGGGTGCCAGGGAGGAGCCGCCCATCCCGCACAGGACAATCCGGCTGACGCCGTCGGCCTGCAGGACGTCCCGCAGGTCCATAATCCTCGGGACGAGGCTACGTGAGACATCGATGAGGTCAACCCAGCCCAGGCGGACCGCCGCTTCCGCCTCGGCATCGTGACCCCACAGGGTGGGATCCTTGGCCATCAGACGGGAGGCCACCTGGTCCTCGACGAGGGCGCCGGTCACGCGGTCGATGGCTTCCAGGGCGGCGCCGGCCGCCGCGAGCGTCATTGAACTCATGGGCTAGCCCTTTGCCGTATCCAGTGCGGTCTGAACTGTTTCGAGGAGCTCTTCCCAGCTCACCACGAACTTGTCCAGGCCTTCCACCTCCAACTGCTCGACCACCTCGACGTAGGAGACGCCAATGTTCTCGAGGTTGTTGAGCACCGTGTTGGCGTCGTCGTAGGATCCAGAGATCGTGTCGCCGGCGATGACTCCGTGGTCCGCGGTGGCTTCGAGGGTCTTCTCGGGCATGGTGTTGACCACACCGGGCGCCACCAGTTCGGTGACGTACAGGGTGTCCGGCAGGTTGGGATCCTTGACGCCGGTCGAGGCCCAGAGCGGTCGTTGACGCCGGGCGCCGGCGGCGGCGAGGACTTCCCACCGTTCGGTGTCGAAGAGCTCCTCATACACCTGGTAAGCGAGCCGGGCGTTGGCGAGCCCGGCCTTGCCCTTCAGCGCGGCGGCCTCGTCGGTGCCGATCGCGTCCAGGCGCTTGTCGATTTCGCTGTCCACCCGGGACACGAAGAAGGAGGCCACCGAGTGGATGGTGGAGAGGTCGAACCCGTTCTCCTTCGCCTGCTCGATGCCCAGCATGAAGGCGTTGATGACGGCCCGGTAGCGTTCCAGCGAGAAGATCAGCGTGACGTTGACGCTGATTCCCGCGGCGATGGTCGCGGCGATTGCCTCGAGCCCCTCAACTGTCGCAGGGATCTTGATCAGGACGTTGGACCGCTGCACCTTGGCGTGGAGCCGCTTCGCTTCGGCGATGGTGCCCTCGGTGTCCTTCGACAGGCGCGGATCAACCTCGATCGAGACGCGGCCGTCGACGCCGCCGGTACTTTTCGCTGCGGCGGCGAAAATGTCGCAGGCCTGGGCCACATCGTGGGTGGTGATATCAAAAACCGCATCGTTGACCGGGACATTGGCGGCAGCCAACGCCTCGACCTGCGTGGCGTAGGACTCGCCCTGCTGCAGGGCGGCGGCGAAGATGCTCGGGTTGGTGGTGACACCCACCACGTTGCGCTCTTCGATCAGGTGCTTGAAAGCCCCCGAATTGATGCGCTCCCGTGAGAGGTCGTCGAGCCAGATCGATACGCCTGCGGCTGAGAGGTCTGCCGTGGGGGTGGAAGTCATAACTAGTCTCCTTGAATTGTCGACGATTACTGCTGGTCGCCGGTTTCTGCTGATGAGGGACCGGACCAGGCCGGTGTGCCGTTCGGTGCGCGGTGGTTTCCTGCAACGGCGAGGGAGTCCCGGGCTGCCTGAACCACGGCGTCGGCGGTGATACCGAACTCGGTGAACAGCCGCTTGTAGTCGGCTGAGGCTCCGAAGTGTTCCAGGGAGACTGACCTGCCGGCATCGCCAAGAAGTTCGCGCCAGCCCAACGCCACACCGGCCTCCACTGAGACCCTCGCCTTGACGTCCCCGGGGAGGACAGATTCGCGGTACGCCTCGTCCTGCCGGTTGAACCACTCTAGGCTGGGCATGGAGACCACGCGGGCGTTGATGCCCTCGGCCTGAAGGGTGGCGCGAGCCTCGACGGCCAGCTGAACCTCGGACCCGGTGCCGATCAGGATGACATCGGGGTTTCCGCCCTGGGCTTCGGCCAGCACATAGGCGCCCCTGGCGGTACCCTCGGCTGAGCCGAAGGTGTCGCCATCGGCGGCTCCCGTTCCACGCTCATAGGTAGGGATGTTCTGCCGGGTGAGCACAATTCCTGCTGGGTTCCCGGTGTTCTCCAGGATGGTGCGCCAGGCGATTGCCACCTCGTTCGCGTCGCCGGGGCGGACGACGTCGAGCCCCGGGATCGCGCGCAGTGCCGCCAACTGCTCGACCGGCTGGTGGGTGGGCCCGTCTTCGCCGAGACCGATGGAGTCGTGGGTCCAGACGTAGATGGAGGGGACGCCCATCAGGGCACCGAGCCGGACGGCTGGCCGCTGGTAGTCGCTGAAGATCAGGAAGGTGCCGGAGAACGCCCGGGTGCTGCTGTGCATGACGATGCCGTTGACGATTGCCGCCGCCGCGTGCTCGCGGATACCGAAGTGCAGGACTCGGCCGTAAGGGTTGCCCTGCCAGGCGTCGGTCTGCTTGCCTGACGGAATGAACGACGGCGACCCTTCGATCGTCGTGTTGTTGGATTCCGCCAGGTCAGCGGAGCCGCCCCACAGTTCGGGGAGAACCGGGCCGATGGCCGCAAGTACCTTGCCCGATGCCGCCCGGGTGGACATGTCCTTACCTGCCTCGAACGTGGGTAGGGCGTCATCCCAGTTGTCAGGGAGGGTCCGCGACGCGATCCGGTCCAGGAGTGTGGCGTTGCCAGGGTGTGCCTGCTGCCAGGCACCGAAGGACTCTTCCCATTCGGCGCGGAGGGCCTGCCCGCGGTCGGTGACCTGCCGGGCGTGCTCGAGCACCTCGGGGGCGACGTCGAAATGCTTGGCCGGATCGAGGCTGAGCGCCTCCTTCAGGGCGGCCACCTCGTCGGCGCCCAACGCCGAACCGTGAATCTTCCCGGTGTTCTGCTTGGTCGGTGCCGGCCAGCCAATGATGGTCCGCAAGGACACGATGGAGGGCTTGCCGGTCTCATCCCGCGCGGCAGTCAGAGCCCGGTAGAGTTCCTCAATGTCTTCGACGTAGTCACCGGTTTTGGTCCAGTCGACACGCTGGACGTGCCAGCCGTACGCCTCGTAACGGCCCAGCACGTTCTCGGTGAACGCGATATCAGTGTCGTCTTCGATGGAAATGTGGTTTTCGTCGTAGAGCACCACGAGGTTGCCGAGTTCCTGATGCCCGGCCAGGGACGAAGCCTCAGCCGTAACGCCCTCCTGAAGGTCGCCGTCGGACGCGATGACCCAGACGGTGTGGTCAAACGGGCTTTCGCCGGGTGCCGTGTCGGGGTCCATCATGCCGCGCATGCGGCGCTGGGCGAAGGCGAAGCCAACCGCCGAGGCCAGGCCCTGGCCGAGGGGGCCGGTGGTGATTTCCACGCCCGGGGTGTGGCGGTACTCCGGGTGCCCGGGAGTCTTTGAGCCCCAGGTGCGCAAGGACTTCAGGTCCTCAAGTTCAAGCCCATACCCGGAGAGGAAGAGCTGGATGTAAAGGGTCAGCGAGGTGTGGCCCGGTGACAGAACAAAGCGGTCGCGTCCCGTCCATTCAGGCTGGGAGGGGTCATGCCTGATCAGTTTCTGGAACAGGAGGTAGGCCGCGGGGGCCAGACTCATCGCCGTCCCGGGGTGACCGTTACCCACCTTCTCCACAGCGTCGGCGGCCAGCACCCGGACAGTGTCCACCGCACGGTCATCCAGATCGGTCCAGGTCAGTTCTTGCGTATCAAGCTGCGGCACGAAACCTCAGCCCCTCTCTGTGCTCCACGACCAGCGCCGCGGCGCCCTGTAGGACTGGCGATTGCCGTCTTTGCGCACCGGACCAGCTGGCCGTTCACCGTTGGAAATTCTGCATTCTGGCTACCCACGCCCCGCTGCCGCCGGCATTGACCGGAGGATACGGGTTGGGCATTAACATCACCCTATCGCTTTGGGCTGTTTTTCAAATTCAGAATCCACATCGTGACGCGGGGAGTCGACCGCCGCGCGGGGTGGCCGGAACTTCTACACGCCGTAAAACCCTGAGGGGAGGGGACGGTATGATGAGAGAGGACTTTCCCCCCAGCAGAAACGGCAGTGTTACCTCGTGAAGACCGAGCAGGATCCGCGCCTTGCCAGCACTACGGGCACCAGTACGGGCTTGAAACGCAAGGCCAAGGCCTATCTCGCTCTGACCAAGCCTCGAGTCATCGAGCTGCTGCTGGTCACCACCCTGCCCACGATGATCTTCGCCCAGGGCGGATTGCCAGGGGTATGGCTGATCATCGCCACCATGGTTGGCGGAGCCCTGGCTGCCGGGAGTGCCGGTTCGTTCAACTGTTACATCGACCGGGACATCGACAAGGTGATGCACCGGACCGAAAAGCGGCCATTGGTTACCGGTGAGGTGACCCCGCGTGAGGCGTTGATTTTCTCCTGGATCCTCGGGATCGCTGCCATCATCGTCCTCTGGTTTGGCGCCAATCCGTTAGCTGCCGGTCTCGGGGTTGCTGCAATTTTCTTCTACGTGGTGGTGTACTCGCTGATCCTCAAGCGTCGTACCCCACAGAACATCGTCTGGGGTGGCGTCGCAGGGTGCATGCCCGTGCTGATTGCCTGGGCGGCGGTAACCAACACGGTCGAGTGGCCCGCCGTCGTCCTCTTCCTCATCATTTTCCTGTGGACGCCGCCACACTACTGGCCGCTGTCCATGAAATACAGCGATGACTACAACGCGGCGAAGGTCCCCATGCTGGGAGCGATCGCCGGAGCCCGCGTCGTCTCCGTCCAGGTGGTCCTCTACGCCTACGCCACCGTCGCCTGCTCGCTGCTTCTGATCCCGGTGGGTGGAGCGGGTTGGGTATTCACCGTGGCAGCGGTGGCGGCTGGGATCTGGTTCCTGGCCGAAACGCACAAGCTCCATAACTCGGCAGTCCGTGGCACCGTTACCGACAAGGGTTCCATGAAGGTCTTCCACGGTTCGATCAGCTACCTCACCGTCATATTTCTGGCGCTGGCCATCGACCCGTTCATCGGCGGGCCGGTCGTCTAACCGGCGAGTAGGGCTAGCATGAGCACATGGTGTTCAACGGTCTTATCGCGTACCCGGTCACTCCCTTTCATGAGAACGGTGACATCAACTTTCCCGAACTGACCTCGCTGGTGTCCTCCCTGGCGTCTTCGGGGGTGGACACCATTGCAGTCCTGGGCTCGTCAGGCAGTTTCGCCTATTTGAGCGCTGCTGAACGTTCGAAGGTCGCGGCAACAGCCGTCGACGCCGCCCGGCAGGCCGGCACGGGAGTCCCCGTGGTGGTGGGCATCAGTTCGGTTGGCACCCGGGAGGTGCTCGACGCCGCCCGCGACGCTGAACGTGCGGGCGCGGCCGGCGTGGTGCTGTCGCCCGTCTCCTACGTGCCGTTGAACAACGATGAGGTCGCCGCGCAGACGGCTGCCGTGTGCGACGTGACTTCTCTCCCCATTTGCCTTTACAACAACCCCGGCACCACCCAGTTCCACTACGACCTCGAACTGGTTGCCGAACTTCTAGCCCTCCCCAATGTGCAGGCCTTCAAGGACACCGCTACGGACGTCGCCGGGTTCCAACAACGCTACGCCCGGCTGCGGTCACTGACCGACCAGCCCGTTAGCCACGGGCTAAGTGGTGACCTGCTGATTGCTTCGGGAGAACTGGCAGCCGACGCCTGGCATACTGGCGCCGCCGCGCTGCTCCCGCTGGCCTACTCGGAGTTCCGGACGGCAGTGCTCCACGCGGATGGGGCCCGGATCGACGAGTCGCGGCGACTCCTGCTACCGCTGGTGCAGGCAGTTCTGCGCCTCCGGAAGCTCAGCGGGCTCCACTCCCTGGCGAAGGCCTGCGGTGTAGATGCCGGCGAGCCACGGTTGCCGGTACTGCCCGTCTCCGGCAGCGAACAACGAGACCTCGGCCGCCTGGTTGACGCGCTTGAGGTTACCGGCCGTCTTTGAGGTAAGCCTGCTCAGCGGTGGTCCCACGCTCGTCCAGGTCCGGTGACACCCGGTCCTGGCGGTTGGATGCCAGGTACAGGGCGTTCGCCATCGCCGCGGTCAACGCCGAGGCGCCGAGCATGTGCAGCGCCACCAAGGCGACCGGCAGGTGCAGGAAGTGCTGGAGGTAACCAACGGCGCCCTGGGCCAGGACCACTGCGGCGAGGAGGAGAATCGATTTTTTCAGCCGGGGCGCGACCGACCCACGGTGCGCCAGTACCAGCGCGACGACGACGGTCAGGACCAGCAGGTAGACGGGCGCCGCATGGATCCGGGTCATCAGGTCCGGGTCGAGGTTGTTCCGGGCAGCACCGGCGTCGCCTGCGTGCGGGCCCGAACCGGTGACGATGACGCCCAGCAGGACGGCGACGGCGGTCAACACCGCAGCGGCCGTCAGGATCTGGCGCAGCAGCCGGGACCCTGACGGGGCAGCGGAACCCGCCGCCTGCGCGGTGGTGAGCCTGACCCGGTTGACCAGTACGGTGGCCAGCACAATCAGGACCATCGACACGACGAAGTGCCAGCCAACCACCCACGGATTGAGCTGGGTGAGGACGGTGATGCCGCCAAGGATGGCCTGGGCCGGAATTCCCGCGGCGAGGGCGATGGCGAGCCGGAACAGATCCTTGCGTTCCTTACGCAGGTTCCAGAGGGAAACCACCATGGCAATGGCAATGGCCGTCAGCACGAAGGTCAACAATCGGTTGCCGAACTCGATCACCCCGTGAATGCCCATTTCCGGGGTGTTGACGATCGAGGTGGAAGTGCACCGCGGCCATTCCGGGCAGCCCAGTCCGGAAGCCGTCAGCCGCACGGCTCCACCGGTCACCACAATCATGATCTGGGAAACCAGCGATGCGACCGCCAGCCCGCGGACCAGCCGGGAGGTGGTGTGCGGCAAATTCGCCGTGAAGCGGCGCCAGCCGGTGGGTGCAGTCTGTGTCATGTGTGCTAACTCCATTTGAACCAGCGAATGGCGGCGAGGCTGGACAGGACAGCCCACCCCGCCAAAATGAGGATTGCCGGTAGGTTGAATGCTCCGTCGATGAGCGCCGACCGCAAGCCGTCGCCCAGCGCCGATGACGGCAGGATGCCGACGAACGGACGAATCGACTCGGGCAGCAGGGTTCCCGGCAGGACAATCCCGCCGGCGACCGCCAGCAGAATCCACACCAGGTTGGTCACAGCCAGGGTGGCCTCTGGCCGCAGCGTCCCGGCCACGAGAAGGCCGAGGCTGGTAAACGCGGCGGCACCGATGACGAGCTGCGCGAGCCCCAGAAGGATCCCGGTGGGGTCAGGACGCCAGCCCAACAGGGCGGCCGCGGTTCCGATCACCACCAGCTGGACCGCGAGGACGACGACGACGCCGAGCGCCTTGCCGAAGATCAGGCCGGGTTTACCCAGGGGAGTGGTGGACAGGAAACGCAGCACCCCGTAGCGGCGGTCGAAGCCGGTGGCAATGCCCTGGCCGGTGAACGCAGTGGACATGGCGCAGAGCGCGATGATCCCGGGGGTGGCCGCATCGATCCGGCTTCCCGCCATCCCGTCGAGGAACGGCGTCAGGACCAGCACCACCAAACCCAGCAGCGGCAGGGCGATCGCCAGCACAAGCTGCTCGCCGTTGCGCAGCATGGATAGCGCCTCGTACCGGCCCTGCAGCAGGATCCGTTTGGCCAAAGGGGCAGGAGTACTCACCGGATCTCCCGACCGGAGATGTCGAGGAACACGTCTTCGAGGGACCGCGGTTCCATGGTGATCGAGACCGGAAGGATTCCTGCCTCCTCCCACCAACGTGCCACTGCTGACAGATCGCCCGGGGTGAAGCAGCCTGCCACCGAGTAGCGCCCCGGTTCGGTCTCGCGGAAGGTCAGGCCGGGAAACGTTTCGGGCGGCAAGGTAAGGCTGGGGACGGCCTGGAAACGCAGGTCGCGGTAGGTGTCACCGGCGTCGTTTGCTGTCAGGTCGGCAACCGTGCCGTGCGTCACCGTGCGTCCGCCGTCGAGAATGTAGACGTAGTCGGCAAGTTTTTGGGCGTCGTCGAGCAGGTGGGTGGTGAGAATGATCGCCAGCCCCTCGGCACGCAACTCACGGATCAGTTCGAAGACGATGGTTCGCGACTGGGGATCCAGTCCGGCGCTGGGTTCGTCAAGGAAGAGGACTTCAGGGTTGCCGATCAGGGCGCAGGCCAGGGCGAGCCGCTGCTTCTGACCACCCGACAGCCGCCGGATGCCAGTCGTGGCGAAGGAGTTGATTCCCAGCCGGACGGCGAGTTCGGCAACCGGTCGTGGTGAGCCATACATCGCTGCAACATGGTTGAGGAGTGCCAGCGGCCGGGCCGACGGCGGTAGCCCGCCTTCCTGCAACATCACGCCCACCCTGCTGCGCAGCGCAGCGCCCGCGTTGAAGGGGTCCTCCCCGAGCAGGCGGACGGTCCCGCTATTGGGACGTTGCAGCCCCTGGGCGCACTCAAGAGTAGTTGTCTTGCCCGCACCGTTGGCGCCGAGGAGTGCCGTCACCTGCCCGGGGTAGGCTCGAAGGTGGACGCCGTCGAGCGCCCTGACCATCTTGCCGTCGCGCGAAAATACGGGTCCAAAGTCCTTGACGAGCGCAGTGACTTCCAGCGCGGGAGAGGGGTTTGGCACCCAATTACTCTACGGCATGTAGTAGCCGGGGCCGCCTGCTGGATAGCCTCACCTTACTGGCAGAGGGGAACAGATTACGACATGATTGTGTTGTCTATTGTGTGGGCGCAGAATGCCTGTGGGCTCACAACTATGGCGCGGAAGCCGGAGGAGGCGACATGAGCCAGTCATACCCAATCAGCACGGTTCCGGCTGTTGCACGGCCCGCCGACGCCGTCCGCCCCCACGAAGCCGAGGACCGGACCCGCAGCAAGGTGCTCGCCGCTGTCCTGGAGCATGGCCCCGTCAGCGCGGCCGAGCTCGGCGAACGGCTGGGATTCACCCCCGCAGCCGTCCGGCGGCACCTCGACGCTCTGTCCCGCAAGCAGCTCATTGAGGTCAAACTGGTCGGCAACCCGTCATCGGGTGCTGGCCGGCCCGCACGTCGTTATGTACTCAGCCAGCGGGGGCAGACCGAGCTGGGAACCGACTACCTCTCCATCGCCAAAGCCGCGCTGGCCCAGCTCCAGGAAGTGGCGGGCCCGGACGCGGTCGAGCAGTTTGCCCGTACCCGGTTCGCAGAAATGGAAAACCGGTACCGCCCCCTGGTGGAAGCCGCCGGCCCGGATCTTGAAGACCGCGCCCGGGCACTGGCCGGTGCCCTGACCGCTGACGGCTTCGTGGGCTCCACCACAGTGGTGGGCCGAAACGCCCCCAACGCCGCCATGTTGGCCGTCCAGCTCTGCCAGGGCCACTGCCCCGTCCAGGAGTTGGCCGCCGAATTTCCCTCCTTCTGCGACCAGGAGACCGAAGTGTTCTCCCGGCTGCTCGGCGTCGACGTGCGGCGGCTCTCAACGCTCGCCCGCGGCGGCCACGTCTGCACCACCCATATTCCTGTGGGCCGGGTTACTCCGGCCCCCGCCGGGGCAGACACCCCCGGAACCGAACCGACCGTATCCACCCATCAGCAAGAAAGGCCGTGATGACGGATCAAGTAGACCAGAAGATAATGGCTGAGCCAGCCGTTCCTGAGGCAGTTATCAGCGACATCCTGGAGCGCAACCCCGAGCTCGAAGGGATCGGTAACTACGCCTTCGGCTGGTCCGACAAGAACGACGCCGGCGCCAACGCCAAGCGGGGTCTCAGCGAAGAGGTGGTCCGTGACATCTCGTCGAAGAAGGACGAGCCCGAATGGATGCTCGACCTGCGCCTGAAGGGGTTGAAGTACTTCGACCGGAAGCCGATGCCCGCGTGGGGTGCCGACCTTTCCGGCATTGACTTCGACAACATCAAGTACTTCGTGCGGTCCACCGAGAAGCAGGCCGGCAGCTGGGAGGAACTTCCCGAGGACATCAAGAACACCTACGAGAAGCTCGGCATCCCCGAGGCTGAGCGTAACCGTCTGGTTTCCGGCGTCGCAGCCCAGTACGAGTCCGAGGTGGTTTACCACCAGATCAACGAGGAACTCGAGCGCCAGGGCGTCATCTTCATGGACACCGACACCGCGCTGAAGGAACACCCCGAGTTCTTCGAGGAATACTTCGGGTCGATCATCCCGGTGGGCGACAACAAGTTCGCGTCGTTGAACACCGCCGTCTGGTCCGGTGGTTCCTTCGTCTACGTGCCGCCCGGCGTCCACGTGGAAATCCCCCTGCAGGCCTACTTCCGCATCAACACCGAGAACATGGGCCAGTTCGAGCGGACGCTTATCATCGCTGATGAGGGCTCCTATGTGCATTACATCGAGGGCTGCACCGCGCCGATCTACACGTCCGATTCGCTGCACTCCGCCGTCGTCGAGATCGTGGTGAAGAAGGACGCCCGCGTTCGCTACACCACCATCCAGAACTGGTCGAACAACGTGTATAACCTGGTCACCAAGCGGGCCATTGCGCACGAGGGCGCCACCATGGAGTGGGTCGACGGCAATATCGGCTCGAAGGTCACCATGAAGTACCCGGCCGTGTATCTGGTGGGGGAGCATGCCAAGGGTGAGACGCTGTCCATCGCTTTCGCCGGCGAGGGCCAGCACCAGGACACCGGCTCAAAGATGGTGCACATCGCTCCCAACACGAAGTCGTCGATCATCTCGAAGTCGGTGGCCCGTGGCGGTGGCCGTGCCGCCTACCGCGGCCTGGTACAGGTCCGCGAGGGCGCTACGCATTCGGCCAACACGGTGCGTTGCGACGCGCTGCTGGTCGACACCATTTCCCGGTCCGACACGTACCCGTACGTCGACATCCGTGAGGATGACGTCACCATGGGCCACGAGGCAACCGTCTCGCGCGTCAGCGAGGAACAGCTCTTCTACCTGATGTCCCGCGGCATGCCCGAGGACGAGGCGATGGCAATGATCGTGCGCGGGTTCATTGAACCCATCGCGCGTGAACTCCCGATGGAGTACGCGCTCGAACTGAACCGGCTGATCGAACTCCAGATGGAAGGGGCAGTAGGCTGACAATGGCTGAAGCTACCCAATTAGACGCGCCAGCGTCCGCAGAAAAGATTGCCATTGATGGTTTCACCGAGGAAGGTGAAAACCTTTCCCCATTCAACGAGGGCACGGTCCAGCACGGCGCCAGGAAGCACAGCCACGGCGACGCCCCGGTCATCCCCGAAGCGTCCCGCGGTGAGCGACTCAAGTCCTACCGGCTGGCCGACTTCGCGCCGCTGAACGGCCGGGAGGAGGACTGGCGGTTCACGCCGCTCAACCGCCTTCGCGGTCTACACAACCAGCCGCTGACCGGTTCGGGGCCAACCGTCGTCGTCACCGGTGCCGGCAACGTCACCGTCGAGACGGTGGGCCGTGACGATGCGCGGATCGGTTCCGCCTCCATCCCCGACGACCGGGTGTCGGCTGCCGCCTGGGAAGCCTTCACCGAGGCGACAGTGGTCACTATTCCGGTTGAAACCATCGCCGACGGCGACATCCACATCGCGATCAATGGCGTGGATGAGAGCCCTGCCGCGCAGCACCTGATCATCACCGCCGAACGGTTCTCGAAGGCCGTTGTGGTCCTCGACCACCATGGCAAAACCACCCTCGCGCAGAACGTAGAGATTGTGGTCGGCGACGGCGCCGAACTGACGGTCGTTAGCGTGCAGGAGTGGGACGACGACGCTGTCCACACCTCAACGCAGCAGGCCAAGATCGGCCGCAACGCGAAGTTCAAGCACGTCGTCGTGAGCCTTGGCGGGGATCTGGTACGGATGACGCCGTCATCGCTGTTCACCGGACCGGGGTCCGAGGTGGAGATGTACGGCCTCTACTTCGCCGACGCCGGCCAGCACCTCGAGCAGCGGCTCCTGGTGGACCACGCGGTCCCCAACTGCAAGTCCCGCGTCACCTACAAGGGTGCGCTGCAGGGTCAGGATGCACACACCGTCTGGGTGGGGGACGTGCTGATCCGCAAGGAAGCCGAGGGTACCGACACCTACGAAACCAACCGGAACCTGCTGCTCACCGACGGCACCCGCTCCGACTCGGTGCCGAACCTCGAGATCGAGACCGGTCTGATCGAGGGCGCCGGCCACGCCAGCGCCACCGGACGGTTCGATGACGAGCACCTGTTCTACCTGATGGCCCGGGGCATCGACGAGAAAACTGCCCGCCGGCTGGTGGTCCGCGGTTTCCTCAACGAGGTCATCCAGCAGATCAAGGTGCCAGCGCTCGAGGAGCGGCTGACCGACGCCGTCGAGCGTGAACTCGCGGCAGGAAACATCTGATGGCAGACGCGCCGAAAGGCGAGCTGGTCTGCAATGTCAACGACATTGAGGTCCGTCAGGCTCTACGCATCCTGATCGATGACTACCCGGTAGCCGTGGTGAAGGATTCCGAAGGCGCCATCCATGCCCTGGGGGACACCTGCTCCCACGCCGATATCTCCCTCTCCGAGGGCGACGTCGAGGGGTGCGTCATCGAATGCTGGGGCCACGGATCACAGTTTGATCTGCGCAGCGGTGCCCCGCTGCAGTTGCCAGCCTACGAACCGGTCCCGGTATTTGCCCTGGAAATTCACGGCGACGAGGTTTACGTGGACATCACCACCGTCACCAACGGTGCAGCCGTCCCGAACCTCGGCTAGCGCCACCCAACGTTTCGATTATTCAGCTCGACCATAGACTGCACACCCTGCATCAGGCAGGGCGCGAAGGAGAACCACAGATGTCCACCCTTAAAATCACTGACCTCCACGTCAGCATTGAAACGGAGCAGGGGGTCAGGAAGCAGATCCTCAAAGGGGTCAGCCTGACCATCAACACCGGCGAGTCGCACGCCATCATGGGACCAAACGGTTCCGGCAAGTCGACCCTCGCCTCAACGATCGCCGGCCACCCCCGGTACCTCGTGGACAGCGGCTCCATCACCCTCGACGGCGAAGACGTCCTGGACATGAGCGTCGACGAGCGTGCTCGCGCTGGCCTTTTCCTGGCCATGCAGTACCCGGTTGAAATACCAGGTGTCACCATGACCAACTTCCTCCGCACCGCGAAGACGGCTCTCGATGGCAAGGCCCCTAGCCTGCGTCACTGGACCAAGGACGTTAAGGAAGCGATGTCGCAACTGCGCATCGACGCCGACTTCGCCCAGCGCAACGTCAACGAAGGCTTCTCCGGTGGCGAAAAGAAGCGGGTCGAGATTCTTCAGCTTGAGCTGTTCAAGCCCCGGTTCGCCATCCTCGACGAGACCGATTCGGGGCTCGACGTCGACGCGCTGAAGGTGGTCTCCGAGGGTGTGAACCGCGAGCACTCGAAGGGCGACATGGGTACTTTGTTGATTACGCACTACACGCGGATCCTGCGCTACATCAAGCCTGACTTCGTTCATGTGTTCGTTGACGGTGCGATCGCCGAGCAGGGCGGCCCGGAGCTGGCCGACCGCCTCGAGGAAGAGGGCTACGACCGCTTCCTCGTCCCCGCGTCGGCTTCAGTTGACGCTCCGGCCGGTGCCTAGGCTCGTCGGCCTTTGAGCCCGGTACGACTTCGAGAAGGTAGAGAACAATGAGTGAAGTGAATGCGGGACAGACCGCAATTGACGACGTCGAGGAAGCCCTCAAGGACGTGATTGACCCCGAGCTGGGGGTCAACATTGTGGACCTTGGACTGTTGTACGGCCTCAGGTACGCCGACGACGGAGCCCTGCTGATCGACATGACACTGACCACGGCGGCCTGCCCGTTGACCGACGTCATCGAGGAACAGGTCGGTCAGTCGCTGGACGGCGTCGTCGACGACTGGCGCCTGAACTGGGTGTGGATGCCGCCGTGGGGTCCGGAGAAGATCACCGAGGACGGTCGCGACCAGATGCGGGCCCTCGGGTTCAATATCTAGGCCGGTCCACTAGCTAGGACGCCGCACCAGAAAGCGGCACGCGCAGCAGAAAACGGCACGCGCAGCAGAAAACGGCACGCGCAGCAGGTATACCTGGGGCGGCTGCCGTTTTCTGCTGCGTTCGCCCTTTCCTGAGGCGTTAGCCGTTATCGGGACTCGACTCACCCAGCCCGCGGGCAGCCAAAGCCTCCCCGGTCTGGTGGGCGTAGGCGACGGCCCCGACGACGACGGGGATCACCAGGGCACGCGGGTTGCGTTCAAGCCCCCGGGCCCTCGCTGCGTCCCGGACGTCGGCCACCGAACCGACCAGGTAGGGCAGGCTCCTGACCATCAGGGCCAGGGTCAGCCCAAACCGTTCGGGGTCGGCCCCCACCCGTCGAAACGGAACGGCGAGGGACACGAGGCCGTCGAGCAGCCGCTGCCCTTCGGTGGTCAGGGTAAGCAGGCGCGCAGCCAGCAGACACACGGTGATGTTCCCGACGACCTGCAGCGCCGGCTGCATCCCGTTGACGATCAGCTGATACCCGCCGAGGATGACGAGCATGGGCCAGACCGGGGCCAGCGGCCGCCACAGGTGAATCGGCGGCAGCCGGGCGCCGAGCAGATAGCCAGCCACCACCACGAGCAGTGCCGCGCCAGTGAGCACTGGAGTGTTCACCAGCAGCACGCCGGTCGACAGCAGCAGGACGGCGAGGCCCTTCGTCCACAGCGGGAGCCGGTGGAGCGGGGAACTGCCGTCCACGTAGGTACCCAGCAGGCTCGCATGACCCCTCATGGACTGGTGTCCGGCAGCGGCGTCCCGAGGTGAAGGCTGCGGTACCTGTCGACCGCCTCAAGAGGGCCGCCGTCGAACACCAGCCGCCCCGCGTCAATCACCAGCACCCGGTCGCTGTCTCCGGCGAAGTCGAGGTCATGGGTGGTGAAGACTATTTGCTGGTCCAGCGAGCGGAACAAACTGCGGACCCGGTGCTCGTTGCGGAGGTCGAGGAGGGTGGTCGGCTCGTCGGCGACGAGAATGTCGGGGTCGACGGCGAGCACGGTGGCAAGCGCCATCAGCTGCCGTTCCCCGCCCGAGAGGTCATAGATGCTTTGGTCGGCCAGCGGGGCCAGCCCGAAACGGTCAAGGACAGCCAGGGCAGCGGTCCGCCGCTCGGCGCTGTTGCGGATCCTCGCGCGGAGGGACAGCTCAACATCCTCGCGGCCCGTGGGCATCACCAGTTGCGACAGGGGATCAGTGAAGACGAACCCGACGCGCTGCCTGACCGCCCGGCCGGCCTTGACCGTGTTGAGCCCACCGACGAGGACGCGTCCGGCGGTCGGTGTGATCAGACCGTTGATGAGCTTGAGGAGCGTCGATTTTCCCGACCCGTTGGCGCCGATCACGGCAATCCTGCGCTCCGAAAGCGTCAGGGTGAGCGGCTCTAGGATCTGGCGGGAGTTTCCTGGTCCGTCGACGCTGACGGCCGCGCCGTCGAAGGCGATCATCGTTGGGTTCGGTTTGCCGGACTCAGCGGGTGGATTCGGGGGCCGGAGCGGCTGGCCGCCGGCGTCCGCCGATCAACCGCGGGAACGCACGGTGCACGCTGAGCCCGATCGCTGCCGCCACCAGATTCTTGAGCGCGTCGCCGGGCAGGTAAATCGCGTCCGCCAGGACCGCCGTCGCGAAATCAAGCTTGCCATTGATCATCAGACCGGCGATCCCGAGGGGGTGGATCACCAGGAGACTGGCGACCATGCAGGCCGCGAACAGGGCCGCGTACCGGAACCGCCGCACCCGGGTCAGGACCAGGCGGGCCAGGAACCCGGCGACGACTGCAGCAAGCGGGAAGGCAATCAGGTATCCGGCGGACGGGCCAGCGAGAACCCCGACACCGCCGCTAAACCCGCTGAAGATCGGCAACCCAGCCAACCCGACCAGCACATACAGTGCGACGGCGGCCCCGCCGCGGGTGGGACCGAGCACAATACCGGTCACCATCACCGCGAGTGTCTGGAGGGTCACAGGCACCCCGAGCGGCCCGGCGGGGATAGCAGGTAGGATTGCTAGAGCGGCCACCATGGCCGCGAAGACCGCGATCAGCGAAAGATCCGTGGCATTCCAGCGGTGCCTGGCGTGGGTGGCATCATCCGCAGCGGCCGCCGCAGGAACCTGATTCTTCAGACGCATGGTGGCTCTTCCTGTTAGTTATCGACAACAGTGTGCCGTCACTTATTGAGGTTAGTGCCCCCGGTTTCTATTTCGCTTGTAGGTTTCCTACAAATTTAGGCAGCCAGCAACCATCCGATGTTGCGGACCCGTTCCATTGAAAGGCCACGTAATTGATTACCGTCTCGAACTTAGAGCTGCGCGCGGGAGCGCGTCTGCTTATGGATGCGGTGTCATTCCGTGTTGACCGCGGGGACAAGATTGGGCTGGTGGGCCGTAACGGCGCCGGCAAGACCACGCTGACCCGCGTCCTGGCGGGGGAGGGGCTGCCTGCCGGCGGAGCCGTCACCCGCAAGGGAGAGATCGGGTATCTGCCCCAGGACCCGCGGACGCCCAACATGGAACAGCTTGCCCGGGACCGCATCCTGTCCGCACGCAACCTCGACGTCGTCGTTACCAAGCTTCGCGCCGCCCAGGAAGACATGGCCAGCGAGAACAACTCGGTGCGGGACAAAGCCATGGCACGCTATGACCGGATCGAAGCCGAGTTCCTCGCCCACGGCGGATACGCGGCCGAAGCGGAGGCAGCTGCGATCTCCTCGAACCTCGCGCTTCCGGACCGCATCCTGAACCAACCTCTGTCTACCCTGTCCGGTGGCCAGCGGCGGCGCGTCGAGCTGGCGCGTATCCTGTACTCAGGCGCGGAGACGATGCTCCTCGATGAGCCCACTAACCACCTCGACGCCGACTCCATCACCTGGCTGCGCGAGTTCCTGAAAAACCACCAGGGCGGTCTGATCGTGATCAGCCACGATGTGGACCTGCTCGAGGCGACGGTGAACAAGGTGTTCCACCTGGACGCCAACCGCGCCACCATCGACATCTACAACATTGGCTGGAAGCGTTACCTGCAGCAGCGGGAGACTGACGAACGCGCCAGGAAGCGGGAGCGCGCCAACACTGAGAAGAAGGCCCAGGTCCTGATGGATCAGGCCAACAAGATGCGTGCCAAAGCCACCAAGGCGGTCGCCGCCCAGAACATGGCGAAGCGTGCTGAACGGCTGCTTGGCGGTCTTGAGGCGGTCCGTGCACAGGACCGCGTCGCCGCCCTGCGGTTCCCCGAACCGTCACCGTGTGGAAAGACTCCGATGACCGCCGAAGGGCTCAGCAAGTCCTACGGGTCACTGGAAATCTTCACCGACGTTGACCTTGCCATCGACCGCGGATCGAAGGTAGTGATCCTTGGACTGAACGGTGCGGGGAAGACCACCCTGTTGCGGATGCTCGCCGGCGTCGACAAGCCCGATACGGGCGAGGTCATCCCCGGGCATGGCCTGAAGGTGGGCTACTACGCGCAGGAGCACGAAACCCTCGACACTGAGCGGACCGTGTTGGAGAACATGCGCTCTTCCGCACCGGATATGAAGGACGCCGAAGTGCGCGGCGTCCTCGGTTCCTTCCTGTTCACGGGGGACGACGTCGACAAGCGCGCCGGGGTCCTCTCCGGTGGCGAGAAGACCCGACTGGCCCTTGCAACGATCGTCGCGTCCTCAGCCAATGTGCTGCTGCTCGACGAACCGACCAACAACCTCGACCCTGCCAGCCGGGCCGAGATCCTCGGGGCGCTGCGCAACTACAGCGGCGCCGTCGTCCTCGTGAGCCACGATGAGGGGGCCGTTGAGGCGCTCAACCCTGAACGGGTGGTGCTCCTGCCGGACGGCGTCGAGGACCTGTGGAGCGACGATTACCTTGATTTGGTGACGATGGCCTAGAAGCCGCGCGCGTCGAGGTAGGCGTCTTCCTCTTCCTCGGCGGTGGGGCGCCGCTGCCTGCGGCCTGGCGCCGTTAAAACAATTCCGTTGGCTTCTGCAGCTTCTTCTTCGTCGGCGCGCTGCTGCTGCCGGGCCGCGTAGCCGAAGCCGACGAACAGCAGCGCGCCGAAGGCGAACCATTGCATCGAGTAGGACAGGTGCGGTCCGGCGTCCAGCGACGGCCGGGGGAAGATCCGCGGCGAGGTGGCGGGGGCAGGGCTTTCGGCTGACATCAGGCCATAGGCACCGGTCTGCACCTCATAGTCGACAACTTCTGTGTACCGGGCGAGATTGATGGAGGCGATCTGCCCCTCCGGCGCCCCGCGGTCCAGCTGTGGCTCGCCGGGTTTGATCCGTGCGGTCACCGTGACTTCGCCGTTCGGCGGCTGGGGGAACGCGTCAGGGCGCCCGGCCTCGTCATTACCAATGGGCAGCCACCCCCGGTTGATGATCACCGCCGACCCGTCCGCCAGTCGGAACGGCACCAGCACCTCATAGCCGGGTCGCCCGCTGAAAGGCCGGTTACGCACCACCAACTGGTTGGCCGTGTCATACGTACCGGTCAGCGTGATGGGCAACCATTCCTCGGCGGGGTCAAACGCCCTGAAATCTGCTATGCCAGGCTCGTACGGTACTGCTGGCTGATCGTAGTTGGCTTCGATTCGTTCGATCGTGTCTGCCAGCTGGTCGCGGCGGTCCAGCTGCCACAGTCCCAGCGCGCCGCACGCCAGAGCCAGGAGGACGACCAGTGCCAGCCAGCCCACCCAGCGGGGCGAAACGAGAAAACGGTACATCTAGGCGGTATTCCCTGCTGCGTCATCCTGGAGGGGAAGGGTTTCCTTCCACAGTCCTCGGGTCTGGAGATAGTCTTCCAACCAGTCGCGGTGCTCCCCGCAGGCCACCCACACCTTCCGCCGGTCGGGTGCGTGGATCTTGGGGTTGTTCCAGAGCAGCTGCCAGCTGGCGGGTAACCTGCAGGCTTTGCGGGAGCAGACCGCGTCAGCCGGCCGGCCGGCCGGCTCCGGTGAGGCAGGGTTGAGCTGCTGCAACTGGTCGAGAAGGTTCATGCGGTGGGGAGGCCCCTGTCGTGGTGAATGTCGTCGTCGTCGATAATTTCCCCCTGCAGCACATCGTCAGCGGCCGCAGGCGATTCCGCCGGTTTCGGTGACTCCAGTGCGGTGAGTGGAACATTGTCGATCAGGGATTGGCTATGCGGCAGATCGCTGGTGTCGGACCCGCCATTGGCTAGGATGACCGCGAAGTAGGGGAGCAGCACAGCTCCAGCGATCATGACCCATTGCAGCCAGCCCTCCACGAAAAACACCAGAATGATGCACACGAGCCTGATGCCCATCGAAATTGAATACTTGATCATCCGCCCGCGAATCTCATCGCTGTGCGGATTTCGTGCATCGGTAATGCTGTGTACGTCTGCGTTGTGCCGGATCTGCTTGCTCATCACACTCCAAGGGACCTCTCCATTGTCTCACCCAGTGCCTTGGTTGTTAAAAGCCTGAGAGGCTCCGAAGGTTCCCTGCCGCATTCTTGCAGTTGAGCGGGTGCCAGCTAGGATCGGCAGGGATAGTTGAAGCAATGATTCTGGAGGAATCCGTGACAGAGGCCCAGCAGGGACGCAGTGTTTTGGTAACCGGAGGCAACCGCGGCATTGGCCTTGCCATTGCGCGGGCGTTCGTTGAGAACGGCGATCGGGTGGCCATTACCTACCGCAGCGGCGAGGTCCCTGAGGGTCTTCTGGGGGTGAAGGCCGACGTGACGAGCGACGAGCAGGTCGACGCCGCATTCACCGCCGTCGAGGAAACACATGGGCCCGTCGAGGTGCTGGTAGCCAACGCTGGCATGACCCGCGACACGCTGCTGCTCAGAATGAGCGAATCGGACTTCACCGACGTCATCGACACCAACCTGACCGGTGCGTTCCGCGTGATCAAGCGGGCATCGAAGGGGATGATCCGGCTCCGCAAGGGCCGCGTCGTCCTGATTTCCTCGGTGACCGGGCTGTACGGGGCGCCCGGCCAGATCAACTACTCGGCGTCCAAGGCGGGCCTGATCGGTATCGCCAGATCGCTCACCCGCGAGCTCGGCTCCCGGGGGATCACTGCCAACGTGGTGGCTCCGGGCTTCATCAACACGGACATGACTGCCGAACTGCCCGAGGACATGCGCAAGAACTATCTCGCCACGATCCCCGCCCGACGCTTCGCTGAGCCCACCGAGGTGGCCAACGTGGTGCGGTGGATTGCCAGCGACGACGCCGCCTACATCTCCGGGGCGATTATCCCCGTTGATGGCGGTCTCGGCATGGGTCACTAGCCACACGACCGAATTATTACTAGCTTTCATCACGAAGAGTTCACCGACTAATGAGGAGTACCCCATGGCTGCGCTGGATGGCACAACCGCAATCGTCACCGGATCATCACGCGGAATCGGGGCTGACGTCGCGAAACTTCTCGCCGACCAGGGTGCCGCCGTCGTCGTCAATTACCGCCAGAAGGCTCCCCGTGCCGCGAAGGTGGTGGCGGGAATTGAGGCTGCAGGAGGGAAGGCAGTCGCCGTCGGCGCCGACCTGACCACCGCCGAGGGATCGGCAGCGCTAATCAAGGCCGCAGCGGACTCCTTCGGTGGGTTGGGGCTGCTGGTCCTGAACGCTTCGGGTGGCATGGAGTCGGGTGTCGAAGAGGATTACGCGCTGAAGTTGAACCGCGATGCGCAGGTCAACATGCTCAAGGCGGCGATGGAGGTGATGCCTGCGGGTTCCCGCGTGGTGTTCATCACGAGCCACCAGGCACACTTCATCAACACCGTTCCCACCATGGAGGCCTACGAGGCGGTGGCCCGCAGCAAGCGCGCGGGCGAGGACGCCCTCCGTGAACTCCTTCCGGAGCTCGAAGCCAAGGGCATCACACTCGTGGTGGTGTCGGGGGACATGATCGAGGGAACCGTGACCGCGACGCTGCTGGACCGGGCCACCCCCGGCGCCATCGAAGCGCGTCGGCAGCAGGCGGGACGCCTGTATTCGGTCGCCGAGTTCGCCGCCGAGATCGCGAAGATGGCCACCGCCGACGTCCCGAGCGGCCACACCGAGTATGTCGGCGGCTACGAGTACTTCACGAAGTAGCCCGCCCCGCCACTAGCCCACCAACCCCACCAGCGGGGGGATTCGTGGGCTAGTGGCGGACGAAATGCTTGACCACGTCCAGGAAGGGCAGGTCGACCGCGACGTCGGCGGCCTCCCGCACCGCCGGCTTGGCGTTGAACGCCACCCCGAGCCCAGCGGCACCGAGCATGTCGAGGTCGTTCGCGCCGTCGCCGACGGCGATGGTCCGCCCCATTGGCACTCCCGCCTCCGCAGCCCAGCGGCGGAGCGAGCGTTCCTTCGCCGCACGGTCCACGACCGGACCGACCACCTCCCCGGTCAGGTGCCCGTTGCTCACTCCCAGCAGGTTCGCCTCGGCATAGGTCAGGCCCAGCTGCGCGGCGAGTGGGTCCAACAGTTGGGCGAACCCGCCCGAAACCGCCGCGACCGCATGGCCAGCAGCCAAAAATGCACTGACTAGGTCTTCGGCTCCGTCGCTGAGCTCAATTGCTGCCCCCACCTCCGCGAGGACGCCGACCGGCAGGCCTTCGAGCACTGCGACCCGGGATTTGAGACTCTGGGCGAAATCGATTTCCCCGCGCATCGCGGCGCCGGTGACAGCCGCCACCTCAGCCTCCTTGCCAGCGTGGGCTGCCAGCAGTTCGATGACCTCCTGGCGGATCAGCGTGGAATCCACATCCATGATCAGCAACTTCCGTCCCTCGCCCACCAGCTCGGGAGGAACGACGGCGCAGCCCAGGCCCCGCGTCAGGTGGGGCTGCACTGCGCTCCGCAAGTCGGCAGCGCTGCCGTCGAAGGAGACGAACACCGTGGAGGTCTGGAACCGGGAGGTCCCTGAATTTTCCAGTTCGATGATCCGGGCGCCGGTGTGCTGGACGGCACCCTGCACAGCAACCAGGAAGTCATCCGGGAGTTGCACACCGTAACTGACGACACCGAATTCCCTGGGCATATTCCTCCGCTTTCATCGTTCGTCCCCATCCGCAGCGCGGTCAGCGCCTCCTAGCCATTATTGCCGGGCACCGGTCGGGCCCCGAAATTGCTTCCCCCGGGCAGCGCCGAACGCGCATGCCGCCCACCCGCCCCGTCCGCGCGCCGGACCGCCGCCGTTTCGCGTTTGGCACGCTGATTGGCCTAATGTCTAGTGCTATGAGTGATGTTCTTGAGTTAGCTGGGGTGAGCCTCGTCCGGGGCGGCAAAACGCTATTGGACAGTGTGGACTGGCAGGTCAAGGACGGCGAACGCTGGGTGATCATGGGCCCCAACGGCGCCGGTAAAACCACTCTGCTGCAGGTCGCCGGAGCCCGCATCCACCCCACCCGGGGAGTAGCTGGCATCCTCGACGAAGTGCTCGGCGCTGTTGATGTGTTCGAGTTGCGGCCCCGCATCGGGCTCGCCTCAGCCGCCCTCGCTTCCCAGATTCCCGAGCACGAGACTGTGCTCAACGTGGTCATCACCGCTTCCTACGGCGTGACCGGCCGGTGGCGTGAACAGTACGAGAAGCAGGACGCCCGGCGGGCACTGTCCCTGCTTGACGCCTGGGGCATGTCGACCTTCATGAACCGGCCGTTCTCCTCCCTGAGTGAGGGAGAACGCAAGCGGGTCCAAATCGCCCGCGCCCTGATGACGGATCCCGAGTTGCTGCTCCTCGACGAGCCCGGCGCCGGGCTCGACCTGGCAGGTCGGGAAGACCTGATCACCCGACTCGCTGCCCTGGCCCAGGACGAGGAAGCCCCGGTCATGATCCTGGTCACCCACCACCTCGAAGAGGTGCCGCCCGGATTCACCCACGCCATGTTGTTGCGCGACGGTGGGGTGGTCGCCTCCGGGCCGATCGACACGGTGTTCACCGAGGAATATCTCAGCGCGGCTTTTGATGTCCCCCTCGACGTTCGCCAGCAGGACGGCCGCTACACGGCGGTCGCCCGGTCCCGCGCGTAGCGGCCGGTAGACCTAATCATGGATCTGCTGCAAGACGCCCTGATCTTTGTTGCTGGCCTGTGGGCCGGTGCCATCAACTCGATAGTCGGTTCGGGCACCCTTGTCACTTTTCCGGTCCTCCTGGCGCTGGGGTTCGCCCCGATCACGGCGACGATCAGCAACGCGATGGGTCTGATCGCCGGCGGTATCTCGGGAACCTGGGGGTACCGTCGAGAACTCGCCGGTCTCCGTTCAACCATTCTCCGGCTGCTTCCGGCATCGATTCTGGGTGGCATCACTGGTGCAGCCCTGCTCCTTAACCTGCCCGAGCAGGTCTTCGAATTCGCGGCACCAATCCTGATCGTCATTGCCCTGGGGTTTGTGATCTTCCAGCCGGCGCTACAACGCAGGGTCCTGCTTCGGGCTGAGCGGAAAGAGTCCAGCCGGGCACACCCGGTGGGGCTCACCATCCTCGTATACCTGGCGGGAGTGTACGGCGGCTACTTTGTGGCGGCGCAAGGCATCCTGCTGGTAGGCATCCTCGGCATCTTCCTGCACGGCACCATCCAAAACGCCACCGCGGTAAAGAACCTGCTGGTGCTCGCGGTGAACGTGGTGGCGGGCATTTCCTACATGCTCTTCGCCTTCGACCGGATCAACTGGTGGGTGGTCCTGATCATCGCCGTCAGTTCGCTCATCGGTGGTTTCCTGGGTGCCATCATCGGGCGCCGGCTCCGGCCGGTGGTGCTGCGGTCCGTCATCGTGACGCTGGGTCTGGTCGCCCTCTACATTATGGTTGCGCGACTGGTCACCGGATGAGCCGCCACCGCCTGACCGATCCCACCGATCCCCGGGTGTCGGACTACACCTCCCTCACCGACACCCAGCTGCGCCAGCGAAAGGAGCCCGCCGAGGGGCTCTACATCGCCGAGAGCACCAAAGTGCTCCGCCGGGCGGTCGACGCAGGCCACACGCCACGATCCTTTTTCTTAACCGACAAGTGGCTACCGGACCTGCAGGACCTCCTGGACCGATTCCCCGACGTCCCGGCTTTCATCGGCACCGAGCAGATCCTCGAACAGATCACCGGGTTCCATCTGCACCGTGGGGCACTGGCCGCAATGGATCGCCCACAGCCCCTGACTCTCGACGATGTGCTCGCCGGTGCCCACCGAATCGCCGTCCTCGAGGACATCGTCGACCACACCAACCTGGGCGCGATCTTCCGCTCGGCTGCAGCGCTGGGAGTCGACGCCGTGATGGTCAGCCCCCGCTGCGCCGACCCGCTCTACCGGCGGGCTATCCGCGTCAGCATGGGAGCCGTCTTCCAGGTGCCCTGGGTCAGAATGACTGAATGGCCCGCCCAGCTGGGCGACCTGCAACAAGCCGGGTTTCTGGTTGCTGGCCTGGCCCTGGGGGAGCAGACCATCGATCTTGACGAACTCAGCGCCGCACGCCACGACCGGCTTGCCCTGGTCCTCGGAACAGAGGGCGACGGTCTCAGCCGGGCGACCCTCGACCTCGCCGACCTTAGCGTGCAGATCCCCATGCGGGCCGGCGTCGATTCGCTCAATGTGGCGGCCGCCAGCGCCGTCGCCTTCTGGGAATGTCGGCCGCGGTAGGCGAGCTGGCCACGCCGGCGGCCCTTTGGCCCCGACGGCACCTGGTGCGGTAGAGTAAATAGCTGGTCCTTGGACCAACCAACTTTTCCAACCCCCTTGTGCCTGGCCAAATCCAGGCAACTAACGAAGGTAACACTGTGAAGTCTGACATCCACCCCAAGTACTCAACGGTTGTCTTCCGCGACCTCGCGTCCGAGAAGTCTTTCCTGACCCGGTCCACCGTGACCTCCAAAAAGACCATTGAATGGGAAGACGGCAACACCTACCCACTGGTCGAGGTCGAAATCTCCTCCGAGTCGCACCCTTTCTACACCGGCAAGCAGCGGATCATGGACTCCGCGGGCCGCGTGGAGCGCTTCAACGCCCGCTTCAAGGGCTTCGGCAAGAAGTAACTGCCGACAGCAGACCAGTCTGCCGGATGGGTCCGGACCGCTTCGGTGGTCCGGACCCATTTCTTGTTTAGCACAGTGTCCAGCGGGCCAGGGAGCGCCCCCATGACCAGCCAGCCACCCGGTGGACCCCCGCATGGTGCCTTCAGGGGACCTGCCGGGCTGATTGTTTCTGCGCCCGCAAGGACCGCAGCAGGTGATCGCGTTCCTCGACCACAATCCGGCGCAGGGCCGACGGCGAGGAACGGTTGGCTGCGAGCCAGTCATCGACGGCCAGCACCACCCGGTGCTCCTGCGCCGGTACGCCCGGCGTCAGATCCTGCGACCCGGGGAACAGGCCACGCACAATCCGGCTGGCCATTTCAATGCCCATCGCGTCCCACACCCGTCGAATCTCAGCGAAGTACGGCTCCACAAAGGGGTCCCGCAGGTCGCCGGGGCCTTCAGCGAAACCAGCGATCGTCGCTGACAGCAGCTCGTTGGACAACCGGGTGCCGAACACGGCCTCCCGCCACGCTTTCTCCTTGATGACCGGGTCCGGCACCGAGGCGGACGCCCTGGTGAATCCCGCCTTGCCGGCGGCGGTGCGGTCGCGCCCCAGTTCCTCCGCGAGTTCGCCGCCCGAGGCCTGGCCCTGCGCGGCCAGGGCCTGCCAGAAGAGCCACCGCAGCTCGGCATCCACAGCGAGCCCTGGGACAGTCGTCTCGTGGCCGTCAAGCAGCCCGCGGAACAGTCCAGCGTAGGTGTCGCTGTGCAGGCCCAGGGCGGCTGCCGCCCGCGCCCAAACCAACTGCAGATCGGAGGCAGGTTCGGCCGCGCGGAGCCCGTCCACCACGAAACCGAACAGCTGCTCCCGTAGCCCAGAACGCTCGCCCACCGCTGCGTAGTGTTCGACGGCGTAGTGCGCGTTCCGCAGCATCACCTGCAGGGCCCCGACCCCGGTTTCCCGAGGCGCCGCGAGTCGCATCGCTCCCACATAGTCCGCGGCGGACAGGGCCGCGTCACGGGTGGTTGACCACAGCGCGGCCTGGCAGACGGCGCGCGCCAACGGCTCTTCGAGGTGCCCTACGCTGGTCAGCAGGGTGGTCAGGGACCGGTCGTCGAAGCTGATCTTCGCGTAGGTCAGGTCGTCGTCGTTGATCAAGAGCAGATCAGGCTGGGTGGTGCCAACCAACTCCGGGACGGCTGTTACCTCACCGTCCACCCGTACCTCGACCATCCCGGTCCGCATCAGCCCGCCACCGCTGAGGCTGTACAGGCCCAGGCACAGCTGGTGCGGGCGGAGCGCTGACTCGCCCGTGACTGGATCGATAGCGTCCTGGCGGATGAGCACCGAGCGATAGGCACCGTCGTCGTCGACCTCCACCTCGGCGCTCAACAGCGGGACGCCCGAGGTCTGGAGCCATTGCCTGGCCCAGCCGGTCATGTCCTGGCCGGTCGCGTCGGTGAGCGCCGACAGGAAATCGGACAACCTGGTGTTGCCGAAGGCATGGGTTTTGAAGTAGGTGCGGGCCGCGGCGAAGAACGCCTCGCTGCCGGCGTAGGCTACGAGCTGCTTGAGGACCGAGGCTCCCTTGGCGTAGGTGATGCCATCGAAGTTCTGTTTGGCGGCCTCAAGGTCGACGATGTCAGCGGTGATGGGGTGGGTGGAGGGCAGCTGGTCCTGCAGATAGGCCCAGGCCTTCCGGCGGTTGGCGAAACTCACCCAGGAGGTGGCCGAGCCGGTGGCGTCGGCGACGGCCAGCGCACCCATGTAGTCGGCGAAGGACTCCTTCAGCCACAGGTCGTCCCACCAGAACATGGTGACCAGATCGCCGAACCACATGTGGGCCATCTCGTGGAGGATGGTGTTGGCGCGGGCTTCGTATTGGTCGTGGGTGGCCTTGGACCGGAAAATGTAGGCTTCGGTGAAGGTCACCAACCCGGGGTTTTCCATGGCACCGAGATTGTATTCAGGAACGAAGGCCTGCTCATATTTACCGAACGGGTACGGGTAGTCGAACCGTGAATGAAAGTAGTCGAGGCCGCGTTTGGTGACGTCGAAGATGGTGTCCGTGTCGAACGAGCCGGCGAGGGATGCCCTGCAATAGAGCCCGAGCGGAACCTCAAGAGTTGAACCGTCAGACATGATCCCGGTCCAGTGGCCGGTGGCAGCGAAGTACGGGCCCGCGAGGATTGTGGTGATGTAGGTGGAGATCCGCTCGGTCGGTGCGAAGTGCCACACCGCGGTGCTGTCCCCGGCGTTGTCCCGCGCGGTCTCGGCACCGTTGGAGGCGACGGTCCAATCGGCTGGCGCGCTCACCGAGAAGGTGAAGGCCGCCTTGAGGTCAGGCTGCTCAAAGTTCGCGAACACCCGGCGGGCGTCAGCGGGTTCGTACTGTGTGTAGAGGTAGGTCTCGCCATCAGCGGGATCAGTAAACCGGTGCAGGCCCTCGCCACTGCGGCTGTAGAGCGCGGTACCCGTGACTGTCACCGTGTTGTCCCCGGCCAGCCCCGGGAGGGTAATCCTTGCGCCGTCGACGACGACGTTGGGGTCCAGGACACTGCCGTTGAGGGTGACCGAGTGGACCGATCCGGCGACGAAGTCCATGAAGGTCCCGCTACCCGGTTCGGCGCAGGTGAACCTGACCGTTGATCGGGACAGGAATCCGGCGACGTCAGGATCGGCCGCACCCCTGAGGTCCAGATAAACCTCGTAGCTGTCGACGCTGAGGAGGGTGGACCGGCGGGCTGCTTCATCGCGGCCAAGATTTTCGTTCATCACCCGGTCATTCAATCACGGCTCATCGACGATGCCTCTGCCGGGAAAGGGGCTCAGTCAGAGAACAGTGCTCCCCAGGATGGGGACTTGGCGAGTGACCCACTGCACAGTATGTAATGGGAGAAATTCGTGAGAATGTTGAGCCCATGTCCGACCTTTTCGAAGATTATGCAGCAGCTGCCAGCCGAACCCCAGCGTTCGACGAAATGTTTACCCCCGGCCAACTGGCCCGCGGCGAATACAGCCAGGTCGCCGCCGCCCTGAGTGAACTGAACCTTGCCGATGTCACTGCCCGGGCCGATTCCATGGCCCGGACGTTCCTCGACCGCGGTGTCACGTTCGACTACGCGGGGGAGGAGCGACCGTTCCCTTTGGACATTGTGCCGCGCGTCATTTCCGGCACCGACTGGCAGGTCCTTGAGCAGGGGGTCACCCAGCGGGTCCGTGCTCTCGAAGCCTTCCTCAACGATGTCTACGACAAGATGTCCGTGGTGGCCGACGGCGTCATTCCCCGCCGCCTCATCACCTCCAGCGCCCACTTCCATCGGCAGGTGTCGGGCTTCGACCCTGCCGGCGGGGTGCGGGTCCACATCTCAGGCATCGACGTCGTCCGTGACCAGGAGGGCACCTTCCGGGTCCTCGAAGACAACGTCCGCGTCCCCAGCGGGGTGAGCTACGTGCTGGAAAACCGGCGGGCCATGGCCAAGGGGCTGCCGGAGGCTTTTGGGCAGCAACATATCCGGCCGGTCGAGGAGTATCCGCGGCGGCTCCTTGCAGCGCTCCGCAAGACCGCGCCGTCGTCGGCTGAAGACCCGACCGTTGTGGTCCTGACCCCCGGGGTGTTCAACTCCGCCTACTTCGAACACACCCTACTCGCGGGGCTGATGGGCGTTGAGTTGGTGGAGGGCCGCGACCTGATTTGCCGCGGGAACCGCGTTTACATGCGCACCACCGCCGGAGAACAGCGCGTCGACGTCATTTACAAGCGGATCGACGACGAATTCCTTGACCCCCTGCACTTCCGCGCCGATTCAATGCTCGGCTGTCCCGGGCTGGTCAACGCGGCCCGTGCGGGTACTGTCACCATCGCCAACGCTCTGGGCAATGGGGTGGCCGATGACAAACTGGTCTATACCTATGTCCCCGACCTGATCCGGTATTACCTTTCCGAAGAACCCATTATTGCCAACGTTGACACCTACCGGCTGGAGGATCCGGCGGCCCGGGAGGAGGTGCTGGACCGGCTGGATGAACTGGTGGTGAAGCCGGTGGACGGCTCCGGCGGCAAGGGCCTGGTCATCGGCCCGGACGCGTCGAAGGTCGAGCTCGACGCGCTGCGCGACCGGATCATCGCTGATCCCCGTGGCTGGATTGCCCAGCCGGTCCTGCAGCTGTCAACGGTGCCAACCATGTCCGGCGGGCAGTTCAGCCCTCGCCACGTTGACCTACGTCCCTTCGCAGTGAATGACGGCGACGACGTCTGGGTACTCCCCGGTGGTCTGACCCGGGTGGCCATGAAGGAAGGGTCGCTGATTGTGAACTCAAGCCAGGGCGGCGGATCCAAAGACACCTGGGTGGTCGACGAACAGAACCAGGCACCGGTGCGTCCGGCTATCGACATCGTCCGGCGGCCGGCCCAGGAACGCGTCTGGCCGATCGAGTCCGGGTGGCAGGACAGGCAACCCGAGCAGCAACAGCAACAATTGGGGTCTGCTGACCTCCTGAACCTCGGAGAGGACACAGCCAATGCTTAGCCGAATCGCCGAGTCCTTGTTCTGGATTGGCCGCTACGTTGAGCGGGCAGACGGGACCGCCCGTATTCTCGACGTCCACCTTGAGCGTCTGAACCAGATGCCGAAGAGTGAACAGCGCGACGTGTCCCGTCAACTGCTCGGGGTGATGGGCAGGCGGGCGGATGGCGAGGAGCTCGAGCTGTCCGACCTGTTGCAGTCGCTGGCCTATGACAGGACCAGCACCACTTCGATCGCCGGCGCCCTGGGCGCTGCACGGGAGAACGCACGACGGGCGCGGGAGACTGTGTCCGGCAGCGTGTGGGAGAGTCTCAATACAACGTGGTACGGCCTCACCCAGCACCGGAAGGATGTGGTGGGCACCTACCGGTTCTGTCATTGGGTGGTCGAACGCACCGCAATGATTCGTGGGCTGTCGGACACCACAATGAGCCACGACGAAAGCTGGCAATTCCTGGTGCTGGGGCGCAGCCTTGAACGGGCCGATATGACCGCTCGCATGCTCTCCACCCACGATGTCCACGCGGCAGGCATGTCCTGGGTCAACATGCTGCGCTGCGCCGGCGCCTACGAGTCATTCCTGCGTACCCGCAAGGCGTCCTTCGGCGACCAGCAGGCGGCAGAATTCCTGCTGCTGGACCGGCTGTTTCCGCGCTCGATTGTGTATGCGCTGAGCGACGCAGAAAAGTGTCTGACCAACCTTAACCCTGCCTACCGGAGGGTCGGGTTCATCAACGATGCGAGCCGCATTGTGGGGCAGGCCAGGACGTTCCTCGAGTTCCACCAGACCGACGATCTGATGTCCGAGTTGCCCGAGCATATGGAACGCGTCCAGAAGGCCTGTGCGCAAGCTTCCGATGCGATCTCACGCACCTACTTTTCCCAGGCCGACGAACTGGCCTGGGTGGGAGAACTCTCATGACCCGCATGCTCATAACCCACCGCACTGGCTACAACTACGCGCGCAAGGTGACCCTGTCCTACAACGAAGCGCGTATGACTCCGCTGACCGATCCCCAGCAGGTGGTACTCGAATCGACGCTGAAGGTGTCGCCGTCGAGCGCTGCCGTCTCGACGTACCGCGACTACTGGGGGACCCGGGTTACGGCTTTCGACATGCAAAGCGCCCACGAGGCACTAGAGGTCACTGCGGTCACCACCGTTGAGGTGAGCCGGATGGAACGCGTTCCGGCAGAGGGCGATGTAGTGACCTGGGATCAGCTTGGGTCCGATGACATCATCAACGAGTACGGGGACTGGCTCCCGCAGACCGGCCTGACCGAGCCCGACCCGGAGGTCAGCGCCAAGGCGATGCAGGTGGCCGCTGATCGCAACCCGCATCAGGCGGTGCACGCGATTTTCGAGTGGATTAGAGAAGAAATGTCCTATGTGCAGGGGGTCACCGGGGTGCAAACCAATGCACGGGACGCCTGGGATGAGCGCAAAGGGGTCTGCCAGGACCTTGCGCATCTCGCTATCGGCGCGTTTCGAAGTATCGGCATCCCCGCCCGCTACATCTCGGGGTACCTGCATCCACGCCGTAGCGCTGGTATTGGGGAGGCTGTCGCTGGGCAGTCGCACGCCTGGGTGGAGTGGTGGGACGGCGAATGGCGCGGCTGGGACCCCACCAACAGCGGCCCGGTCAGCGACTTTCATGTTTCGGTGGCCCGCGGTCGCGATTACAGGGACGTTTCACCGTTGAAAGGAATACTCTCCGGGGGCGGCGGGTCGACGCTGAACGTCAAAGTGGAGATCACCCGCGTCGCCTAAGGTTCTCCGGCTGACGGTTCCGCAGCGGGTGTAGCCTCGTCCCCGGCAGTGCTTGGACCTACCTGCGCCTGGGTCACGACGTTCCAGCACATGAAACGAACTGTTCGCTCTAGGCGTAATTTGGCCCCGTTGCGGCAGGTCTTTCGGGCCTAAAAATGTCGGTGGCGGGTGATGTCATGGAGGTATGAAGGAGCAGGAAAAGGCAGGTGGAGGCCGTAGCATCGCTGAGGTTTTTTCGGCCGGTCTTGGTG
>NZ_JBTNDG010000007.1:0-134024 GCF_054511125.1 Arthrobacter sp. TMN-50 | reverse complement strand
TCAAGGGAGTGTCGCTGGAAATTCAGGCAGGCGAATCGCTCGCCATCGTCGGTAAGAGCGGCTCCGGAAAGTCGACTCTGATGCACCTGCTTGCCCTCTTGGACAAGCCCGGCGGCGGCGCGCTGCTGGTCAAGGGTACGGACGCCGACGAACTCAGTGTGAAGCAGGTCAGCCGGCTCCGCAACGAGGACTTCGGCTTCGTGTTCCAGCAGTTCTTCCTCACCCCCAACGCAACGGTGCTCGAGAACGTTGTATTGCCGCTGAAGATCGCCGGAATCGGCGCCCGGAAGCGCAAAGCCCGCGGGATGGCGGTCCTAGCGATGCTCGAACTCGCTGATAAGGCGAAGAATAAGGCCATCAACCTCTCCGGCGGACAAAAGCAGCGCGTGGTTATCGCCCGCGCTCTGGTGAACCATCCGAAAGTGATCTTCGCCGACGAACCGACCGGCAACCTCGATACCGGCACCGGCCGCCTGGTCGAAGACATCCTGTTCTCCCTGAACAAAGAGCACGGAATCACCCTGGTGATCGTCACCCACGACATAGACCTCGCCGCCCGGTGCGACCGGCAAATGTACATCCGCGACGGGCGCGAAGCACGCTCCCTCCACCAATCAGAGGATTCACCGTGAGCATCATCGACATCATCACCACCGCGATCGGCAACAGCCTACGCAGCAGGCTCCGGACCGCCCTGACCGTGATCGCTGTCTTCATCGGCGCGTTCACTCTCACCATCACCAGCGCGATCGGAACCGGGATCTCCAGCTACATTGACACGCAGGTCGCAGCCTTCGGCGCCTCGGACGTGCTCTCCATCACCATGGCAGCTGACGACGCCGCACAGACAGAGGAAAGCGGGCCCGCGCCCTATGATCCGGATCAGGTAATTGCGGCAGGGGGCTTCGAAGGCGACGGTTCAGAGTTCGCAACCAGCGTCCTCACCGCCGATGACCTGACCACCATCAAAGACACAGCCGGGATCCTTGACGTGAACCCCGTCCTGCAAGTCACCCCCCGCTACATCGAGTACGACAACAACGGCAAGTTCGAACTGGCAGTCAACGCCAGCGCCGCGCTGAGCACCCCGGACCTTGCGGCGGGAACCGTGCTGCAGGGGGTGGATGATGGCAACGAGAATCAGATACTGCTCACCGCCTCGGACCTCAACAGCCTGGGCTTCGCAACAGCGGAAGCCGCAGTAGGGGAGACAGTCACGATCGGAATCACTGACTACCTGGGCGGGATGCACGAGGTCGAGGCAACAGTGGTCGGTGTACAAAACCAATCGGTCCTCACCAGCGGCGCTGCCCTTAACCAGGCCCTCACCGATGAGTTGCATGAAGTGCAGAACACAGGCAAACCGGAGAACTCCGCTGAGGGCGCCTTCCTTGCGACGGCACACTTCGACCCGTCGGCAAGCGAAGAGGAAATCAACGCGCTCCAAGCCGATCTCGCCGAGCAGGGGTATGCGGCAGCCACGGTGGCTGACCAGATCGGCATCCTCCAAACCATCATCAGCGGCATCGTCGGGGTGCTCAACGCCTTCGCCGTCATCGCGCTGATCGCCGCAGGTTTCGGCATCATCAACACGCTGCTCATGAGCGTCCAGGAACGGACCCGCGAAATTGGGCTCATGAAAGCCATGGGCATAGGAAGCGGCCGGATCTACGCCCTGTTCAGCATCGAAGCCGTCTTCATCGGCTTCCTCGGCAGCATCATCGGAGCCCTTGCCGCGATCGGAACCGGCGCGATCGCCAACAATGTGCTTGCAGGCTCCGTGCTTGCCGAACTTGAGGGACTTGAAGTTCTGCGGTTTTCACCTCTACCTATGGGCGCCATCATCCTCTTAGTCATGCTCATCGCCTTCCTCGCCGGCACACTCCCCGCCCGGCGGGCATCACGTCAAAATCCCATCGACGCTCTGAGGTATGAATGAGAGCAGCCGAGACGCGAGGTGTCTGCCTTTCCGCACAGGCGAGCCTGATCATGATGGCCGCCTACGCTGTCGGCTGCTGTACCAGGCCGCTACGGCGCCCCATAAACCTTAGCGTCGGATATTCCACTTTTTCATAAGCCACCCCTAAATGATTGGCAACGATGTTACTCGTGGGTAACATAGTCCGAAGAACCGTTCGACTACGCAAAGGACACCCGCATGAGCAAGCCGGTCATCGATGTAAACAACCTCCCGTACGCCGACGGCGACTTCTACTCCTACGAAGCGCTACTCAGCCAGAAGGAGCGGGATCGGCTCGACGAGATTAGACAGTTCCTGAAGACCGAAGTCAGGCCTCATGCCACCGGCTGGTGGAACAATTCGACGTTCCCCAAAGACCTCATCCCCAAGCTTGCCGAACTGGATGTGATGAGCCCGGTCCGCCGTCAGGGCTTCTCCAACCTGTTCGCCGGTCTGATGCACGCCGAGTTCACGCGCGCCGATACCTCAATCGCAACATTCATTGGGGTCCATGACGGTCTGTTCACCGGGTCGATCGAAGAACTTGCCTCGCAGGAGCAACAGGAAGCCTGGCTGCCGGACATCTACGCGATGAAGAAAATCGGCGCGTTCGGACTGACCGAGCCTCTTGGCGGATCCGACGTGGCCGGCGGCACCCGCACCACGGCCCGCCGGGAAGGCGATAGCTGGATCATCAATGGAGCCAAACGGTGGATCGGAAACGCCACCTTCTCGGACTGGGTGGTCATTTACGCGCGCGACCTCGATGACAACCAGGTCAAGGGCTTCATGGTGGACACCGGTCTCAAGGGGTATCACGCCACCAAGATCGAAAACAAGATTGCGCTGCGCACCGTCGAGAACGCCGATATCACCCTCGACAATGTAGTGGTCCACGATGACTTCCACCTCAAAGGGGCCAACAGCTTCAAGGACACCAATAAGGTGCTGAAGGTCACCCGGCTTTCGGTCGGCTGGCAGGCGGTAGGTCAGCAACTCGCGGCATTCGATGTGGCGCGTCGCTACACAGTGGAACGGCACCAGTTTGGGCGCCCGCTCGCCTCCTTCCAGCTCGTCCAGCAGCAACTCGTCGAGATGCTGGGTAATACCGTTAGCTCAATGGCCATGATGGTCCGTTTGGCTCAGCTGGAAGACGATGGGCTAGCCAAGGACGAGCAATCGGCCATGGCTAAGGCCTTCACCACGGCACGAATGCGCGAGACAGTTGCCATGGGTCGCAGCCTGCTCGGCGGAAACGGAATTGTCACCGACTACGAAATGGCGAAAATCTTCTCCGACGCGGAGGCCGTGTACTCCTATGAGGGAACCCACGAGATCAACACCCTGGTGACAGGGCGAGCCATCACGGGGATCGCCGCGTTCGTTTAACCCCGTGGTCTTCGTCGGATCCCGGGTGGGTGCGTCGAACGGGTCGGGTGGGGAAACTCACGGACCGTGCAGGGGGAGGAGTACCGATGGCCTGCGGTCAAGGACAAAGTCGAGCGGATTCACGTAGTCGCCGTTCTGTCGCACGCCCCAGTGCAGGCAGGTCGTGGGGCAGTGATGCCTGGCGGTTCCTGGATCGGAGGCTAGTGCTCGAGATGCAAGGGTGCCGACCGGTTGGCCCTTCTGAACCACCTCGCCGCGCTCAAAGCGGGAGACGACCGGTTCGAAGCTGCTGAGCAGTCCGCTGCCATGGTCCACTGTGACCACCGGCCGATCGACCACCCACCCGGTGAATACCACCCAACCGGACGCTGGGCTGCGAATATCGACAGTCCCGGTGGCTGCGAGATCGACGCCTCGATGGCCTGGCAGCCACCGTTGGGCCGGTGGTTCAAAGGGCCTCAGCACCCTCGGTGTCGGGGAGAGCGGCCAGATCCACGTTGGCTCAGTCCCGGTAGCTGGCGCCGCATGGTCCGCACCAACGCTCGTTGACCCCGTGGCGAGCACCAGCAGCGCACCGGCCACGAGTACTGCCAGGGGAGCGGCCTTGTTCCGCACGGGGCTTCCGGTCCGGAGAGGGTTCTGGGCGGGCTTCGTCGACATGGTCCAAGTGTCCGCCTGCCGGCTCGGCTTTGGAGAGTGCATGGCTGCTATGTGGATAAGCGCAGTCGCCCATATCCGCCGGCCCGCGCCCACCCCGGCCCTGTAGTACACTCGTTACAGCAGTTTGCTGCGATGTGGCGTGCCCTCCACAAGGTTTCGGAGGGTGACAGCTCGATGCGACTGACTACGCGTACCCCTTCCCTCCGCAGCCCTCACGGGTGGCGAAGGGCGTGACTCCAACGGTCCGGAATAACTTCCGGTGATGGACCTCACGGGTGAAAACCAGCGGGTACCAGGAGTGACGTTCGTCCCGAACGGAACACTAGCAACCGTCAACAGGCAGAAACGGCGCCACGCGCCCTGCCGATAGAAAGGAACGACATGCCAGTCGTTACCATGCGCCAACTGCTCGACAGTGGCGTACATTTTGGCCACCAGACCCGTCGCTGGAACCCGAAGATGAAGCGTTTCATCTTCACTGAGCGCAACGGTATCTACATCATCGACCTGCAGCAGTCACTGTCCTACATTGACCGCGCCTACGAGTTCATCAAGGCCACCGTCGCGCACGGCGGCACGGTGCTGTTCGTTGGTACGAAGAAGCAGGCGCAGGAAGCCATCGCCGAGCAGGCAACCCGCGTGGGCCAGCCCTACGTCAACCAGCGCTGGCTCGGTGGCATGCTCACCAACTTCCAGACCGTCTCCAAGCGCATCCAGCGTATGAAGGAGCTCGAGGAAATCAACTTCGACGATGTGGCCGGCTCCGGGCACACGAAGAAGGAACTCCTCCTCCTGCGCCGCGAACTCACCAAACTGGAAACCAACCTTGGTGGTATCCGCAACCTGACCAAGGCCCCCTCGGTCGTGTGGATCGTTGACACGAAGAAGGAACACCTGGCCATTGACGAAGCCAAGAAGCTCGGCATCCCCGTCGTTGCAATCCTTGACACCAACTGCGATCCTGACGAGGTTGACTTCCCGATCCCCGGCAACGACGACGCCATCCGCGCCGTTCACCTGCTGACCCGCGTGGTTGCGGATGCAGTAGCCGAGGGCCTGATCGCCCGTCACAACCGCTCCGGTGGAAACGACGCCGACGCCGCAGCCGAGCCCATGGCTGAGTGGGAGCGCGAACTCCTGGGCGACAGTGCCACACCAGCAGCTGACGCCGCTCCGGCCGAGGAAGCCACACCAGCAGCCGACGCCGCGCCTGCAGAGGCCGCAGCCGAGGAAGCCCCAGCCGCAACCGATGCAGCTCCCGCCGCTGAGGAAGCCCCAGCAGCTGAGGAAGCCCCAGCAGCCGATGCAGCTCCCGCCGCTGAGGAAGCCCCAGCAGACGACAGCAAGTAACTGGATTCGGGGGTGCGGGTGAAAATCCGCACCCCCTTCTCCATGTGCCCAGGCGTCACCGCCTGCAGGCATCACTGTTCTTGGACACAACATACTTAGGAGTTCACATGGCGAACTACACCGCCGCTGATATCAAGGCCCTCCGCGAGCGCACTGGCGCTGGCATGATGGACGTGAAAAAAGCCCTCGACGAGGCCGACGGGGACGCCGGCAAAGCGATGGAGCTCATCCGCATCAAGGGTCTGAAGGGTGCAACGAAGCGCGAAGGCCGGTCAACTGCCGAGGGCCTCGTAGCAGCCAAGGTCGACGGCAACGTCGGCGTCATGGTCGAGGTCAACTGCGAAACCGACTTCGTCGCCAAGGCTGGTCCGTTTGTTGAATTCTCCAACAAGGTCCTTGCCGCAGCGATCGAGTCAGGCGCCAACGACGTCGACACCCTCCTCGCCTACTCGGTTGACGGCAAGCCCGTCTCCGAGCATGTCATCGAGGCTGGTGCCCTCCTGGGCGAAAAGGTGGCCATCCGCCGTCTTGCACGCATCGAGGGCAGCATCGTTGATGCTTACCTGCACAAGACGTCCAAGGACCTTCCCGCCCAGGTAGGCGTACTCTTCGCTGTTGATGGCGAGGGCGACGCCGCCAAGGAAGCCACCCACGACATCGCAGTCCACATCGCTGCCTACTCGCCGACCTACCTCGTCCGCGACGAAGTGCCGGCAGAACTGGTCGAGACGGAACGTCGCATCGCCGACGAAACCGCGCGTGCCGAAGGCAAGCCCGAGGCAGCATTGACCAAGATTGTTGAAGGCCGTCTGACGGGCTTCTTCAAGGAGGGAGTGCTCGTCGACCAGGCATTCGCCAAAGACGCCAAGAAGTCAGTCGCCCAGGTGTTGACTGAAGCCAACTCCAAGCCGACCGCATTTGCCCGATTCCGGGTTGGAGCCTAGGCCAGTCAGGCACAGCGAGTAGTTTGACAAAGGGGTGGTTACCACGGTGACCACCCCTTTTTCCTGCCCAATAGGCAACCAGACGGTACCGCAACGTATTCTTTTAGCAACGAACCCCGCAACCGCCCTTGGAGGCACAATGGATAACTCTGATCTGGGCACGCATGGCCGGGAAACCTACCGACGTCGGGTGCTGCTGAAACTTTCGGGTGAAGTGTTCGGGGGCGGCAAGCTCGGCGTCGACCCTGAGACGGTCCGCTCGGTAGCGAAGCAGATCGCCGCCACGGTCGGTCAGGTGGAAGTTGCCATAGTCGTCGGCGGCGGCAATTTCTTCCGCGGCGCCGAACTTTCCCAAAGCGGCATGGACCGATCACGAGCCGATTACATGGGGATGCTCGGAACCGTCATGAACTGTTTGGCGTTGCAGGACTTTTTGGAACAGGCGGGAGTCGAGACCCGGGTACAGAGCGCAATCACGATGGGACAGGTCGCCGAGGCCTACATTCCGCGCCGCGCGATCCGCCATCTAGAGAAGGGCCGCGTCGTCATCTTCGGCGCCGGTGCAGGGCTCCCGTATTTCTCCACCGACACGGTTGCGGCGCAGCGGGCCCTCGAAGTGCACGCTGACCTGGTGCTCATGGCCAAGAGCGGCGTCGACGGCGTCTATACCGCCGACCCGCATAAGGATCCCACAGCGAAGAAGCTCGAGACGCTCTCCTACGATGATGCGTTGCGCCAGGACATCCGGGTCATGGACCAGACAGCCATGACCATGTGCAAGGACAACGACCTGTCGATGGTGGTCTTCGGCATGGAGGGCGAGGGGAACGTCACCCGGGCGATCCTCGGCGAGAAGATCGGGACCATCGTTACCGCCTAGGCGCACCCCCGCCGGGTTGCCCCTGCGGGGTGGCCTGTGAACTAGGATTGAAAACCGAACCGGACGACGCGCCGCTGTAGCTCAGCTGGCGCACTGCTTAGGAGTTACAGTGATCGACGAGACATTGCTAGAGGCCACCCAAAAGATGGATAAGGCAGTGGAGGCCGCGAAGGAAGATTTCGCCACTATCCGCACCGGACGCGCCAACGCTTCGTTGTTTTCCAAGGTCATGGTCAACTACTACGGTGCTCCGACGCCGCTCCAGCAGTTGGCGTCTTTCCAGAACCCTGAGGCTCGCACCCTTCTGATCACCCCCTTTGACCGGGCGGCGCTGAACGACATTGAGCGGGCATTGCGGGACTCAGACCTGGGCGCCAATCCGTCGAACGACGGAAATATCATCCGGGTAGTCCTTCCGGAGCTGACCGAGGAACGCCGCAAGGAGTACGTCAAGCTCGTAAAAACCAAAGCCGAAGACGCTAAAATTGCCATCCGCAACATCCGCCGCAAGGCGAAGGACGGCATTGACAAGGCGGTCAAGGACGGCGACGCCGGTGAAGATGAGGGAGCGCGAGGGGAAAAAGATCTTGACGCCCGCACCAAATCTCACACCGATACGATCGACGAGCTGCTCAAGCGCAAGGAAACCGAGCTCCTTGAGGTCTAATGAGCGACACCGACCACTCTGCTGACCCCGGCGCCCAGCAGCCAGCCAGCGTTGGCGCCATGGTGAGCGGTCGGCGCGCCCAACGGGCTCCCGGTACCCGGCAGATCCGACGCAGATCCGGGCGGAAGACGCCTGGCGCACCGAAGGCCCCCTCCCGGGCGGGGAGAAACCTGCCAGCGGCAACCGCTGTGGGCTTCGCCCTGCTCGGTTCGGTACTGGGAGGAATCCTCTACCTGCCCATCGCCTTCGTGGCGATCACCACAGCCTTTGCGCTGGTGGGTGTTTGGGAAGTGTCGCGGGCACTCGAGGTGCGGCAGATTCGGCTTCCCCTGGTACCCGCCATCGCCGCGACTATTGCGCTGCCGTTCGCCGCCTACCTCGGCGGGCCCGAGGCCTTGGCCTACGCCGTCGTCCTGTCCACCGCCGCCCTGGCTTTGTGGCGCAGCTTCGACCCGGCACCGGATGCAGCGAGATCCATCACCGCGGGCGTCTTCGTTGTGCTCTGGATACCGCTGCTGCTCGGCTTCGCCATGCTGCTGCTGCAGGAACCATCAGGCAAGCTGCTGGTAGCGACGCTGCTGCTCCTGGTAGTGGCCAACGACACCTTCGGCTATCTGGTCGGAGCGTTCTTTGGGAAGCACGCCATGGCCCCGAAGATCAGTCCGAAGAAGTCCTGGGAAGGGTTCGCGGGCTCGGTGTGTGGAGCCGTGCTGGTGGGAAGCATCGCAGCGGTCTTCCTGCTGGACCGGCCATGGTGGTTTGGCCTAGTCCTGGCTGTAGCTACCGTCTCCGCAGCAACCGCCGGGGACCTCGCGGAGTCGATGATCAAACGCGAACTGGGAGTCAAGGACATGGGCAACATCCTGCCCGGGCATGGCGGCATGATGGACCGGCTCGACTCCATTGTCTTCGCCTCCCCGGTTGCGTTCCTGCTGTCAGCTACATTGGTACCGGGAATTCTCTAGCCCCCGGCCGCACAACCCAAAGGAATCAGGACACCATGGACGAAGCTCGTCAGGGCAGCTCCCCCTTCGCGCGGGTGGGCCGCCGGGAATATGGTTACAATCTTCGGCAGGTGGACAGCTTCCTCACCCGGGCCCGTGAGTACTACAACACCGAAAAGCCAACCGGTGACCCCGTGACCAGCGTCGACGTTCGGTCGATGGCCTTCGACCCAGCCAAGGGAGGCTACGAGCCGCAGGCGGTCGATGCCGCGCTGGACCGGCTGGAAGACGTTTTCGCGCAGCGGGAACGTGACGACCTGATCGAAGCGAAGGGCGAGGACGCCTGGCTGATGCAGATTGGCCGTTCCTCGGCTGTCCTGCGGAACCGGCTGCACCGCGAGCCCGGCGAGAGGTTCCGGCGTCCCACCAAGCGGAAGGCAGCCAGCTACAACGTCGACGACGTCGACGCCCTCTGTAACGAGCTCCTCGGCTACTTCGAAAGCGATGTTCCCCTGAGCGTCGACGTCGTGCGACGCTCAGTTTTCCGGGAGGCCGTTGGGGCTGAGGGCTACGAGGAAACCCAGGTCGATGCGTACCTGGACCGGGTGGTCGAGTTAATGGCCGGCATCGACTAACTTTGACCTAAGCGCGCCCGTGCACCGGCTCCGGCGTGTGCAACCGGGCCATGACCCGTGACACGCTTCCTGGCGTCCGGCGGGCGGTCAGCTGCGACACCAGGATGGTGACAGCGAACGCGGAGGGCACCGTCCACAGCGCGGGTTGCTCAAGCCATTCGTAGCGTGCCGATTCGGGCCCCAGCGCCGCCGCGGCCAGGATGGACCCGCCGCACAGGACAGCCCCGGCCAGCATGCCTGCAACGGCTCCCACATCGGTCAGTCCCCGCCACCAGATTCCGAGCAGCAACAGCGGACAGAGCGTGGACGCGGTAAAGGCGAACACCATGCTTACGCTGCCGGCCAACGCCAGCGTGCTGGTGGCCAGCGCCAACAGCAAGGGGATCAGCGCCGAAATCACCGCGGCCCGTCTGAACCCGCGCACGCTGCCTTGGAAGAACTCCTGACTGACCACCCCTGCGAGGGACACCACCAACCCGCTGGTCGTCGAGAGGAACGCCGCAAACGCTCCCGCCGTGACCAGGGCGGACAGCAGATCCCCGGCGGTGCCATCGAAAATGCGGCTCGGGAGCAACAGAACTGTGGCGTCGGCGGCGCCGTCGGCTGCGAGGTCGGGGGTGTAGATCCGACCGAGAACCCCGTACACGGTGGGAAACAGGTAGAACACTGACAACAGGCCCAGCACAATGAGGGTGGTCCGGCGGGCCGAGGCGCCGTCGGGGTTGGTGTAGAAGCGCACCAGCACATGGGGCAGGCCAAGGGTGCCGAACAGCAGCGCGATCACCAGGGAGATGTTGCGGTACAGCGAGGCATCGCCGACGATGTTCAGCTCCGCAGCAAACACAGCACCGGCGTCGGTGATCGGGCTGCCGGTCGCTGACAGGCGCAGCAGGATAAACACGATCGGCACCGCGAGCGCCGTCAGCTTGAGCCAGTACTGGAAGGCCTGCACAAAGGTGATGGACCGCATCCCGCCGGTGACGACACTGAGGCAGACCACCACCACCACCGCCACCGCTCCCACCCACGGCGGAAGCCCGGTGGTGATCTGGACGGTGAGGGCGGCCCCATGCAGTTGCGGCACGATATAAAGCCAGCCGACGACGACGACGAGCAGGCTGGTCACGCGCCGGACCATCAGCGATTCGAGGCGAGCTTCGGCGAAGTCGGGAATCGTGTAGGCGCCGGAACGCCGCAGGGGAGCCGCCACGAACAGAAGCAGCATCAGGTACCCGGCCGTGTACCCGATCGGAAACCAGAGCGCATCCACGCCCGAGATGAGGATCAGTCCGGCGACGCCGAGGAAGCTCGCCGCGGACAAGTACTCACCGCCGATCGCCGACGCATTCCACCAGGGGCGCACGGTCCGCGACGCCACGTAGAAGTCGCCGGTCGTCCGCGAAATACGCAGGCCGTAGATGCCGATCAGCACGGTGCTCAGGGAAACCAGGGCCAGTGCCACATATCCGACCACCGGATTCAGCTCGGCGTTCATAGCGGTCTAGTCTCATCGACCAGGTCCCTGAAACGTAGTTCGTTCCGGGCGGCACTGCGCACATAGAGGGCCGCGCAGCTGATCACCAGCGGGTAAACGCCCACCCCCAACAGGAGCCACGGCACCGGGACGGTGAAAACCGAAAGGTTCCCGATCTGGGGAAAGACCGCCAACAGCACGGAAATGCCGATCAGTATCACCAGGAAGCCTGTGGCTACCACCACTGCGAGCCGGAGCTGGGACCTGATCAGGGAACGGACAAACAGTTCGCCCACCTCCGACTGCTCAGCCATTTCCCGGGCGACCGGGTACGAGCCTGCAGCGGGTCGGGCGTTACTGCGCGGCGCAGTGACCCGCACCCGTTGGGGTGTGCCGTCCGGCGTCGTCATCGCGGACACCTCACGGCTGCCGCGGCCGGAGACGGGTGGCCTCAAGCCTGTCCCGCACCACCGGCAGGTGCCGGCGGCTGACCGGAAGCTCGGCGTCGCCGACGAGGAGCGACGCGCGGCCCGCGCCGATCTTGACCTGCCGGACCTGGTTCATCGCCACCAGGTAGGACCGGTGAATCCGTAGGAAGCCGGCATCGGCCCACTGGCGCTCCAGGTCGTTCAGGGGGATACGGATCAGATAGCTCGACTCGGCGGTGTGCAGGCGCGCATAGTCGCCCTGCGCCTGGACGTAGCGGATATCGTCACGCCGGATCATCCGACTGATGCCGCCCTGATCGACGGTGATCATTTCGGGCGCGGCGGCGCCGTCCTGGCCCGCTTCCATCAGCTCGCAGATGCGTCGCACAGATTCGGCGAGGCGCTCCATTCGCACGGGTTTGAGCAGGTAATCGACCGCCCGTAGATCGAACGCTTCCAGCGCTCGGTCCTCGTCCGCGGTGACGAAGACGACTGCTGGCGGGCGGCTGAACCGAGAAATGACTCGCGCGATGTCCAGGCCGGAGAGGGCCGGCATGTGGATGTCGAGGAACAACGCATCGACGTCGTGGGTTTCAAGGGCGCGCAGTGCCTCGGCTCCACTCGACGCGCGGTGGATGGTTCCGATCCGCGCATCCTTGGCGAGCAGGAAAGCCAGTTCCTCGACCGCGGGGAGCTCATCATCGGCGATGACAACATTGACCATGGGTTCCAGATTACGCGTACCGACAGGTTACGTGTGCCGTGTGCTCAGGTCTGGTGGTCTGGCTGCGACTTCGGGATTCGCAGAGTGATCATGGTGCCCGCGCCCACCGCAGTGTCGATGGCGAGCCCGTAATCCTCGCCGTACACCTGGCGTAACCGCTGATCAACGTTGCGGAGCCCAACATGCACACCGTCGATGTGGCCGGCGAGCACTGACCGCAGATAGTCGGGATCCATGCCGACGCCGTCGTCCTCAATCGTGACCTCAGCGAACGCACCGGCGTCGTGCGCCGTAATGGTGATGTGGCCAGAGCCATCGGTGGACTCCAGGCCATGCCGGACAGCGTTCTCCACCAGCGGTTGAAGGCTGAGGAAAGGTATGACCGTGCTGAGCACTTCGGGGCCAATCTCCAGGGTGACCCTCAGGCGGTCCCCGAACCGTGCCCGCTCCAGCAGCAGATAGCGATCGATCGACTGGAGCTCCTCGGCAACCGTGGTGAAGTCCCCATGCCGACGGAAGGAATATCGGGTGAAATCGGCGAACTCCACGACCAGTTCGCGGGCCCGGACCGGGTCTGTGTTGATGAAGGAGGCGATGGCGTTGAGGGAGTTATAGATAAAGTGGGGGCTGATCTGGGCGCGAAGGGCACGCACCTCAGCCTCCATCAGAAGGGTTCGGGAGGAATCCAGTTCGGCGAGTTCCACCTGGGTGGACACCCAACCGGCTACCTCGTTGGCGGCCCGTACCAGGCCAGCGTTGACGTGCGGGGCGAAGGCACCCACCGTGCCGACCACTCGCTTATCGACGCGGATCGGGGAGATCACCACCTGCCCGTCACCGGGTACAGCGGCCGTGCCCAGCTGGGCCTCCCTGAAAATTTGGGTCCGCCCGCTGGCCAGGACCTGCCGCACCAGAGCCATCACCTGCTCGGGCATTTCGCGCCCACCATCCCAGGCGAGTACAGCGCTCTCGTCAGTGATCAGGAGGGTGTCGCACCGCAGCAGGCCGCGCAGATGCTTACTGGCCTTCGACGCGCCCGCCGGGGTGAGTCCGGCACGGAGGTGCTCCGAGGCCAGCGCAGCGGTGTGCAGGGTGGCATACGTGGCGCGGTCGGCGTCGGACCCCAGATCCCGGTAGGAACGGGAAAGCTTGAACCCGAGGGCGGCAACCACCGCAATCGTCATAGCGACAATGGCGCCCACCAGGGCGGTGTCGACGGCGGTGCTGAACATTGCTCAACAGTAACCGGCAACCGCTCGCCGGAGCTCCCCACTCGCCGCAGGAGAGGGCCGCTCACCGCAATTGAGCGTCCACTGGGCGATACACTGCGTTGCGGTACTGGAGAACCATGCGCACAAGACGCATGGTGATGGGAGTCACACCTTTACGCGCCTGTCGCTGCTCCCGACCGATCGGAGCCAGCCCGGCGCGGAAGACGTTCTCAACGAGGAGGAATCATGGCCACCGAGCCATCGCCGCCGGAAGCTGGCACCACAGCGCCCGTCGACTTCACCGCATACCAACAGAATCCGCAGTTCAAGGAGCTCCGCAAACGCCACCGCAGCTTCGTTTTCCCCATGGCAGTCTTCTTTCTGCTCTGGTACTTCCTGTACGTGCTGCTGGCGTCCTACGCCATCGACTTCATGTCCACCCCGGTCTGGGGCAACATCAACATCGGGCTCATCCTGGGCCTGCTGCAGTTCGTCACCACCTTCGCCATCACAATGGGGTATGTCACCTACGCCAACCGGAAGCTCGACCCGATCGCCGCGGACATCCGCCACGAGCTTGAGGTCACCGCACCGGAGATCTTCACCGAAAAGCCAGGAGCGAACAAATGATGCCGGTCTCCCTGCCGATGCAGACGGTCGAAAGCACCCAGGTCGGTGAACCGTGGCTGAACATCACCATTTTCGGGCTGTTCGTCGCCATCACCCTGGTGATCGTGCTCCGTGCAAGCCGTAACACCAAGACCGCCGCCGACTACTACGCAGCCGGCCGGTCCTTCAGCGGACCGCAGAACGGCACAGCCATTGCTGGAGACTACCTGTCGGCGGCCTCCTTCCTCGGAATCGTTGGCGCCATCGCCATCAACGGCTACGACGGATTCCTCTACTCCATCGGCTTCCTGGTGGCCTGGCTCGTAGCCCTGCTGCTCGTGGCTGAACTGCTCCGCAACACCGGCAAGTTCACCATGGCCGACGTCCTCTCGTTCCGGTTGCGTCAGCGGCCCGTGCGCATCGCCGCAGCCATCACCACCCTGGCCGTCTGCTTCTTCTACCTGCTCGCGCAGATGGCCGGCGCTGGCGGACTGGTTTCCCTGCTGCTGGGCATCGATGACCGTCTCGGTCAGTCCCTCGTCATTACCGTCGTAGGCGGGTTGATGATCCTTTATGTATTGATCGGTGGAATGAAGGGCACCACCTGGGTGCAGATCATCAAGGCCGTCATGCTCATCACCGGCGCGTTCATTATGACCATCTGGGTCCTCGCTCTCCACGACTTCAACCTCTCCACCCTGCTGGGTGCGGCGATGGAAACCGCTGGGAACCCTGACATCATCAACCCGGGCCTGCAGTATGGCACCTCCAGCACCTCTCAGTTGGACTTCGTGTCATTGGCACTTGCCCTCGTTCTCGGCACCGCGGCGCTGCCACACGTGCTGATGCGGTTCTATACGGTGCCGACCGCCAAGGAAGCCCGCCGTTCAGTGGTGTGGGCCATCTGGCTAATCGGTGGGTTCTACCTTTTCACCCTGGTCCTCGGCTACGGTGCGGGTGCCCTCATCGGCGCGGATCGCATTAAAGCGGCTCCGGGTGGGGTCAACTCGGCAGCACCGCTGCTGGCGTTCGAACTCGGCGGCCCGATCCTGCTCGGCGTGATCTCAGCGGTTGCGTTCGCGACGATTCTCGCCGTCGTCGCCGGCCTGACCATCACCGCCGCAGCGTCGTTCGCCCACGACATCTACGCGAACGTTATCCGCAAGGGCAACCTGGATCCCGACGGTGAGGTGAAGGTGGCGCGGCGTACCGTCGTCGTCATCGGTATCCTCTCCATCCTCGGTGGCATCGGCGCGCAGGGACAGAACATCGCCTTCCTGGTTGCGTTGGCCTTCGCGGTTGCGGCCAGCGCGAACCTGCCGACCATCCTTTACTCGCTGTTCTGGAAGCGCTTCAACACTCAGGGCGCCATCTGGAGCATGTACGGCGGGCTTGGTTCGGCCATGCTGCTCATCGCCTTCTCTCCCGTCGTCTCGGGCAAGGAAACCTCGATGATCCAGGGCGTCGACTTCGTCCTGTTCCCGCTGAACAACCCGGGCATTGTCTCCATCCCACTGGCGTTCTTCCTCGGCTGGCTGGGTAGCGTGCTGGCCAAAACCACCGAGGATCCGCAGAAGCAGGCGGAAATGGAGGTACGGTCCCTGACCGGGGTCGGCGCGGAAAAGGCGACTGAACACTAAGCCGCCGGATTCGTTTCTTCACACGGCAACAGGCCGGCCCAATTTCGGGCCGGCCTGTTGCCGTGTAACGGGATTGTGGCTGGGGTTCCTCTGGTCAGTCCCTATGTGCCCGGCTGTCGGCGGCCGCGCTCCAGGAGGGGCTCAACCCGGAAGGGGACCAGTTCGCCCATGGCCAGGGAGGTATCGCATCGTTCCACTCCATCGCAGCCGAGTATTTTCCCGTTGATCCTGAAGAGGTCCTCGGCGTCGGCGCAGACCACCCGAACCAGAATGTCGGCCTGACCCGTGAGTCCGTACGCTTCGAGCACCTCGGGAATGCCAGCCAGCTGTTCGGTAATGGCGGCGAGCTGCTGCTGCTGAACGTGCACGTGAATGAACGCCATCAGCGGGTAGCCCAGTGCTACGGGATTGATCCGACGTTCAAAGGATAGGAAGACCGACTTCTTCTCCAGCTGGGCCATCCTGGCCTGAACCGTGTTGCGGGACAGGCCCAGTTTCTGGGCCAGTGCTACCACCGTGGCCCGGGGATCTTTGGCCAAGGCAATCAGGAGACGGGTGTCAGAGGAATCCAGTGGTTGCATAATGCGCAATGCTAACACGGCGCTTGGGCCGTTTTTTTAGCATTGTGATCAATTAAATGGAGATCGGTTGTGCTCGATGGCTCCTGTGAGTAGGGTCACAGTATCTTTGGGTAAAGACGCCCAAAGGTCAAGGACAAGGCTCCCGGTCCATCACGCTAAAATCCGGCCGGGCGCCCGACCACACCATTGAAGGTTGTGTATTGTGCCCCTGAATGACACCGCTTCCGCCGGACACGACACGCCGATTCAGCTGCTGACACCCGCGGGCGTGCGGCAAACAAACGAAGACTATGACCGGTGGATCTCCGACGTTGACGGCCCGGCGCTACAGGCACTATACGAAGACATGGTGGTGGTACGGCGGATTGACGCCGAGGCAACCGCGTTGCAGCGGCAGGGGGAACTGGCGCTGTGGCCGCCGCTGCTGGGGCAGGAGGCGGCGCAGATCGGTTCAGGGCGCGCGTTGCGTGAGGATGACTTCGTCTTTTCCAGCTACCGCGAGAACGCTGTGGCGTACTGCCGGGGGGTTGACTTCACTGACATCCTGCGGGTCTGGCGTGGCAACGCGTCGGCGGGATGGGACCCCTTCTCGATCAACATGGCAACCCCCCAGGTGATCATCGGTGCGCAGACGTTGCATGCCACCGGTTACGCCATGGGGATCCAGCAGGATGGTGCGGACTCGGTGGCAGTCACCTACTTCGGTGATGGCGCCACCAGCCAGGGTGATGTGAACGAGGCGATGGTTTTCGCCGCGAGCTACCAGGCGCCGGTCATCTTCTTCTGCCAGAACAACCACTGGGCAATCTCGGAACCCGTTGGCCTGCAGGCTCATGTTCCCATTGCCAACCGGTCGCCCGGCTTTGGGATTCCTTCGGTACGCGTCGACGGCAACGATGTGCTTGCCTGCCTGGCGGTGACCCGCGAAGCGCTCCATCGGGCTCGAACCGGCGGCGGACCGAGCTTTATCGAGGCCGTCACCTACCGGATGGGTCCTCACACCACAGCCGATGACCCCACCAAGTACCGCGACGCTAACGAGCTTGAGGACTGGGCGGCAAAGGACCCTATTTCCAGGCTGTCAGCTTTGCTCGACTCCCAGGGTTTACTTACGCCCGATTTCATCGTCTCGGTCGGCGCCAAAGCTGACGACGTCGCAGCGAAACTTCGCGCCGGTTGCATCGAGATGCCCGAGCCCGAACCGATGGACGTCTTCAAACACGTCTACAGCACCCCCAATTCCTGGCTGGACCGTCAGCAGGACAACTACGGACGCTACCTCGCATCCTTTGATTCACGGTCTGAGGATGCCAGCGGGTCAGCCACGGAAGGAAGCCACTAATGTCGACGATGACATTTGGCCGGGCCATTAATGCCGGGCTGCGCAGAGCCATGGAGAACGATCCGAAGGTGATCCTCATGGGCGAGGATATCGGGAAGCTCGGCGGCGTTTTTCGGATCACCGAGGGGCTGCAGAAGGACTTTGGCGAGCACCGTGTCCTCGATACTCCGCTGGCAGAATCGGCCATCATGGGAACCGCCGTCGGGATGGCGTACCGCGGGTACCGCCCGGTGGTAGAGATCCAGTTCGACGGGTTTATTTATCCGGCATTTGACCAGATTGTCTGTCAGGTCGCGAAGCTGCATTACAGAACGCAGGGCGCCGTGAAGATGCCGATCACCATCAGGGTGCCGTTTGGTGGCGGCATCGGTTCGCCCGAGCACCATTCCGAGTCGCCCGAAGCCTATTTCACCCACACCTCGGGGCTAAGGGTAGTCAGCGTCTCCAACCCGCAGGACGCCTACACGATGATCCAGCAAGCCATCGCCAGCAACGACCCGGTGCTGTACTTCGAGCCAAAACGCCGCTACCACGTCAAGGGCGAGGTGGATGAGACCATCGACCTGTCAGCAACATCAATGGAAGATGCTCACGTCGTCATGGCGGGCAGCGACGTCACCCTGGTCACGTACGGTCCGCTGGTTCCCACCGCGCGGGACGCGGCAATTGCGGCGTCCGACGACGGCGTCTCCGTCGAAGTGATCGATCTGCGGTCGCTCGCACCCATCGATTTCGCCACCATTGAAGCCTCCGTGCGGAAGACCGGCCGCCTGGTGATCACCCACGAAGCAGCTCAGTCGGGCGGGCTGGGCGCAGAGATTGCCGCCAGCATCACTGAACGCTGCTTCAATTACCTGGAGCACGCACCGGTTCGCGTCACCGGGTTCGACATCCCCTACCCGTACTCCAAACTTGAATTCCATCATCTGCCCGATCTGGATCGTATTCTCGACGGCGTTGACCGCGTCCTGGGACGAACCAATTCGCTGAGCGGGCTCGAAAGGTAGTGGCCACGATGATCAAGGAATTCAGGCTCCCGGATCTGGGCGAAGGTCTGACCGAATCGGAAATAGTCAGCTGGCATGTCGCCGAGGGCGACGTCGTCGAACTCAACCAGATCATTGCCGACGTCGAAACCGCCAAAGCGGTAGTCGAGTTACCGTCGCCCTACGCCGGGGTGGTCGCCAGGCTGCACGAGCAGCCAGGCACGGTGATAGCGGTGGGAGCGACAATCGTCTCTTTTGATGTTCCAGCTGTCGACGGAGCGAACGGTGGGGGCACCAGCGGCGGGGGTCTGGCTGCTGAGGCCTTCCAGGGGGCGGGGGATGTTGCGGGCCCGGCCGACGGCGATGTCCCTGCCAAGCGCGAACCCAACCTCGTCGGATATGGCGCAGCAGTTGAAAAGGGTGGCCGCCCAGCGCGGCGCGCGCGGGGTGGATCAGGTCGTGGCGATGTGACTGCAGCTCTGCCGGCGCCAACAGCATCAGCGGTGCCCGCTGGACCACCTGTGCCCGTTGTTTCAGCTGCGCCGCCGCTGGCCACTGCGCTGTCGGAACGCCCCCGATCCACTCCGCCCGTGCGGAAGCTTGCCCGGGACCTCGGGGTCGAGCTGGTAGCAGTAACCGGAACCGGTGCCAGCGGGCTGATCACCCGTGACGATGTGATAGGTGCGGTCAGCCGCCGCGAGCAACCCGCCGCCGCACCGCAGACTGCAGCGATACCGGCGAAGGCTGCCGGGTCGCAGCAGTCCTCGCAGCGGGAAACCCGGACCCCAATTCGGGGAATCCGTAAGCACACCGCCGCGGCCATGGTCGCGAGTGCGTTTACCGCGCCCCATGTCACCGAGTTCCTGACGATTGACGTCACTCCGACCATGGAGCTCGTCGGACGGCTGAAGACCAGTCGGGCGTTTGCTGATGTGAAGATCACGCCGCTTGCAGTGGTGGCCAAGGCACTGTGCATCGCAGTGGATCGCAACCGGACGGTCAACACCCGCTGGGATGCTGCCAGCTCAGAAATCGTGCAGCACCGTTACGTGAACCTTGGCATCGCGGCCGCGACGCCGCGGGGACTGATGGTACCGAACATCAAGGATGCCGATCAGCTGACGCTCAAGGAGATAGCTCAGGCGCTAACCGGACTCACCGAGACGGCACGCGCTGGCAAGACCAGCCCGGTCGATCTCTCCGGCGGCACCATCTCCATCACCAATGTCGGGGTGTTTGGGATCGACGCCGGGACACCCATCCTCAATCCGGGGGAGGCAGCCATTTTGGCGATGGGAGCAGTCCGTCGGACCCCGTGGGAATACCAGGGCGAGATCGCGTTGCGATCGGTCATGACACTGAGCCTGTCGTTTGACCATCGGCTGGTTGACGGGGAGCAGGGTTCACGGTTCCTTGCCGATATCGGAACCATTCTGTCGGATCCCGGCATGGTCCTCACCATGATCTAGCGGCCAGGATATGCGGGCAGCAGAGTCACTTCAAATGGGTGGCCGCAGGCCAGTTTCACCCTCGATGATGGGGAGCAGCTCCTTTCGCGCGCGGTTCACCAAGGGTTCACCAGAGCGGGACGGACCGGACCGGTGGTCTTGTGCCGTCCAGACGCGGGGCAAGGCGAAGCTAGCGGAGTTCCAGGACCAGTTCCTTGACGACAGCGCCGCGGGCATTGGCGAATCCCTGGACCTCACCAATGTGCTCGAAGCCGTAGCGTTCGAGGATCTTGATGGAGTTGACGTTGTCCACCACAGCGCGGGCACGGATAGGCCGGTCGGTGAACTCTTCGAGGAACAGCCCTACTGCCGCCGTCGTGATGCCCTGGCCCCAGCTGGCCTTGTCAATCCAATAACTGATCTCGGGGGTCTCGTCATTGCGGTAGGCGAGGATGCTGCCAACCACTGCGCCGTCGTGAAGGATGGTACGCACGGTGATCTGGGGGTCGTTGAGGATGTTCTGCCAGTGATGGTTGAACACCCCACGGTCCGCTGGGTTCTTGGCCGTGAACGCGGCCATATGGTTGGCGCTGGGATCGAGTTGATGGGAAAAGAACTCGTCCAGGTCGGAGGGTTCAACGGCGCGTAGTGAAGTCACATCGAACTTTCGGTTAGATGGCGGGTAGAAACAGGTTACTAGGCAATGGGCTACGCATTAAGCGCCGACCATGCCATTTTCTCCAGCAGGAGCCGCAGGTCGGCAATGTCGCTGCTGCTTTTCCGGCGGGAAGTCGTGTGCGGAGTCGAGTTGATCAGTCCGAAGGCCGCATGAGCCTTCCGGCGGAGTTGGGCGGGGTCGTCGTCGGGAAGGAGTTTGGCCATGACATCGACCCACACTTCCACATATTGGCGCTGCAGGAATCGCACGGTGTGCTCATCTTCGGGGGTCAGGCTGTTGAGGTCCCGATCCTGCACTCTGATCACATTGGCGTTACGTAATGCGAAGTCCACCTGGAACTCGATCAGTCCGCGGAGCGCCGACGCAGGGTCCGGAGCGTTCGCGACCACCGCGTTGCTGCCGTGGAGCAGGTCTTCGCTGACCCCGGCCAGAAGAGCACCAAGGACTGCCGGCTTATTGCTGAAGTGACGGTACACGGCTGGACCGCTGACGCCGGCGGCGGCGCCAAGGTCTTCTATGGAAACGCCGTTGTAGCCGCGATCGGCAAACAACTGGGCCGCGGCATCCAGCAGTGCGGCGCGGCGAGAGGCCTTCGCCATGCTGCGGCCGGTGATCCGGCTCGGAGCAGAAGCTTCCATTGATGCCCCCATCTTGTGCGGTTCGGTGAACCGGTCATCCCATTTTGGTGGACAAGTCGGTTATTAGCTACTAACCTAATCTCAGTTAGTACATACTAACTGAAAATGCTTCCATACAAACGGTCCGCTCGCCGACGAGCAACCGGTCAGGGAAAGACCCATGCAGACGCTGACATCCCAGGTAGACCCCACCAGCCCCGGCTTTCGGCAGAACGACACTGAACAGCGGCAACTGGTCGCCGAATTGCGCGAAAGGTTGGCTGAGGCTTCCCTCGGCGGCCCGCCGCGGTCGCGTGAGCGGCATGTCGCTCGCGGAAAGCTCCTGCCTCGCGAGCGCATCGACCAACTGCTCGACGACGGCAGCCCCTTCCTGGAAGTAACACCGCTTGCCGCCAACGGGTTGTACGACGACGAATGCCCCGGGGCGGGGGTGATCGCCGGCGTCGGACTGATTCACGGACGCCACGTCCTGGTGATTTCCAACGACGCAACTGTTAAGGGCGGCACCTACTACCCCCTCACGGTGAAGAAGCATTTGCGGGCCCAGGAGATCGCGCTGGAAAACAACCTGCCGTGCGTCTATCTGGTGGACTCCGGTGGAGCGTTCCTACCCAAACAGGACGAGGTGTTTCCGGACAAGGAGCACTTCGGCCGGATTTTCTTCAACCAGGCCACCATGTCGTCCCGGAAAATCCCCCAGATCGCGGCGGTCATGGGGTCCTGCACAGCAGGCGGAGCCTATGTTCCGGCGATGAGCGACGAGACGGTGATTGTCCGTAACCAGGGGACCATCTTTCTCGGCGGCCCGCCACTGGTGAAAGCAGCGATCGGCGAGATCGTCACCGCCGAGGAGTTGGGCGGGGGAGACGTCCACTCGAAAATCTCCGGGGTCACCGATCACCTTGCGGAGAACGACACGCACGCGCTGGAAATCGTCCGGGACATCATCTCCACCTTGCCGCGGACCTCACCGGCCTGGGAGATCAAAGCCTCCACCGAGCCAGCGGTCGACCCCGACGAGGTTTATGGGGCGGTACCCACCGACGTCAACGCCTCCTACGATGCCCGCGAGGTCATCGCCCGAATCGTAGACGGCAGCGAGTTCCACGAATTCAAAAAGGAATATGGCGTAACCCTGGTTACCGGCTTCGCCACCCTGCACGGCCATCAGGTGGGCATCGTCGCCAACAACGGCGTGTTGTTCAGCGAGTCGGCGCTCAAAGGCGCCCACTTCATTGAACTTTGCGACCAGCGTGGGATTCCCCTGATTTTCCTGCAGAACCTGTCGGGCTTCATGGTGGGCCGCGACTACGAGGCGGGCGGAATCGCCAAAAACGGTGCCAAGATGGTCACCGCCGTCGCCACCTGCCGCGTCCCCAAACTGACCGTCGTCGTCGGCGGATCCTTCGGCGCCGGCAACTACTCGATGTGTGGGCGTGCCTATTCGCCGCGGTTCCTGTGGATGTGGCCCTCGAGCCGGATCTCAGTGATGGGGGGTAACCAGGCCTCGGCGGTGCTGGGGACCGTGAAACGGGACCAGCTTGAGGGTCGCGGTGAGGACTGGAGCGCCGAGGACGAAGAGGCCTTCAAGGCGCCGATCCGTGATCAGTACGAGGCGCAGGGCAGCCCCTACTACTCGACGGCCCGACTCTGGGATGACGGCATTATTGACCCCGCGGATACCCGCACGGTGCTCGGCCTCGCCTTGGATATTTGTGCCAATGCGCCGGTCCGGGACACCTCCTTCGGCCTTTTCCGGATGTGAGCGAAATGTTACCCATCGAACCCAATACTGATCCTGCCCTGTTTGATACCGTGCTGGTCGCCAACCGTGGCGAGATCGCGTGTCGGGTGATCCGTTCCCTCCGGGCACTGGGCATCCGGTCGGTCGCGGTCTATAGCGACGCCGACGCCGAGGCCCTCCACGTTCGCGAGGCCGACGTCGCGGTGCGGATCGGGCCGGCGTCACCAGCGCTGAGCTACCTGTCCATCGACGCTATCCTCGATGCCTGTCGGCGCACCGACGCCCAGGCGGTCCACCCCGGGTACGGATTCCTGAGCGAGAACCAGGCCTTTGCACAGGCGCTGAGCGACGCCGGGATTGCTTTCATCGGCCCCCCGGTGCACGCCTTGAATGTGATGGGCGACAAGATCCGGTCCAAAAACCATGTCATGGACCATGGGGTGCCGGTGGTGCCCGGCATCGCCCGGCCCGGGCTGACCGATGAGCAACTGCTGGAGGCTGCGGTCGACGTCGGGTTCCCGCTCCTGATCAAGCCCTCGGCTGGTGGTGGCGGCAAGGGAATGCACGTGGTCGACCGGCAGGAGGACCTGGCCGGGACACTGCCGACCGCTCGCCGCGTTGCGGCGTCGGCCTTCGGCGACGACACCCTGTTCCTGGAACGCCTGATCGTCACGCCGCGGCACATCGAAGTCCAGATCCTCGCCGACAACCACGGCAACGTCATCCATCTGGGGGAGCGGGAGTGCTCCCTACAGCGCCGGCATCAGAAGGTCATTGAGGAGGCCCCCTCGCCCCTGCTCGATGAGGCGACCAGGGCCCGCATCGGTGAAGCGGCCTGCAGTGCGGCCCGCAGCGTCGACTACAGCGGAGCGGGAACCGTGGAGTTCCTCGTCTCAGCCGACGCACCCGATGAGTTCTTCTTCATGGAGATGAATACCCGGCTCCAGGTGGAGCACCCCGTCACCGAACTGGTCACGGGCATTGACCTGGTGCAGTGGCAGGTCCGCATCGCCGCGGGTGAGATGCTCACCCTGTCCCAGCACGACGTCGTGCTCACCGGACACGCGGTCGAGGCACGGGTTTATGCCGAGGACCCCGAGGATGAGTTCTTGCCGTCCACGGGCACCGTGATCCAGCTCGTGGAACCCGTCGGGGAGGGAATCCGGGTGGACAGCTCGCTGCTCAGCGGACTGGAAATTTCGGCCAGCTATGATCCGATGCTTTCCAAGGTGATCGCGTGGGGGCCGCACCGCTCCGAGGCCCTCGCCCGGTTGGACCGGGCGCTCGCCGACACCGTGGTGCTGGGTATCAACACCAATATCGAGTACCTCAAGCTGCTGATCAACGACGACGACGTCCGCGCCGGCCGTCTCGACACCACCATGATCGAACGCAAGCTGCCGGCACTGGAGTTCCGCCGTATCTCCGACGAGGAAATCTCAATCCTTGCGGCCATTGGGGCGGGCAACTCCGTGTCCGAGCCTGCCAGTTTCCGTCCGGCCGGATCGCCCTGGGCCCGCCGGGACGGGTGGCGGATTGGAACCCACCGTCCCCGCACATTACGTGTCGCCGTCGCTCCTGGCGACGTCCGGGAGGTGCTCGTGCAGCCGACGGCTTCGGGCTACGTCGTCCGTCTCGGCGGCGGCCCAGCACGGTCCGTGACCCACAATCCGGCCCAGGGCACTGTGACGGTGGACGGCATCCGCCGTCGGGCAGCCATCGAACAGCACGGCGCTACCATCTGGTATGCCGACGCGGGGTGGTCGACGTCGGTCCGGGTGCTCGACAGGACCGAGCGGCTCGAAACCCAGCTTTCGCAGATCGCCCGGTCCGAAGGAACCGCAGACCCTGAGGTGCGCTCCACGATGCCGGGAACCGTCACCTCGGTGTCAGTTTCAGACGGCGACGCGGTGGTCGCAGGCCAGACGCTACTCAGCGTCGAGGCCATGAAGATGGAGCACCAGTTGACGGCCTCAGTCGCTGGCACCGTGGCCATCCACCTCCAAGCCGGTGATCTGGTCAAAGCCAACCAGGTCGTTGCACGAATTCACGCGACAGAAATCCCGCCGACGCCGCAGCCCACACCCAATGAAGGAAGAAACGCAAGTCATGAACTTTGAACTCAGTGAGGAATACCAGGACCTCGTCGACACCGTTCGCAATTTCGCCGACGAGGTGGTGGCGCCAGTATCGGCTAAGCATGACGAGGAGCACAGCTTCCCGTACGCCGTCGTGGATCAGATGGCCGACATGGGCCTGTTCGGGTTGCCCTTCCCCGAGGAATACGGCGGAATGGGTGGAGACTATTTTGCCCTCTGCCTCGCCCTGGAACAGCTGGCCCGGGTCGATCAGTCAGTGGCAATCACCCTTGAGGCCGGTGTGTCGCTCGGGGCGATGCCGGTCTACCGGTTCGGCACTGAGGAGCAGAAGCAGGAGTGGCTTCCGCTACTGGCCAGCGGCAAGGCACTCGGCGGCTTCGGCCTGACCGAGTCGGAGGCCGGATCGGATGCGTCAGGGACCAAAACTACGGCGAAACTTGTCAACGGTGAATGGGTCATCAACGGCACCAAGGAGTTCATCACCAACTCCGGCACCGACATCACCCGTCTGGTCACCGTCACCGCGGTCACCGACACCATCACGCGCGACGACGGGTCGGTGAAGAAGGAGATTTCGACCATCCTGGTCCCGTCCAACACACCGGGCTTCAAGGCTGAGAAGGCCTACAACAAGGTGGGGTGGAACGCCTCGGACACCCACCCGCTCACGCTGACCGATGTCCGCGTTCCCGAAGCCAATCTGCTGGGTGCCCGCGGCCGTGGCTACGCCAACTTCCTCCAGATCCTGGACGAAGGCCGCATCGCCATCGCTGCGCTGGCTACCGGTGCCGCTCAGGGCTGCGTCGAAGAGTCGATCAAGTACGCCAAGGAACGTCAGGCGTTCGGTACCAACATCGGGTCGTTCCAATCGATCCAGTTCAAAATTGCGCGGATGCAGGCCCGCGCGCATACCGCGCGGCTCGCGTACTACGACGCCGCGTCCCGCATGCTCGCTGGTACGCCGTTCAAGACGCAGGCTTCCATCGCTAAGCTGGTGGCGGGTGAAGCTGCCATGGATAACGCCCGTGACGCCACCCAGATTTTCGGCGGTTACGGCTTTATCAACGAGTTCACTGTCTCACGCCACTATCGGGATTCGAAGATTCTTGAGGTGGGCGAGGGAACCACCGAGGTTCAGCTGATGCTGATCGCCCGGGAGCTCGGCCTCTAGCAGCCCGTCAAACGCCAGTACTGAAGGAGTTACAGTGATCGACAAAGTTGTTGCGACGGCCGCCGAGGCGGTGTCCGATATCCCCGATGGTGCGTCCCTGGCCGTCGGTGGGTTTGGGCTGTGCGGAATTCCAGTGGCCCTGATCGACGCGCTGCACCAGCAGGGCACCACCGACCTTGAAACCATCAGCAACAACTGCGGTGTCGACAACTGGGGGCTGGGTGTTCTGCTGCTCGATGGTCGCATCCGCCGGACCATCAGCTCCTATGTGGGTGAGAACAAGGAATTTGCGCGTCAGTACCTGTCGGGTGAACTGGAGGTGGAGTTGACGCCGCAGGGCACCCTCGCCGAACGGCTGCGCGCCGGCGGTGCCGGTATCCCAGCGTTCTACACTCCGGCCGGGGTGGGCACGCAGGTGAGCGAGGGGGGATTGCCGCAGAAGTATGACGACGCCGGCAACGTCACCATCGCTTCGGCACCAAAGGAGGTACGCATGTTCGGCGGGCAGGACTATGTATTGGAAGAGTCGGTCAACCCCGACTACGCGCTGGTCCATGCCTGGAAGGGTGACCGGCACGGGAATCTTGTTTTCCATGCCACCGCGATGAACTTCAACCCGCTCTGCGCACAGGCGGGAAAGATCACGATCGCAGAAGTCGAAGAACTGGTGGAGCCGGGGCAGCTCGATCCCGGGCACGTCCATATACCAGGCATTTTCGTTCAGCGTGTGGTGCTCACACCGAGTCCGGAGAAGCGGATCGAGAAGCGGACCGTGTCACTGGCATCCGAGCAGGCGTCCTCCGACCAGTCGTCAGCCGCCGAACAGCCACTGTTTTCCGAAGCGTCTGATGTTTCCAACCCGGCGAAGGCGGTCTGACCATGGCACTGACACGTAATGAGTTGGCAGCCCGCGTTGCCCGGGAACTGGAAAACGGGCAGTACGTCAACCTGGGTATCGGCATGCCAACTCTGATTCCCAACTACATCCCGGAGGGTGTTGAAGTGGTGCTGCATTCGGAGAACGGGATTCTCGGCGTCGGCCCCTATCCCACCGAAGAGCAGCTGGATCCTGACCTGATCAACGCCGGCAAGGAGACGGTCACGGTAAATTCCGGTGCGGCCTTCTTCGACTCGGCGGCTTCCTTCGGCATGATCCGCGGCGGCCATGTTGATGTGGCGGTTCTAGGCGCAATGGAAGTGGCCGAGAATGGCGACCTCGCCAACTGGATGATTCCCGGCAAGATGGTCAAGGGCATGGGCGGCGCCATGGACCTGGTGTTTGGCGCCAAGCGGGTCATTGTGATGATGGAGCACGTTGACCGCAGCGGCAAAGCGAAGATCGTTGCATCCTGTTCGCTGCCATTGACGGGCAAGGGGTGCGTCAACCGGATCATCACAGATCTGGCGGTGATCGACGTCGTTCCCGACCGCGACGGCGGCACGCTGGTGTTGCGCGAAACGGCGCCCGGGGTGAGTGTCGATGAGGTGATCGCCGCCACCGGCGCCCACCTTGAGGTAGACCTCCATGGCTGAGCCGACGTCGGGATCGGAGTCGTCGGGAACGGACCGGACCGTCATCGAGCAGCGCGGCCTGTACTTCGATGAGCTCGATACCGAGGTGATTTATTCGCACCAGCCGGGGCGCACCCTGACCGAGGCGGATAACGTCCTGTTCACCACCATGACCATGAACACCCAGGCGTTGCACCTCGATGCCGCGTGGAGCGAGTCGCAGCCATTTGGGCAGCGACTGATGAATTCGATGCTGACGTTGGCAACCGTAGTGGGGCAATCAGTCCCGCAACTGACGCAGGGGACCATTGTGGCGCAGCTGGGCATGACCAACGTACGTTTTCCGCACCCGTTGTTTCCTGGCGACACCCTGTATACCGAAACTGTGGTGACGGAGAAGCGGCTGTCCGCGTCGCGTCCTGGCCAGGGAATTGTCACCATGGATCACACCGGCCGCAATCAGGACGGGACCGTGGTTGCTACGCTGACCCGGAGCGTGCTGATGTGGACCAAGGAAGGGCACCAGAACTCATGAGTACGTTCACGATGGGCCCGGCGCTGTTGTTCTGTCCGGCCGATCGGCCGGAGCGGTTTGGCAAGGCGGCCGAGCGTGCGGATGCGGTCATTCTCGATCTTGAGGATGCTGTTGCGCCAGCGGGTAAGGCTGCGGCACGCGATGCCGTAGCGGCCAGCCGGCTCGATCCGTCGCGGACCCTTGTGAGAATCAACCCTGCATCGACCGCCGACTTCGCGCTGGATGTGGAGATGTTGAAACACACGGCATACCGCACGGTCATGCTGGCGAAGGCCGAAGCGGCGGCCGATCTATGGAGCCTGAATCCATTTGCGGTTGTTGCGTTATGTGAAACCGCGACCGGAATCCTCAACGCCCAGGCGATCGCAGCTGAGCCCAATGTTGTGGCTCTGATGTGGGGCGCGGAGGACCTGGTGGCATCGTTGGGTGGCTCGTCGAGCCGTCACGACGACGGGTCGTACCGCCAGGTGGCATCGCATGCGCGATCGCACGTGTTGCTTTCGGCGGCGGCTGCTGGCAAGGCGGCGATGGATTCGGTGTATATCAACATCGCTGATCTCGACGGGTTGGCTGTTGAATCGCGCGACGCCGTGGCGTCCGGTTTCGACTCGAAGGCGTGTATCCATCCGAGCCAGGCGCCGGTAATTCGGGAGGCGTATCGCCCCGCTACTGAAGAGGTCGACTACGCGCGAGCGGTTCTCGCCGAGGCTGCCCAGAGTGGTGGTGTGTTCCAGTTTCGGGGGCGGATGATCGACGGTCCCATCCTTCGCCATGCTGAGCAGACCTTGGCCCGTGCCGGCGAGAGCTGAGCGATCCCAGGGAAAATATCGCATAAGGCGACGCTGTCCTGCACAAGTGCTTTCGCGGTGCGGTCCGGGAGCCTCAGCGCGCACCCCCACCTCAGCCGCCGCAGGAACCGCCATCATCAGCATTCTCAGCTGACTCACCGCCTCCGGATCTACCCGAGGGAATTTGGAGGGCACCCTTAGCCGTTACCCCAGTATGAGAACAGTGATAGCAGGAGCCCACGGAAAAATTGCCCGCGAACTCACCCGCCAGCTAGTTCAGCAGGGTCATGAGGTTATTGGCCTGGTCCGTAACCCCGAGCACAACAAGGACATTGAGAACGACGGCGGCACCCCAGTAGTGGTTGACCTCGAGTCGAGCCCCGCAGCTGAGATTGCCACCGCGCTGACCGGTGCTGACGCCGTCGTTTTCGCAGCAGGTGCCGGACCAGGAAGCAGCGCAGAACGCAAGGATACAGTCGACCGCGGCGCTTCGGTGCTGCTGGCAGACGCGGCGGAAATAGCCGGCGTCGGGCGGTTTGTGCAGGTTTCGTCCATGGGGGCTGACTCGGTCCGCGATGGCCACCGCCCCGACGGACTCGACGACATCTTCTACGCCTATCTCCAGGCCAAGCTCGCCGCCGAAGAAGACCTGGCTGCACGGACCTCCTTCAGCTGGACCATCGTCCGGCCCGGTGGATTGACCGACGATCCTGCAACCGGCCGTGTGCGCCTTACGGCGAAGACCGGTCAGGGATCGGTGCCGCGGAAGGACGTCGCAGCAGTGATCGCGGCACTGCTTGAGTCAAAGCTGGGGGACCGGCAGGTGCTTGAGCTAATCTCCGGTGAGGAAGCCATCGCAGACGCCCTCGCCTCGATCAACCGCTAAGCGGTCCAGCCCGCAATATCCGCGAGATCACAGAAACGGCCTCCGGGCTCAGATACTGCCAATCCAATCGGCGGAGGTGAGCCCGGAGGTCGTTTTTTTTGCGTATCTGAACCTGCCCGTGCGCGATACTTGAATCATGGTATTCACCGTCCCAGACACAGGACGCCGCCGGGTCGTCATCCTCGGATCCACCGGCTCGATCGGCACCCAGGCTATCGACGTCATCCGGGAGGCTCCGGATCGGTTTACTGTCACGGCGCTGGCGGCTGGCGGCGGAAACCTCACGCTACTGGCGGAACAGGCCGTCGCCACCAACGCCCAGGCAGTCGCTTCAGCCACCGGCACCGAAGCGGAAATCAGTGCTGCCATCCGTGCCGCAGCCGCAAGGACAGCATCAGGCAAGAATTACTCGCCGACGCTGTTTACCGGTCCCGAGGCCACAGCCCACCTCGCCGCCTGGCCCGACGCCGACGTCGTCCTCAATGGCATTACCGGATCCATCGGGCTCGCCCCGACCCTCGCAGCACTCAAAGCCGGACATCTGCTCGCCCTTGCCAACAAGGAATCCCTCATTGTCGGCGGCCAACTGGTCCACAACGAAGCAGTCGACGGCCAGATTGTCCCAGTGGATTCCGAACACTCGGCCATCGCCCAGTGCCTGCGCTCCGGCACCGCCAATGAGGTGGACCGGCTGATCCTCACCGCATCGGGCGGCCCCTTCCGCGGCAAAGCGAGGAAGGACCTCCAGAACGTCACCCCCCAGCAGGCCCTCGCTCACCCCACCTGGGACATGGGCAAAATGGTCACGACCAATTCCGCGACCATGGTTAATAAGGCGCTTGAGGTGATCGAGGCGTACCTGCTCTTCGGCATCCCGCTGGAGCGGATCGACGTCGTCGTTCATCCCCAGTCGATCATTCACTCAATGGTGCAGTTCGCTGATGGGTCAACGATCGCCCAGGCGTCGCCGCCTGACATGCGCCTACCGATTGCCCTCGGCCTGGGCTGGCCACACCGGGTTCCGGGCGCGGCAACCCCCTGCGACTGGACGACGGCGACCACCTGGACCTTCGAGCCCCTCGACGAGGAGGCGTTCCCAGCCGTCCGGCTCGCCAAGGCCGCTGCCGAGCGTGGCGGAACGGCCATGGCGGTCTTTAACGCCGCCAATGAAGAAGCGGTCGAAGCTTTTCACAGCGGAGCGATAGGTTTCACTGACATTGTGGATACGGTAGAGGCCGTCACCGCCGAGCACGACAGCAGCGGGCCACTCACTCTCAGCAGCGTGCTCGACGCCGAGAAACGGGCACGCTCGCTCGCCCGGATTCGTTGTGGTGTGCAGGATCAGTTCAGCTAAGCCAAAGGAAACGCGTTGACCATTTTGCTCTTCGTTCTGGGAGTGCTCTTCGTTGCAGTAGGTATTGCTGCGTCTATCGCTCTGCACGAAGTGGGGCACCTTGTCCCCGCCAAGCTCTTCAAGGTCCGCGTCACGCAATACATGATCGGGTTCGGGCCCACGCTTTTCTCCCGCCGCCGCGGCGATACCGAATACGGGTTCAAGGCCATCCCACTGGGCGGCTACGTCTCCATGGTGGGGATGTTCCCGCCAGCCAAGGATAACGGCGCTGGCGCCGGGACGGCAGTGCGCCCATCCAGCACCGGGATGTTCCAGCAACTGACCTCCGATGCGCGGCAGGCCGCCGCCGAGCAGCTCCGTCCCGGCGACGAGAACCGGGTTTTCTACAAGCTGCCGATCTACAAGCGCATCATCATCATGCTCGGCGGGCCAGTGATGAACCTCATCATTGGCGTCGTCATGTTCGCCATCCTCATCATGGGCTTCGGGTCGCCGCAGGCGACCACCACGGTGTCCGAGGTCTACGAGTGCGTGGTCCCAGCCAATCAGCAGGCCTCCACCGGTCAAACCGCCTGCACCGACGAGGATCCCGCCGCTCCAGCCTTCGACGCCGGGCTGCAACCCGGTGACCGGGTGGTGAGCTACGACGGTCAGGAGGTCACCGACTGGACCCAGCTGTCCGCGTGGATCCGGGACACTGCTGGCGACGAAACCGACATCAGTTACGTTCGCGACGGCGAAACAGTCACCACCACGATCACCCCCCTGCTGACTGAACGGCCCGTTCCCGACATCGACGGACGGCCCAAGCTCGACGACGACGGTAGTCCAGTCCTCGAAGCCGTCGGGTTTATCGGCGTCGGGTCCCAGCAGGAACTGGTGCCGGGGTCGGCCAGCGATGTGCTGCCCGCAGTGGGGGAGAACGTCGTCGCAGTGACCGGAGTGGTGATCAACCTCCCGCAACGTGTCGTCGAGGTGGGGCAGGCGGCGTTCTCGGATGCACCACGCGATCCAGAGGGTCCGATCAGTGTGGTCGGCGTCGGCCGGATTGCCGGTGAGGTTTCCGCGATGGACGAAATCCCCATCGAATCCCGGTTGGCGACCCTGGTGGGCCTGGTGGGCGGCGTCAATATCGCCTTGTTTGTCTTCAACCTCATCCCCTTGCTGCCCCTCGACGGCGGCCACATCGCGGGTGCGCTGTGGGAAGGAATCCGCCGGACCTTCGCACGGTTATTCAAGCGCCCTGACCCCGGGCCCTTCGACATGGCCAAGCTCCTCCCGCTCACCTATGTGGTGGCAGTTCTGCTCATGGGCATGGGCGCCCTGCTGATCTATGCGGACATTGTGAAGCCAGTTAGTCTTTTCGGCTAGCGTCCTCCCGGTCCGCCCCGGGCGAACAACTCCAAATGGTTGCAAAACAAGTTGAGCGCTAATTAGGTTGTTATTACGTCTACAACTGTTTAGGGTTGACCTATGTTCGTCATGACGATCGACCAGAAGGGCAGTTCCCAAGCCGACGACGGCGTCCCCGACCTCCTCAATCTGCTGCGGCAGGTACCGACCGTCCTTCCCTTCGATCGATCAGTGGGCGACGAAGTGCAGGGGGTCCTTGACTCGCCGGAGGCGGTCGTCGACGTCGCACTGCTCTGCCTTCGGACGGGCGGCTGGTATGTCGGGATCGGGGTTGGGGGCGTGGACCGGCCCCTGCCATCAAGCGCGCGTGAAGGGAGAGGTTCCGCTTTCGTCGCCGCCCGTTCGGCAGTCGAACGAGCCAAGAAGGCGGGCGACCGGGCGGCCGTCACAGTGGATGGCGGATCGGGGAGCGCCGAAGCGGAGGGTGTGCTAATGCTGATTGGGCTGCACGTCATGAAACGGACTGCAGCCGAATGGAGGGTCCTCGATCTGCTGGAACCAGGCAAGTGGGGGAGCCAGACTGCCGTGGCGCGACAGCTTGGCATCACCTCCCAGGCCGTGAGTAAGGCGGTCGCCCGCTCGGCGTGGGTCGAGGAATGGGCTGCCAGGCCTGCCGCGGCCGTGCTGTTGCAGCGGGCCGACACCGCTTTCCGACGGTAAGCCGCTTCCGTGCGCAAAGCGTCAGACCCAGACTGTAGAGTCCCGGAGTAACGACAGGAAGACGAGGGCCTACATGGAAGCGCTGTGGATACTACTGACGCTGCTGGTGGCGGCCGGTGCCGGCTGGCCAGTGACTACCGGCGTGCTGAAGCTCGCACGCTCGGTCGATGAGCACGAGAAGACAGTGCAGGAGAAGGCGGCAGAGCACGAAAAGAAGCACGGGCCGCCGACTACCGCCGAGCAGGTGAGGGGCGAAGACGCCCCAAGGGTCGTGATCCCCGATCCGCCAGCACGCGAACCCGCTACGCCGGCGCAGCCAGCACCCCGTCCCGGGGTCCTGCGCGGCGGTCTCGTGATCGGCGTCCTCGAACGTCTCGGGGTGGCTGGAGCCATCCTCGCCAACGAACCGGTGGCAATTGCCTACGTGGTGGCGATCAAGGGCCTCGGCAGGTACGCGGAGTTGAAGGAAACCCCAGCGGTAGCCGAACGCTTCATCATCGGAACCCTGACGTCCCTCTTGTGGGCCGCCGCCGTCGCCGGCTTCGCGGCGGCGTACCTCCTGTAATCACGTATAAGGTGGATCCATGAGTGTTTTCGCAGTGGAATATGTGTATGGCCCCGATACCTCCGACCTACGCGATGAGCACCGGCCGGCTCACCGCGAGTGGCTCACCACCCTCGCGAGCGATGGGCGGGTCCTTGCTTCCGGCGCATTCGCAGATGGTGCAGGTGCGCTCCTGATCTTTACCGCCGATGATGAGCAGTCGCTCAACGATCTCCTTCGCCAGGATCCCTTCGCACTCCAGGGTGCCATCGCAGCGGTCAAGGCCACCGAGTGGAAGCCCGGCATCGGCCTGCTGTCGCAGTATGCCTAAAAGCCACCACCTTTGATGTACCGATGACCTACACATGGAGGATCCTTTGACCTCGGTCAGTTTAGGAATGCCAGCCGCCCCACCGCCCGTCCTTGCTCCCCGCCGCAAAACCCGGCAAATCAAGGTGGGCTCTGTGGGCGTGGGATCGGATTCGCCCATCAGCATCCAGTCCATGACCACCACCCCCACCACCGATATCAATGCGACCCTGCAGCAGATTGCTGAACTGACGGCCACCGGCTGCGACATCGTACGCGTCGCATGCCCGTCCGCCGACGACGCCGCAGCCCTGCCGATCATCGCCCGGAAGTCGCAGATCCCAGTCATCGCCGATATCCATTTCCAGCCGAAGTACGTTTTCGCGGCCATCGATGCTGGCTGCGCTGCCGTCCGGGTCAACCCAGGGAACATCCGCAAGTTCGACGACCAGATCAAAGAGATCGCCGCTGCAGCCAAGGCCGCCGGAACTTCGATCCGCATCGGCGTCAACGCCGGCTCCCTCGACCCGCGACTGATGGAAAAATACGGCAAGGCAACCCCGGAAGCGCTGGTCGAGTCGGCTGTCTGGGAAGCCTCCCTCTTCGAGGAACACGACTTCCACGACTTTAAAATCTCCGTCAAACACAATGACCCGGTGATTATGGTCCGCGCCTACGAGCTGCTGGCCGAACGGGGCGACTGGCCCCTACACCTCGGCGTGACGGAGGCAGGTCCTGCCTTTCAGGGCACCATCAAGTCGGCGACAGCGTTCGGTGCGCTGCTCGCCAAGGGGATCGGCGACACCATCCGTGTGTCGCTTTCCGCTCCGCCGGTCGAGGAAATCAAGGTCGGAAACCAGATCCTACAGTCGCTGAACCTGCGGCCGCGCAAACTGGAAATAGTGTCCTGCCCGTCGTGTGGACGTGCGCAGGTAGACGTCTACACCCTCGCCGAGCAGGTGACCGCCGGCCTCGAAGGCATGGAGATCCCGCTCCGAGTGGCGGTGATGGGGTGTGTGGTGAATGGCCCAGGCGAAGCCCGTGAGGCTGACCTTGGGGTGGCCTCCGGCAACGGCAAAGGCCAGATTTTCGTGAAGGGACAAGTCATCAAGACTGTTCCCGAGGACCAGATTGTTGAGACACTCATTGAAGAAGCCATGAGGATAGCTGAAGAAATGGGGGAAGCCGATGGCGAGACTGCTGGCCAGGGTGGCCCCATGGTTACCGTCAGTTAGGTCGCACACTGAGCCACTCGACCCGGCCGGTCCCGCGGATCCCGTCGTGGCCGATGGGTTCATGACGCTCGACAAAGAGCACAACGAAGCCCTCGGACGGCTGGTCGAGCGTGACCCGACCGCCAACGTCTTCATCGCCTCGCACCTCGAGGCGTCCCGCGGCCTGTCGCCGTCCTATGCGGGTGGCGAAGTAATCGGCATTGTTCGTGACGGTGAGCTGGTCTCGGCCTGCTGGGCCGGGGTCAACCTGGTACCCATCGGAGTCTCGGCGGCCGACGGCGCCGCCCTCGGGACCTACCTTGGGCAGTCACAACGAAAATTCTCCTCGATCTTCGGCCCCTCCGACGCGGTGCTGGCCATCTGGTCCACCCTGCGGGATCACAGTCCAGAGCCATTCGATGTACGCCCCGCCCAGCCGCTGCTGGCCATCACCGGACAACCCTGGGTCGAACCCGCAGCCGGGCTCCGATTCACCCGCGAAGACGAACTGGACGTCATTGTGCCAGCATGCGCCGCGATGTTCGAGGAAGAGGTTGGCTACTCACCCTTCACCGGTGGAGGCGAACACTACCGTCGCAGGGTGGCGTCACTGGTCCGGCGGCAGGCGTCCCTGGCAGATTTCGACGACGACGGCCAGGTGATCTTCAAAGCCGAACTTGGCACGGTCTCGAGCACCACGGTTCAGATCCAGGGCGTCTGGATGAACCCGGCCTACCGAGGGCAGGGGCTCAGCGCGAGCTACCTTGCCGCCGTCGTCCTCGCCGCCCAGCGACGCGCCCCGGTAGTGAGTCTCTACGTCAACTCGTTCAACACGAGGGCGCTGGCAGCCTACCGCACGGTGGGATTCAGTGAAGTAGGGACCTTCGCCACGGTCTTGCTATGAGCGGGCGGGACGGCCGCTGGCTGACCGTTCTCTCATGTGCCGTTCTGCTTGCTGGCACCGGATGCAGTGCGGGCGACACTGATGACCTCCCACCCCCCGCTACGCTGTCGGCCGAACCGACCACCGACCCAGCCGACAGCGCCGGTGACCCAACCGACAGCGCCGACGCCGGCGGCGCCCCGGCAGCCAGCCTGGACGCCGAGTTCACGCCCGACGAGCTGGCAGCAGCACTGGCAACAGTGAATGCTGAAGAGTCGCTCGAAGGGGTCATCCTGACAGACTCGGACATCCGGGAGCTCGTCGTGGAGTCCGGCAGCAGGAACCCTGGCGATCTGACCGTCTCGCCCGAGGAATGCAACGTCTTCGCCGACCCGGATCTCACCAAACAGGCCCTGAACGCCGCTCTCGCCACCATGACCTTCGCCGGAGCATCGTCACTGCAACCGGATTCCGTCAGTCTGACCAGCCACGCATCGGATGAAGTGATCGAGGACCAGCTCGATGCCAACCGGGACCAGCTCGCTGACTGCTCCGAGTTCGAGATGGACATCGCTGGGGAGACGGTGATGGTGCGCGTGAGCGAGCTGGAGGTTGCTACGATCGCCGACGAGGCGTTCGCGGTCCAGACCGTGGTCCAGGTGCCGGGGACTATCCAGCAGACCGTTTCGCTGACCGCCGTCGTTGGGACCACCACCATCAACGTGACAGTGGGCAGCTCGGGGGACAGCGCGGTGGATCTGGTCCGGGGGCGGGACCTCGTGGACACGACGGTTACCGCACTACGCGGCCTCTAGCGGTTCACGACGTGGGCCCGGTGTCACCGGTGTCTGCCGGAAACGGTTAGATTGGTATCTGATTAAGCTGCCGAGGCAGTCAGTGCTGAAGAAACGGATTCAAACGCGTGGTCCTTCGACTTTCCACCCTTTTCCTGCGCACCCTGCGCGAGGACCCCTCCGACGCCGAGGTAGCCAGCCACCGGCTCCTCGTCCGGGCCGGCTATATCCGCAGGGCAGCGCCCGGGATCTACACCTGGCTGCCGCTGGGGTTGCGGGTGCTCGGCAAGGTGGAGACCATCATCCGCGAGGAAATGGCAGCCATCGGCGCCCAGGAAGTTCACTTCCCTGCGCTGCTCCCCAAAGAGCCCTACGAGGCAACCAACCGGTGGACTGAGTACGGCGATGGAATCTTCCGGTTGCAGGATCGCAAAGGCGCGGACTACCTGCTCGCACCCACCCACGAGGAAATGTTCACCCTCCTGGTGAAGGACCTGTACAACTCGTACAAGGACCTCCCGCTGAGCCTTTTCCAAATCCAGTCGAAGTACCGCGACGAGGCACGCCCCCGCGCTGGCCTACTGCGTGGCCGTGAATTCATCATGAAGGATTCGTACTCGTTCGACGTTGACGACGCCGGCCTGGAGGACAGCTATCAGCTACACCGCGGCGCCTACCTGCGGATCTTCGAGCGTCTCGGCCTGACAGTGGTCCCCGTTGCCGCCACCGCGGGCGCGATGGGCGGATCCAAGAGCGAGGAGTTCCTGCACCCATCGGAAATCGGCGAAGACACGTTCGTCGCATCGGAGGGTGGCTACACAGCCAACGTCGAGGCGGTCACCACCGTCGTGCCGGCAGAGATCGACTTCACCGGTGCCGCGCCGGCTGACATCAAGGACACCCCTGACACGCCGACCATTGACACGCTGGTCAACCATGCAAACGAAGTTCTCCCGCGGGACGATCGTCAGTGGACCGCCGCTGACACCCTGAAAAACGTGGTGCTCGCCGCGGTCCTGCCCACCGGCGGACGCCGCTTGGTGATCATCGGCCTGCCTGGCGACCGGACGGTCGACCTGAAACGCATTGAAGCCAACCTCGCGCCGCATCTTGAGGTCGGCGGCGAAGTGATGGTGGAGCCAGCCTCGGAGGAGGACCTCAGGAAGCACCCAGGCCTCGTCAAGGGGTATATCGGTCCGGGGCTGAGCCTCGACGCTCCAGTGCTCGGCGCGGACGGGTCAACCGGGATTCCGTATTTGGTGGACCCACGGGTCGTCTCGGGGACGGCCTGGATCACCGGAGCCAACGTCTCCGGCAAACACGTCTTCGGCCTGGTGGCTTCCCGCGACTTCGCCTGGGACGGGGTCATCGAAGCTGTCGAGGTGCGCGACGGCGACGAGGCACCCGACGGGTCCGGTCCGCTGAAGGCGGCCCGCGGCATCGAGATGGGCCATATCTTTCAGCTCGGCAGGAAATACGCTGAGGCGTTGGGACTGAAGGTCCTCGACCAGAACGGCAAACTCGCAACGGTCACCATGGGCTCCTACGGCGTCGGGGTAACCCGCGCCATCGCAGCCCTCGCCGAATCCAACCGGGACGACAAGGGCATTATCTGGCCACGGAATGTGGCCCCCGCCGACATCCACCTGGTCGCCACCGGCAAGGGCGAGGAAATCTTCGCCGCAGCCAACCAGCTTGCCGAGGACCTCACAGCCGCCGGGTTGGACGTCATGTACGACGACCGGCCCAAGGTTTCCCCGGGGGTGAAGTTCGGCGACGCCGAGCTGATCGGCGTGCCGACCATCGTCGTCGTCGGGCGTGGCCTGGCCGACGGCGTGGTAGAGGTCAAGGACCGCCGCAGCGGCGAGGCGGAGAACGTCGCAGTGGCAGAGGTTGTTGAACACCTCCGCCTGCTCGTCACCCAGTAGCGGGACCGGATGTACTCCGGGCTGGAAGAGATCCAGCTCGCGACCCTCCTCCTGGTGTTGGTTGCGGGATTCGCTGCGGGCTGGGTGGATGCCGTAGTGGGTGGCGGCGGGCTGCTTCAGCTGCCCGCCCTGCTCCTGGTACCCGGGATCACCCCGGTACAGGCGCTGGCGACCAACAAGATGGGATCCTTCTTTGGCACCACCACCAGCGCCATCACCTATTACCGGCGGGCGAAACCGGACCTGAAGACCGCGTTACCGATGGCTGGTATCGCCCTGGTGGGCGGGTTTGGCGGTGCCATCATCGCCGCCTCCCTACCGTCGTCGGTGTTCAAGCCCATCATTGTGGTGGCGCTGATCGCTGTCGCCGTGTTCACCGCGTTCCGCCCTACCGTGGGGACGCTGACGAAGCTCCGCCACACCGGCAGGCGGCATTACGGAACGGCTGCGGCAATCGGTATGGTGATCGGGTTCTACGACGGGCTGATCGGGCCGGGCACCGGGTCTTTCCTGATCATCGCCATGGTGACGCTGCTCGGCTACAGCTTCCTGGACGCCAGCGCGAAGTCGAAAATCGTGAACCTGGCAACCAACTTTGGCGCGCTGATGTTCTTCCTCCCGAATGGCTCGCTGCTATGGGGGCTGGGCCTGGTGCTCGGCCTCGCCAACATGGCCGGTGGCTACCTCGGCTCACGAATGGCCATCACGCAGGGCAGCAAGTTCGTCAGGATTGTCTTCCTCGTGGTGGTGTCCGCCCTGGTCGCCAAACTCGGCTACGACGTATGGATCGAGAACCTCCAGCCGATCCTGTAGGTCCGGGGTCGAAACGGAGCTTATGGCCTGAGCAGGTCTGTTGAGGCTGGCAGCTCGGGCAGGGTGCGCCGCAGCAGGGTGCTGGTCACCCACAGGGAGCGCTGGGCATCGTCCTTATTCCCGGATTCAACGGCCGAGAGCGCATTCTGCACCTCCCTGACCACAGCCCAGTCCCGCGCCAGCAGCGGGTCCAGGCCGGCGGCGAACGCCAGATCGGAGCATCTCTCCCGAAGATGGCCCGCCGGGTCCCCAGGAAACAGATCGCCAATCCGGTTCCACAGCATGGGCGCGACGGCGAACTCGGCATCTCCGACCACCGGCTTCGGGTCGATCGCCACATAGCCGGAAGCCGCAGCACCTGCCCCGACTAATCCCGGTCGGGGGAGGATGTTGGAATAGTGAAGGTCGGAATGTACCAGTACGTCCTGCTCCGACCGGCGCCCCACCGCACCCCGCACCTGGCAGACCTCCAGCGCACACTCAAGCAGCCACCGCTCGAACGGCCGTCCCAGCCGGTCCCAATCAGCAGGCAGCGTGTCAGTCCACATCTCGGCCTGGGCGGCGACCGAAGGGATGTCCTGCCACAGGTCGCCGTCGCCCGGGCGGAGCGACAGGGACCGAACCAGCGCGCCCCACACGGAGGCCGTCTCCTCCAGTGGTATCCCGGCAAGCGACTGATCACCGTCCAAACGCTCCAGCAGCAGAACATAGTCGTCGCGGGCCGCCGCAAGCAGGCGCACGGCACCCCGGCCGGCCCAAAGTGCCAGCGCATCGGGTTCGGGGAGTGCCTCGTCGTGGGGGACCGATAGTTTCAGAACGGCCGGACTGCCATCGCCACGCCGCACAGGGAAGACCACCGCTGCGCTGCCGAACCAGGGTCGAACCGTGCCGGGAAGGTCAAGGCTCAGATCCCACTCGGCCACCCGGAGCTGGACCAGGTCCTGCCACCTGGTAAGCCAGCCGCGTCCGCCCGGAAGACGCAGCGCATTGCTGACCAACGCGGCGGGAAGCTCGACTCCGAATACGTCCACGAGGCTAAGTCTAGGCTTCACCGGCCCGCCCAACCGGCCCCGCCGAGCGGTGAGTTCTAGTGAACCACTAGAACTCGCCAGGTCGCCAGAGCTCACTCCTCGGCGGTTGGTGGAAGCATCACACGAGGTTACTTGCGCCCAGCCAGGACCCGATCACAAAGGTCGCCACAAGAGCCAACGCACCACCGGCCACGACGCGGACTGAGGCCCGGGTCTTGGACCCGCCACCAATCGACGCCCCCACCGCCCCAGTCACCGACAAGGCAACCAGCACTGCACCGAATGTGGTGGGGACCCGCCACTCAGGCGGCGGCAGTAGAATCGCCAACAGGGGCAGGACCGCCCCCAGAAAGAAGGCAGCGGCGGAAGCGAACGCGGCATTCCAGGCGCTGACGACGTCGGTCTCTTTGATTCCCAGCTCGGCGTCCAGATGCGCGGCAAGGGCGTCGTGGCTGGTGAGCTCCACCGCCACGGTGCGGGCCGTGGCAGGGGTGAGCCCGCGGTCCTCATAGATGGCCGCGAGTTCGGCCAGTTCCTCATCTGGTTGTTCCCTGAGCTCGCGGCGTTCCTTCTCAATGAGGAACTTCTGACTGTCACTCTGGCTGCTCACCGAGACGTACTCGCCAAGCGCCATCGAAATGGCCCCGCCAACCAGTGCCGCCAGGCCGGCGGTCAGGATGGGGCCCGTAGCATTCGTCACTCCTGCGACGCCGACCACTATCGCTGCCACCGACACGATTCCGTCATTGGCACCGAGGACGCCCGCGCGCAGCCAGTTCAGGCGGTGCGCCAGATCGCTGCGGTGTGGCTCGTCGCTATGCAGCACTGCGTTAGCTCCTGTGTCTGGACTAGGAACACCGCTTGGATCGGGAACGCTGTCTGACATGGTGGCTACCCTTCAGGATTTCGCTCGGTAATGCCGGGAAACGTCTCAACGATGTCGGTGGTCGTATGCCGGTGATCGGTGACCGCAGTGAACCGTTGGACCGCCCAACGCCGTGCCGCACCGTCCGTCAACCCCACCAGATCGGCGTACATGCCGACCAGGCTTGCGTCGAGGGCGGCGAGTGCCGCGGCCGGGTCCTCAACGAATCCAGGGTCGAGTGCGAACGCGGGGATGTGCGGAGGGAATGGGACACAGGCATCAGCATCGAGCAGGACCTCACCCTCCATTGCCGCGGCTGCGTGCTGGTCCGCCAGCGTGTCGAGGGGCGCCGGGTCGGGTGTGCGGGCCGCGGTGACCTCGTACGCGTAGGCCGACCGATATTCGGCGGCCACCGCCTCAGCCAGCCAGCCAGTTTCAGTACTATTCGCCGGAGTGGCGCCAGTGCAGTCGGGCGGCGATTCCACCGCGGCGGCCGGTAACGCCGGTACCGGCGGAACCTCAAGGTCCTGCAGCCCGGCCAGCGTCACTGCCTGATGCCGTTGACTGGCACCCACTGAGGCGAGGAGCCGCGCCAGACCCGGCTCGGCGGTGAGTGCGGCGTTGAGGTTCTGTTGGGCTGAGCCGAACAGGTCAGCCACAAACCCGGATGGCGTGGGTGTCGGCTCCGGGGGGACCGAAGGCCCGGTGGAAGCGCCCGCGGATGGCTCGGGGAGGTGTTGGGACTCCGTGGGGACGCCTTCGGCGGGCAGATCGGTGGCCACCGGCGCGGACAGCAGTGGGTGTCTGAGGGCGCCGGCCTGGTCCTGCAGCATGTCAGCGGTCACGGTGTAGGTGCCGCCTAAACCGGACCCGGGGTCGGCCGACTGGGCGGTGGCAGCAAGCATCGTTGCCGCCGTCGCAAGATCCGCTGCCCTGGCCTCCGCAGCCAGCTGCGCTTCCTCGGTCAACGACAGGGGCGGCGGGCCCTCGGATGGTGAGCCGTCGAGATTCAATCCGAGGGCAACCACGAGAGTGAAGGCAAGGAGGAGGGCAAGCGTCCTGATGGTTCGTCGTGCGACGGAGCGCGCGGCGTCGGGCAAGCCGGAACCCCGAGGGGCAACAGAGTCCTTCACAACTCCTGATGATGTCATGATCCCCGCCCGTTCGGCAGCCGATACACCGCACACGTCGGAAAGTCGGTACCCTAGAGCTACAACATCATCGAGTGGGAGGCAGCAATGGCGGTTCGGCCGGGCACAGACAGTCCGCCTGCGGCGGGCACGCTGCAGCAACAGGCACGCGAAGCCGCCGACCAGGGCGAATCGGCCAGGCTCACAGCGATGCTGCTGCCCACCGTTGAGGAGCACGGGCTCTTTCTGGAGGCCGTTGAGATCAAATCCGCAGGATCCGAGCGGATAGTCAACGTGGTAGTCGACCTTCCAGAGGATCAGACCGGCGCTGTCAACCTGGACCTCATTTCCGAGGTGGCTCACGACGTCTCACTCGCGATGGACGCCGACCCGCACGACCACGGGCGCCCCTACAGCCTCGAAGTATCCTCACCGGGGGTATCGCGCCCCCTCACCCAGCCCCGCCACTGGCGGCGCAACGTTGGTCGACTGGTAACGATCCGCCCATCAAAGGGCGACGACGTGACCGGCCGGCTCCTGGAAGTCACCGATGATGGCGTCCGGTTGACCCCCCACCTACCCGTAAAAAAGGGGATGAAGCCGAAAACGGGTGACCCCCTGACTCTGATGTTCACTGACATCCGTAAAGGGACAGTGCAGGTCGAGTTTGCGCATCCTGACGACACCGGGGACGAAGGCATCCAGGATGATGCCCGCCCCACCACGACACACCCAGCTTCGGAGGCCTAAATGGATATTGATATGAGTGCGCTAAGGCTGCTTGAACGCGAACGGGAAATTCCGCTGGAGCTCCTGATCCCCACCATCGAGCAGGCGTTGCTGGTGGCCTATCATAAGACCGCGGGATCGCAGGACACTGCGCGGGCCGAACTGGATCGCAAGAGCGGTCACGTCACCATCTGGGCCACCGAGACCGACGACGACGGCGCGCCGGTTGGCGAGTTCGACGACACCCCCACCGGTTTCGGCAGGATTGCGGCGAGCACCGCCCGCCAGATCATCCTGCAGCGGTTGCGTGATGCCGAGGACGACAACATCCTTGGGGAGTTCCGCGGGAAAGAGGGTGAACTGGTTGCCGGCATGATCCAGCAAGGCACTAACCCCCACATGATCCAGGTCAACCTGGGATCGGTCGAGGCACTGCTGCCACCGCCCGAGCAGGTTCCGGGCGAAAAATACCTGCACGGAACCCGGCTGCGGGCGTTCGTCGTCGACGTCCACCGCGGCATGAAGGGCCCCTCGATCACGCTGTCGCGATCCCATCCGGGACTCGTGAGGAAGCTGTTCGAACTGGAGGTGCCGGAGATCGCCGACCATACGGTCGAGATTGTCGCCCTTGCCCGTGAGGCAGGACACCGCACCAAGATTGCCGTCAGGGCCCAGATACCGGGTGTCAACGCCAAGGGTGCGTGTATCGGTGAAATGGGTTCCCGTGTGCGGGCGGTCATGAACGAGCTCAACGACGAAAAAATCGACATTGTCGACTACAGCGACGATCCGGCTACCTTCATTGCCAGTTCACTGTCGCCGTCACGGGTGTCATCGGTCACGATCACCGACGAGAGCACCCGTTCAGCCCGCGTCGTGGTCCCCGACTATCAGCTCTCGCTGGCCATCGGTAAGGAGGGCCAGAACGCCCGCCTGGCTGCAAAGCTGACCGGCTGGCGGATCGACATCGTGTCCGACGCCGTCAAGGCCTGAACACCCGCGAGTACCGGGGATGCAGTCTTGCCTGCGGATAAGCGCTAGAATGGAAGAGGCTTAGGTCATTGCCATCCCAACAAACCGCCATGAGAACGTGCGTGGGTTGCCGGAACCGTGATGACCAGGCTGTTTTGCTGCGGTTGGTGAAAGACAATGTGGACGGTTCCAACGCCGTCGTGATTGACGATCGCCGCCGGCTCTCCGGTAGAGGTGCGTGGTTGCACCCCCAGCCGGCGTGCATGGAACAGGCACTTAAACGCGGTGCGTTCAACCGCGCCTTCCGGTGCCAGGTTGACACTCGCGACGTTGAGGATCGGCTCCACGCACTCAAGGAAGCTTCGCTACGAAGCCGCCCCAAACAAACCGTCCTCCCTGAAAGCGGGTCAGAAAACTGATGGATTCCCGATGAGTACCCAGCGATGAGTGCCCAACGATGAAAAATCTGTTGAGCTTTGCAAATGGCTTTTCAGTTGCCCCGGCAGCTGTGGTCTGCAGTAGGAATTAGACGGTTCGTGCCTGACTCGGTGCGGACCGAGACAGGAGAAATGTGGCTAAGGTCCGCGTACACGAGCTCGCCAAAGAGCTCGGAATTACTTCGAAAGATGCAGTAGCCAAACTGCAGGAGTTGGGCGAATTCGTCCGCTCCGCCTCATCAACAATTGAGGCACCCGTCGTGAAGAAACTTCGCGGCGCATTCCCGGATGTGCCAGTTGCAACCAAGCCAGCCGCTGAACCAGCGCCGGCGAAGGCTGCACCAGCACCGGCAGTTACCCCGGCGTCCACCCCGGCCGCTGCCACTCCAGCTTCGCCGAAGGCCGCCACGCCGGCCGCACCCGCGCCGAAGGCACCGGAAAAGGAACGCCAGGAAACCCCAACCACGGCCCCCGAGCCAGCAGCTGCGGAACCGCAGGCTCCCGCAGCGCAACCAGCGGTGCAGGAAGAATCGTCGGCAGCCAAGCCCGGCGCCCGACCAGCGCCAAAGCCAGCCGAGGCCCAGGCACCCGCAGCACGTCCCGGCGCAGCCCGCCCCGGCGCTCCGCGGCCAGGCAACAACCCCTTCGCACCATCGCAGGGGATGCCCCGTTCAGGGCGCGGGGACGGCGATCGCTCAGGCGGACCCCGTCCAGGTAACAATCCTTTCGCACCATCGCAGGGAATGCCTCGCCCGGGACGTCGCGACGACGAGCGTGGGCAGCGTCCAGCAGCTGGAGCAGGCGGTCCCCGCCCAGCAGCCGGTGCGGGCGGCCCACGTCCCGCAGCCGGAGCAGCCCGTCCAGGCGGTCCTCGTCCAGCAGCAGGTGCAGCAGGATCACGTCCCACACCGGGCATGATGCCTAACCGCACCGAGCGTCCAGCGGCCCCAGGCCGCGGTGGCGCAGCCCGGCCAGGTGGCGGACCGGGCCGCGGCGGCCCAGGTGGCGCTCCAGGCGCAGCCGGCGCGGGCGGCGGAGCACCAGCAGGCGGCGGCTTCGGTAAGGGCGGTCGTGGACGCGGCGGCACTGCCGGTGCTTTCGGCAAGGGTGGAGCAGGACGCGGCAAGCAGCGCAAGTCCAAGCGCGCCAAGCGTCAGGAACTGGAGCAGATGTCAGCTCCGTCCCTGGGCGGCGTCAGCGTACCCCGCGGCGACGGTAACACCGTCGTCCGGCTGCGTCGCGGCTCCTCACTCGCCGAGTTCGCCGAGAAGATAGATGCGAACCCGGCGGCACTGGTCACTGTCCTGTTCCACCTCGGTGAAATGGCGACAGCAACCCAGTCACTCGACGAAGGCACCTTCGAGGTGCTCGGCACCGAACTGGGCTACAAAATCCAGGTGGTCTCGCCCGAGGACGAGGAACGCGAGCTGCTCGAGAACTTCGACATCGACCTCGATGCCGAGCTCGAAGCCGAAGGCGACACCGAGCTTGAGGCGCGTCCTCCGGTGGTCACCGTCATGGGTCACGTTGACCATGGTAAAACCCGCCTGCTGGATGCGATCCGCAAGTCCAACGTCGTCGAAGGCGAAGCGGGCGGCATTACCCAGCACATCGGTGCCTACCAGATCGACCACGATCACGAGGGCACCGAACGGGCCATCACCTTCATCGATACTCCCGGTCACGAGGCGTTCACCGCCATGCGTGCCCGTGGTGCGAAGGTCACCGACATCGCGGTCCTGGTTGTCGCAGCCGACGACGGCGTCATGCCTCAGACGGTTGAGGCGCTGAACCACGCGCAGGCCGCCAACGTGCCGATCGTCGTCGCAGTGAACAAAATCGACAAGGAAGGTGCCAACCCTGACAAGGTCAAGGGTCAGCTCACCGAGTACGGTCTGGTTCCCGAGGAATACGGTGGCGACACCATGTTCGTCCATGTGTCGGCGCTCAAGGGTGAAGGCATCGACGAACTGCTCGAAGCTGTGCTGTTGACGGCCGACGCTGCGCTTGACATGCGGGCCAACCCGAACAAGGACGCCCGCGGTATCGCGATTGAAGCGAACCTCGATAAGGGTCGCGGTGCGGTAGCCACGGTTCTGGTTCAGTCGGGAACGCTGCGGGTCGGGGACACGATTGTTGCCGGTGTAGCCCACGGACGCGTTCGTGCCATGTTCAATGAGGACGGCGACAACGTGATGGTCGCGGGACCGTCCCGCCCCGTGCAGGTCCTCGGACTCTCCACGGTGCCTCGCGCCGGCGACACCTTCCTGGTGACGCCGGACGAGCGGACCGGCCGACAGATCGCCGAGAAGCGTGAAGCAGCCGACCGTAACGCCGCCCTGGCGAAGCGCCGCAAGCGCATCAGCCTCGAGGACTTCGATCAGGCAGTTGCAGCAGGCAAGGTCGACACCCTCAACCTCATCCTCAAGGGTGACGTCTCCGGTGCTGTTGAAGCACTTGAAGATTCACTGCTCAAGATCGATGTGGGCGACGGCGTCGCGCTGCGGGTTATTCACCGCGGCGTGGGTGCCATCACCCAGAACGACGTCAACCTGGCCACCGTGGACTCGGCGATCATCATCGGGTTCAACGTTCGGCCAGCCGAGCGGGTGGCGGACCTTGCCGACCGCGAAGGGGTGGATCTGCGCTTCTACTCGGTCATCTACGCAGCAATCGATGACATTGAGGCAGCGCTCAAGGGCATGCTCAAGCCAGAGTACGAAGAAGCACAGCTGGGCACCGCAGAGATCCGGGAAGTCTTCCGGTCCTCGAAGTTCGGCAACATCGCCGGTTCGATCGTTCGCTCCGGTGTTATCCGCAGGAACTCCAAGGCACGCCTGGTCCGCGACGGGACGGTTGTCGGCGACAACCTCACCGTCGAGTCCCTGCGTCGCTTCAAGGACGACGCCACCGAGGTCCGTACGGACTTCGAATGTGGTATCGGTCTTGGGTCCTTCAATGACGTCAAGGAAGGCGACATCGTCGAAACCTACGAGATGCGCGAAAAGCCGCGCGTCTAAGGTGTGAGCTTGGGCGCCCCGGAATCCGGGGCGCCTTTGCCCACTTCGCGGGCGCGGGCGCCGTCGTTATCCGGCGGCCCCGCCCCTTCGCTGGGCGGCAACGACCTTCGGTCGCCAGCCGCCCAGCTCCGGTAGGCCCGATGCCACTCCCTGGCCGCCGGACAACGACGACGGCCAGGTACCTGGCTTGGTTGCCGCGCCGCATGCTCGAGCTTGCGACGACGGCAGTCCTCGCCAGCGTCCTTGAAGTCCCCGATTCTTATCGATAAATGTTTAGGCAAGAGGAGTTAGCTATGGCAGATCCGGCACGGGCCTCACGGCTCGCACAACGGATTAAGGTTATTGTCGCCGAGGCATTGCGTCGTCGGGTCAAGGATCCACGGCTTGAGGCAGTGACCATCACCGATGCGCGGGTGACGAACGACCTCCAGCACGCCACCCTGTATTACACGGTGTTCGGCGACGCAGACGAACAGGTCGCCACCCGGACCGCGCTCGAATCGGCGCGAGGTGTGCTGCGGTCCGAGGTTGGCCGGAACATCACCGCCCGGCTCACGCCTACCCTGGAATTCGTCCCCGATGAGATCCCGGTCAACGCGAACCACCTCGAAGAGCTGCTGCGCACTGCGCGTGAACGTGACGCCGAGGTTGCGGCAATCGCTCAAGGGGCAAAGTTCGCCGGCGACGCGGATCCGTACCGGAAGTCGGAAGAGAACGACGACGAGAACGACGTCGACGCGTCGAAGTAACGAGCAATCCCTGACGCAAGGAGGGCAGGTCCGCGGCTGCGGGCCCGGTTCTGGCTAGCAGTAACGGCGCGGTAACGGGGTGGCAGGTCTACTTGGTCAAGGAAGCTAACTGGGCTACCTAGATCGAAAGGATCAGCGCTATGTCCGCTCAAGATGAAGCAAAAAGTGCCGTGGTCGTTATCCAGGTGGGTGACAGCGCGCCGGAAGTTCACGAAGGTGTGTCGCCAGGAGAGGCCGTCGAGATTGTCGGACGCGCTGATGAGGGCATCGCGCAGCGGCTCCGAGCTGCAGAGGAACGGGTAAGTGCTATCCGCTCGGAAGTGGTCGGTGACGCCGACTTGACCGTTGAATACTTCCTGATGCAGCGGGCGCAGAGCCGTGTAGGGGAGCTTCTCAGCCATGATCTTGAGCATCTGGACCCGAAAGAGCACCAGGGTCGGGTGGACCAATACCACCGATATGCCGAGGTCGGATCAGCTCTCCTCTACCGCGACCGAAACTTCAGCGGTGGGTCAAAATTCTTCACCGTCACGTGGCCAAACTTCAAATGGTGGCCCTACAAGTTCAACGACTCAGCGTCCTCAGCGAAGGCATGGGGCGGAAACATCCTGTTCCAACACACCTGGTACGGCGGACGTCGTCTCTACCTTGTCGGGCTGCCGTATGTGGAGTTTCCCGATTTTGGGCGCTTTGATTTCAACGATACGGCCAGCTCATTTGTATCCCTTCCATAATTCAGTCACGCAGCTGCAGTGTCTTCCCGCGGCTAATCCGTGGCTTGCGCGCGGGACGGAAGGCGGGAGAGGCCCTCGATGAGTTCGGCTGAATCGCCGCAGAGCGAGATACGGATCCAGCCCTCACCGATCGAGCCGAACGCCGTGCCGGGCGCCACCGCAACGCCACGCTCCCGGAGCAGACGATGCACCCAGCTCCGCACGTCCCGGTCGGTGGCGTGGGACAGGTCTGCCCACAGATAGAAGGCTCCCTGCGCGTCAAGGAAATCAATGCCGAGTGACGTCAACACCGCCGACGCCGCGTCCCGGTTGCTTCGGTAATGGGCCAGGGCGGTAGCGACATAGTCCTGTGGGCCGGTCAGTGCCGCCAGCGCCGAGTACTGCGACGACGCCGCAACACAGGACACGATTGACTCCATGACATTATCGAGCCGTTGCTCCATCCCGGGCGGGGTGATCAGGGCGCCAACCCGGATTCCCGTCAAACCGTAGGTCTTTGACAGGGTGAGCGAGGTGAAGACTCGGGCGGCGTTTTCGCCGGGACCATCGGCCGCTCCGGTCCCATCGAAGCGTGCCGGGCTGACATGGTTCACGTCGTAGGTGAACGACTCGTAACACTCATCCGAAATAACCCACAGGTCGTGGGCTCGGGCGAACTCCATCAAGGACCGCGTCAAGGCCTCACTGAACACCGCGCCGAGAGGGTTCGACGGCGAATTGAGCATCAGCACCCGGGTGCGGGGACTGAGCAATTCCTCAAGGTCCTCCACCCGCGGTTGGAACCCATGCCCGGCATGGAGCGGGTACTCCACGGGGACCGCGTGCAGCAGTTTCGCGGTCATACCGAAGGTCGGGTAGCCGGGATTGGGAATCAGCACCTCGTCCCCCACATCGAGCAGCAGGCTCATCGCCAGATGCAGCCCCTGCTGGGCCCCAGCCGTCACGTACACCCGCCCGGGGTCCACCTCGACCGACTGCTGGTCGCCAAACCGTGCGGCGAAGGCTTCACGCAACGGTGCAATACCGGCGTTGGGTGTGTAGTTCGTCTCGTCCCGATCCAGGGCAGCCATGCCAGCTTCCAGCACATGGCGCGCCACCGGAAAGCCAGGCTCGCCGATGCTCAGCACAATCGCACCGGGTGTCGCCCAGGCGGCCTGGGTGATTTCCCGGATCTGGTTGGCGGGCAGTCCATCGGCATGGGTCGAAATCTTGGGCATAAGGCAAGCGTATCCCCGCCCGACAACGATGCCGACAGCCGGCGTGGCGACGGGAGACCCACGGATTACGGATCTGGCGCGACCGCAGCGCGCCTATACTGAGAGGCGTGAATTCCGGGCAGGTCCACTCAGGACTGATTATCGTGGACAAGCCTCAGGGCTGGACCAGTCATGACGTGGTCAGCAAAATGCGCGGACTGGCAGGAACCCGGAAGGTGGGTCATGCCGGCACCCTCGACCCGATGGCAACAGGAGTACTGGTGGTCGGCATCAACCGGGCCACCCGGCTCCTCACCTATGTGGTGGGGACCTCCAAAACCTACACGGCCACCATCCGGCTGGGGCAGTCCACCATTACCGACGACGCCGAGGGCGATGTCGTCGCCACCGCCACCGCCGCAGGGGTGACGCCCAAAGCCATTCGCGACGGCGCCGCCGCCCTGACCGGCGACATCGAGCAGGTTCCCAGCAGCGTCAGCGCCATCAAGGTGAACGGTCAGCGCGCCTACACCCGGGTCCGCTCCGGCGAGGACGTGGTCCTTGCGGCGCGTCCTGTCACCGTCCACCGCTTCGACATCCACGACATCCGGCCCGTGGCCGACGGAACCCTGCAGGATATCGCTGTCACCGTCGAGTGCAGTTCGGGGACCTACATCCGGGCGCTGGCCCGCGACCTGGGCGCTTCGCTGGGGGTCGGTGGGCACCTGACCGCCCTCCGCCGCACCCGGGTGGGCCCCTACTCGCTGGAGCAGGCAGCCACCCTCGACGAACTCGCAACCGATCTCAGACTGCTCCCGATCAACGAAGCCGCGCGCGTCCTCTTCACCCCCCGTGAACTCTCGGCGGGAGAAGCACTTGATTTGTCCCACGGACGGTTCGTCCCGGCCGGGGACGACGACGGCCCTGTCGCAGCCTTTGCCCCTGACGGCACCCTGGTTGCCCTCCTCAAAAACTCTTCAGACCGGGCCCGGCCCCTCTTGGTTTTCGCCCCCGGAAACGGTTCCGCCCAGTGATCGTCGACGGCTTCTTCATTGCGGGAGTTGTTGTCTGCCTGGTTTCTGCCGCGATCTGCATCGGAGCGGCCGTGATCCGCCAGCCACCCAACGACATCACCATCCTCGCGGTCGCCGCCGTCGAACTGTTCCTCGTCATCTACGGCGTGGCTGCCATCATCAGGCAGGCCGGGGGAGAGACGCTCAATGGTGAAGTGTGGGAGTTTTGGGGCTACCTTTTGACCGCGCTGTGTATTCCGCTGGCAGGATTCTGGTGGGCCATCCTTGAGCGCAGCCGGTGGAGCAACCTGGTGCTCGGCGCCGCCGGGATCACCGTCTTCGTTATGCTGTACCGGATGGAACAAATCTGGGACCGGGTACCCCTGTGAGCACGCCCCCTGCTGAATGGACACCCGAGGTGCCGACCCGGCACCGCAACGGTGGCCCAGGTCGGCTGCTCATCGCCGTCTATGGTGTCTTCGCCCTCGCGGCAACCGCGCGGGCGGCCTTCCAGATTGGCACCAAATTCGGTGAGGCGCCCCTTGCCTATCTCCTCACCGGCCTTGCGGCCGTCGTGTACGTGCTTGCTACGGTGTCCCTCGCGAGGCCGGGCAAACGCTGGTACTGGGTTTCGGTAGGAGCGGTGGGGCTGGAACTGGTCGGGGTGCTGACGGTTGGACTGTTCAGCCTCCTGGACCCTGAGGCGTTCCCCAGTGACACGGTGTGGTCCCTGTTTGGCAGAGGATACGGTTTTGTGCCCCTGCTGCTGCCGGTGCTTGGACTCTGGTGGTTGTACCTCAACCGGCCGGGCATAGCGAGGCGGGCCACCGAGCGGTCCAGCCCTCCTGCGTGAGAGTATGACACCAGGAACATCAGCAGCAGCCTTAGGATTACCGGCAGCAGCACCGTTCATCAGCCACCTCAAAAGGAGCATCATGTCCAGCCCAGAAAATCACCCCGCCGGCAAACCGCAGGACAGTACCCGTCCGGCTTCAGGCAGCACACCAGGAAGCCCTCCCGTCGGGCAGTCACGGCCAGCCGGAGCCCAGTCCGCCGCACCTACCGGCACGCAGGCCGAAACGGGCGCGCCGTCGTCAGCCAAAACCGCCCCGAAGGCCGGAAAGAAGCCAAGCAAGCCCAAGACCGGGAAATCGGAGTGGGGTGTCTTCCGCACGGTCGTTGTCCTCGTGGGGCTAGTCATTGCTGGCTTCGGAGCGTACTACCTAATCACCGGTACGGGCGGTCTTCCAGAGGCCGACCAGGCAAGCACAAACCCCACTCTGGAAAACCAGTTCCGCTTCTTTGCCGCCATGATGGTGGGCGTGGGTGCGGCGTTTATCACCATTGCCGTGAAGTTCGAGTGGGCCAACATGTTGTGGCTGGTCTGCCTGATGGTATTCATTGGCGGCATCGGCCGGGTCCTGTCCTGGGCTTTCTCTGGAACCCCGCACTACCTGATGATTATCCTGATGGTGATCGAGCTCGCCTTCCCTGCGGCGCTGCTCGTGTGGCACCGGTACATTGCCAAGACCACCGAGATCCGTAACGAATACGCGGCCCGCGGCTAATACCGGCCGTCGGCACCGAACCGACCGGCCCGCCCGGCGGCGGTTCACAACGAAAGAGGAGATGCGTGTACTACTGGACTGACCTGACCAGTGTTCCGAATGGTTTTGGTCCATCGGTGGTTACCATCGGCAATTTCGACGGCGTCCACTGCGGACACCAGCGCGTGCTGCAGCAACTGGTGGCCGCGGCCGAAACGCACCATGCAGCCGCGGTGGTCATCTCGTTTGAACCGCACCCGGCGAAGGTGCACCGGCCCAAGCAGGCCCCCGAGCTCATCATGGGACTCGAAGACCGCGTTGAAACGCTGGCCACCACTGGTATCCAGGCGTTGCTGATGATGCACTACACGCTGGAGCTTGCAGCAAACACGCCGGAAGAATTCGTCAAGAAGGTCTTCGTCGACACGCTGAAGGTGCGCGCGGTGGTGATCGGACATGACGTGCGGTTCGGTCGCGACAACAGCGGCGACCTCGGCACCATGCGCGACCTCGGGCAGAAGCTCGGGTTCGAGGTCATGGTCATCGACGATTTCGGCGCCAGCCCCACCGACCCCACCGAGGCCGACGGCGACCGCCGGTGTTCCTCCACCTGGGTGCGGGAGGTGTTGGAAGACGGCGACGTCGCCACCGCCGCGCGGATCCTCGGACGCCCGCACCGGATGCGCGGCGAGGTGGTCCACGGCGCTGCCCGCGGACGCGAACTGGGCTATCCGACAGCCAACCTGTCCCCAGCGTCCGGCGGGTATATACCCGCAGACGGGATCTATGCGGGCTGGCTCGTCGACGACGCAGGGACCCGGTGGCCCGCAGCCATCTCGGTGGGATCAAATCCCACCTTCGAAGGGGTGAGCCGCCAGGTGGAGGCCCACGTCATCGACCGGCCACCGGAAGAGGTCTCAGACTTCGACCTGTATGGGCAAACTGTCATTGTGGAGTTCACCGGGCGGCTCCGCGGAATGGTGGCCTATACCGGCCCGGATGCGCTGATCGCGCAGATGAGGCTCGACGTCGAACAGACCCGCAAGGTCCTTTCGACAGAACATCGCCTCAGCAGGTAACCTAGGAGGTGGATCCGGCTGCAGTCCGTGGTGGCTGGATCTTTCTGTGTCTTTGGTTCGGCAGGCGACTGCCGGCAAGACCAGGGAACTTGTTCACGGTACAACTCTAGGAGTTATTGTGGCCCTTGACGCCGCTATCAAGCAGGAAATCATGAAGGAATATGCAACCGGGGAAGCCGACACCGGCTCACCTGAGGTGCAGATTGCGATGCTGTCCCGCCGTATTCTCGACCTGACCGAACACCTCAAGATGCACAAGCACGACCACCACACGCGTCGTGGTCTGCTCTTGATGGTTGGACGCCGTCGTCGTCTGCTGGACTACCTGCGTAAGACTGACATCACGCGCTACCGTACGCTCATCGAGCGCCTCGGCCTGCGCCGCTAGTAACACACGTGGGGCGGGTCCTTCCTGAGGGAGGGAGCCGCCTTCCACATGTGGCCACCGGCCACACAAACAACTAAAAACACATGGAGCCAGGCAGGCACCGCGCATTCGCGGTCCTCGGTAGTGGTCTCCGGGAGCAGACGGCCGTGCAGCGCAGAACAATGCGGAGCACGCGTGAGTCCCCGTGGATCTCGATCGAAGACCGGGTGCAAGCATCACCGCATTGAACGGTGATCAGGTTCCGGCAGGGCACCAGCCCAAACAGAAACGGAGGTGACTCTCTATGGAGGGTCCCGAAATTCAATTCGCCGAAGCCGTTATTGACAACGGCCGGTTCGGCAAGCGCACCGTACGGTTCGAGACTGGCCGCCTTGCACAGCAGGCAGCCGGCGCCGCAATGGTGTACATCGACGAAGACACGGCGCTCCTGTCAGCAACGACCGCTGGCAAGCATCCCCGCGAAGGCTTCGACTTCTTCCCCCTGACCGTCGACGTTGAAGAGCGCATGTACGCCGCAGGGCGTATCCCAGGCTCCTTCTTCCGCCGCGAAGGCCGTCCTTCCACCGAGGCGATCCTCGCCTGCCGGCTGATGGACCGCCCGCTGCGCCCGGCCTTCGTGAAGGGCCTCCGCAACGAGGTGCAGATCGTGGTCACCGTTCTGGCGATCAACCCCGACGTGCGATACGACGTCGTTGCGATCAACGCCGCCTCGATGTCCACGCAGCTCTCCGGCCTCCCCTTCTCCGGTCCCATCGGTGGTGTCCGCGTGGCACTCGTCTCCGATGGCAGCGGCCAGGATCAGTGGATCGCCTTCCCCAAGCACTCCGAACTGGAGAACTCGGTCTTCGACATGGTCGTTGCCGGCCGTGTGGTCAGCGGTCCCGAGGGCGACGACGTCGCCATCATGATGGTGGAAGCTGAAGCCACCGACAACTCGTGGAAGCTCATCAAGGAAGACGGTGCCACCGCACCGACCGAAGAGATCGTCGCCGACGGCCTGGAAGCGGCAAAGCCTTACATCCGCGCCCTCTGTGACGCCCAGGCTGACCTTGCCGGCCGCGCCGCCAAGCCAACCGTCGACTTCCCGGTCTTCCTCGACTACCAGGACGACGTCTTCGCAGCGGTCGAGTCGGCAGCAGCCGCCAAGCTGACCGAGGTCTTCCAGATCGCCGACAAGAAGGAGCGCGACACCGCCTCCGACGCCCTCAAGGACAGCGTCACTGCTGACCTCGCCGGGCAGTTCGAAGGACGCGAAAAGGAACTCTCAGCCGCGTTCCGGTCCGTCACCAAGAGCGTTGTCCGCCAGCGCATCCTCAAGGACCAGATCCGTATCGACGGCCGCGGCCTGAGCGATATCCGACAGCTCACCGCCGAGGTCGAGGTCCTGCCTCGCGTTCACGGTTCTGCGATCTTCGAGCGCGGCGAAACCCAGATCATGGGAATCACCACGCTGAACATGCTCAAGATGGAGCAGCAGATTGACTCGTTGTCGCCGGTAACGCGCAAGCGCTACATGCACAACTACAACTTCCCCCCTTACTCCACCGGTGAAACCGGTCGCGTCGGTTCGCCGAAGCGCCGCGAAATCGGTCACGGTGCCCTCGCCGAGCGCGCCCTCATGCCGGTCCTGCCGACCCGTGAGGAATTCCCTTACGCGATCCGCCAGGTCTCCGAGGCGCTGAGCTCCAACGGCTCGACGTCGATGGGCTCGGTCTGTGCTTCAACCCTGTCGCTGCTCAACGCCGGTGTGCCCCTGAAGGCACCCGTCGCTGGTATCGCCATGGGCCTGGTGTCCGACGTCGTCGACGGTCAGACCCGCTACGCGGCACTGACCGATATCCTCGGCGCTGAAGATGCTTTCGGCGACATGGACTTCAAGGTTGCCGGTACCGCCGAGTTCGTCACAGCCATCCAGTTGGACACCAAGCTCGACGGAATCCCTGCCTCGGTGCTCGCCGCAGCACTGAAGCAGGCCCGTGAAGCACGCCTGCACATCCTGGGGGTCCTTGAGGCAGCCATCGACGTGCCGGACGAGCTTTCCGAGTTCGCGCCACGCATCATCTCGGTAAAGATCCCGGTTGACAAGATCGGCGAGGTCATTGGCCCCAAGGGCAAGATGATCAACCAGATCCAGGAAGACACCGGCGCTGACATCTCCATCGAAGATGACGGCACGGTCCTGATCGGCGCCACCAACGGTGGTGCGGCCGAGGCTGCACGCGCCGCAGTGAACGCCATCGCCAACCCTCAGGTTCCTGAGATTGGCGAGCGGTACCTGGGTACGGTCGTCAAGACCACCACCTTCGGTGCCTTCGTCTCCCTGACCCCAGGCAAGGATGGACTGCTGCACATCTCCGAGCTGCGCAAGCTGGCGAACGGCAAGCGCGTCGACAACGTCGACGACATTGTCTCGGTGGGCCAGAAGGTCCAGGTTGAAATCACCAAGATCGACGACCGCGGAAAGCTTTCGCTCTCCCCAGTGGTTGCTGATGACGCCGCCGCTGACGCCTCAGGCGACTCGGCCGTATCGGTCGGTTCAACAGAGGGTGACGACAACTAACGAATGGTTGTATCAGCTAACAACGCCTCCGGTCCTGTTCCCGACACTTCGTCGGGAGCAGGGCCGTTGGCCGTTTCACACGAGAACCGCACTGGGCCGACGTCGATCGTCCTGCCGCTGCTACCCACCCCTGCGCCTTCCGCGGACGGCACCGGCTCCGGTCAGGACCCGACGCTCGTTGCGGGGACGTTGGGCGGCGCCGTCGTGCGTCGGTCGGTACTCCCTGGCGGGGTGCGCGTCCTTACCGAGGCGATGCCCGGCCAGCGGTCGGCGACCATCGGTTTCTGGGTGGGCGTCGGATCCCGGGACGAGGCCGAAGGCCAGCACGGCTCCACTCACTTCCTTGAGCACCTGCTCTTCAAGGGCACCACGCGGCGCACTGCGTTGGAAATCGCCGAGGCGTTTGACGAGGTCGGTGGTGAATCCAACGCCGCGACGGCGAAAGAGCACACCTGCTACTTCGCCCGGGTGCTCGACGCCGACCTTCCGATGGCCATCGACGTCATCGCGGACATGGTCACATCGGCAGTGCTCGACGCCGACGAGCTGGAACAGGAACGCGACGTCATCCTCGAGGAAATCGCGATGGACAGCGATGACCCCGCCGACGTCGCCCACGAAGAGTTTGTCGAGGCGGTGCTCGGGTCCCACCCGCTCGGTCGACCCATTGGCGGTACGCCCGACGCCATCAAGGCAGTACCCCGCGACTCGGTGCTGGCTCATTACCGCCAGTACTACCGTCCTTCGGAGCTGGTCGTCACCGCGGCCGGAGGACTGGACCACGAAGTGGTGTGCGGGCTCGTGCTCGACGCGCTGCGGACCGCCGGCTGGACGCTTGGGGACGACGCACTTCCTGTCGCCCGGCGATCGGATACGCCGGTGACGATCGAGAGCTCCGGAGGAATCCGGGTTATCCGGCGTGCCGTGGAGCAGGCAAACATTCTGGTCGGCTGCCCGTCAATCACCGCCACCGACGACCGCCGGTTCGTAATGAGCGTGCTGAACGCCGTGCTCGGCGGGGGCATGTCGTCGCGGCTCTTCCAGGAGATCCGGGAGAAGCGCGGGCTGGTCTATTCGACCTACTCGTTCTCCGCCTCCTACGCCGATGCTGGCTACTTCGCTATGTATGCCGGGTGCTCACCGGCTAAAACCGGCCAGGTGATTGACCTGCTCGGTGCCGAGCTGGACCGGCTCGCCGCTGACGGTATCTCGTCCGACGAGCTGCGCCGCGCCGTCGGGCAGCTCTCCGGTGGAATGGTGCTGGCACTGGAGGATAGCGGGTCGCGGATGTCCAGGCTCGGCCGTGCCGAACTGGTCTCGGGGGAGTTCCTCGGCCTTGATGAGGTGCTGGCCCGGGTCAACGCGGTCACCGAGGAGCAGGTGCGGGAACTGGCAGCCGAACTGGCTGCCGCGCCACGCACGATCACCGTCGTCGGACCGTTCGATACGCCGGCTGACTTCGGCCAGTAGCCAGCCGGAAAACACCTTTCCACCGATCTAAACCACTACGCTTCCCTTACGTCGGTTCATCGAGCGGCTCCAGCCGCTCCGAGAGGTGCTAGATTTCCGGCATGAAGACCAGTCGACGCGGACGAATATGGATCACCGTTGCAGGAGCTGCAGCCCTTATCGTGCTGGTCGCTGGCCTGATTCTTTTCAAGCCGTGGCTGCTGTTCGTCGACGTCAGAGTGGATGACCAAATCCCTGTTGTTGCCGCGTCCCCAGCCCCACCTACCTCCGCCGCCGGAACCGATCCGTCCCGGGCTCCCGCCCCCGATCAGCAGACCCCGGAAGCGGTGCAACTCGCCTCAGGCTCTCTGATCAGCCACGAACACGCGACAACTGGAACAGTAAGGATCATTGAACAAGCCGACGGGACACGGGTCCTTACTTTGGAGAACCTGGATACCTCCAACGGACCGGACGTGCACGTCTGGCTGAGCGCCGCGGCTGTGGTCGAGGGAACGGATGGGTGGTACACAGCAGGCACCGCAGCCTTCTACGACCTCGGTCTGATCAAGGGAAACCAAGGTAATCAGGTGTACACCATCCCGGACGACGTTGATCTGTCGACTTACCGTTCCGTGGACCTATGGTGCGTACAGTTCGGAGTTTCATTCGGGGCCGCGCAGCTCATCCCCTGATCCCGTCCCGGGAACTGCCGTCAAAAGCGTGGGCAGGGGTGATCAAGAATTCAATCAGATCTTCGCGTAGTTCGGTTTGGGTCTACTGGAAACGCAGCGGGTGAGAGTGCAGGTGGGGGAGCCTCTAGCTGCCCTTCGGATATTCGTACCAACACTTCCCGGTCTTCCGCCCGTAGTGCCCGGCCTCGTAGAACTCGGTCAGGGCCGGCGGCCCAGGGCTGAGCAGGCTGGCAGCCGGAATGGTCTCTCTTGAGATGTCGCGCGGGGACGGTAGCCTCAATAGGTTCATCGGAGTGCAGTCCGGGCTGTCCAAGGGCACAATCAACATGCTCGGCAACGAGGAACAGAAGCAGCGGTGGCTGCCTGGCATGGCTACGCTGGACAAGATCGGTGCGTTTGGTCTGACTGAGCCGGACCATGGATCCGACTCGGTGGCACTGGAAACCACAGCCCGCCAAGAAGGCGGGCACTACGTCCTGAACGGTCGCAAACGATGGATCGGTAACGCCGACATTGCCGACGTGGTCATCATCTGACGGTTACACCACCGAACTCATCACCGGGAAGATCGGCAAGCGGGCCATCTGGCAGCCCGATGTGATGATCGACATTGTCAGCATTCCAGCCGAGAACAAGCTCGCCGAGGCTCACTCCTTCAGGGACGAGACCCGGGTACTGACGGCGACCCGCAGCGGAGCATCCTGGGAATCTGTGGGCCACGGCATCGCTGCCTACGAAGCCGCAGTGTCCCATGCCACGCAGCGGGTGCAGTTCGGCAAGCCGATCGCTGGCTTCCAGCTGGTGCAGAACAAGCTAGCCCACATGCTCTCCGAACTGACGGTGGATCTGCCTGCAGGCCCGCGACATTCTGGGTGGGAATGGGTTGCTGCTGGAAAACCATGTGGCCCGCCACCTGACCGACATGGAGGTGGTGCACACCTATGAGGGGACCGACTCCATCCAGTCGCTGCTGGCCGGGCTGCCGGACACTGTTCCAGGCATGACCGACCGTCAACCGGCTGTTGATCATCTGTGAGGCGAACAGAATGGCGCTCAGCCCTGACGCGCACACCCGGGCACCGTGGGTGATGGAAAAACCAGTGAAGGCCTTCGCCCGGCCCGGCGAAATTGCTGGCACCTCCCTGGGCTGGCGATTCAGCAACCCACGCTTCAGCGAACAGCAAAAGCTGTCGATACCGGAGACCGCTGAGGAAGTGGCGTCGCTGGATGGCATCACCCGGGAAGATGCTGACCCGTTCGCGATGACGTCCCATGGGAATGCCCTGGCGGCCATTGCCGCGGGGCGGTTCAACCAGGAGATTCTCCCCGTTGAAACGAAGACCGGCGTTGTGGACCAGGACGAGGGTCCCCGGCCGGGTACGTCGCTGGAAACTTTGGCCTCACTTCGTTCGGTCGTGAGACCCGGCGGGATAGTCACAGCAGGAAATTCGAGTTCGCTCAACGACGGCGCGTCCGCGGTCGTCGTCAGTGAAAGAGCGGTGAAGCGGTTCGGTCTGGTTCCCCGGGCACGGGTGGTGGACGGAGCAGCGGCCGGAGTGCCGCCGGAAATCATGGGCATCGGTCCAGTTTCCGCGACGGAGAAGGTTCTAACCCGCGCCGGCTGGGTCTCGACCCGGGGTTGGTGAACAACGACGGCGGCGCCATCGTCCTCGGGCATGCGCTGGGTTCCTCGGGTGCCCGGATCGCTATCACCTTACTGGGGCGGATGGAGCGTGAGCGGGCGGACCGGGGGTAGGCGACCATGTGCGTGGGAGTTGGCCAAGGGACCGCGATGCTCCTGGAGCGCGTCTAGCTCGTGCTCCGGGGGTGAAGGCACCGGTAAGGCTAGCCGCCGGCAAAGGGCGGCAGGATGTCCAGGACATCGTCGACGCCGAGCACGCGGCTGCGATCCCGTGCCGCCACCTCGTTGAGGAGGAAGCTGCTCCGGGCAATGACCTCGGGCATCGCCGGCGCGCCAACCCGAACCGGGAATGGGTAACGGGAGGTGATGTGCTCAAGCACCACGTCGATTGTTGAGGCGTCGAGGTCCAGGCGCTCTTCCGCGACACCGGCTGCGGCTTGCGCGGCGCCGAAATATCGAACTAGCATCTAGCCGCCAATCGCGCTCATGCTGCGGTCCGGCTGCACAAAGTCGGCGGACCCGAGACCCACATGACCCATCCCGTGTGCCTTTGGCTTGGCCCACATGGCGTCCTGCCAGCGGGCGGCGATGGCGTCGTCGTCGGCGTCCGACCGCAAAAGGTCCCGCAGATCGGTCTCTTCACGCGAAAACAGGCAGCTCATGATCTTGCCCTCGGCGGTGACGCGGGTGCGCCGGCAGTCGGCGCAGAACGGCTCGGTCACCGAGGCGATAATTCCCACGGTCCCGACAACGATGTCGGGTGCCGCGATCCGGCGCACTTCCCAGCGTTCGGCGGGGGCGCCGTCGCGGTTCCGCGGATCGGGCGTCAACACAAACTTGCGCTCCAACAGGGTGCGCATTTCGAGAGCCGTGATCATCCCGTCGCGGGTCCACCCATGATCGGCGTCCAGGGGCATCTGCTCAATGAACCGCAGTTCGAACCCCTTGGAGACCGCCCATTCGAGAAGATCGGGCGCCTCCTCCTCATTGATGCCACGCATCAGGACGGCGTTGATCTTGACCAGGCCCAGCCCTACCTCGGCTGCCGCCTCGATGCCGCGCAGGACCCGGTCGAGAAACGGACGGCGGGTCAGTTGGGCGAACGTGTCCGGGTGGAGGGAATCCATTGACACGTTGATCCGGCTCAGGCCAGCGTCCTTGAGGGCACGGGCCTTCTTGTCCAGGCCGAGGCCGTTGGTCGTCATCGAGATCGGCAGGTCAGCGTGGTTGGCGCGAATGTCACCGATGATCTGCAACAGGTCAGCGCGGACCAGCGGTTCCCCGCCGGTCAGGCGCAGTTCCCGCACACCGAGCGAATCGACCCCGATCCGCACCAGTCGGACGATTTCCTCCCGCGACAGCACAGCCGATTTTTGCAACCAGTCGAGCCCCTCAGCGGGCATGCAATAGGTGCATCGAAGGTTGCACTTGTCGGTCAGCGACAGCCGCATGTCAGTGGCCTTCCGGCCGAAACTGTCCATGAGCCCTGGCCCGGCATCGGTGGGACGCTGGACCCCGATATGCGGCATTCCCAGTTCAATTCCCATCCCTTGAGATTACGCCCTTTCAGCCGGTGCCACTATTTCGGGGTGGACACGGGGGTCTGCTGAGTTCCCCCAAATCCTTACAAAATGCGAACAAATCGCCCGTCAGCCGGTAATCGGGACGGTGATGCACCCCACGAAATCTAGGATGGGAGAGTGTCCAACCCCTCGAAAACGCCACGCAGCTCCAGCCCCGGGGGCGTTGTGCCCGGGACGCGGCGGATCCTGCTGGTCGAGGACGAATCGGTACTCCGCCAGGTGGTGAGTGACTACCTTCACAAAGAAGGATTTACAGTGGACACCGCGACAGATGGGGTCACGGCGCTGCACCTCGCCCAGACCAGCAGGCCGGACCTCATGATCCTTGACCGAATGCTGCCCGGCCTGGACGGGATGGAGGTCTGTCGGCGGATTCGTTCCGCCCCGGCCTACCCTTCCGGCCGTACCCTTCCGATCATCATGCTCACCGCACTCGGAACCGAGGACGACCGCATCCGTGGCCTGGAGGCCGGCGCGGATGACTATGTCACCAAACCCTTCTCGCCCCGTGAACTAGTCCTCCGTGTGCATTCAGTCCTTCGCCGCGGAGTCCCCGACCCTCCTGCTGAGGAGGCCGTCGTCATCGCAGGGTTTCGCCTGGACCCCCTGGCCCGGACGGTTGAACACCGTGGAGCTGAGCTGAGCCTGACCGTACGGGAGTTCGAACTCCTGGCCTGGTTCCTGCGCCATCCCCAGCAGGTATTCACCCGTGACGAGCTGATCCGCTCCGTCTGGGGTTGGGAATTCGGCGACCTGTCAACAGTCACCGTCCATGTCAGGCGTGTCCGGGAGAAGATCGAGGAAGATCCCACCCGTCCCCATGTGCTGCAAACCGTCTGGGGGGTCGGGTACCGCTTCAACACGGCCGGGGCAGCCACCGAACCCGGCCCAGAAGATCGCGGGGGAGACAGCGATGACCGCTGACCAGCTTCTCTCCATCGTCTCCCTTGCCCTCCTGTGGGCGGTGGTGATCGGTGCTGCGACGTTCGCGCTGCTGCGTCTGCTGCGCCGTTCGTCCCTGGTGGTCCAGTTCTGCCTGGTGCTGTTCGCAACCATCGGGGTCCTCGTGGCGGGCATGATCAGCGCCGTCAACGCCATGGTGATCACCGCCATGGACCTGCAGATCATGTGGTACATCATCGGTGTTGCATCACTGGTGGCGCTCGGCCTCTCGTTGCTGCTGGGTACGCGGGTGGCACGGAACGCGGTGCAATTGGCGGCGGCGGCGCGCAGCATCGGGGCGGGAGAGATCATCCAGTTCGGCCCGGAATCCATGAGCTCGGAGCTGGCAACCCTGGCACAGGAGCTGGAAAAGACCAGTGCCCGGCTGGATGAATCACGGCGCCGGGAAACAGCAATCGAGGATTCACGCCGGGAGATGGTCACCTGGATCTCCCACGATCTCCGGACCCCACTGGCAAGCATGAGGGCAATGGCAGAAGCCCTCGAGGACGGCCTTGCCGCTGACGTTTCCGGCTACCACGCCCAGATCATCTCCCAGACTGACCAGATGGCGGTGATGATCAACGGGCTGCTTGAGCTGTCGAAAATTCAGGAGGGTAGCCTGCACTTGTCGTCTGAGCCGCTCCACCTGTATGACGTGGTCAGTGATGCCATCGCGGACCTGATGCCGCTGGCGGCCCAGAGGGGCGTTGCCGTTGACGGCGCCGGAGGGGACAACCCGGTTGTGCTCGGTGACGGGCCGGTCATGTCCAGGGCAGTTCGCAACCTGATCCTCAACGCCATCCTCTACACCGGCGAAAAAACCAGCGTCCGGATCAGCCTGGCCCGGATGGGTGGCAGCGCGGTGCTCAAGGTGGCTGACGAGTGCGGCGGGATCGCCGCCGACGACCTGGAACGGGTTTTTGTCGCCGGGTGGCAGAAGAGCCCCCGACGAGAAACCAGCGGCTATCCGGGAACCGGGGTGGGACTCAGCGTGGCCGCCGGAGTGATCAGCGCACACGGCGGAACCCTGGCCGTGGAGAATACTCCCGCCGGCTGCTGCTTTACGGCTGTGCTGCCGCTGGCCGGGCGCTGCGACGACGGCGACAGCCCCACCAACCCACTGGATGGCACGGGCACCCTCGGTGGCACAGGCACCGCAGAGGAAGCACGCTGACATGACACGGACGAATGGCTGGGCAGCCCTCGCAGGCATGATCGCCGTTTCCATCGCTGTGATCGCGGCTGAGCTGGCTGCAGCACTGGTGAGCCCCTCCCTGTCCCCAGTGACGGCCATCGGTTCCACGGTCATCGATGTGCTGCCGCCGGGGGTGAAGGACTGGGCGATCGAGACGTTCGGCACAGCCGACAAACTGGTCTTCCTCATCACCATGTTCATGGTCATTGCGGTGGCCGCCGCGGGCGCCGGGATGCTTGAGTACCGCTGGCGCCGTGCCGGGGCCGCAGTGGTACTCGCCTTCGGGCTGGCGGGGATCGCCGCGGTGGCCACCCGGCCGCAGGCCTCGACGGCGTCGTTCACGGCCCCGGTGGTCGCGCTAGTGCTTGGCGTCATACTGATCAGCGTCCTCACGGACCGGCTGCTTGAGTGGCAGCCCCGCAGTGCAGCCGGCGTCGGTGTTCCAGCCCCGGTGGCGCGTCGCCGGTTCCTCGTCGGTGTGGGGGTGGGCGGCATCGTTGCCGCCGTGACCGGAGCCGCGGCCGCCGCGGTCCGGAACAGCCAGTCGTTGGTGACGCAGGCCCGGGAACTGATCGTTCTGCCAACACCGAGGCCGACGGCGAGCGCCACCCCGGGCCGCGCAGCAGTGATTCCCGCCGGGGCGGATCTGCGCGTCGATGGAGTCCCGCCTCTGGTCACCCCCAACGACGACTATTACCGGATCGACACGGCGCTCGTGGTGCCCGTGGTCGACCCGAACACCTGGCGGCTGCGGGTCACCGGGATGGTGGAACGGGAGGTTGAACTCTCCTTTGATGAGCTGCTCGCCATGCCCCTGGTGGAAAGCTACATCACCCTCGCCTGCGTATCGAACGTGGTGGGCGGGAACCTCATCGGCAACGCCAAGTGGCTCGGCTGGCCGGTCCGCGAACTGCTGGCCATGGCGGGGGTCCAGGATGGCGCTGACATGGTGCTCTCCCGCAGCATTGACGGGTTCACCGCGAGCACCCCACTGGCAGCGATGACCGATGACCGGGACTCGTTGGTCGCCGTCGGGATGAATGGCCAGACCCTCCCGATGGAGCACGGCTTCCCTGTGCGCCTGGTGGTTCCCGGCCTGTACGGGTTCGTGTCGGCGACCAAGTGGGTGACCGAGTTGAAGGTGACCCGATACGCCGACGACGTCGCCTACTGGTCCACGCGCGGCTGGTCCGAGCGCGGCCCGGTCAAGACGTCGTCGAGGGTCGACGTACCGCAGGGCAACTCGACGGTGCCGGCGGGAGCAGTCACAATCGCCGGGTATGCCTGGGCCCAGCACCGGGGAATCGAGAAGGTCGAGGTGCGGGCCGACGAAGGGCAGTGGCAGACCGCCCGCCTCGGGACCGAAATTTCCAGGGATACCTGGCGCCAATTCTCCGCCGAGGTGAAACTCGAACCGGGGTCCCACACCGTGCAGGTGCGCGCTACCGATGCCACTGGCAGGGTCCAGGCGGACCAGCCCTCACCGGTGGCGCCCGATGGGGCAACGGGCCTCCACACCGTGTCGTTCACCGTTTCCTGACCTCCCCTTCTCTGACCATGCCGGGGGCTAGGGTGGAGAACCAGAGGCAACCGTGACGGCAGGTAGGGACCCCATGATCAGAAGCGTCGAGGAACATCAGCAGGCAGTGCTGGGGCTACTCCGGTACAGCAGCAGCTACCCTGCCGGTAGCCGGGACGACGACGGCGAGGGCCACCTCGTTCTTTCCCTCGCTGATGCCCGGGGCCGGGTGTTGGCCACCGACCTGCTGGCGCCGGTGAGCCTCCCCCCCTTCGACAATTCCCAGATGGACGGGTACGCCATCCATGAGGCTGACCTGGGGTCGGCAGGTGATCCGGCTCTCGTGCGCAGCCTGCTCGTCGGCGCACCCATTCCAGCGGGGATCGAACCGCCGGAGCTGGTGCAGGGCACCGCAGCGCCAATCATGACCGGCGCCATGATCCCGCGCCACACGGGAGCCGTTGTCCCCATCGAACGGGTAAACCCGGCACAGTTCTACTCGGCAGAGGACTATCACTCGGGGGTGGAACTGACCGTAGACCTTCCCGAAACCGTCGAATCCGGAGCGTTCATCCGTCGGACCGGCAGCGACATTGCCGCCGGGACCGCTGCGCTCGCCGCCGGTACGTTGCTGGGGCCCGCCCATCTGGGGCTCCTCGCCGCGTGCGGCGTAGCCTCGGTCCCGGTGCGCCGACCGTTCACTGTGCTGCTGTTGACCACCGGCGACGAAGTTCAGGAGCCCGGCAGCACCCCTCAACCCGGCAAGATCTTCGACGCCAACACCACCCTCCTGGAAACTGCGCTCCTCGACGCGGGCGTCGCCGTCGTCCGCCACCGCCTCATGAATGACAACCCGGAGCTCCTGCGGGAGGCTTTTTCTGCCGTCGCCAGCAGCGGCATCCACCTCATCCTCACCACCGGCGGTATCAGCCAGGGCGCCTACGAAGTGGTGAAACAGGCGCTGGCCAACAGCAGCGTCGAGTTCCTCTCGGTGGCCATGCAACCGGGCGGGCCGCAGGCGCTCGGGACGATCGGCGGGGTACCGTTCCTCGGGTTCCCCGGCAACCCGGTCAGCGCACTCGTGTCCTTCGAAATGTTCCTCCGGCCAGCACTCACCGCCGTCGCAGGCGTCCCGCACCCACGGGTGTCGCTCACCGCGGCCCTTGAAGACGACGTCACCTCGCCGGAGGCGAAACACCAGGTCCGGCGTGGCTGGTACACCACCCGGGCGGCAGCCGGAGAGCCGGTCGGAACGGTTAGGCTGGTAGGCGGCCCCGGGTCACACTTGATCCACGCGTTGGCGGAATCGAATGTGCTGGTTCATTTTCCCGCCGGCACCGGAAGCCTTGCAGCGGGGGACCTTGTGTCCGTCTGGCTGGTGGATGGGGTGCAGGGCAGCCCTGCTTTCGGGATCCCGGCCAGCAGTAGTCCGATCCAGCAGCAGTACTGACAGTAAGGACAGCATGACCGAGAAAACCGGCCCGGCGTCGCTGAGCCATGTCCGCGAGGACGGCAGCGCCCACATGGTCGATGTGTCAGCCAAGACTGAAACGTCGCGCGAGGCCACCGCGCAGGCCGTCCTGCGCACCACCGCCGAGGTGGTGGGATTGATCACCGCCGGCGGCCTACCGAAGGGAGACGCTTTGGCGGTCGCCCGAGTGGCCGGGATCATGGCCGCCAAGCAGACCGCCACCCTGATCCCGTTGTGCCACCCGCTGCCGCTGAGCAAAATTACGGTCGACTTCGCGGCCGCCGACGACACGGTCACCATCACCTGCCTGGTCAAGACGACGGCGGTCACCGGCGTCGAAATGGAAGCACTGACCGGAGCGTCGCTGGCGGCGCTGGCTCTCTACGACATGATCAAGGCAGTGGACAAGCGCGCCGTTATCACCGACACCCGGGTACTGGCGAAGTCCGGCGGCAAAAGCGGGGACTGGACGGCATGACCGGGCAGCGCACCGCAGCAGTGATCATCGCGTCCACGCGCGCCGCTGCCGGGGTCTACCAGGACGAGTGTGGCCCGGCCATCCTCAGCTGGCTGCAGGAAAACGGTTTCTCGACGGAGCCGGCACGCGTGGTGCCCGACGGCGACCAGGTAGGCCTGGCGATCGGCGAGGCCCTCACCGGTTCACCATCGGTGCTGATCACCAGTGGCGGCACCGGGCTCAGCCCCGACGACGTCACCCCCGAACAAACCGCGCCGTACCTACAGCGGTATCTGCCCGGCATCATGGAATCCGTCCGCCGCGTCGGTACCGAAAAGGTGCTGACTGCGGCGCTGAGCCGTGGGCATGCCGGTACCGCGGGCACCACTTTCGTTATCAATCTGCCCGGCTCGCCGGGCGGGGTCAAGGACGGCCTGGCCGTGCTCAAACCATTGTTGGGGCACATCTGCTCCCAGCTGGAAGGAAAAAGTGAACACTAGCCGTGTGGTGCAGGTGTCCCTCGCGGACCACAACATCAGCCTCGACGAGGCCCTCGCCCAGGTCGACGCTGCGGACTGCGGCGCTGTGGTCGGGTTCGGCGGCGTGGTCAGGAATCACGACGGCGGCCGCGACGTCACCTCCCTGAGTTACACGGCGCATCCCAGCGCCGAGCGGATCATTGCCCAGATCGCCGACGAGATCGCCGCCCGGTACGACGGCGTCCGGATCTGGGTGGCGCACCGTATCGGCCCGCTGGCGATCGGAGACCCCGCCCTGGTGGCAGCAGTCGCCTCCGCCCACCGCGGTGAGGCCTTCGCCGCGTGCTCCGAACTGGTGGACACGGTCAAGGAGAGGGTCCCCATCTGGAAGGAACAGTTCTTCACCGATGGCACGGTCGAGTGGGTCGGGGCTGGCAGCGCAGGCTCCGCGGGGGGCACCGCAGAATCCACAGCCACCGGGGCGGACTCCTGACCCAAATGGGCAGGTGGAGGCCCGGTTCAGTACGCTGAGGTAATGACTGAACAACTTGCCGTGGCCGTGCTGGGTGCCGCCGGGCGGATGGGGTCGGAGGCCGTGAAAGCCATCGACGCCGCGCCGGACCTCGAGCTCGTCGCCGCCTTGGGGCGGCACGATTCCCTGGACGCCCTCGTCGCCGCGGGGGCGCAGTGCATCGTTGACCTGTCGGTTCCCGATGCCACCTTCGCGAACGTGGCGTTCGCCGTCGAGCGCGGCATCCACGCCGTTGTGGGCACCACCGGTTGGGACGACCCCAGCCTGGACCGGCTCCGCACCCTCCTGACCGACCATCCGGCGACCGGAGTGTTGATCGCCCCCAACTTTGCGCTCGGCTCGGTGCTCGCCACTGCTTTTGCCGCCCGCGCCGCCAGGTACTTCGAGTCGGTGGAGATCGTCGAACTGCACCACCCCGACAAAGTGGACGCCCCTTCGGGTACCGCGGTCCGGACGGCGGCCCTGATCGCACAAACACGCCGCGAAGCTGGCCTCCCCGCCAGCCCCGATGCGACCACCAGTGAGCGCGGCGGGGCCCGCGGAGCCGACGTCGACGGCGTACGGGTGCACTCGGTGCGGCTGCGCGGTCTGGTGGCGCACCAGGAGGTGCTCCTTGGTGGTGCGGGCGAGCAACTCACTATTCGTCATGATTCGTATCATCGCGAGTCGTTTATGCCCGGCGTGCTGCTGGGCATCCGCGGCGTCGCAGCCCACCCCGGCCTGACGGTCGGGCTTGACGGCTACCTCGATCTGGAAGCGTGAAACCCCGCATGGCTGAAACTGTTGGATTCCTTGGCACCGTGAAGCGCCACCGCGCCAAGGTGGGGGTGGCACTGGTGAGCCTGCTGCTCGTCTTCTGGCTCGTCGTCGCACTACAACGCAGCATCATCCTCCTGGCCGACCCGGACCTGGTGGCCAAAGCCCTGGGGCTCGCCTACCTCCTGTTGCCGCTGATCGGCGGGTGGGCCATGATCCGCGAGCTCCTGTTCGGGATGCAGACGTCGACGATGGCCAACGAACTAGACGCCGAGGGCGGGCTTCCCGTCGATGACCTGCCCCGGACTCCCGCGGGCCGAATAGTCAGGTCGGCGGCCGACGCCCGGTTCCCCGAATACCAGGCGGCGGTGGAGGCAGCACCAGAGGACTGGCGGGGCTGGTTCAGACTCTCCTGCGCCTACGATGCAGCCGGGGACAGGACCCGCGCCCGGCGCTCCATGCGGACGGCCGGGAAGCTGTACAAAACTGCCCACTAACTTTCGGTGCCGAGTGAATTTGGTTGGCACCCTGGCAGATGGTCCGTATAGTCGCCACATGGGGACTGAAAAATACGATACGAACCGGGTCATCATCACTGAAGTGGGCGTTTCCGGTGAGCGTCATGCTTCAAACGACGACGACGACGACGACGACGAGGGCGGCGCGGGGCAGCGTGGCACCGACGACCGGACCCGCGGGCCACGCGGTACGGGCAACCGGTCTGTCAACCCATTCTTCGTCGGAGCGTGGCTGCTGGCCGGGTCGATGGTGGCTGCCGGCGTGATGTCGGTGGTGTTCTCCCTGAAAGGTTTGAATCCCTACGTAATGTTCTTACCGGCACCAGATGGTGTCGGCGAATCAACCAGCTACCAGATCCTGATGAGTCTGCTCATCAGTCCGGTCGGCGCAGGTCCGCTGTTCCTCGTTGCCGGCTGCATGCTGGCCGGGCTCCTCCTGGCAGTCCACGGCAGGAACTACACCCGCCGACGCTCCAGCCTGGTTTAGCTGCTCACACCGGTCCGAGCCGCCCGGGATGCACCCGAGGTCAACAGTTCCAACGGCCCGCGGGCATTGACCTTCAGTAAGAGCACCCCCAGGACAACGAACACCACCACCTGGCCCCAATAGACCAGTGATGGCTCCGGCACTGGATCCTGAGCGTCGACAATGCTCATGGTCCAGATATGAATGGTGTACAGGGTCAGGGTCACCGCGCCAGCCGCCGACAGGGGAAGTAGGGCGGCGTTGAACCGCCGGGTCGCGAGCAGGCACAGCCCGATCACCAGGGCAGCCGTACCGCTGGTATGGAGCAAATCCAGCGGGGACCCCGAATGGGGAGCGCTGACCGCCAACCACCACCACGAGCCCGACTGGTCGACACCGGTCAGGCTGACGTTCATCATCGCCTCGAGCGGGTATCGGCGGCCGTCGGGGGTCTGCAGTAGCGCAGCCAGGCCACCGGCCGGGCCCAGCAGATAGCCGCTGACAGCCTTCGCTGCGATGGCCGCCGCTGCACCCGTCACCACCAGGCCCAGTTGCACCCGAAGGTCCTTCAGGGGCAGCCGACCGACGACCATTCCAATCAGGAGGTAGCTCAGCCATTGCAATGCCGGATAATAACCGGTCACAGTAATGTCGGCCAACAGGGTCGCTGGCTCCAGCAGTGTCTCAAACAGGGGATTGCCACCAACCGAGGGCGGATTCACCGTTGCAGTGATCCACGGGCGCAGCAGGTAGGCGGCGACGGGGGACAGCAGCACCCAGCCGGCAGCCCACCACGCGAGGCGCCCCAGGGGCATCGCCACGAACGGCAGCGCGAGCAGGAACAGCACCCCATAGTGAAACAGGATGATCGCGATGTTGGTCTCCAGCCCGCCCAGGATCAGCCCGATCAGCAGGATCACCGCCGCGCGGGCTGCGATACCCCGCCGGTCCATCGCCAACGCCGGGTGGTTGTGGATCCGGTTTCCACCGGTCAGCAGGGCCAGCCCGAGGCCAGCGACGACGGCGAACAGGGCCGACGCCCGCCCGGAGAAGACCAGCGCCACCCAGGTGGCGGCCACGGTCCCCGGAACGTAGAGCGGGAAAATATGGGTGCTCATCATCCCGAAAAGAGCTACGCCGCGTGCGGCGTCGACCCCGCTTACTCGACGGGAAACGGTGGGGGATGCCATGACCTGATCGTCTCACAGGGCGTCGCATCCACGCCGCGGCGCTGCGCTGCGGACGCCAAATGACGCCGAACCGGGTAACGTTTTACCCATGCCTCACACCGACACCCGCACCCTTCCCTTCGGCACCCTGGCCATCGCGATGGTGACCCCGTTCCACGCCGATGGCAGCATTGACTTCGACGCCACGGCCCAGCTCGCCAGTCAACTGGTCGACGACGGCTGCGACGGGCTGGTCATCTCCGGCACCACCGGGGAAACCTCAACACTGGAGGACCAGGAGAAGGAAGACCTTTTCAGGGTAGTTGTCGAAACGGTGGGCGGGCGTGCCAAAGTGATCGCCGGCACCGGCACCAACCACACGTCCCACTCGGTCGAGATGGCCCGGCGCGCCGAACGTGCCGGCGTCGACGGACAGCTGGTGGTCACCCCCTACTACAACAAGCCCACCCAGGCCGGGGTGCTGGCCCACTTCGAAGCGGTCGCGGCAGCCACCGACCTGCCCATCATGATCTACGACATTCCCGGCCGGTCCGGGATCCCGATCCGCACCGAGACTATGATCCGGTTGGCTGACAACCCGAAAATCGTTGCCCTCAAGGATGCGAAAGCAGACTTCGCCGAGATCACCCGGGTCCTCGCCAACACCACCCTCGACGTGTACTCCGGCGACGACGGCCTCACCCTGCCGTGGATGATCGCCGGAGGCGTGGGCGTGGTCAGCGTCAGCGCCCACGTCGCGACCGCCCAGTTCAGGGCCCTGGTCGACGCCGCCGGTGCGGGTGACGTCGCCACCGCCCGCCGGATCCACTTCGAGCTGGACCCAGTGGTCCGCGCGGTCATGACCCACATTCCCGGAGCCGTGTCGGCGAAGCAGATCCTCAGGATGCAGGGCCTGATCCCCAACGCTGCAGTCAGGCTTCCCCTCGTGGGGCCTTCCGCCACCGAGATGGAACCCATTCTCGCCGACCTGGCCGAAGCGGGGATGAATTTCGACCGCCCGCGCTCCACCCGGACCGCTGACGGAACCCCGGCATGACGGTGTCGGCCGCCACAGCACTCATCACCCCACCGGACCTGGCGCCGGGTGTGCTCCGCATCGTCCCGCTGGGCGGGCTGGGGGAGATTGGCCGGAACATGGCGGTCTTTGAGCTGGACGGCAAACTGCTCATCGTCGACTGTGGCGTGTTGTTCCCCGAAGAAACCCAGCCCGGCGTTGACCTGATCCTCCCCGACTTCTCCTACCTCGAGGACCGGCTCGACGACGTCGTCGGCCTGGTCCTGACGCACGGTCACGAGGACCACATCGGTGCTGTCCCGTACCTGCTGCGGCACAAGAAAGACATCCCGCTGATCGGCTCCCAGCTCACCCTGGCCCTGATCGAAGCGAAACTGCAGGAACACCGGATTACCCCCTACACCCTCACCGTCACCGAGGGGCAGATCGAACAGTTCGGCCCGTTCGAGTGCGAATTCGTAGCGGTCAACCACTCGATCCCTGACGCTCTGGCCGTGTTTATCAGAACGACCGCTGGCAACGTCCTGCACACCGGCGACTTCAAGATGGACCAGCTCCCGTTGGACGGGCGGATCACCGACCTCCGCGCGTTTGCCCGGTTGGGCGAGGAGGGGGTCGACCTGTTCATGGTCGACTCCACCAACGCCGACGTGCCCGGCTTCACCACCGCTGAACGGGAAATCGGTCCCGTGCTGAACCGCCTGTTCGGGCAGGTCACCAAACGGATCATCGTCGCCTCGTTCTCATCCCACATCCACCGGGTCCAGCAGGTCCTCGACGCCGCCGAAGCCCACGGTCGCTTCGTCTGCTTCGCCGGGCGATCCATGGTGCGGAACATGACCATCGCCGCGAAACTCGGGTACCTCAAGGTCCCCGAGGGAATCCTCGTCGACATCAAAAACGTCGATAGCCTGCCTGACGACAAGGTGGTCCTGATGTCCACCGGGTCCCAGGGCGAGCCGATGGCTGCCCTGTCCCGGATGGCCAACGGCGACCATAGGATCACAGTCGGGAAGGGGGACACGGTGATCCTCGCGTCTTCCCTGATCCCCGGCAACGAGAACGCGGTATTCAGGGTCATCAACGGGCTGCTCAAGCTCGGCGCCGACGTCATCCACAAAGGCAACGAGAAAGTCCATGTCTCAGGGCACGCGGCAGCCGGCGAACTGCTCTACTGCTACAACATCCTCAAGCCGCGCAACGTGATGCCGGTGCATGGGGAAACCCGGCACCTGATTGCCAACGCCCGCCTGGCCGAGCAGACCGGCGTCCCCACCGAGAACGTGCTGCTCACTGACGACGGGTCGGTGATCGACCTGGCGAACGGGGTCGCCCGGGTGGTTGGTGCAGTGGAATGCGGGTTCGTTTACGTGGACGGATCGAGTATCGGGGAGATCACGGACGCCGATCTCAAGGACCGCCGCATCCTCGGCGAGGAGGGGTTCATTTCCATTGTCACTGTGGTCAACCGGAGCACCGGCAAGATTGTGTCGGGTCCCGACATCCACGCCCGTGGTTTTGCCGAGGACGACTCCGTGTTCGACGAGATCAAGCCCAAGCTGAACGCAGCACTCGAGGAAGCCGTGATGAGCAACAAGGATCACACGGTCTACCAGCTCCAGCAGGTGGTCCGCCGGGTGATCGGCACCTGGGTCAATCGCCGCTATCGCCGCCGGCCCATGATCATTCCGGTGGTCCTGGAAGCCTAGACGACCGGGCAGGCAGCACGCCTGCCCGCCGGGACCCGGGACCCACTGGGCATAGGCGTCGATGCCCACCGAACGCGCTCACCTTGCGGGCAGCTGTGCAGAACCGGCCGCGTATGTCCCGGAAATCCGGGGCGATGTCCGGTACCGTTGGCTCTATGGCGACTCGTACTTCCCCGGGCCCCAGGGGTTCACAGCAGTCGCGCGGTAAAGACACCTCGACTGCTGCGCGTTCAACTTCGGGCCGCAGCGGTGCTATCAAAAGCGGTGGCAGGCAACCGACCAAACAACAGCCTGCGCTGCCCAACGACACCCTTCCCCTGCCCCTGCGTGCCTTGAGGGGACTGTGGATGGGCGGTGCCCAGATGGTCGCGTCAGGGGTCCGTAAGTTTGGGCACGACGTCCGCCCGGAAAAGGACCTGCGCCGGGATGGCACCGGCCTGTTCCTCATGATCCTCAGCGTCGCTGTTGCGGCAGTCGAGTGGTGGGCCCTGACCGGCCCCGGAGCCGACGTGGTGCACGCAGTCGCAGCGGGAACTTTCGGCTGGATGGCGCTGCTGGTGCCGTTCATGCTGCTGATCGGCGCTGTCCGCCTCTTCAGATACCCCGAGAATCACCGTGCCAACAACCGGGTAGCCATTGGCATGACCATCGCATTGTTCGCCGGTTCCGGTATTGCCCATCTCTCCGGCGGGGCCCCAGCCCTCGCGGACGGATTCGAACGCCTGTGGCAGGCCGGGGGAGTGGTGGGCTTCCTCGTCGCCGGACCCCTCACCGGAATCCTGACCGAATGGCCAGTAATTATTCTGCTGTCGGCCCTGATCTTCCTCAGCGTGCTTATCGTCACCGCCACCCCCTTCCGGCATATCCCCTCCCGGCTCCGGGCCCTGTATGAGCACCTCATGGGGCAGGACCTCATTGACGACGACCGGCAGAAGAAAAACGAGGCGGGGGACGGCGAGGCTGCCGGTGGGAAGCACGACCAGAGCTACCTTGACGAACGCAACTCCGCTCCTGCCAAAAAACCCAAACGAAAAATGCGTCTCTTCGGACGCGACCGTGCGGCTGACCGCGAACAGGCTGACCTGGACGGCTATGTGGGTGACGAAGCGTTTGAGCGGGCGGTGGTGGACGCCGACGACGCCGGGGACCAGCGGCCGGCAGCGCATCAGGCAGCGGCTTCGGCCGAGCCGCGGGTGCCACCAGGGGTTCGCCGGCCCACCCAACAAGAACGGGCCACCGAGAAGATCAAGCAGGATCACGGCATCCCGGCAGATCTTCATGACCCTGGACACGACCCGAACGCGCACAGCCCCGAACCGGCCACCGAAGCCATGGCAGTGCTCCCCACGGCTGCGCCCCGCGTTCCTTCAACCCCGGTGCAGCCGCAGGTACCGCCGACCCCCATGCCGCAGCGGACCGAGCAGCTGCAACTGGCCGGCGACGTCACCTACACGCTGCCGCCGTCGGACTACCTGCCTGCGGGAACTCCGCCCAAGGAACGCTCCGAAGCCAACGACTCGGTGGTCGCCGCGCTGACCCACACCCTCGACCAGTTCCACGTCGACGCCAAGGTGACCGGCTTCTCCCGCGGCCCCACCGTGACCCGGTACGAGATCGAACTGGCACCGGGCACCAAGGTGGAACGGGTGACCGCCCTGTCCAAGAACATTTCCTACGCGGTCGCGAGCTCCGACGTCCGGATCCTGTCCCCGATCCCGGGCAAATCGGCGATCGGCATCGAGATCCCCAACACCGACCGGGAAACGGTCTCGCTGGGTGACGTGCTGCGCTCCGGCAACGCCCGTAAAACCGACCACCCGATGGTGATGGGAGTCGGTAAGGACGTGGAGGGCGGGTTCGTCGTTGCCAACCTGGCCAAGATGCCCCACCTGCTCGTAGCCGGCGCCACCGGTGCCGGCAAGTCGTCGTTCGTGAACTCGATGATCACGTCGATCCTGATGCGCTCGACCCCCGACGAGGTGCGTATGGTGATGGTTGACCCCAAGCGGGTGGAACTCACCGCCTACGAGGGTGTTCCCCACCTGATCACCCCCATCATCACCAGCCCCAAGAAGGCTGCCGAGGCGCTTCAATGGGTGGTTCGCGAAATGGACACCCGTTACGATGACCTCGCGAACTACGGCTACAAGCACATCGACGACTTCAACAAGGCCGTCCGGAATGGGAAAGTCATCCCGCCCGAGGGGTCGAAGCGCGTGGTCCGCCCCTACCCCTACCTGCTGGTCATCGTCGACGAACTCGCCGACCTGATGATGGTGGCACCACGCGACGTCGAAGACTCGATTGTGCGGATCACCCAGTTGGCGCGTGCCGCCGGCATCCACCTGGTGCTTGCCACCCAGCGGCCGTCGGTCGACGTCGTCACGGGCCTGATCAAGGCCAACGTGCCGTCACGGATGGCGTTTGCGACGTCGTCGGTCACCGACTCCCGCGTGGTCCTGGACCAGCCCGGCGCGGAGAAGCTGATCGGGCAGGGCGACGCGCTCTTCCTCCCCATGGGTGCCTCCAAACCGATGCGGGTGCAGGGCGCCTGGGTCACCGAGTCTGAGATCCACCGGGTGGTGGAGCACGTCAAGGGCCAGCTGAAGGCCAACTACCGCGAGGACGTGGCGGTCGAGGCGCCGAAGAAGCAGATTGACGACGACATTGGCGACGATCTCGACGTCCTGCTGCAGGCAACCGAACTGGTGGTCACCACCCAGTTCGGTTCCACCTCCATGCTGCAGCGTAAGCTGCGGGTCGGGTTCGCCAAGGCGGGCCGGCTGATGGACCTCCTGGAATCTCGTGGGGTGGTGGGGCCCTCGGAAGGCTCCAAGGCCCGCGATGTGCTGGTCAAGCCGGATGACCTGGCAGCCGTGCTTGGCGCCATGCGCGGCGACGGCCCGGTCTCGGTCCCCGACGAACCGGTCGCCAGCGCCGCCCCTCCCATCGATCTGGTGGCTGATGATCTTGAGGCGCGTCGACAGGCGGGCCAATATCATGACGGATCCGACGGATCCGACGGCGGCGATGACGGTTCCACTGACGCCTGGTCCCTTACGGGAAGGTAACCTTGAGCCGTGAGTATTCCGCCGGCCAAAAAGGTCCCTACGCTGAACATCGCCAACGTCCTGACGGTGGTGCGGATCCTGCTGGTCCCGTTCTTCATCTGGTTCCTGCTGCTCGACGACTCGGCCGACGACGGCAGCGGGGGACTGTTCCGCTGGCTGGCCGTAGCGGTCTTCGCCGTCGCAATCTACACCGATAAGCTCGACGGCGACCTGGCCCGCAGTCGGGGGCTGATCACCGACTTTGGGAAGATCGCGGATCCGATCGCCGACAAGCTGCTGATCGGTTCAGCCCTGATCCTGCTCTCGGTGCTGGGCGAACTCTGGTGGTGGGTGACCATTGTGATCCTGGTCCGTGAGCTGGGCATCACCGTGCTGCGGTTCGCCGTCATCCGGTATGGCGTGATGCCCGCGTCGCGTGGCGGAAAACTCAAAACGGTGATCCAGACGTTCGCGGTCTTCCTGTACCTGCTCCCGCTTGCCGGGCTGGTGGGGAACTGGTATTCCTGGCTGGCCATCGCCGTGATGCTCGCAGCAGTCGCGGTTACGGTCGTCACCGGGCTGGACTATGTTGCTCAGGCGGTCCGGCTGCGGCGCGATGCTCGCGCCCCGGGGCAGCCGGGCAGCCCCACGCCGTAATGACTGAATCCTGCGGAGCGTCGGGGCCGGCCGCCGAGCTGGTTCGTCTGGCGGGCGCCCGCCACCTCACGGTCGCGACTGCCGAATCGGTGACCGCCGGGTTGGTCGCTGCAGCGCTCGGCGCGGTACCTGGCGCCTCCGACGTGTTCCAGGGCGGTGCGGTGACCTACCAAAATCGAATCAAGGTGGATGTTCTGGGTGTTGACGCCGGCGCGCTTGCCGCAACCGGCGCCGTTGACGCCGTCGTCGCCCGCCAGATGGCCGAAGGGGCGCGCCGGGTGTTCACCGCCGATCTGGCTGTTTCAACCACGGGAGCCGCAGGACCCAAGCCGCACGGGGGCAAAGCGGTGGGTACAGTTTTCGTTGCTGTGGCGTCGGCCTCCGGCACAACTGTCAGCGAGTACCTGTTCGACGGCGACCGCGAGGAGGTCCGCAGACGTGCCTGCCGCGCCGCCCTGGACCAGGTGAGCGCTCTGTTACGCGGGCAGGACGCAGGGAACAAATCCTAGGACCGAACAGTTATCCTAATTGTCAGCCAGTGAACAGGTTGACGGCTTAGGCTTGAAACTACGAAGCCGGTACGTCTCCCCAAGGAGACGCCGGATCAATTGCAACGAGGGAGCATGGCGATTCAGATGGTAAAGCAACCCGTATCCATAAACGGAGTAGTCCGTTGGCGGGATGTGGGGTTGGCGGACGACGCACAGCGCAAGCCGAAGGAGCGCAAAATGGTAGTCCTACGCCATGAGATTGGCGATGTCCTGCGAGACGTCCGCCAGCGGCAGGGACGCACGCTGCGCGAGGTTTCGCACAGCGCGCGAGTCTCCCTGGGTTACCTGAGCGAGGTGGAGCGAGGCCAGAAGGAAGCATCCTCGGAGCTCCTGTCCTCAATCTGTACCGCGCTCGACGTTCCGTTGTCCCTCATGCTTCGCGAAGTCAGTGAGCGTCTCGCCGAGGCAGAGGGTGTGTCAGTACCTGACACCGTGCCCCAGGAGTTCGCCAGGGCCTTTGTCGGTGACATTTCCGATGACCTTGCCAACGATTTCAGCCGCGGACTGGCCGCAACAAACCGCTAACAGCATGGTGGCGGCAGCCTGAACAGACCGGGTAGACGAAACCCGCCGGAGTAATCCCGGCGGGTTTTGTTATGGGACGATCACCACTTGTCTTTGGTGTACGTCTCGTTGAGCTGGGCAATCAACTGGCCGAGGGTGGTGAGATCCTTGACGTCCCAGTCATCCATCAGGTTGTGGAATGCTTCCTTGCGCGCGGTCTGGGCGGTCACCAACTGCTGCGAGCCGGCGGGGGTCAGCGTGATGGACTGGGCCCGGCCGTCGAGGGGGTCGGCCTCCTTCTGCACCAGCCCCAGCTGCTCGAGCATCGCGATCTGGCGGCTGACCGAGGGTTTCCCGACGCCGATGCTCGCGGCAATGTCGGTCAATCTCATGGCACCCTCCCGCTGCAGGATGACCAGCAGTCCGTAGGCGGCCGGTTCCATGTCCGGGTGGACGCGCCGGGCCACCTTGTAGGAGTTCGATCGTGCCCTCCGCCACAGCATGCTTAGTTGTTGCTCCAGCGCCTGGATGGCGGTGTCAATGGTGGGCTCGGCGTCACGATGCTCGGCTGTCATGTGGTTCATTCTATGGTGACCAACACAATGATCGACGAACGAGTTTCGTTGTGGGAATAAGTCCAACCGGCAATCGAGCGGAAATGAGAGGATAACTGCATGCGAACCAGTGCCTTTTGGCGGCTTATGGATGACGAGTTTGGCGGTGGGTATTCCCGCACCCTGGCCCGCACCATCGTGCTGGCGGACCTTGGCGGCCGCACACCGGTCGAGGCGCTCGGGGCCGGGATTAGCCCCCGCGACATTTGGGCAGCGGTGTGCGAACTGCAGGACGTGCCGACTGAACGGCGGCTGGGCCGGGACATCACGCCCAAATAGGCCCGTACAACCCCTGACACGCCGGGTCAGTTATTCGAATATTTGTTCGGATGGGACTATTATTTCTAACAGACGGCAGTCGTGGTTATCCACATACGCCGTGAAGCTTCTCAATTTGTCGGTGCCCCGGGCTACGGTCGAATTGAACACGACAACGGCCATCACGGCCACAACAAACCGAGGTGAAGAATGGCCGCACCAGCAGACCGCGAGAAGGCACTCGAAGCAGCACTCGCGCAGATCGACAAGCAGTATGGCAAGGGCTCGGTGATGCGCCTGGGCGATGAGGTGCGCGCCCCGATTGAAACCATCTCCACCAGTTCCATCGCGCTGGACGCTGCACTGGGCATAGGCGGGCTTCCCCGGGGCAGGGTCGTGGAGATCTACGGTCCGGAATCCTCCGGTAAGACCACTCTGGCGCTGCACGCCGTCGCCAACGCGCAGCGCAATGGCGGCATTGCGGCATTCATCGACGCCGAGCACGCCCTGGACCCGGAATACGCCAAGCGGTTGGGTGTCGATACCGACGCCCTACTGGTCTCCCAGCCGGATACCGGTGAGCAGGCGTTGGAGATCATGGATATGCTGATCGGCTCAGGATCGATAGACGTGATCGTCATCGACTCGGTGGCGGCGCTGGTGCCGCGCGCCGAGATCGAGGGCGACATGGGCGACAGCCACGTGGGTTTGCAGGCACGGCTGATGAGCCAGGCGCTCCGCAAGATCACCGGCCGCCTCGCCCAGAGCAAAACCACGGCGATCTTCATCAACCAGCTTCGTGAGAAAATTGGCGTCTTCTTCGGTAGCCCCGAAACAACCACCGGTGGTAAGGCTCTGAAGTTCTACGCGTCCATCCGCATTGACGTCCGCCGGATCGAGACCCTGAAAGAGGGTGCGGTTCCCGTCGGTAACCGGACCCGCGCCAAGGTAGTCAAGAACAAGATGGCGCCGCCCTTCAAGCAGGCCGAGTTCGACATCCTGTATGGCTACGGGATTTCACGCGAGGGCGGCCTGATCGACGTCGGCGTGGAAGAAGGCTTCGTGAAGAAGTCTGGTGCGTGGTTCACCTACGACGGAGACCAACTGGGCCAGGGCAAAGAAAACGCACGCAAGTTTCTGCTCGACAACCCAGACCTGACCGACGAGCTGGAACGCCGGATCCGCGAGAAGCTGGGCGTGGGGGTGGCGGCCGAGGACGCAACGGTCGAGCCAAAGGCGAAGGCTGAGCCCAAGCTGAAGGCGGTTAGCGGAGAGAATCGCTAGGCAGCCATGGCTTTCGGACCGAATGGCGGATCCACGGGCGGACTAAACGCCAAACGGAAGCCGCGCCGCCAACGATCGGGCGCCGGCGGCAACGTTCCGGTGCCCGACACCGACCAGTACGCCACCGCCCGGTCGATTGTGCTGCGCCAACTGACGCTGGCACCAAAGAGCCGCCACCAGCTCGCCTCCAAACTAGCGGAGCAGGAGGTGCCGGACGAGGTGGCCGTCGCCGTGCTGGACCGGTTCGAAGAGGTCCAGCTGGTTGATGACGCCGAGTTCGCGATGATGTGGGTGCGTAGCCGGGCGTCGGCTCGTTCGCTCGCCCGCAGCGCATTGAAACGGGAGCTGGCCGAGAAGGGCATTCACGGCGAGCTCGCCGAAGAGGCACTCGCCCAGGTGAGCGACGAGGAGGAGCGAGAGTCCGCCGAACAGCTCGTCCGCCGAAAGCACCGGCCCGGTGCCGTGGGACTTGATCGGGCGGCCCGCGACAAGGAGACCCGGCGCCTGGTGAGCATGCTCGGGCGCAAGGGATACGGTCCATCACTGGCCTTCGGTGTGGTGAGATCCATCCTCGATGAGGCAGCCGATGACACGAGTGCTGGGGATGCCGAGAGCGCCAGCGACGGCCCTGAGCCCGACTGACCTGATTTAGCCACCTGACTCAACCGATTCGGTTTCTTCAGCCTGCGCTTCCCTAACCCGTTATCCATTCGTTCCCTTAATCGGCGGGTAAGGGTCTGGCGGACCCCGAACACTGAACTGTAGGCTGAGCAGCGTCATGATCGGCTTGGGGCGGACATTAACTGCTGCACGGACGGGCGCTGGTGCAGCGTTAGCCGTGCTGGTGCTCGGCGCCTCGCTCCTGACCCCCGTTGCTCCCGCTGTCGCCCAGGACTTTCCGACCTGGGATGAAATCCGGGCAGCCAAAGACAACGCCACCGCCAAGCAGGACCAGGTCTCGGAGATTGAATCCCTCCTGGAGGGGCTGCGCTCGACCTCGGCAGAGCTTGGCGACGCGGCGGTGCAATCCGCAGCCGACCACGGCCGCGCAGCACAGGAGCTGCGGCTCAGCGAGCGGCTATCGGGCACGCTTGCGGTCCAGTTAGCCAACGCGAAAGCCGAGTCAGCCGACCTGCACGAGGCAGCGGGCGCAGCCGCCGCCCTGTCTTACAAGACGGGAAGCACCAATTCCGGGATGCTGGTGCTGCTGGATCCGGAGGGCGCCATGGATCTCCTCGACCGGATGATGGTGCTGGAAACAGTGACCGACCGTGCCGCCGGTTCCTATACTGACGCCGTCGCCGCGGAACAGGAAGTGGAATCTCTGCAGGACCGCTACGACGCCGCCACCGACCGGCACCGTGAGCTCACTGCCGAAGCGGCCTCCCGCCTCGGCGTCGCTCAGGACGACGACGCTGCGGCCCGAGCATCGGTCCAGGAACAGGAAATCCGTGCGGCTGAACTCTTCGAACAGCTCGCCGAGCTCAATGACACGACGGCAGCCCTTGAGGCAGACCGGATCCGGGGCCTGCAGGAGGAAGCGGTTTTCCTCGAACAACAGGCAGCAGCAAAGGCTGCCGCGGCAGCCAGGGCGGCAGCCGAAGCCGCTGTGACAACGACGGCACCACCGCGGGCTCCTGCACCGCCGGTCGTAGCGGGTCCCGCGCCACAACGGCTGGCGCCTCAGTCTCCAGCGCCTCAGTCTCCAGCGCCTCCACCAATACCCATACCTGGCCCGGCCCCTGCCCCGCCCCACGCTGAGCCGGATCCCGGAACCGCGCCAAAACTGCCAGCACCAGCGCCGACTCCTACCCCCGCACCAGCGCCGACTCCTACCCCCGCACCAGCTCCACCGGCGCCCGCACCAATCGTTGACGACCCCGCCGGAGCCCAGGCCTACGCCTCCTCCCGCCTATCCTCGTTCGGCTGGGGTGGCGGCGAGTTCCAGTGCCTGGTCGACCTTTGGAACAAGGAATCACGATGGCTGACCAGCGCCAATAACCCCTACAGTGGCGCCTACGGCATCCCGCAGTCGCTGCCGGGCAGCAAGATGGGCAGCGCCGGTGCTGACTGGCGCACCAACTACCGCACCCAGATCGAATGGGGGCTGGGCTACATTTCGGGCCGGTACGGATCACCGTGCGCCGCCTGGCAGCATTCCCAGCGCATGAACTGGTACTGACCACCCCTGTCCCACGCCGTACCCCTTCGCCCTGCAGCGGATTGTGGGGCCGCGCCCGGCGCACGTACCCTTAACGGGTGAGTCTCATTGCCCCCACCTTCCCCGTAGTTCCCGCCGCAGGTCCCGCCGTAGAGCCTACGGCCGAGTCGGGCGGTGCTGCCGCGCCACTATCCGGAGCGCAGCGCACCTACGAGGTGCGCACCTATGGGTGCCAGATGAACGTCCACGATTCCGAGCGGATCGCCGGGCTGTTGGAGAATGCTGGCTATGCGGCGGCGACAGACACGCAGGCCGACGTCGTCGTTTTCAACACTTGTGCAGTACGCGAGAATGCCGACAACAAGCTCTACGGCAATCTCGGCATGCTCGCCTCCGTGAAGGAAACCCACCCGGGTATGCAGATCGCGGTTGGGGGTTGCCTCGCCCAGAAGGACCGCGACACCATCCTGAAGAAGGCGCCGTGGGTTGACGCGGTGTTCGGCACCCATAACGTCGGGGCGCTCCCGGCACTGTTGGAACGGGCCCGCCACAACAACGAGGCGCAGCTGGAGATCCTCGAGTCCCTCGACGTTTTTCCGTCCACCCTGCCCACCAAGCGTGACGCGGTCTACTCCGGGTGGGTGTCCATCTCGGTTGGTTGCAACAACACCTGCACTTTTTGTATTGTGCCCGCACTGCGGGGCAAGGAGCGCGACCGACGACCGGGGGAAATCCTCGCCGAGATCGAAGCGCTGGTCGCCGACGGCGCCATCGAAGTTACCCTACTGGGGCAGAACGTCAACTCCTACGGGGTGGAATTCGGTGACCGGGGTGCGTTTGCCAAACTGCTCCGCGCCTGCGGCAGCATCGAGGGTCTCGAGCGGGTCAGGTTCACCAGCCCTCATCCCGCAGCGTTCACCGACGACGTCATTGATGCGATGGCCGAGACGCGCAACGTGATGCCCCAGCTGCATATGCCACTCCAGTCGGGTTCCGACCGGATTCTGAAGGCCATGCGCCGCTCCTACCGTTCGTCGAAGTTCTTGGGCATCCTGGACCGGGTCCGGGAGAAGATGCCGCACGCGTCCATCTCCACCGACATTATCGTCGGGTTCCCCGGGGAAACCGAGGAAGACTTCCAGGCCACCCTCGACGTCGTCGAGAAGTCCCGGTTCGCCACCGCTTTCACCTTCCAGTACTCCAAGCGTCCCGGCACACCTGCCGCGGACCTGCCCGACCAGATCCCGAAGGCAGTGGTGCAGGAACGGTTTGAGCGTCTCACCGCTTTGCAGGACCGGATCGCCGCGGAAGAAAATGCCCGCCAACTGGGACGCACCGTCGAGCTGATGGTGACCTCCCAACAGGGCCGCAAAGCCAGTGAAACCCACCGCCTGTCGGGTCGGGCACGCGACCAGCGGCTGGTCCACTTCTCGGTACCCGACGGCGTCGACCCACCCCGGCCCGGCGACCTGGTCACCATTACCGTCACCGAAGCCGCTGCGTTTCACCTGGTCGCCGATCCGGCGTCGAGCGCTGACATCCACATCCGCCGGTCCCGGGCCGGCGACGCGTGGGATCGGTCCCAGGCCGACTCCTGCGGCGCGCCAGCCCCCGGTGCGACCGGCTCAGGCGCCTTAACGCCGGGTGCCGTGTCACTGGGGATGCCCTCGCTCCCGATCCGCGGCGCCTAACGGTGACTGCGGCGGCCACAGCAGCACCACCCCTGGTCGCCGTCGTCGGGCCCACGGGATCGGGGAAGTCCACCCTGGGGATTGAGCTGGCACGCCAGTTCGACGGCGAAATCATCAACGCCGACTCCATGCAGTTTTACCGGGGCATGGACATCGGGACCGCCAAGGTCACCATCCAGGAACGGCAGGGGATACCGCATCACCTGCTGGACACGCTCGACGTGAACGAAGAAGCAAGCGTTGCGGCGTACCAGATGCAGGCGCGCACCACGATCGCCGCTATCCGGGATCGGGGCAAGCTGCCGATCCTGGTCGGCGGATCAGGACTCTACCTGCGGGCGGCCCTCGATGTGCTCGAATTCCCCGGCACCGACCCCGCCATCAGGGCCCGGCTGGAGGGCGACCTGGCGCGCGACGGCGCCGACTCCCTCCGCCAGCGGCTGGCGGGAATCGATCCGGTCTCCGCCGGTCGGGACCTCGACGACCGGCGGCTGATCCGGGCGCTGGAAGTCCACGAGGTGACCGGCCGGCCCTTCAGTTCCTTCATGCCGCAACGCCGCTACCACCAGCCAGCACTTCAGCTTGGTCTGCAAGTCGACCGGGCCGTCCTACGAGAACGCCTGGCTACCAGGGTCCACGCCATGGTGGACGAGGGGTTGCTCGATGAAGTCGCTACCCTCGCCAGCCAGGGACTGCGCACCGGCCGGACCGCGTCCAGAGCGCTCGGTTACGCCCAATTCCTGCAGGTTCTCGATGGTGAGGTGACCACGGACCAGGCGGCCAGCGACACCATCGACGCGACCCGTCGCTTCGCCCGACGTCAGCTCACCTGGTTCCGCGCCGATCCCCGGATCACCTGGCTCGACTGGGAAAATCCGGACCTGATTCCCCACGCCACGGGCCACATCCGGCAGACCTTCGGCTTATCCTAGACACGTGACTACACAACCCGACGCGCTGGCTTCCCCCAACCAAACCACCCTCACCGGGGTGGCCTTCACCAAGGGTCACGGCACCGGCAACGACTTTGTGCTGGTCACCGACCCAGCCGGAGAGTTGGAGATTACGCCCGACGACGTCAGGACCATCTGCGACAGGCATCGCGGTATCGGAGCGGACGGGCTGATTCGCGCGATCCGGTCCCACCAGCTCCCCGAGGGGAGGGCGCTGCTGCAAAGCGACCCGTCGGCCGAATGGTTCATGGACTACCGCAACGCGGACGGCTCACTGTCGGAGATGTGCGGCAACGGGGTCCGGGTTTTTGTGCACCTGCTTGTTTCGGCCGGGCTCCTCATCCTCGCCGAGGGTGCCACGGTGTCGATCGCTACCCGCGGCGGGATCAAGCTGGTGGAGCTGTCCTCCGACGGCTACTCGGTTGATATGGGGCCCTGGGAGTTCATTTTCCCCGACGTCGCCACCGCACGCGGCACGGATTCGCTGGTCGAGGTTGCAGGACTTGAGGTTCCTCGTCCTGCACTGTCAATCAGCATGGGCAATCCGCACACCGTGGTGGCCCTCGCCGATCCCTCCGAGCTTCAGGTAACCCGACTCCTTGACGCGCCACTTGTTGAGCCAACCCCCGCCGATGGAACCAACGTTGAGTTCGTCGTCCCCCACGACCCGCTGGTGCGGGACGGCGTGGGCCAGGTCAGAATGCGGGTGCACGAGCGTGGCGTGGGGGAGACCCTGTCCTGCGGTACCGGGGCCTGCGCTGCCGCCGCGGCCACCAGGTTCTGGGCGGGGGCTGAGGCGCCGTTGGTATGGAGGGTTGAGGTGCCCGGCGGCGTCGTCGGCGTGCGTTTCCATGCCGGGCCGGACGGCCGCGAGCACGTCAGCCTCAGCGGGCCAGCCGTGCTCGTGGCTAGCGGGTCGTTCCTTTAAACGCACCAAATTTGTCCGCGGTGCTAGACGCCGAGTCGCTCCACGCAGATGATCCTGAACGACTTCGAGGTGGCCGTTCTGGAAACCTCAAAGCCGTCGCCCAGTTGATCGGCGAGCCACTTCTGCAGCGAGTCGGCGCCGAGGTTTTTCTGCACCACGAGCCAGGCTGAGCCATCGGGGGACAGTCGTGGAAGCCACTTCAGCAATAGGGCGTGCAACTCGTCTTTACCCACCCGGATTGGCGGATTAGACCAGATGGTGTCGAAGGTAGCGTCGACGTCGACCTCCTCCGGTCGCTGGGCAAGCACATTGTTCAGCCCCAACAGCTTCGCGTTCTCTGCCGTGAGTGCCAGGGCCCGTTCGTTGACGTCGACGGCGACCACTTCGGCGTCGGGCGCCTTCAGTGCCATGGTCAGAGCAAGCGGCCCCCAGCCGCAGCCGATATCCAGCATCCGCGCGCCTATCGGATCGGGAACCTCGGCGAGCAGGATGCGGGTGCCCTTGTCGATCGAATCGGCGCTGAAGATACCCGAGGAGGTCACGAGGGTGCGCTCCCTTCCGGCGAGCACCGTGCGCAGCGGTTTGCGGGTCTCCGGGCCGGACGGCTGGGCGCTGAAGTAGTGGGAATCCATAACAAACCAGCGTAGCCGAGGGGCTGGGGCTTTCCGGAACCGACGGCGGGTGGGCGCCCTAGGCCCGGCGAACGATTCCGGTGAGGAATCTGGGCGGCTGGGAGTAACATTTCCAACCCGGGGGTCCAGATTGACCCCTCGGGTCCAGGTTGCCCACGTTTCGCCCGGATCCAGGCCGAAGGGGTTGATTGCGCGCTCAGTGAATCACCTCACCCGATGACGGTGGAGGAGACTACCATTGAGGAACACCACTTTAGGGAGCGTATGTCCACGAGTAACGGGGGACCGGCCACGCCGGAACCGGAGATCGGCCCAGCTGAAATTCAGGCAGTCATCGATAGGATCCTGGCCAAGGATGAGGTGGCGTCCGCGAAGGGCGCCGGAAACCGTTTCGCTGGTCCTTCCTCGGCGAGCGACGGCGAACGGTCGTCCTACGATGGAGACCAACAGGATCTCGACGAACGACGCGCGCTGAGGCGCGTTGCAGGCCTGTCCACCGAGCTCGAGGACGTCACCGAGGTCGAGTACCGTCAGCTTCGCCTGGAACGGGTTGTTCTCGCCGGACTCTGGAGCGAAGGTACGGCCGAAGACGCCGAAAATTCCCTGCGCGAGCTGTCCGCGCTTGCCGCCACCGCCGGCTCCGAGGTGCTCGACGGAATCGTCCAGCGGCGGCTCAAACCGGATCCCGGCACCTTTCTGGGCTCAGGTAAAGCCCAGGAGCTTAAGGACATCGTGGTGGCCACCGGAGCCGACACCGTGATTGTCGATAGTGAGCTCTCCCCCTCCCAGCGCCGCGGGCTGGAGGACATCGTCAAGGTCAAGGTTATCGACCGGACCGCACTGATCCTCGATATCTTCGCCCAGCATGCCAAATCCCGTGAGGGCAAGGCCCAGGTTGAGCTAGCCCAACTCGAGTACCTCCTTCCCAGGCTTCGTGGCTGGGGCGACTCGATGTCCCGTCAGGCCGGCGGCCAGGTCGGTGGTGCAGGCGCCGGTATGGGTTCCCGTGGCCCAGGTGAAACCAAGATCGAACTGGATCGGCGGAAGATCCGCACCCGGATGGCCAAACTGCGGCGCGAAATCAGCGCGATGAAACCGGCACGCGAAACCAAACGCGCCAACCGCCGTCGTAATGAAATCCCGTCGGTAGCGATTGCGGGATACACCAACGCGGGCAAGTCTTCGCTCCTGAACCGGCTGACTGACGCCGGCGTCCTGGTCGAGAATGCGCTGTTCGCGACCCTCGACCCGACGGTGCGCAAGGCTGAAACGGCCGATGGGCTGGGCTACACCCTGGCTGACACCGTGGGGTTCGTTAGGTCGCTACCGACGCAGCTCGTTGAGGCGTTCCGTTCCACGCTGGAGGAGATTGCCGACTCGGACCTGATCCTGCATGTGGTGGATGTGTCCCACCCCGATCCGGAAGGTCAGATCGCCGCGGTGCGGGAGGTCCTTTCCGAGGTGGATGCCCGCAAGGTTCCGGAGATCATTGTCCTGAACAAGGCCGACGCAGCAGACCCGTTCGTCATCGAGCGCCTCCGCCAGCGTGAGCCGCGACACGTGGTGGTCTCGGCCCGCACCGGTCAGGGCATCGCCGAACTGCTGGAAGCCGTGAGCGCCGCGATTCCCCGTCCCAGCGTCAAACTAACCCTGCTGGTGCCCTACGAACGTGGCGACGTCGTCAGCCGGCTGCACCAGTCCGACGCGGAAATCCTGAATCTTGAGCATGTCGAAGCGGGGACCCGCCTCGACGTGATGGTTCGCGAGGGTCTCGCAGCCGACCTGGAGGAATTCCGCCAGCATGCCTGACAGCGGGACCCCCGGGCCGCTGGAACTCCTTGATGCAGCTGTCGAAGCCATGGGCGGCGAGAACCGCGCTGGCCAGCATGAAATGACTCAGCGGGTCGCCGAGGCGTTGACCTCCGGCGATCATCTGCTGGTTCAGGCGGGCACGGGTACCGGCAAGTCCCTGGCCTACCTGATCCCGCTGATCTCCCACGCGCTGACTCATGAGAAGCCGGCCATCGTCTCGACGGCTACCCTGGCCCTCCAGGCACAGATCGTTGGACGTGACGTGCCACGGCTGCTGAAAGCGCTCAAAGGAAAACTGCCCCGGCCAGTCGATGTGGTGCTCCTGAAGGGTCGCGGCAACTACGTGTGCAAACACAAGACGGGCGGCGGTTTCCCTGAGGAAGGTGCACCCGAGGCACTCTTCAGCATGGGGGAGGACACAGCAGCCCCGCACCCAGCCGCCGGCCCCGCCACACCGCTGGGCCGCGAGGTGGTCCGCCTCAGGGAATGGGCTGAGACCACCGATACCGGCGATCGTGACGAGCTCACCCGCGGTGTCAGTGAGCAGGCATGGCGCCAGGTGTCGGTGACCAGCATGGAATGCCTCGGCGCACAGAAGTGCCCGGTCGCCGCCGAGTGCTTCAGCGAACGGGCGCGGTCCAAGGCCGGCGACGCCGACATCGTCATCACCAACCACGCGATGCTCGCCATCAGTGCCTTCGAGGGGCTGGCGGTGCTCCCCGAATATGACGTCGTCGTGATCGACGAAGCCCACGAACTGCACGACCGCGTCACCGGCGCGGTGTCCGGGCAGCTCTCGACCGGCATGATCTCTGCCGCAGGATCAGCAACGCGCAGGCATCTGTCCGTCAGCGCCGAATCCCTGGATTCGGCGAACCGGTTCTTCGAGTCCACAGTGGAGGGAATCCCCTCCGGCCTGATGGCCGCCGGGCTCACCGAGGAGCAGGAAGCCGCGATCACCCAGGTCCGCGAGGCCTGCCGCGCCGTCCTGTCAGACGCCAAGGGGGACGGCCCCACACCAGCCGACGGCGGACGCCAGCTGGCAAAGTCCCATGTGCTGGCGGTTTTCGAACTGTGTGAGCGCCTCCTCACGGCCACCCCCGCGGGCGAAGTGCTGTGGGCATCACGGCCCAGCACCTTTTCGCCCGGCACCGGGTACTCGCAGCCCGACGACGCCGCACCGGCCACGATCAACATTGCTCCACTGTCGGTGGCGGGGAAACTGCGTGAGGGACTGTTCGCCGATCACACCGTCGTGCTCACGTCGGCAACGTTGGCGATCGGCTCCGAGTTCGGGCCGGTTGCCGGGTCGCTGGGCCTTGCCGGAGCTTCGGCTCCCTCCTGGACGGGGGTCGACGTCGGCAGTCCGTTCGATTACCCGAAGCAGGGGGTGCTCTACGTCGCCAAGGACCTGCCGAAGCCCGAACGAGGTACCTCGGCAGAACAGCTCGACGAACTCGAGGTCCTTCTCAAGGCGTCCCGAGGCGGCGCGCTAGGACTCTTCTCTTCCCGCCGGGCCGCCGAGGAAGCAGCCGAGGTGCTCCGTCCGAGGGTCGATTTCGAGATCCTGTGCCAGGGCGAATCCTCGATGTCGGCGCTGGTCAAACAGTTCTCCGATGAACCCAACACGTGTCTCTTTGGCACCATGTCTCTTTGGCAGGGCGTCGACGTCCCGGGCAGGTCCTGTCGGCTGGTCACCATCGACCGGATACCTTTCCCCCGACCGGACGATCCCCTGATGACCGCCAGGACCAGGGCGGTAGCCAAGGCCGGCGGCAACGGTTTCATGAGCGTTTCAGCGACCCATGCTGCCGTCCGGTTGGCGCAGGGAGCCGGACGGCTCATCCGGGCCACCGAAGACAGGGGAGTAGTGGCGATCCTCGATTCCCGGCTAGCCAACGCCCGCTACGGGTCGTTCCTGCGCGCCGCGCTGCCACCCTTCTGGTCGACGACCGATCAAGCGACCGCAGTGGGCGTCCTCCAGCGCCTCGCCGAAGAACCCGGCACCTAACGCGTCGAGACACTCTCCCGAACCCCGCAGTGCGGGGTGGTGGGTGTGCTGCTAGAGAGCGCGCATCACGGAGACGACCTTGCCCATGATCGTGGCCAAATCGCCAAGGATCGGCTCGTACTGGGTGTTCTGCGGGAGGAGCCAAGTGTGGCCGTCGCGTTGCCGGAAGGTCTTCACTGTGGCCTCGTCATCCAACAAAGCCGCCACAATGTCGCCGTTCTGCGCCTCCTGCTGACGGCGGACTACCACCCAATCGCCGTCGCAGATGGCCGCGTCGATCATCGAGTCGCCGTAGACGCGGAGCATGAACAGGTCACCATGGCCGACCAGCTGACGCGGCAACGGCATCACATCCTCAATGACCTGATCAGCCAGGACCGGCCCGCCTGCTGCAATCCGGCCAACCAGCGGCACCATCGCTGCGTCCACCGCACCGCCGATTTCCGACGGGCCGTTGGGATCTGATCCCTCGGGCGCGCTCTTGTGATCGTGGTCAAGTGTCAGCGGAAGCAGAATCTCCATGGCGCGGGGGCGTTTCGGGTCGCGGCGGAGATAGCCCATCCGTTCCAACTGTGACAGTTGATGCGTGACGCTCGACAGGCTGGCGAGCCCTACCGTGTCCCCAATTTCCCTCATCGACGGCGGGTAGCCGTTCGTACCGATGGCCCGCTGGATGGTCTCGAGGATCTTCTTCTGCCGGGCTGTCATGCCCTTGGGTACCTGCCGGCCGCGGGGGCGACCGCGCGTCGGAAGCGGAGTGGGGGCCAGCTCCGAAATCTGTTCATCCAGTGGTCCGTCGGACTCTTTCACGGTCGCTATCCCTTCGATAAGAATCCATGTACCCCGGCTGATCCCGGAATTTCGGGGGCCGAGCTTATTTTGTCAGAGGCAGATGATGTGCTGGTTTCTGCTGGAACCGAACCTTCAGCCTTGCCCTAACGGTAAGGGAGTTGGGACACGTTTTCAAACATTTGTTCGATCGTGTCTCGACAAAGTTCGTCAATGAGTGCTAAAAATAAGAAAGCAGTAATTCGAAGATAGGTTCGAACGAAACAGGCCAGCCTGGTTTTCGCTCGAACACTATCCTCAACCGTCACGGTTGGTTCGGTGTGAAACCCGGATTCGAATGGACTGATTCGAGAGTACAGAGAGGTCTATCCATGTCTGTCATCACCACACACCAGAATTCCCCCGTCGCCGAGAACGGCGCGGCCAAGCTTCGACTCACCCGCAGGGGCAGGCTCCTGCTGGTCGGGCTGCCAATTGTCCTGCTGGCGTCTGCCGTTCTGATGTTGTCAGGGTTCTTCAACTCGCCCGCCAAGGCCGCAGCCGAAGGCGGAGAGGTCACCCAGACTGCTAGCGTCAGCGTCGCCGCGGGCGAAACCATCTGGCAGATTGCCACTGAGTTCGCTCCCGACCGCGATCCGCGCGACGTGGTCTCCGAAATTGTCGAACTCAACAGCCTGGGTACGTCAGTTCTCCAAGCCGGACAGCAGTTGGACGTCCCGACCAATCGGTAAGACCATCCACCAGGGGATTCACACCCCGGGGGACGCTTTCGAGTCGCGCCCTCCACGGCGGCCCGGCCAGCCAGTCTCGGCTGCCGGCAATACGTCGGGGCGGGACGTTCAAGGTTTCCCCTGATTCTGCTCTTGCACGGCTCGGCGCATAACCTTGACAGGTGAGCGAACAGTTTGAGCGGTTGAGCCGGTTGCCCCTACGCGATGATCTGCGGGGGAAGCATCCCTATGGGGCACCCCAGTTGGATGTGCCTATCCTGCTCAACGTCAACGAGAACACCTACGGCGTCCCCGACGACGTCAGGCAGGCGATTGTTGATGCGGTCAGCCGGGAAGTCGGCGGACTGAACCGCTACCCTGACCGGGAGTTCAGTGACCTGCGGTCCAACCTCGCGCGCTACCTGGGCCACGGGTTGACTGTTGATAATCTGTGGGCCGCCAACGGCTCCAACGAGGTGCTGCAGCACCTCCTCCAGGCCTTCGGAGGGCCTGGCCGGTCGGCGATCGGTTTCCCACCGACCTATTCCATGTACCCTCTGCTCGCCAGCAGCACCGGCACGCGCTACCTCCCCGGTGAAGGCAACGAATCGTTCAACTTGGGCGCCGAAGACGCCGCGCGTCAGGTGCACGACTCCGGCGCCAACGTGGTCTTCCTCTGCTCGCCCAACAACCCGACGGGGACCGCCCTGGGTCTGGATGTGGTGGAAGCGGTTTACGAGGCGAGCGGTAAGGCCAACGCCATCGTCATTGTTGATGAGGCCTACGCTGAGTTCGCCCACTCAGACACCGTCAGCGCTTTAACGCTGTTGAAGGGACGCGAGCGTCTTGTGGTGTCCCGCACCATGAGCAAGGCCTTTGCCATGGCTGGCGCGCGGCTTGGCTACCTGGCCTCTGCACCAGAGGTCGCTGACGCGCTACGCCTTGTCCGGTTGCCCTACCACCTGTCAGCCATCACCCAGGCGGCAGCCAATGCGGCGTTGACACACTCGACCCAGCTGCTCGCCAACGTGCAGAACATCAAAACCCAGCGCGACCGGATCGTTGAGAGCCTGCGGGCACTGGGTTTGACCCCTGTGCCCTCGGATGCGAACTTTGTCTTGTTCGGTGGGCTTGAGGATTCGCACCGGATCTGGGAGGGCCTCCTCGAGGCAGGGGTGCTGATTCGCGACGTCGGCATTCCCGGTCATCTGCGGGTTACCGCAGGCACCGAGACGGAGACCACAGTGTTCCTTGACGCCCTCAGGGCCCTGCTTGGGAAAACCGTCTCCTAGACTGGGAGGAGGCCGTTTCGATGCGGCACCCCTGTGAGTCTGTTACCGTCACCCATCCGCTACGTACCAATCGAAGGATAGCCATGAGCGTGGAAACCACCGTCGGACGCACCGCGAGCCGGGAACGGACCACTAGCGAATCGTCCGTGTTCGTCGAACTGGATCTCGATGGCACCGGTCGCGCGGAGATCAGTACCTCCGTGCCCTTCTACGACCACATGCTCACTGCGCTGGCCAAGCACTCGCTGATCGACCTCACGGTCCGGGCCACCGGAGACACCCACATTGACGCCCACCACACGGTCGAGGATGTCGCCATCACCATCGGTGAAGTGCTCCGTGAAGCCCTCGGCACCAAAGCCGGTATCCGCCGGTTTGGTGAAGCCACTGTGCCCCTGGATGAGGCCCTGGCCAAAGCGGTCGTCGACATTTCAGGCCGGCCCTACCTAGTCCACACGGGCGAACCGGCAGGCCAGGAGTACCACCTGATTGGCGGGCACTTCACCGGTTCACTCACCCGCCACGTCTTCGAAGCCATCACCCTGCACGCCCAGATCTGCCTGCACATGACGGTCCTGGGCGGGCGGGATCCCCACCACATTGTCGAAGCCCAGTTCAAGGCGTTTGCCCGTGCGCTCCGCGCCGCAGTGGAGCCGGACCCACGGGTCGACGGCATCCCCTCCACCAAAGGGGCACTATGAGCGCGCCACGCGTCACAGTTCTCGACTACGGCTCAGGGAACATCCGCTCGGCGGTGCGCGCCCTTGAGCACATCGGCGCCGAGGTCACGCTAAGTGCCAAGCCCGACGACGTCCTCAACGCCGACGGTCTCGTGGTGCCCGGCGTCGGCGCTTTCGCCACGGTGATGAAGGGGCTGAAGGACGTCGACGCGCTGCGCATGATCGGCCGACGGGTGGCCGGCGGCCGGCCCGTCCTGGGAATCTGCGTCGGACTCCAGATCCTCTTCGATGAGGGGGTCGAGCACGGCGTCAGGACCGAGGGGATGGGCGAGTGGCCGGGCACCGTTGAGCGGCTCCAGGCCGACGTCGTTCCGCACATGGGCTGGAACACGGTGACAGCACCCGAGGGGTCAACCCTGTTCGACGGCATTGAGGAGGAGCGGTTCTATTTCGTTCACTCCTATGGGGTGCAGCAATGGAAATTCGATGTCACCCAGCCAGCCATGAAACCGCCCATGGTGACCTGGGCCGACCACGGTGGACCATTCATCGCCGCGGTCGAGAACGGGCCACTGAGCGCCACCCAGTTCCACCCGGAAAAGTCGGGCGACGCCGGTGCCCGGCTGCTGTCCAACTGGACAGCGGGGTTGCGCTAACCATGTGGAGCATAGTGCTGATGGGCCTGTCCGGCCTGCTGATCGGTGGGGCCATCTCCTTCCGGCGGCAGGAGTCGCACAAGGCCCTCATCATCAGTTTCTGGGTGCTGGCCGGAATGGCGCTCCTAGCTGCCTACCTCCTGACCCTGACCGACCTCTGATTCTCGAGACATCCGACAGCTACGAAAGAGTCACCACCCGATGAGCCCCTTTACTGAATCGCCCATTCTTGAGCTTCTCCCCGCCGTTGACGTTGTTGACGGTCAGGCCGTCCGCCTGGTGCAGGGCGAGGCCGGCAGCGAGACCGGCTACGGAGACGCCCTTGAGGCGGCCCTGGCCTGGCAGCACGACGGCGCCGAATGGGTACACCTCGTGGACCTCGACGCCGCCTTCGGCCGCGGCTCGAACCGGGAACTGCTCAAGCGGGTCGTCAACGAGCTCGACATCAAGGTGGAGCTCTCCGGCGGCATCCGCGACGACGCCTCCCTCGATGCTGCCCTCGAACTCGGCGCGCACCGGGTGAACCTCGGCACCGCCGCCCTGGAGCACCCCGAGTGGACCGCGGCCGCCATCGCCCGCTACGGCGACAAGATCGCCGTCGGGCTGGACGTCCGCGGCACCACTCTCGCGGCACGCGGGTGGACCGAAGAGGGCGGTGACCTCTGGGAGGTCCTGCAGCGCCTCGAAGACGCCGGCTGCTCCCGGTATGTCGTCACCGACGTCACCAAGGACGGCACCCTCCGCGGCCCGAACCTCGAGTTGCTTCAGCAGGTGCTGGAGCGGACGTCGCGCCCCGTGGTCGCGTCCGGCGGGATCTCCAGCCTCGATGACCTCGCAGCATTGCGCCAGCTGGTGCCGCACGGTCTGGAAGGAGCAATCGTGGGCAAGGCCCTCTACGCCGGCGCGTTCACGCTGCCCCAGGCCCTCGACGTCGCCGGCCACCCGGAGCCGCGGGTGTGAGCGAGCGGCACCTGCCGGCGCACATTGCCGCGGCCCTCGCGGTCAACACCACCGATTCGGCGGGCCAACCGTGGGCGGGTCGTGACCTGAGCGGCGACGGAAACCCGCTGCACAACTTTGACGACGACGACGGCGCCGCACCGCCCGCCTACACCGCGGCGGTGAACCGGCTGCTTGCCGGCGAGGGTGACGAGGCAGGCGTGCTGGCCGCCCTCGCCGGGGTTCGGGTCTTCGTGCCAGTGGTAGCGCAGCTCGCCGCCGGTAGCGAACCTGCCGGTAGGGAACCTGCCGGGCAGGAACCTGCCGGGCAGCACGACGGGTCGGCAGAGGGCCAGACGGGGGACAAGGAAGCCGACATGGCACTCGTGACCCTCACAGCACCCGACGGGCGGACCGCCTTGCCGGTCTTCAGCTCAGCGGCTGCCCTCACGGCGTGGCATCCCGATGCCCGGCCCGTCGCCGTCTACGCTCCACGCGCCGCACTGTCGGCTGTGGCTGACGAATCGGAGTTGCTGGTGATCGACCCGGGCGCAGATTTCACGTTCGTGGTGCGTCGCCCGGCACTGTGGGCGTTGGCCCAGCAACTTCCGTGGGAGCCCGCCTACAGCGACCCGAGGGTCGCTGACCTGGTGGCTCAGGCCACCGCCGGGGAACCAGCAATTCTGCGGGTTGCAGTGAGCCCTGGCAGCGGGGTCCCGGCGCGTTCAGCAGACGGTACACTGGCACCCGGCGGCGGCCCGGGGCCCGAGGTACGTCTCCAGGTAACGCTGCGCGACGGGTTGCACGGGGACGCCGTTCGCGCTGTGGTCCAGGAGCTGCAGAGCCGGCTGCGAAGTGACAGAGAATTTGTGGAACGGGTCGACTCCCTCGAGGTGGTCCTGACCCGCTGAGAAGGTGCGGGTAGACCCGCAGAAAAGTGAACCACATGAATTTTGCCCTCTACCGGGACCTGTTGCGCATCGTCCCGGTGCGGCGTCTGCTGATCGTCGGCATGATCGCCCGATTCCCGCATTCAGCAGCCGGTGTCCTGCTGACCCTTCACGTTGTCCAGACCCTGGACCGCGGGTACGCGGAAGCCGGTGCTGTGGCGGCACTCCTGACCATCGGCATCGCCGTGGGAGCCCCGTGGCGGGGCCGCCGGGTGGATAGTGCAGGGCTGCGGAAAGCCCTGATCCCCTCAGTCGTCGCCGAAGCCGTGATCTGGTCCGTCGCCCCGCAACTGTCCTACGAGTGGCTGCTCCTTGCCGCGCTGATCGGTGGGCTGTTCACCCTTCCCGCGTTCTCGGTGGTCCGGCAGTCCCTCGGCGTGATGGTGACCGGGGAGAAGCGCTGGACGGCGTTCACCCTGGACGCGATCGGCACCGAGATGATCTTCATGGTGGGGCCAGCGCTGGGCGTCGTTTTGGCCACGCAGGTCTCCACCGTGCTGGGCCTGACCCTCGTGGGGTTCGCGACCGCCGGGGCAGGCTTGTTCCTGATGTGGTTCAACCCGCCGACCCGCAGTGAACAGCTCGGTTCGGCGTCCGTCGACCCTACCGACGCCGAAGACGAGGCGGCAGCCGTGGGTGCCGTGGTCGCGTCGGCACCAGCGCACGTGGGTGAGGCATCCGCCGAGCTGTACCCGGGGGCACGCTCCACCCGTGGACGGTCTGCGTTGAAGGAGCGGGTAGCCGGCAGCTTCGCCTGGCTGACCATCGCGGTGGCAGTGGTCATGGTGGTCGCTGCAGGAGCAGGAATGGTGCTCGCCGGAACCGAGGTAGGCATTGTCGCTGCCCTGGAGGAGACGGGACGTGAGGGCGAACTGGGACTGGTCTTCGCCGCCTGGTGTGCTGCCTCGGTGGTCGGCGGGCTGATCTACGGGGCGCTGCACCGGCCGGTGTCGCCGCTGCTGCTGCTCCTGATGATGGGCCTGTTCACCATCCCGATGGGGTTCGCCGAGAACACCCTGACTCTGTGTCTCCTGTCCATCCTGCCGGGTCTCCTGTGCGCGCCGGTCCTCTCCGCAGCTTCCGAGCGGGTAGCTGACCTCGTGGTGGAGGAACGGCGCGGTGAGGCGATGGGGTGGTACGGCTCGGCGCTGACCTCGGGTGTCGCGCTCGGCGCACCCTTGGCCGGGATCACCATCGACACTGTCGGGCCGTCGGCCGCCTTCACCACCGTGGGCGCGGTCGCCGTCGTAATCTGCCTGCTCGGTCTGGGAGCACAACAGGTACGACGACGGCGGCGCTAGCGGGGCCCGCTGCGGCGGGACCCCGGGAATGATACCTAGTTGACCGCGCCGGTGAATTTTTCGCCGGGCCCCTTGCCGGGTGCGTCCTGGATGATCGATGCCTCACGGAATGCCAGTTGCAGGGAGCGGAGGCCATCGCGCAGGGGGCCGGCGTGCTGGCCGCCGATCTCCGGTGCCGCTGCTGTCACAAACCCGGCCAGGGCCGTGATAATTTTGCGGGCCTCGTCCAGGTCTTTGAGCTCTTCGGCGTCGTCGCCCTCGGCGAGCCCACACTTCACGGCGGCGGCGCTCATCAGATGCAGTGCGGAGGTCATGATCAGCTCCACGGCGCTGACCTCGGCGATGTCGCGCCGGACCTGCCGACCGTCCTCGTCGGCTGCCTGAGCCAAGGGATCCTCGCTCGACGGCTCCCCGGCGGGGGTGCCGCTGGTCCCGGGTGCCTGGAAGATGTTGCGTGCGCTGGTTTGATTACTGGCCGGAGTGCTCATGCTGGTAAGCTTGTCACAGACCGACTGGAGGTCGGTATTTTTTATGCCCGCAACGGCCATGAAAAACATCACTCCAGTCTGCAAGCGGAGTTTCTCCCACCCGCGATTGCCAGGTGTTTCCTTTCGAAGCATGGTGGCAGCCGGGTAAGGTCGGTGTGTACTGTCCGAGGTGACCATCTCAGACAGTACTGTTCCACGATTTGTGGAGCGCACCGATCATCGAGGCCTCTGATTGCATGTGCAGTCGGGGGCCTTCTTCTATTGCACGTGGTGACACTTCCTAAGATTTCAGGAGCAACACATTAGCGAGCCAAGAATCAATGATCGTATCCGCGTCCCTGAGGTGCGGTTGGTAGGACCTGCGGGCGAACAGGTAGGCATCGTCCGTATTGAGGATGCTCTCCGTCTTGCCTCCGAGTCAGACCTTGATCTTGTTGAGGTTGCACCGCAGGCCAAGCCTCCGGTTGCCAAGCTGATGGATTTTGGTAAGTACAAGTACGAAGCCGCTGTGAAGGCCCGTGAGGCGCGCAAGAATCAGACGAACACGGTTCTGAAGGAGATCCGGTTTCGCCTGAAGATTGACACCCACGACTATGAGACCAAGCGTGGCCACGCGATGCGCTTCCTGGGTGCCGGCGACAAGGTCAAGGCCATGATCCAGTTCCGCGGACGTGAGCAGCAGCGGCCCGAAATGGGCATCCGCCTGCTGCAGAAGTTCGCCGAAGATGTTGCCGAGGTCGGCATCGTGGAGTCCACTCCACGCATCGACGGGCGGAACATGGTCATGGTCATCGGACCGGTCAAGAACAAGGCCGAAGCCAAGGCCGAGGCGCGACGCGCCACCCAGCGCGCCGACGCCAAGGCAGCGAACGAGGCAGTGAAGGCTGGTACCGAAAAGCTGGACACCACCCCGGACAAGGCACCGATGACGCAGAGCCTCGCGGACCTGCTCCCTGATGGCTACTCGACCACCGCTTCCCACGAAGCGGCAGAAGAAGCGGCCGCGCAGGAAGTGATTGCGGCCGAAGTTGCAGCCAAGGAAGCGGCCGCGCAGGAAATTGTCGATCGTGAGAAGGCCGTTCAGGACAAGGCCGATCAGGAAGCCGCAGCGGCTGAAGCCGCGAAGGCGGCCAAGGCTGCAGCCGAGGCGCCCAAGGCTGCGGAGAAGGCTCCGGCCAAGACGCCGGCGAAGGCAGCGGAGAAGCCAGCAGCGGCTGCGAAGCCTGCCGCAGCTCCCAAGCCAGTCGCGGCTCCCAAGCCGATGGCGGCTCCCAAGCCGACCGCCATGCCGAAGCCAGCAACACCGAAACCTGCCAGTAAGGCGGCTCCCCGGAGTACGCCTAGCCGGCCTAAGCCAGGAACCTCCGACTAGGGTTCACGCCCTTCGGAGCCACCAGGCACCCGAATAAACCCGCAGGCACCCCCGCGGGTGCCGTACGAGCCACCTGCAGTCGCGGGTGGAAACCAAAGGAGATCGGTTCTCATGCCGAAGATGAAGACCCACAGCGGTGTCAAGAAGCGTTTCAAGCTGACCGGAAGCGGCAAGCTCAAGCGCCAGCAGGCTAACCGCCGCCACTACCTGGAGCACAAGCCCTCCACACTGACTCGCCGTCTCGGTAGCGACAAGATTGTCTCGAAGGCCGATACCAAGGTCATCAAAAAGATGCTCGGCATCTAACTCACCCACCAACTTAACCGGGGCTGGCCCAGTCCACTGCTAATTGCAGGATGGGCCGTCACCATCGCGCCGGTAGATCTACTGAAGGAGTACGCACGTGGCACGTGTGAAGCGGGCGGTAAACGCCCACAAGAAGCGTCGGGTAATTCTCGAGCGGGCAAAGGGCTACCGGGGTCAGCGGTCACGCCTGTACCGCAAGGCCAAAGAGCAGCTGCTGCATTCATTTGTTTACAGCTACGGTGACCGCCGCAAGCGTAAGGGTGACTTCCGTCGCCTGTGGATCCAGCGCATCAACGCTGCGTCCCGCGCCAACGGCCTGACCTACAACCGTTTGATCCAGGGCCTGAAGGCCGCTGAGATCCAGGTTGACCGTCGTATGCTGGCTGAACTTGCAGTTTCCGATGCCAATGCGTTCTCCGCGCTGGTCCAGATTGCCAAGAACTCCCTGCCCGCCGACACCTCAGCTCCCGCTGGGGCTCAGGCATCGGCTGCCAAGGTATAACCGGCTTTCGTTTTCCGGCCTGACCGGATTACTGGGAACATCAGTACATGAATAACACTGGACGCCCTGCGGCACCGCCGATGACCAACCCCCGAGCTGATCGGGTGAAGGAAGTGGCACGGCTCGCGGGGCGTCCGGCCCGTTTAAGGCAGGGCCGGTTCCTCGCCGAGGGCCCGCAGTCCGTCCGTGAGGCACTGACCCTGCATTCAGCTCGCGAGGCCGCTGGCGCGCCCGCGGTGGTTGAGGAGCTTTTCATTACGGAGGAGTGCCTCGAGCGTCATGCTGAGCTCGGCTTGTTCGAGGGCCAGCCGGCACCACGGCTCGTTACCGAGGAAGTCCTGGCTGAGATGTCCTCGACCGTAACGCCACAGGGTGTGATTGCTGTTTGCGCCTTTGTGGATGTTTCGCTCGACGCGGTGCTCGCGGAGGAGCCCCGACTGGTTGCGGTGATGGTCGAGGTACGCGATCCCGGCAATGCCGGGACCATCCTGCGGGCAGCCGATTCGGCGGGCGCCGACGCGGTGGTGCTGACGTCGTCGAGCGTCGACCTGTACAACCCGAAGGCAGTCCGTTCCACCGTCGGTTCGCTGTTTCACCTGCCGGTGGTCCTGGGTGCCGATTTGGACCTGGTGCTCTCATCCCTGCGGGACCGCGGCATCACGGTGCTGGCAGCCGACGGGTATGGCGACGTCGACCTCGACGTTCTGCAGGAGGGGAGCGCGCGACGTCGGTTGGCGCCCTCACCAGTCCTAACCGCCGACGCGGAAGAGGCCCAGCTTGAGGCGCCGACGGCCTGGCTTTTTGGCAATGAGGCGCAGGGACTGCCCGACGTCGTCCTCAAGGGCGCGGATCACCGGGTGGCTGTACCCATCTACGGGCAGGCCGAGAGTCTCAACGTGGGGACTGCGGCGACGGTCTGCCTCTACGCCTCAGCGAGGGCACAGCGCCTCAGCTGACCGCGACCCGTTCGGCAGGCAGGTCCGCTGTGGCGCGTCGGTCCATGCGCCCGCTGGCCAGGGCGACGGCGAGACCGATGACGGCCAACACTGCCCCAACCAGGGCCGGAGCGGTATACCCCCAACCGGCGGCAATCACTGCGCCACCGAGGAACGCGCCGAGAGCGTTGGCAATGTTCAGGGCCGCGTGGTTCAGGGACGAAGCGAGGGACGGGGCATTGGGGGAGACATCGAGGAGGCGCACCTGGAGCGACGGAATCAGCAGGGCGCCGATCGCACCGACCAGGAAAACGAACAGCAGGGCGGTTGGCGCCCATTGGACGGCAAAGGAGAAGGCCACCAGCGCCACGGCGATGACGCCCATGACCCAGTAGATGGTGCCCATTACCGAAATATCGGCCAGTCGGCCACCGACAATGTTTCCCGTGACCATGCCGAGCCCGTAGAGGGCGACGACGAAGGGCAGGGTCGCCTCGGGGAGGTCGGTAACTTCGGTCATGGTTGGTGAGATGTAGGAGTAGACGGCGAAGAAGCCACCGAAGCCGACGGTGCCGATGAGCAGTGTCATCCAGACCTGGCCGCGCTGCAGCGCACCGAGCTCCCTCCGGATACTGGCGTTCTGCAGGACCTTCTGGTTCGGGACGCTGCGGGAGACCATCCAGATGGTGACCAATCCGATGACACCGACGAGCAGAAACATGGTCCGCCAGCCGAACGTCTGACCCAGCCAGGTGGCAAACGGGACCCCGATGACGTTGGCGATGCTGAGCCCCAGCATCACCATGGCGACGGCGTGGGCGCGGCGCGTCGGGGCGGACAGGGAGGCAGCGATGACCGCCGCGATACCAAAGTAGGCGCCGTGCGGCAGGCCCGATATAAAGCGAGAGAACAGGAGCCAGCCGTAGTCGGCGGCGAAGTATGATGACAGGTTACCGACGGTGAACAGCACCATCAGCCCGAGTGCCATTCCCTTGCGGGGGAGCCGGGCACCGAGCGCAGCAAGCAGAGGAGCGCCGACGACGACGCCGATCGCGTAGGCCGAGATCACGTGGCCACCCTCAGGAATGGAGATATTGAGGTCGCCCACCATTTCCTGCAGGAGTCCCATGATGGCGAATTCAGTGGTGCCGATGCCGAAGCCGCCCATCGCAAGGGCGATGATGGCAAAGTTCAGCTGACGGGGAGTCAGGGTGGTGCATCGGGGGTCAGACATGGAACTCGTTTCGGCGACTGGAGAGGGTGTGGTGCTTGCGTCCTTAAAACGCAACGCGGCGACGCCGTTGTCTATTTCAACTGTAGCGCCGCGGACCCCGTCGGTGCCGGTTTCGCTTTCCTTGCATCGTCGGCGTCGAGCGCCGGCCCGCTACACTCGGTTCGTGCCTGCTGAGAAGTTTCCGCGCCAGATTGTCGGCGCCGCGATCGTTGATTCCCTCGCCCATCCTTCCCGGCTGCTCGCTGCCCGCCGGACGGCTCCCGAGCAGTTTGCTGGCAGGTGGGAGTTCCCCGGCGGGAAAGTCGAGGCGGATGAGTCGGACACCGACGCCCTGCACCGTGAGCTGCTCGAAGAATTGGGCGTGACGGTAAGGCTCGGCGCCGAAGTGAATGGCCCCGTGCCCGGCGGCTGGCCGTTGAACGAGCGTGCCGTCATGCGGGTCTGGCTTGCCGAGGTAACTACCGGCGAGCCGATGCCGCTGGAGGATCACGATATGCTCGCCTGGGTGCCGTTCGAAGGCTCAACCGAGCTGGTAGATCTACCCTGGATCCCGGCGGACCGCCCCATTGTCGATGCACTGCTTGCCCTGGTTGTCGCACCGCTCTAGAACAGTGTCGGTTCTGGGCCGACGGCCAGCGATGGCGAGGGTGGCGCTGTCGGGGGATTGACGCCGTCGTGGTTGGGAACCCCAGGTTCGAGTTCCCTGAAGAACTGAGCCCCGGAGGTGAACCCGTGGTTGGCGCGATGATGTTGGATCCGGACGGACAGCCAGGTCCTATACTCCTTTGATGCGTAGCTTCCTCCGCGGTAGAGCCGCTGATAGCGCCCCACCAACTCAGGGTGGTTAGCGGCCAGCCAATCCATGTACCACTCGCGGGCGCCGGGGCGCAGATGTAACGCACCCGCCGAAACACCGGTGGCACCGGCAGCCGCCAGCGCACCAAACAAGGCATCCAATGACTCGTCGTCGTCCGTCAACCACGGCAGGATCGGCATCGCCAGGACGCCGCAGGGGAGGCCAGCATCCCGCAATCGGCTGACCAGTTCCAGCCGGGCCCTGGGGCTCGGGGTGCCGGGCTCCACCGCGTGCGCCAACACCGGATCAATGATGGCCAGGGAGATACCCATCCCGATCTCCACGGACGAGGATGCCTTCTTCAGCAGCGGGATGTCCCGTGCCAGCAGCGTGCCCTTGGTGAGGATGGAGAATGGGGTACCGGAATCGGCCAGCGCGGTAATGATGGTGGGCATCAACCGGTAGCGACCCTCGGCCCGCTGATATGGGTCGGTGTTGGTGCCCATGGCCACGTGTTCACGCTGCCACGACCGCCGGGACACTTCGCGCCGCACCACTTCCCCGGCATTCGTCTTCACCACAAGCTGCGAATCGAAGTCCAGCCCGGTGTCCAGATTCAGGTAGCTGTGGGTTTTCCGGGCAAAGCAGTAGACGCAGGCGTGCGAGCAGCCCCGGTAGGGGTTGATGGTCCAGTGGAACGGCATGCTCGAGTTGCCAGGCACCCGGTTGAGCACCGATTTGGCCAGGACCTCATGGAAGGTGATCCCGACGAACTCGGGCGTCCTCACGGTTCGAACCAGCCCGCTGAGGGGGAGGAGCGCCTCCTGCGGAACGGGCGCCGTCGTCGTTGTCGTACTCTGCGCAACCCATCTCATAAATACATTAGAACATATCTTCTAATGTATTGCTGGGGAGAGTTTACGGTGGATCCCGGGTAAAAAGCGGGTTCTGGGCCGTGAACCTCGATCTGGACAGGCACACCCGGAAACTGTCCAAGGACAGGCCGGAAATAACCAAAGGCCCTGATCCATGCAGTGACCCCGCCCCAAATGGCGCTCGGCAGGGCGCTGACAATGGGTGTCCGGATCCTGACCTGGAGTGGCTGCTGAACCTTTCGCCCTATCACTGCGCCTACAGAACCCATTTTTTCCTGGCTCATCCGACAAGTGGTCTACGCGGTGAGGTCGCGGCGCCCGACCAGATAGGAAGCGAGACCCATACCGCCGAGAGCCACGAAACCCATCAGCAGGGCGGGCGCCGGCTCGAAGGATTCGACCGGCATCGCAGGCGAATGGTGGAAGGGACTGACCGCCTGCAGCCACTCGGGCAGGCCCAGTAGCTCACCAAACTGGCCCAGTACCAGCGCGCCAGCCAGTATGACCCAACCCGCAGGGACACTCCACCGCGGCGCGACAGCGAAGACGACAGCAGGTGCTGCGATAAGGATCGCAGCGGCCGGGACGTGGGCGAGGCTCGCCGCGACCAGACCGATCGCAGCGGGCACTGCCATTCCGGTGAGCGAGAACCCAACGGTAGCTGCTGTTCCCGCGACAGCCGCAACCACGACGGCCGAAAAAACTGCCAACAGCAGATTTGCAACGAGCCAACTGGTTCTGGATCGCGGCACAGCCAAGAGGAGTTCCGCCCGTCCCTCAGCTTCTTCGGCTCTCAGCCGCAGGACCCCCTGGATACCGGCGGCGGCCGCCAAAACCCCAGCGATACCTAGTATGGCTGCCGTGAAAATATCTATAATGTCCGCCCGGCTCCCCGTGACAAGACGACCGATCAACTCCTCAATTGACGTGTTGCCGACCACAACGTCGGATACAACCGGCCCCAGTCCTCCCGCAAGGACCCCAAGGACGGCTGCCCCCACACACCAGCCAAGAAGGACGGGGCGCTGCAGGGCCCACGCCAGCCCGAGAAGGGATTGATGGTTTCCGCGAAGTCGGCCCGCCCGTTGGGGCAGCCAACTGGAGCCCAGGTCCCTTCGGCGTCTAATCAGCAGGACTCCGGCCGCCACAGCCACGGCACCCGCCGCGAGCACCAGTAATGGCAAGGTGTCTGGGGTGGTGAAGGGCCGGGACCGTTGCCCCCATCCGATCGGCGACAGCAACGAAATCCAGCTGCTCCTGACCTGGGTTAGTTCGGCATTAGGGGTGCCCAGGGCGTCACCGACGCCGCGGAGTAAATACGCCGCACCGACGAGGCTGGCGGCCGCCCCGTTAGCACTCCGCCCCGACGGCATCGCCTGTGCTATCGCCGCTGCGACCGGGACGAAGAACAGTCCGACCGCGCCCACAGCCAGGCCTGCCGTGAGGGAACCCGAAACCGGTAGCCCCGCGGCAATGAATCCGCCCGCCACGGACCCGGCCAACACCAGATTTGCGGCACCGCCCACCAGGAGTGTCGCCGCAAGCGGGGCGGAGCGAGAGATCGGGACGGATCCGACCAGCTCGGCTCGTCCCAGTTCCTCGTCGGTACGGGTGTGACGAACCACCAGAAAAGTACTCATCAGGCCCGCGATCAAAGCGGTGAACGCATAGCCCTGCAGGAAGACCACCGCCCCGATTCCAAAGCCGTCGGGCAGGCCGCGGAGGAACAGGAACGCCGGGTTTGCTGCCGCCACCGCAACGATCGCCCGGCGATCACCGGTATCCCCGAACTCGCTGGACACCGCGCCAGCCGTGGCGAAACCCAGCAGCGCAATCCCCAAGATCCAGACAGGGAGCAGGATGCGGTCCTGCCGGAGGTGCATCAGTGCCAAGTGAACTATCCCCGACATTAGTCCGCCGGCCCGATCCAGTTCGAGGGGGCGCCGCTAGTGGTGGGTGACGGCTCTGCGTAGTGCCGAAGGAAAAGTGACTCAAGCGAGGGCGGGGACACGGTCAAACCGGTCGGCCTGGCCGCAGCAACTCCCTCCAGCGCTGCTGGCAGATTCTCCGCCTCCACCTCGAATTCGATGGCAAGGCCGTCGTCGTGAACATCCCGGACACCCTGAAGGTGGGATAGGATCCCGGCGTCAACTCCCTCCACCCGAAAGTGGGTCAGCTTCAGATGGCGAAGTTCGGCGAGGGAGCCAGACTCGACAACTTTGCCGGACCGAATAATCGTCACCCGATCGCAAAGTTGCTCGACCTCACTCAGGATGTGGCTGGAAAGCAGGACCGTTGCGCCGTCGTCGTGCACTCGGCGAACCTCCTGGCGAAACACCGACTCCATGATGGGGTCCAGGCCGGAGCTTGGTTCATCGAGGACGTAGAGCCGGGCGGGGCGGGCAAACGCCGCGATCAACGCGACCTTCTGTCGATTTCCCTTCGAGTAAGTGCGGGCCTTCCGACTCGGATCGAAGTCGAACTCGTCGATCAACCGGCTTCGGGTGCTATCAACGGCACCGCCGCGCAGTCCTGTCAGCAGGTCAATTACTTCGCCTCCGGAGAGGTTAGGCCACAGACTCACATCCCCAGGAACGTAGGCGAGGTCACGATGGCTGCGGATCGGCTCCCGCCACGGATCGACACCAAACACAGTAGCTGTGCCGAAGGTCGGACGGATGAGTCCGAGGAGTACCCGCAGGGTAGTCGATTTTCCCGCGCCGTTGGGGCCAAGGAACCCGTGCACCTCACCGGAGTTGACCGTCAGATCAAGGCCATCGAGCGCTCGGGTCTTGCCGAAATCTTTACCCAGCCCTCGTACGTCGATGATTGGATCTATTGCTCCAGCCATAGCGGGTCCGTTCGCCAGTCCTGGAGAACGTTGCAAGCGTTCTCCAGGACTCCTGTCCGTCGGATCGCAATGGTTTCGACGGATACTGGACCACAGCGTACAAGTGCGCGGGTGGGAGCGGAAGGGGTGTTCGTCGCTATTGCCGGGTTACACCTAGGCTGGAGCCACGCCTGCCCCTCATCCGAAAGGACCTCATGCCGCTCGACGTCGAAAGTCTGCGTTCCCACTTCCCCTCCCTGTCCTCGGGGATCGCCCACTTCGACGGTCCCGGCGGAACCCAGACGCCGAGCGTCGTGGGACAGGCCATTGCCGACACGCTGACCAGTCCGCTATCCATCAGGGGCAGCTCGGTCGCTTCCGAACGGAACGCCGACGCGGCCGTGCTCGGATTCCGGTCAGCCCTGGCGGATTTACTCAACGCCGATCCCCTCGGAATTGTCTACGGCCGCAGCGCCACCCAGCTCACCTACGACTTCGCCAAACACCTCAGCGCAGGGTGGGGGCCGGGCGACGAAGTGATCGTGACGCGCCTGGACCACGACTGCAACATCCGCCCCTGGGTCCAGGCTGCCGAGCGACAGGGCACGACCGTCCGCTGGGTGGGTTTCGATCCCGCCACCTCCGGGCTAAGCCTCGACGAGATGAAGGCGGCCTTGAATCCCCAGACCCGGCTGGTTGCGGTGACCGCAGCGTCCAACCTCCTCGGAACCATGCCCGACATGCCGGCGATCGCGCGGATGGTGCACGACGTCGGGGCCCTCCTGTACGTCGACGGGGTCCACTACGCGGCCCATGCCAGCGTCGATGTGAACGCGCTCGGAGCCGACTTCTTCGTCTGCTCGCCCTACAAATTCCTCGGCCCGCACTGCGGCGTCCTCGCTGCGGCCCCCGCACTGCTTGAGACGTTGACCCCGGAGAAACTGTTGCCCTCCACCAACGCCGTACCCGAACGCTTCGAACTCGGGACCCTGCCCTACGAGATCATGGCCGGGGCGACGGCGGCAGTGGACTTCATTGCCGCACTGGGCACCAGCGGCGGGTCACGCCGGGACCGCCTCGTGGCCGCCCACTCCGACATTGAGCAGCACGAGTCGTTCCTCCTGCACCTCCTCGAGGCTGCGCTCGCAGACCTGCCGGCGGTGACAGTCCACTCACGCGCCGCCGCCCGGACGTCCACCCTGTTGCTCACCTTCGATGGCCACCCCGCCGCCGACGTGAGCCGGTTCCTCGCTGAACGGAATATTTTGGTGCCAGCCAGCAACTTCTACGCCATCGAAGCGGTCGGAGTGTTGGGGCTGGGGGAGGCCGGCGGATTGCGGGTGGGGCTGGCGCCCTACACGAACCTCGACGACGTGCAGCGGCTGATTGAGGGACTGAAAGCGTTCCTCGCCTGAGTTCGGGATCCTTCCGGCCCAGAAAAGTGGCCCACCCGCAGGATCGCTGCGGGTCAACCACTCAGGTGCGGCTCCGCCACTTATCTGAGCCTTCGCTGATCCAGTCCGGCGTCGAACTCCCGCGCTAGCCAGCAGGCTCGATGCGCCAGCGAACCGTAACGCTGCAGACGACGGCGGCTTCGCCGGGTGCGACTGGCATCGAGGCATCTTCGGCCATCATGGTGCGCATCAGTGGATGGGGTACTGCGCCAGTGTCTTCGGCGATACTTTCCACGGCCCCGAGAGTGCACCCGGCCAGGTCGGCCCACCGTTGAGCCCGGTCACGCGCATCCCGCCATGCAGCGTCCTGGGCCAGGGAGGCCCTGTCCGCCGGATCCGAGAACCCGAAGGACAGGGAGGTGATGCGGGTGTCATCGCCGCCCGCATGCACCACGGCGTCGAGGACCGCCGAGGCGGACGCCGGGTCATCGATCGTCACCGTAAGATCCTGCGAGGCAACGTAGCCGGACACTTTCTGCTCCTGGTTCTCGCCCCAGTGAATGTCGGCTCGCAGCCCGATCTGGCGGGTCGCCCGAGTCAAAGAGGGGAAGGCCAAAGCGTCAAGGGCATCAAACACCCGCGACGCCGCGTCCGCGGCCCGCAGATAGGCGTGCGCTGCCGTGGGTCGGCGTACTTCCACCCCGATATCGAGGTGCAGGCGGTCGGGCACACCACTGACCGAGCCTGTACCGGTGACCGTGATGGTTGGAACGTCGGTGCTTGACGTCATGATGATCCCCTTTTCGCGAAGACGGCGGAGAGCGCCGTGGCAAGCGGCCGCACTGGTCGCTGAACATACCCACCATCGGCCAACCCCGCCCGGCGCTCAAAAGTATTCGCTGACGCGGGATCGCCGGTGCGCATCAACGAGAAACCCGCAGCCGCGAAATACAACGGCAGGAACGGCAGACCCAGACACACCGCGTACTGGGTGCTGTGCCGGGCTTCGTGGGCAAGGAGCGCCGGGCGGGGTGCCCCCTCCGAGGCGGACCCGCGGAACAGGATGACGTTTCCCACGGTGAAGGCACGCGCGACCGGCAGGGTGCCGGTGTAGCCGAAAGCGAGGAGGAGCCCCTCGGGCCCGGGCCGGAGGTCACACCGTTTCGCTTTCGCCAGCAGCAGCCCCGCCGCGGTGGACAGGTTCATCCAGTTGAGCAGCCATCGCGTTCTGTGGGCCGGGACCATGGAAGTCATCCTAGTACGGGAGTCTCAGGTGCCCATTGGGGAGTCGGCGCCGGTGTTAGCTAGACTTGCACCGTCTGCCAACGGTCACCGGATCCGCGGTGAAACACCAGTTGCCCACCACCACTGAAGGTATGAACATTCCGATGTCTGACTCCATACAGCCGGGCGGACCCGCCCACGCAACGTCCGCCGTCGTCGACGTTCCTTCTCCACTGGATGCCGACGCCATCGGAGCGACAGTTGACCGCGCGCTCGCCGACATCACCGCCGCGGCGGATCTCGACGCACTCAAGCAGGTCAGGATCGCCCATACGGGCGACAAGTCGCCACTCAGCCTCGCGAACCGCGGCATCGGTGCCCTCGCGAAAGAGGAAAAAGCAGCGGCAGGGAAGAACATCGGCCCGGCCCGCGGCAGGATCAACGCTGCGCTCGCCGCCCGCACCACCGAGCTGGAGGCCGAACGCGACGCCCGGATCCTGATCGAGGAGGCGGTGGACGTGACAGCCGCGCCGCGCCGCCGTCGTGCCGGTGCCCGCCACCCACTGTCCACCCTGCAGGAACGGGTTAGCGACATTTTCGTCGGCATGGGCTGGGAAATCGCTGAAGGTCCCGAGCTGGAATCGGAGTGGTTCAACTTCGACGCCCTGAACTTCAAGCCGGACCACCCAGCCCGCGACATGCAGGACACCTTCTTCGTGGAGCCGCCCGAGGCACACCTGCTGCTCCGCACCCACACCTCACCGGTCCAGGTGCGCTCCATGCTGGAACGCCCGCTGCCGTTGTACGTGCTGTGCCCCGGCAAGGTGTTCCGCACCGATGAGCTCGACGCCACCCACACGCCCGTGTTCCACCAGTTCGAAGGCCTGGCCATCGACCGGAACCTCAGCATGGCTGACCTCCGCGGCACTCTTGAGCACTTCGCCCGGCTGATGTTCGGCGACGACGCCCAGATCCGGTTGCGCCCGAACTTCTTCCCGTTCACCGAACCATCAGCCGAACTCGACATCTGGCACCCCGGCGCCAAGGGCGGGCCGCAGTGGATCGAGTGGGGTGGCTGCGGCATGGTCCACCCCAATGTGCTGCGTGCTGCGGGCATCGACCCCGAGGAATTCTCCGGGTTCGCCTTCGGCATGGGCATTGAACGCACCCTGATGTTCCGCAACGAGGTAGGCGACATGCGGGACATGATTGAGGGCGATGTACGGTTCAGCGAGCACTTCGGGATGGAGATCTAAGCATGCGTATTCCACTTTCCTGGTTGCGTGAATTCGCACAGGTCCCAGTCGGTGCCACCGCCGAAGACGTAATGGCCGAACTGGTCAAGGTCGGCCTTGAGGAAGAGGCAGTCCACCGTCCCACCGACACCCTGTCCGGGCCCGTCGTCGTCGGCCAGGTGCTCTCGGTGGTCAAGGAGCCGCAGACCAACGGCAAAACCATCAACTGGTGCCAGGTCCGCGTGGTCCCGGAGGGCCAGCCCCAGACGCTGACCACCGAGGGCATCGACCCGTCGGGTGTCCAGGGCATCGTCTGCGGCGCCCACAACTTCGTCGAGGGCGACAAGGTGGTGGTCACCCTGCCGGGCGCAGTGCTGCCGGGTGACTTCCACATCGCCGCGCGCACAACCTACGGCCATGTCTCCGCCGGGATGATCGCCTCGGTGCGCGAACTGGGCATCGGCGACGATCATGACGGCATCCTGGTGCTCTCCACCCTCGGACTGGACCCGGAGGTTGGCTCCGACGCCATGGACCTGCTTGGTCTCTACGACCAGGCCGCCGAAATCAACGTCACCCCGGACCGCAGCTACTGCTTCTCGATCCGCGGTGTCGCCCGTGAGTACGCCCACGCCACCGGGACCACCTTCATCGACCCGGCAGCCCAGGTAACCGCGCCTGCAGGCCTGTCCGGCGGCTACTCGGTCACGCTGAGCGACAAGGCGCCGATCTACGGCAACCCGGGCTGCGACAGGTTCGTCGCCCGCACCGTGCACGGCGTCGACGCGACCCGTCCCACCCCGCCATGGCTGTCCTCCCGGCTCCGCCTGGCCGGGATCCGTTCCATCTCCCTGCCCGTCGACATCTCCAACTATGTGATGCTCGAGCTGGGTCAGCCCATTCACTGCTACGACCAGGACAAGCTCTCCGGTGGCATCGTCGTCCGGCGGGCCGCACCGGGCGAGACACTGAAGACCCTTGACGAGAAGGTCCGCACGCTCGACGTCGAAGACCTCCTGATTGCCGACGCGTCAGGTGGCATCGGGATCGCCGGTGTCATGGGCGGCGCCGACACAGAGGTCTCCGACACCACCACCACGGTGCTGGTTGAGGCAGCCCACTTCGATGAGGTGTCCATCGCCCGTTCACGCCGCCGCCACAAGCTGCCATCCGAGGCATCCAAGCGGTTCGAACGCGGGGTGGACTGGCAGGTTGCGGGTATCGCGGCCCAGCGGGTGGTCGACCTGCTGGTCAAACTCGCCGGTGGCACCGCAGATGACGCCGGAACCGACGTGGGCACCCAGCCCGACGACGTCGTCATCGACCTGCCTGCCGGGTACGCGGCCAGTCGCATCGGCATGGAGTTCACGGACGAGCAGATCACCGATGCACTCAATGATCTGGGGGCCGTGGTGGAAGCGCGTGACGGCGGCCACACGGTCACCGCGCCGAGCTGGCGGCAGGACCTGCAGATCAAGGACGACCTCACCGAGGAAATCGCCAGGCTGGTGGGCTACGACAAGATCCCGTCGCGGCTTCCCGTCGCGCCTCCCGGCAGCGGCCTGTCCCGGGTCCAGGTGCAGCGCCGCCGGGTGCTGCAGGCGCTGGCCGATGCCGGCCTGACCGAGGTGCTCTCGTACCCGTTCGTGTCGCTGGAGAGCAACAACACCTTCGGGTCAGCCGACGCAGGGGAGCAGCCCTCCATCAAACTGGCCAACCCGTTGAGCGCCGAACTGGGTTATCTGCGTCGCTCGGTGCTGCCCGGCCTGATCGAGGTCGCGAAGCGGAACCACTCCCGTGGCTTCCGCGATCTGGCGCTGTACGAGGCCGGGCTGGTGTTCCTGCCGCAGGAAACGGTCGGTAGCCGGGAAATCCCGCCGCTGGGTGCCCGTCCTTCCGAGGACGTCCTGGACGGCCTGTATGATGGGCTGCCCGATCAGCCGCTGACCATTGCCGCTGTGTTCACCGGCAACGACTCACCTGCCGGCGCCAACCACCAGCCACGCCTGTGGGACTGGGCCGACGCCCTGGACACGGTCCGGCTGATGGCCGACGTCGTCGGCGTGGACCTGGAGATCGCGCAGGGTGAGCACCAGGTGTTCCACCCGGGCCGCACCGCCCGCATTTCCCTGCGGACGGGCGAACTGGTGGGCTACGCAGGCGAGCTGCACCCGAAGCTCCTTGCCGCCCACGACCTGCCGCCCCGCACAGTGGCGCTCGAGATCAACGCGGACCTGCTGTTCGACGCCGCACCGGACGTCATCGTGGCGAAGCACCTCTCGACTTTCCCCGCCACCACCCAGGACGTCGCACTGGTGGTCGACGGCGCCCTGCCGGCCGACGCCGTCCTTTCCACGCTGCGGGAAGGCGCGGGGAAGCTCCTCGAGGATGTGCACCTGTTCGATGTGTACGACGGTGCGGGAATTGAGGACGGACACAAGTCGCTGGCGTTCGCGCTGCGCTTCAGGGCGCCTGACCGGACCCTGACCGCCGATGAGGCCAGCGGCGCCCGCGATGCAGCGGTGCACCTGGCCGCCGAACGGCACGGCGCCGTCCAGCGCTAGATCAGGCCTAACGTTCGGGTTACAGGCGGCCACCCCGGACTCTAGGGAACGAGCAGCACTTTCCCGGTGGTCCGGCGCGCCTCAAGGTCCGTGTGGGCCTGGGCTGCGGCTTCCAGCGGATAGGTCGCCCCGATGCGGACCCTCAACGAGCCGTCCACCACGGCCGCGAAGACCTCCGAGGAGCGCCGGCGCCGCTCTTCGACGCTGAGCAGGTAATCGGGCAGTCGCGGGCGAGTCAGGTGAACCGACCCTGCGGCGGCCAGTCGCTGCGGGTCGAACGCCGGAACCGGCCCGGACGCGGCGCCGAACAGCACCAGCGTGCCCCGCTTCCGCAGCGCCGCCAGTGACCCGTCGAAGGTGGCCCGGCCCACGCCGTCGTACACCACATGTACTCCGACGCCGTTGGTCAGGTCGCGCACCGCGGTGTCGAAGCCCTCGTAGCGCAGTATCTCGTCGGCGCCGGCCTCCCTGGCCAGTGCTTCCTTGTCGTCGGTGGATACCGTGGTAATGACCCGCGCACCCTTGGCCTTGAGCAGTTGGATGAGCAACAGCCCTACCCCGCCGGCCCCCGCATGCGTCAGGACGGTCTGCCCCGGTTGCACCGTAAACGTGGTGTTGATCAGATAATGCGCGGTCATGCCCTGCAGTGGGAGTGCCGCGGCCGTCTCAAGGCTGACCCCGTCCGGCACCGGCAGGGCCTTCCCCGCCTCGACCAGGGTGAACTGGGCGTAGGTGCCGACTCCTTCGGCGAATGCCACCCGGTCGCCGACGGCAAAGCCGGACGCCTCGGGGCCCAGCGCCATCACTTCGCCGGCAGCCTCGGCGCCCGGCGTGAACGGATAGTCGACCGGGTAGTAACCGCTGCGCTGATAGGTTTCGATGTAGTTGACGCCCGCAGCAGCCACCCGCACCACAAGCTCGGAGCCGGTCGGTGTGGGCTGATCCACTTCGGCCACCTGCAGTACTTCGGGTCCGCCGGCCTGCTGGGCAACAATGGCTGTGGGCATCAAGGCTCTCCTTCATTGGTATGTTGATTCGCTGGCGCTGTGATCCCATGCTAGAACGCAGGACACGATCACTCACGTCGTGCATAGTTATGTGGCTGTATGTATATTACTGTTGTAGGGTGGGAGCATGACTATTTCGGTAGCGGTTTCCGGTGCCAGCGGCTACGCCGGCGGTGAAGTGCTGCGCCTGCTCGCGTCCCATCCTTCGGTGACGATCGGTGCGATTACCGCCCACAGCAGCGCCGGTTCGAGGCTCGGTGAACTGCAGCCTCACCTGCACGCCCTGAGCGACCGTCTGCTCGAGGAAACTACAGTGGAAAACCTCGCCGGTCATGACGTGGTGGTCCTTGCCCTGCCGCATGGAGCCAGCGCTGAAATCGCCGCCCAATTGCCCACCACCACGCTGGTGATCGACGCGGGAGCAGACCACCGCCTCGAAGACCCCCTCGCCTGGGAGAAGTTCTACGGAACTCCCCACGCCGGCACCTGGCCCTATGGGCTTCCCGAGCTGCCCGGCCACCGGGAGAAACTCCGCGGCGCCCGCCGGATCGCCGTCCCGGGGTGTTACCCCACCAGCTCACTCCTAGCCCTGACGCCGGGCTTCGCGGCCGGTCTGCTGCAGCCTGACGACGTCGTCATCGTTGCCGCCTCCGGCACGTCCGGTGCCGGCAAAGCGGTGAAAGCCAACCTGCTGGGTTCCGAAGTCATGGGCGGGATGAGCCCGTATGGAGTCGGCGGTGGCCACCGGCACATTCCCGAAATCGAGCAGGGTCTCTCGCTGGCTGCGGGGGAGCAGGTCCGGGTGTCCTTCACCCCTACACTTGCGCCGATGTCCCGGGGCATCCTGACCACAGCCACCGCCAGGGTGTTGCCGGGGACCACCGGCGAACAGCTCAGGGACGCGTGGACCGCCGCGTACGACGACGAACCCTTCGTCACCGTCCTGCCGGTGGGACAGTGGCCTGCAACCAAGGCCGTGGTTGGCTCCAACTACGCCAACCTCCAGTTGGCCTTCGACGAACACGCCGGCCGCGTGATCGTCACCTGCGTGATCGACAACCTCACCAAGGGCACCGCCGGTGGCGCCATCCAGTCCATGAACATTGCCTTGGGTCTCCCCGAGACCGCTGGGCTCACCCTGCAGGGAGTAGCACCATGAGCATCACCGCGCCGGCCGGATTCCGAGCCGCAGGTACAGCCGCCGGGCTCAAGGCGTCAGGCAACGCCGATGTTGCTGTGGTCGTCAACGACGGGCCGCTACACCACGCCGCCGCGGTCTTCACTACCAACCGGGTCGCCGCCGCACCCGTGCTGTGGTCCCGGCAGGTGGTCTCCGACGGCAGGGTGGACGCCGTGGTGCTCAACTCCGGGGGAGCGAACGCCTGCACCGGGGCCGTTGGCTTCCAGAACACCCACGCCACCGCCGAATACGCCGCCGACGCACTGCGCGTCTCATCGGGTGACGTCTTCATCTGCTCCACTGGGCTGATCGGGGAACAGCTTCCCATGGACAAGCTGCTGCCGGGCGTCCGCGATGCCGTCGCGCAGCTGTCCACCGCGGGCGGGCAGGCAGCAGCCGAAGCCATCATGACCACGGATTCGGTGTCCAAGGAGGCACGTCATCCGGCGTCGGCCGATGCCCCCAGCGAGGGGTACTCCATCGGGGGAATGGCGAAGGGTGCGGGCATGCTCGCCCCCGGTCTGGCGACCATGCTGGTGGTCCTCACCACCGACGCCGTTGTCGACCCGGCACAGCTCGATACGGCCCTGCGCTCGGCCACCCGGCTGACCTTCGACCGGACCGATTCGGACGGGTGCATGTCCACCAACGACACGGTGGTACTACTCGCGTCTGGCGCCAGCGGGGTCAACCCCGACCTGCAGGAGTTCACCGACGCGCTGACCGGGGTCTGCCATTCGCTGGCCCAACAGCTGATCAAGGACGCCGAAGGGGCCAGCCATGATATCGCCATCACCGCCGTCAACGCGGCCAGTGAAGAAGACGCCGAAACGGTGTGCCGATCGGTTGCCCGCTCAAACCTCTTCAAGACGGCGATCTTCGGCAACGACCCCAACTGGGGCCGGGTGCTGGCGGCCGTGGGCACCACCGACGCGGCCTTCGAGCCGGAACAGTTGAACGTCCACATGAACGGCGTGCAGATCTGCCGCAACGGCGGCATCGGTGAGTCCCGGGACCTGGTGGACCTCACCGGGCGGGACGTCACGGTCGAGATCGACCTCAACGCTGGCACCGAAACCGCAACCATCTGGACCAATGACCTCACGCACGAGTACGTCCACGAAAACTCGGCGTACTCGTCGTAGCGGGTACTCGCCGCCCCAGCTTAAAACAGAAGGACATTATGAACTCAGTCGTTGCCGCACAGGATAAGGCAGAGACCCTGATCGAAGCGCTGCCGTGGATCCAACGGTTCGCTGGCACCACCATGGTCATCAAATACGGCGGCAACGCCATGGTCAACGAGGACCTGCGCCGCGCCTTCGCCGAAGACATCGTCTTCCTCCACCACGTGGGCATCCGACCCGTCGTCGTGCACGGCGGTGGCCCGCAGATCAGCTCCATGCTGAACCGGCTCGGTATCGACTCCGAATTCAAGGGCGGCCTGCGGGTCACCACCCCCGAAACCATGGATGTGGTCAGGATGGTGCTCACCGGCCAGGTAGGACGCGAGCTCGTCGGTCTCATCAACTCCCACGGCCCCTACGCCGTCGGGCTCTCCGGTGAGGACGGCGGCCTCCTGCAAGCCACCCGCACCGGTACGGTGGTCGACGGCATCGAGGTGGACCTCGGCCTGGTCGGCGAGGTGGTCGGCGTGAACCCGGCCGCCATCCTCGACATCCTCGAGGCCGGTCGGATCCCCGTGATCTCCACGGTGGCTCCGGAAATTGACGACGCCGGCGACGGCACCAACCAGGTGCTCAACGTCAACGCCGACACCGCCGCCGCTGCTCTCGCCCAGGCGCTGCACGCCTCCAAACTGGTGATCCTCACCGACGTCGAGGGACTGTACGCCAACTGGCCGGACAAGTCCTCGCTGATCTCCTCGCTCACCGCCAGCCAACTGCGGACCATGCTGCCGCAACTCGAATCCGGGATGATCCCCAAGATGACCGCGTGTCTCGCCGCCGTCGACGGCGGGGTCGAACGCGCGCACATCGTCGACGGCAGGCTCGCCCACTCGATGCTGCTCGAAACCTTTACCACCGCCGGCATCGGCACCCAGGTAGTACCGGACGAGGACGGATCATGACGGATCTCAACCCCACAGACCCTACCCATGCAGACCCAAATCACACAGAACAGCTCGCCGAAGTGCTCGATCAGCAAGCCTCCGGTGCCGACTGGCTTACCCGGTACAGCGCGTCGCTGCTCGGCGTCTTCGGCACCCCGCAGCGGGTCCTGGTCCGCGGCACCGGCTGCACCGTCTGGGACGCCGACGGTACCCAGTACCTCGACCTGCTCGGCGGCATCGCCGTCAACGCGCTCGGCCACGCCCACCCGTTTGTTACCTCGGTGATTTCCAGCCAGCTCGCCACCCTGGGCCACGTGTCCAACTTCTTCACCAGCCCCACCCAGATTGCCCTGGCCGAAAAAGTGCTGCAGATTTCGGCAGCACCAGCAGGGTCCAAGGTGTTCTTCGCCAACTCGGGCACCGAAGCAGTGGAGGCAGCCTTCAAGCTTGCCCGCCGCAACAGCACCTCCGCGGAAGATGGAAAACCGGCCCGGACCCGGATCCTCGCCCTCGACGGCGCCTTCCACGGCCGCACCATGGGGGCCCTCGCCCTGACCGCCAAGCAGGCCTACCGCGAGCCGTTCGAACCTCTGCCCGGCGGCGTCGAGCATCTCCCCTTCGGCGACATCGAGGCGCTGGTCAATGCCGTCGACGAGACGGTTGCCGCCGTCGTCATCGAACCCATCCAGGGGGAGGCCGGCGTCCGCCCGCTCCCGCCCGGATACCTGCGGGCTGCCCGTGAAGTCACCACCCGGGCTGGCGCGCTGCTGATCCTCGACGAGGTCCAGACCGGGATCGGTCGCACCGGTTCCTGGTTTGCCCATCAGCCCAGCGGAATCGTGCCGGATGCCATGACCCTGGCCAAAGGGCTCGGCGGAGGGTTCCCGATCGGGGCGCTGGTCACCTTTGGGGACGCGGTGTCAGCCCTGCTTGCCCCCGGCCAGCACGGCACCACGTTCGGCGGGAATCCCGTCGCGACGGCCGCGGCGCTGGCCACCCTGCACACCATCGAGGCCACCAACCTGCTTGGCCATGCGCACGACGTCGGAGCCTGGCTCCGAGCCGAGCTTGCCACAGTGGACCAGGTCGCGGAGGTCCGTGGGGACGGCCTGCTGATCGGATTTGACCTCGACGGCGCCTACGCCGCTGCTGCCGTGACTGAAGCATTACGCCAGGGTTTCATCGTGAACGCTCCCACCCCGCACACCCTGCGCCTGGCACCGCCGCTGATCCTCACCCGGGACCAGGCTGCCACCTTCACTGCCGCGCTGCCCGGCATCCTGACCATTGCAAAGGAAAGTACCCCATGACCCGCCACTTCCTGATCGACACCGACCTCACCCAGGCCGAGCAGACCGAGGTGCTGGACCTGGCCCTCGAGCTCAAACAGGCACCGTATTCGCGGGCCACCTATGCGGGCCTGGACCGGAGTGGAAAAGCCACCACCGGGCGACAGACCGTCGCTGTCATCTTCGACAAGACCTCCACCCGCACCCGGATTTCCTTCGCCACCGGCATCGCCGACCTGGGCGGAGCCCCGCTGATCATCGGCGCAGGGGATTCACAGCTTGGGCACAAGGAATCCATTACCGACACCGCCAAGGTGCTGGAGCGGATGGTCTCCACCATCGTCTGGCGCACCTACGCCCAGACCGGCCTTGAGGAAATGGCCGCCTCATCGAAGGTCCCGGTAATCAACGCGCTCTCCGACGACTACCACCCCTGCCAGCTCCTCGCCGACCTCCTGACCATCCGCGAACACAAGGGGACCCTGGCTGGGCTCACTCTCGCCTACCTGGGCGACGCCGCCAACAACATGGCCAACTCCTATCTGCTCGCCGGCGCGACGGCGGGAATGCACGTACGGATCGCCGGTCCCGACGGGCATCTGCCCCACCCGTCAGTGGTCGACGCCGCCACCGCCCGTGCAGCCGAAACCGGCGGATCGGTGTTCGTCACCACTGACCCGGCCGCGGCACTGGCCGACGCCGACGTCGTCGCGACCGACACCTGGATCTCGATGGGCCAGGAACCGGACAGTGCCAGCGCCAAGGACGCAACCTACGAGTTGTTCAACAGCTATGGAGTGGACGCCGCCGCGATGGCGCTGGCCGCACCGGACGCCGTCGTGCTCCACTGCCTGCCCGCCTACCGCGGCTACGAGATCGCCGCCGACGTTATCGACGGCCCACAGTCCGTGGTCTGGGACGAGGCCGAAAACCGGTTGCATGCCCAGAAAGCCCTGATGGTGTGGCTGATGGACCGGCGATGACCCAACTGCAGCCCACCACCAAAACCGCACGCCAGGCCAGGATCCGGGCGATCCTCACCGGCCAGTCTGTTCGCTCGCAGGCCGAATTGGCGGCGTTGCTGGCCGACGACGGCGTCCTCGTCACCCAGGCGACCCTCTCGCGCGACCTGGTGGAACTCGGCGCCGTCCGGGTGCGGGCCGGCGAAGGCACACTCGTCTACGCGGTACCCGCCGAGGGCGGTGGCCGGACCCCGCAGAGTGGCGTCACCCAGGAAATTCTCGATTCCCGGCTGGCACGGCTCTGTTCCGAACTGCTGGTCACGGCCGAGGCGTCGGGCAACCTGGTGGTGCTCCGCACCCCGCCGGGGGCCGCCAATTTCCTCGCCCTCGCCATTGACCATTCGGTGATGCCCTCGGTCCTGGGCAGCCTCGCCGGTGATGACACGATTATGCTGGTGACCCGTGACCCATCGGGTGGGCCGGACGTCGCCGCACGTTTTCGCCAGTTCGCGCAGGACCCCATGAATAAACCCCTCTCCTGAAACCACACAGCCCAAGACCCCCACAGAATCTAGGAGCAAGACCCATGACTGAACGCATTGTCCTCGCTTATTCCGGCGGACTCGACACCTCAGTGGCCATCGGCTGGATCGCGGAAGCGACCGGCGCCGAGGTCATCGCCGTTGCCGTCGACGTCGGACAGGGCGGCGAATCCCTTGAGGAGATCCGCCAACGCGCACTCGACTGCGGCGCCGTCGAAGCCTATGTGGCTGACGCCCGCGACGAATTTGCCACCGAGTACTGCATGCCAGCGCTGAAGGCCAACGCCCTCTACATGGACGCCTACCCGCTGGTCTCAGCGGTCTCCCGCCCGGTGATCGTGAAGCACCTCGTCGCGGCAGCCCGCCAGTTCGGCGCCACCACTGTGGCCCACGGCTGCACCGGCAAGGGCAACGACCAGGTGCGCTTCGAGGTCGGTATCCAGACCCTCGGCCCCGACCTGCGCTGCATCGCCCCCGTGCGTGACCTCGCCCTGACCCGCGACAAGGCCATCACCTTCGCCGAGGAACACAACCTGCCCATCCAGACCACCAAGAAGAACCCCTTCTCGATTGACCAGAACGTCTGGGGCCGCGCGGTCGAAACAGGCTTCCTCGAAGACATCTGGAACGGTCCCACCAAGGACGTCTACGAGTACACCGATTCCCCGGAGTTCTCCCCAGCCGCAGACGAGGTGACCATCACGTTCCGTGAGGGAATCCCCGTCGCCATCGACGGGGTCGCCGTCACCCCGTTGCAGGCCATCGAGCAGCTCAACCGCCGCGCCGGTGCCCAGGGCGTGGGCCGCATCGACATCGTCGAGGACCGTCTGGTGGGCATCAAAAGCCGTGAAATCTACGAGGCACCCGGTGCCATGGCGCTGATCGCCGCCCACCGGGAACTCGAAAACGTCACGGTTGAACGCGAGCAGGCCCGGTTCAAGAAGACCGTTGGCCAGCGCTGGACCGAACTGGTCTACGACGGCCAATGGTTCTCCCCGCTGAAGCGTTCACTCGACACGTTCATCGACGACACCCAGAAGTACGTCTCCGGTGACATCAGGATGGACCTGCACGGTGGGCGCGCCACCGTGACCGGGCGCCGCTCCGACACAGCGCTGTACGACTTCAACCTGGCCACCTACGACACCGGTGACACCTTCGACCAGTCGATGGCCCGCGGCTTCATTGAAATCTTCGGCCTGTCCTCCAAGGTGGCCTCCGGCCGCGACGAGCGGGCGGGTCAGTAGCAATGGCGGGAGCCTCCACCAACGAGGGCGCCCTCTGGGGTGGTCGGTTCGACGGCGGACCCGCCGACGCGCTGGCCGCACTGAGCAAGTCGACCCACTTTGACTGGCGCCTCGCGGTCTATGACATCGCGGGATCCAGGGCCCACGCCCGGGTGCTGCACCGGGCCGGCCTGCTCGACGACGGCGAGCTCACCGGTATGCTCGCGGCCCTCGACAACCTCGACGACGACGTCCGGTCCGGCACCTACACGCCCGCCGAATCGGACGAGGACGTTCATGGGTCGCTGGAACGCGGACTGATCGAACGTGCCGGCGTACAGCTGGGTGGCAAGCTACGTGCAGGCCGGTCCCGCAACGACCAGGTGGCTACCCTGGGGCGGATGTATCTGCGGGACCATGCACGGATCATCGCCGATGGGGTGCTGGCGACCATCGATGCGCTGGTCCAGCAGGCGGAGGATCACCTGCGGGTCCCCATGCCGGGCCGCACCCATCTGCAGCATGCCCAGCCGGTTCTGCTCAGCCACCACCTGCTTGCCCACGCCTGGGCGCTGCTGCGCGATGTGCAGCGATTGCAGGACTGGGACAAGCGGGCCGCCGTGTCACCCTATGGGTCCGGCGCGCTGGCAGGTTCTTCACTGGGACTGGACCCGCAGGCCGTTGCCGCCGAGCTGGGTTTCGCCTCGGCCACCCACAACTCGATCGACGGGACTGCGGCACGGGATGTCTACGCCGAGTTCGCGTGGATTGCCTCCATGATCGGGGTGGACCTGTCCCGGATCAGCGAAGAGGTGATCCTGTGGGCCACCAAGGAGTTCTCCTTCGTTACCCTCCATGACTCCTATTCCACCGGGTCATCGATCATGCCGCAGAAGAAGAACCCCGACGTCGCCGAACTGGCTCGCGGTAAAGCAGGCCGCCTGATCGGTAACCTCACCGGGTTGCTGGCCACCCTCAAGGGTTTGCCGCTGGCCTACAACCGTGACCTGCAGGAAGACAAGGAGCCCGTCTTCGACGCGACCGACACCCTTGAAGTGCTCCTGCCGGCCGTCTCGGGCATGATCGCCACGTTGACGTTCAACACGGAGCGGATGGCGTCCCTGGCACCCCAGGGGTTCGCCCTTGCCACTGATATTGCCGAATGGCTGGTCCGCCAGGGGGTTCCCTTCCGGGAAGCCCACGAACTCTCCGGTGCGGCAGTCAGGCTGGCCGAGGGGCGCGGCGTTGAACTGTGGGACCTCAGTGACGCGGACTACTCGTCAATTTCTGCTCACCTCACCCCCGGTGTCCGGGAGGTGCTCACCGTCGAGGGTTCACTGAACAGCCGCGACTCACAGGGTGGCACGGCGCCGGCCGCTGTGGAACGACAGTTGCAGGCACTGCGCGACGAGCTGATCACGGCGGTCAGCTTCCTTTCGGAAGTGCGGGGTACCCTCGAAAAAAGGATCTAAAGCACGCGCCCTCAGCGGGCCCTAACGAAGAGGACCTCAATGATTGAACATCTCATCCGCGAAGTATCAGCCGGTCTCGCTGTCGCGGGCGAAGACTTCAAAGCAACCGTCAAAGGCCTGGACGACACCTCCTTCGGCGAGCCGACGGCGTTACCGGGCTGGTCGCGGGCTCATGTGGTGGCCCACGCGGAGGGGATTGCCCGCGCCATGCAACGGCAGGTTGAATACGCTGCGCAGGGGAAGACAATCGAGCTGTACGACGGCGGCTATGACGGCCGGGTCCAGGCAATCGAGGTCAGGGCGCAACGTCCCGCCGCCGAGCAGAAGGACGCGCTGGTGGCGGCCGTCGACGCCGCCGTCGGCGCGTTCGAGCATGCCCGTGACCATTGGGAGGCGAAAATCTCCTACCGGGACGGGACGGTGTACGACGGCGCCCTGGCCCTGTGGCGGGAACTGGTCATCCATGGGTCCGATCTTGACGTCGGCACCACCTCGCGGGACTGGAGCGACCGCTTCTGCCATTACCTGATCGACTTCCTTGCCGCCCGGGTGCCGGCGGGGACCGCCCTGAAGCTGCAGCCCCTGGGCGAGGAATCCATCACAGTCCAGGCGCCCGGCCCCGATGACGCGTCGGAGGCCGCCCACACCGTCGTCGTCACCGGGGCACTGCAGGACCTCGCAGCCTGGCTGGCGGGCCGCGAACCCGTCGGGGGACTGGAAGCGACCGATGCGGCAACAGCCGCAGACACCGTAGCCCTGCCGGAGCTGCTGCCCTGGCCTGCGGCAGTAGCACCCCGATAGGGACCCCTTCCGGAAGGCTGGCCCCTGGGGTAGGTTGGGAGCAGCCTGTCGCAGGAGGCGCCATGGAATCCCAACTCACCGGCGAGTTGCAGCTCGATTCGATCTCAGATCGCGCCGAGCCGCTGGGCCGAATCGAACGGCTGAGCGATGGCTATGTGATCGCTTTTGACCGGCAGTTCGATTACCCGCGCTCCTTCATCTGGAATCTCCTCACCGATCCCGCCCGGGTGGCCCAATGGCTCGGAAGGCTCACCCCGGGGTGGATCCTGGGCAAGGAATATTCGCTGGATATGAGCGGGGATCTCTCCACCGGAACCGTCCTGCAACTGAATCCACCCACGAGTCTGCAGGTCAGCTGGGACGACAGCATGGGGCTCGAATCTCTGCTGGAATGGCGGGTCCTCGACTGCTCCGGTGGCACCCTCCTCCAGTTCCGGGCCCGTTCTGAGACCGCAGAGTTCCTCACCGAGGGGGCAGCGGGCTGGCAGCTCATCCTCGACGCACTGGATGACGTCGCCGCCGGGCGGACCGTCCGGCCCGGTGCCGACTGGGCGGCACTGAGGAATGAATACGCCGCCAAGTATCAGGTTTCGCACACCATGGGCGAGCTCGAAATCGCCGACGGCATCACCATGATCCACTTTGACCGGCGCTTCGAGGCAAGGCTGCCCAGGGTCAAGGACGCACTAACCGCCGATCCCACTCAACAGCCGCGCGTCGAGCAGGCCGAGGTGGACTTCACCGCCACCGGTTCCGTCACGATACTCACTGTCCGGCATGTGGTGGAGGACCCTACCGAAACCGCAGCGCTCATGGCCCGGTGGCATGCGCACCTCGATGCCGTAGGGGTGGATCTCGACGGTGATACCCCTCACATCAGCGTCCGTAAACTACGGGTCCTCGAAGACTTTTACCGGGCCAATACCGCCGCCGAGTGAGCTGCTTCGCGGGCCAGGAGACTGGCCTTCACCTCAAGACCCCAGCGGAAGCCGCCTAGGGACCCATCGGTGCGGATCACCCGGTGGCACGGCACGAACAGCGCTGCAGCATTCTTGGCGCACGCCCCCGCCGCGGCACGCACCGCCGCAGCGTTTCCTGCCAGTGACGCGTATTGCGCGTAAGTCACCGGCTGACCGGGTTGCACCGTCCGCAGCATGTCCCAGGCGTGGCTGCGGAACGGACCCGATACCTGCCGCACGGTCACCGAGTCAATCGCCCCGACCTCGCCGTCGTAATAGGCAGTAACGGCGGCGGTGAGGGGGCCAAGTTCCGCCGGGTCCACCACCTGCGGCATTTCAGGGGTACGGAGCGCCGGATGGATTTGTCCGATGAGATCCGCGAGGTCAGCAGTCCAGCCTGACGCGAGAACTTCACCATCCTGTTCCAGGATGGTGAACGGCCCATCGGGGGTGCGGACGGTGGTCTGGTGGCAGGCGGGAGGAGGAACGAGGATCATGAGGATACTGCTTTCGGTGAGGAAGGTGTGGGGGTGGCTGCAAGGCGCCAGAGGTGCATCGTCGCGTACGAACGCCAGGGGCTGAATCTTTCCACGGCGGCCGCTACCCGGCGAGGATCGGCTGATACTGAGGGGCCGGCCAGTGCCACCCATCCGTTCCGGACCGCCGCATCGTTGGTCAACTGGATATCGGTGGCGCCGAGAACGCGCATCGCCACATAGTTGACGGTCCACGGACCAATTCCAGGGAGCGGCAGGAGCTTGCGCTCAAGGTCGGCAACACTGTCCTGCACCCCGAACTGGAGGCTGCCGTCGGCCAGCGCCGCGCTCACCTGCAACACACTGTCAATCCGCCGGGCGGGACCCTTGAGCAGCCCGGCGCCACCGGCGGCGACCTGCGCAGCGGTGGGGAACAGCCGGTAGACCTGGTGCTTGGCAGATGTCTCGGTGCGTGCCAGGGTTGATGGACTGCCCAACACCGCCAGGCGGTGCAGGGCGGTGCGCGCCGCTTTCACGGTGATTTGTTGGCCGACCAAAGCGCGCAGCAAAATCTCGTGCGGGTCTATTGCGCCGGGGACGCGGATGCCGGGAATGAACAGCACCCGGCTGGCGAGGAGAGGATCGGAGCCCAGCACGCCGTCCACCGCCAGCGGGTCAGCGTCGAGGTCGAAAAGCCTGCGGATCCGGGACAGCAACACCGGCAGGTCCGGTAACTTCTCGACCAACACGTCGACCGCCAAAGCCGGGACACTGTTGGATGCTGTCGCCAATCGTGCGCTGAACCACGCCTGCCCGCCAGGCAGTTGCAGCAGCCGTTCGTACGTCTCAGTAGTGGCGTGTTCCACCCCCTCGACGGCACGCAAACGCAGGAAATCGAAGATGCCGGGATCGTACGGTGCCCGCAGCGGCAGCAGCAGCGACAGAGTGGTCCCCGCTTCGCGGCCGCCGTTACCGGCGCTGCGGCGATTAGGGATGGTTGCGCGGGCCCGCAGCTCGGAGGGAGTCAGCGCAAACACTTCCTGCACGGTGTCGTTGAACTGCCTGACGCTACTGAACCCGGCGGCGAAGGCGATATCGGCGAACAACAGGTCGGTGGCGGTCAGCAGGGACCGGGCGGTCTGGGCGCGGGAGGCCCGGGCGAGGGCCAGCGGGCCAGCGCCAAGTTCCTGGTGCAGGATCCTGTTCAGCTGACGGCTCGAGTAGCCGAGGCGCGCGGCCAGACCGGTGACCCCGGTCCGGTCCACCTCGCCATCGGAAATCAGCCGCATCGCCCGAGCCGCAGCATCCGATCGCACGTTCCAGGCGGGGGTTCCCGGTACAGCCTCGGGGAGGCACCGCTTGCAGGCTCGATAGCCTGCCTGATGGGCTGCGGCGGAGGTCTGATAGAAGGTGACATTGCCGGGCTTCGGTGTCCTCGCCGGGCAGGACGGACGGCAGTAGATCTTCGTCGACGCTACGGCCGTGACGAACTGCCCGTCGAAACGGGCATCGCACGAATCGATCGCCCGGTATTGCTGCCAGAAGTCCATCTCCCCATCGTCGCAGGTTGCACCACCTGTAGCTAGCGGGAATCGGACATCACGGTGAGCAGATTGGGCCAGGTGTTTGCTACCGTCTTGTGCTGTGGATTGCACGACCGACCGAAACCGCCTGGCCCTGCCCGCCACCGAGGTTGCCCACACCCTGCTGGGGGCCAGCCTCACTCACGACGATGGCACCGAGCGCGTTGCGGTGCGCATCACGGAGGTGGAAGCGTACCTCGGCCGCGACGATCCGGGTTCGCACGCCTTCCGGGGTCAAACCGCACGAAACGCGACCATGTTTGGCGCCCCGGGCCACCTGTACGTGTACTTCACCTATGGAATGCACTACTGCGCCAATGTGGTCTGCGGCCAACCGGGTGAAGCGACTGGACTGTTGTTGCGGGCCGGCGAAATTGTTGAGGGCCGCGACGTCGCCCGCGGACGCCGCGGTTTCCCCCGCGTGGAGCTTGACCTGGCCCGCGGACCCGCCCGGCTGGCGCAGGCACTCGGCCTGAACCGGACGTTCGACGGCGCCGATCTGTTCGGTGGTCCCCTCGCCCTGACACTGCCCGAGACCCCCGCCGATCCGGCCGTCGTGTCGAGCGGCCCCCGCGTCGGCGTGGCGGGGGCCGGCGGTGGCACCGAGTATCGGTGGCGGTACTGGCTCACCGACGACCCCACAGTGTCCCGCTACCGCGCGGCCAAGCCCCGTGCAGCCCGTACAGTTAACGGGTGAATAATTCAGTGCCCGACGTTTCGGCGCCAACAGCCTCGCCGTCAGCAGTCGCGCGAACCACTGCCCAGGACTACATCGACCGGCTCGGCCTCACGGTTGAGGATTTCCCCCAGCCAGGGATCAGCTTCCGCGATCTCACCCCGGTATTTGCTGACGGCCCTGCATTCCGGGCCGTCATCGACGACCTGATGGGGCCCTTCACGGGCCAATTCGACGTGGTCGCAGGGATCGAGGCCCGCGGATTCCTCCTCGCCGCGGCCGTCGCCTACGCGGCCGGGACGGGCGTCATCGCGGTCCGCAAACCCGGCAAGCTACCCCGCCCGGTCCACTCCGAGTCCTACAGCCTCGAGTATGGGGAGGCCGCGCTGGAAATCCACCGGGACGACGTCGTCCCCGGCACCCGGGTCCTCATCCTTGATGACGTCCTGGCCACGGGTGGAACCCTCGCCGCAGCAACCGCCCTGTTTGACTCCTGTGGGGCTGAGGTTGTGGGCTGCGCAGTGGTGTTGGAACTTGAGGCGTTACAGGGACGACAGACAGTGCAACAGCGTCGGGTGCACGCCGTGGCGTCCGCCTAGGATTCATTGACCATGCCAAAAGTGTTACCTGCACTGTAGAATTGACGGTCTGCCTTTGGCGAGAGGGAAACGCATAATGCATCACACATCCACGGCCCGTAACGAGCTCGAGCACGAGCGCGGCTATGTGGCGGGGCTGTACCAGCGGCTTGACAAGCTCCGCGACGAAAAGCGGGGGCAACTCGCCGAGGTGCGCCGTTCCCTGTCGGCTGGATCGCACCAGAATCGCTCTGAACGCGATGCTTTTGCCACCATGTACGAGGACCGGCTGGCGCAGTTGAACGCCGTGGACGATCGCCTCGTGTTCGGCCGCCTGGACCTCGACGACGGCGACGAGCGGTACATCGGCAGGATCGGGCTGTCCACCGAGGACCTTCAGCAGCTGATGGTCGACTGGCGTGCCCCCGAGGCGGGAACCTTTTATCAGGCCACCGCCTTTGAAAGGATGGGCGTGCGACGGCGTCGTCACCTGATTCTGTCCAGACGGAACGTCCTGGCCATTGAAGATGATGTGTTGGACGCCGCGCTGTTGACCGAAGACGAATCCCTGCAGGGCGAGGGTGCACTGCTCGCTGCGCTGAATTCGAAGCGCACCGGGCAGATGTCTGACATCGTCGGCACGATTCAGGCCGAGCAGGACCGCGTGATCCGCGCACCACTTCAGGGCGTCGTCGTCGTCCAGGGTGGACCGGGCACTGGCAAGACCGCAGTAGCCCTGCACCGCGCCGCCTATCTTCTTTATACGCACCGCGAACGGCTGAAGTCGGCTGGTGTTCTGCTCGTGGGCCCGACCAACGCGTTCATGAAATACATTGAGAGGGTGCTGCCGTCCCTCGGCGAAACCGGCGTGGTGATGGCCAGCATTGGCAGCCTGATGCCCGGCATTACTGCCGTGCAGGAGCCCACCGAGGGCGCGGCAGAAATCAAGGGTCGCCTGGACATGGTTGAGGTGCTGCGACGCGCGTTGGCGAACCGCCAGCGAATACCCAACGAGGACAAGCGGCTCAACGTGGAAGGTACCCTCCTGACCCTGTCCCCGCGACAGGTCCGCAAGGCCCGCGACCGTGCCCGCGCCACTGGGAAACCCCATAACGAGGCCCGCGTGACGTTCGTCAAGATTCTGCTGCGGGAATTGACCGAGCAACTCACCGAGCAGCTTGAGGAATCGTCGGGCGCGGGGAACACCGCGGACCGGTCCTATCTGGCCGAGGACGTGCGCAGCTCGCGCGACGTCCGGATAGCGTTGAACCTCGCGTGGATGCCCCTCACCCCCGAAAAGTTTGTTGCCGAACTGCTCACAAAACCCGGGATTCTCGCCGCTGCCGCGCCAGGATTCACCGACGCTGAACTGGCCCACCTCACCCGGCCCGTCGGAGCCCCGTGGACCGAAGCGGATGTGGCGTTGTTGGACGAAGCCGCCGAGCTGCTCGGTGACCTCGACCCGTCAGCTGGGCGCGACACGGCGGTCCGGGATCAGGAGCGCCGGCGGGATCTGGCGAACGCCGAGCGGACCCTGGAGAACGTCAACGAATCTCTCGCCGATTCAGGGGTTGATGGGGTGCTCACTGCTGAAGACCTGGCCGACCACAACGCGGTCACCGAAGCCAGGATGAGCGCAGCCGAACGCGCCTCGGTCGACAGGACCTGGGCCTTCGGCCACATCGTGGTGGATGAAGCACAGGAACTCTCGCCGATGCAGTGGCGGGTCCTGATGCGCCGTTGTCCGCTGAAGTCGTTCACCATCGTGGGGGACATTGCGCAGACCAGCTCAGCGGCGGGATCAAACTCCTGGCAGCAGGCGTTGGAACCGTTTGTAGGGGAGCGTTGGCAGCTCGAGGAACTAACCGTCAACTACCGCACGCCCGCGCAGATCGCCGAAGCCGCCGCCCGCATGGCCAACGCCGCGGGCCTGGTGGTCTCGGCGCCCAAGGCAGTGCGTGAGGGACGCTGGGCTCCCCTCGTTGACCGGGTGCCTGAGCTGATTCCGGCGCTCCTGACCGCTATGCCGGAAGAACTCGATGCGGTGGAGGGTGGATTGCTGGCCATCATCGCCCCCGAACGGCTTCTGGTGGAGGTTCGGTCGGCGCTGACCGGAGTGTACGGGCGAAGGATTGGTTTTGGTGCCGGCAGCATGGGCCAGGACATCGTGGTCACCAGTCCGCGGGAAGCCAAGGGCCTGGAATTCGACGGCGTCGTGGTGCTGGAACCAGCAGAAATGCTCGACCCGCGATCCATCAGGGTTGGCGACCTGTACGTGTCCATGACGCGCCCGACCCAGCGGCTGCGACTCATTGCCACCGGTGAAATACCGGCAGGCATCGAGGACTGATAATTTAGAGCCTGTGTCCCAGCAAATAGAAACCACAGACCCAGGCTTCGCCGAACTCCTTGACGGCCAGCGCAACGACCCAGCTTTCGCCAATGTGTGGCAGGAACTGAAGTGGCGTGGACTGGTTCATGTCTCCACCGACGAGAAAGCCCTCGAAGATGCCCTCGCGGGAGATCCGGTGACGTTTTACTGCGGATTCGATCCGACGGCCCCTAGTCTGCATCTCGGGCACCTGGTGCAGCTGCTGACGATGCGCCGGCTGCAGCTCGCCGGCCATCGTGCCCTGGGCCTGGTCGGGGGATCCACCGGCCTGATCGGCGATCCGCGGCCCACCTCGGAACGCGCACTCAACACTCCCGAGACCGTTGCCGAGTGGGTCGAAAAGCTCAGGGCGCAGGTCGAAAAATACCTTGACTTCACCGGATCCAATCCTGCCCGGATGGTTAATAACCTTGATTGGACGGCGCCGCTGAGTGCCATCGATTTCCTGCGGGAGATTGGCAAACATTACCGGGTGGGAAACATGCTGGCCAAAGACGCCGTCAGCGCCCGGCTGAATTCCGACGCAGGGATCAGCTACACGGAGTTCAGCTACCAGATTCTTCAGGGCCTGGACTTCCTCGAGCTTTACCGCAGCTACGACTGCACCCTCCAGACCGGCGGCTCCGATCAGTGGGGCAACCTGACCAGCGGCACCGACCTGATCCGGCGTGCCGAGGGGAAGAGCGTTCACGCTATTGGTACCCCGCTGATCACCAACTCTGACGGCACCAAGTTCGGCAAAAGCGAGGGCAATGCCATCTGGATCGACGCCGAACTGACCAGCCCCTACGCCTTCTACCAGTTCTGGCTCAATACCGCTGACTCGGACGTGGTGGGACGGCTGAAGGTCTTCACGTTCAAGACCCGTGAGGAGATCGACGAGCTGGGGGGAGCTGCCGAGGAACGACCACACCTGCGTGAAGCCCAACGTGCCCTGGCGTTCGAGGTGAACTCCCTGGTTCACGGCGTGGACGCCACCGAGAAGGTGATTGCCGCGTCGGCTGCACTGTTTGGCCAGGGCGAGCTCTCCGGGTTGGACGAAAGCACCCTGGCTGCGGCGATCGCCGAACTGCCGACGGCACAGGTGTCCAGCGACTCACTGGGGATTATTGACCTTATGGTGGCAAGTGGTTTGTCCGCCAGCAATTCAGCGGCGCGCCGGACGGTGGGGGAGGGCGGTGCCTACGTGAACAACGTCAAGGTGCAGGACCCCGGTGCGGTGATCACTGCCGGCTCGCTGCTCCACGGCCGGTATTTGGTGCTCCGACGCGGCAAACGCACCCTGGCAACGGTCGACGTGTCACCGGTCTGACCGCTCGATGCTGGGCCGTCGCAAGCGGATTTGCGCGCACCCGGATCCACGTGTAATGTTTTCTGAGTTGCCGCCATTGAGTGGCAACCACCCCCTTCGGAAATTCAACAGGTAGTCCGGCATGTGCTCAGCACAGAAGCCAGATCTACCTGAAATTTTCGACGGCTCATTCGGTTGTTTTTGCCGAAATCCGGAAATAACGCGGATTTGACAAAGAGAATGCGGATGGAATAACTTTAGATAAGTCGCAGCGAGGAAATGTAAATAGAAAACATATTTACAGAAAATTCGAATTGCGCCTGTTGTTTGAGAACTCAATAGTGTGCCATGTTTGTTGATACCGATTGTTTTATTGATTGGTTGAATTTGGCTGCATGATGCCGTTTTGGTGGTGTTGTGTGGTTGTTTTT
>NZ_JBTNDG010000006.1:0-167912 GCF_054511125.1 Arthrobacter sp. TMN-50 | reverse complement strand
AAGTGCAGCGACAATGAGCAGGTGAGGTAGGGCGAGGAGCCAGGACTTGACCAGGACCCGCCCATGCGAGAGCTTTTCGGGGTAGTCCACCTCAAAAGTTGCCGGGTAATCAGTGTGCGCCAGGGTGAAGGGTGGGTAGTGGTCGGTGCCCAGCACGCAGTTGGCATAAAAGGCGACCCGCCAGTGCCAGCGCAGAACGCCCACCGTGAACTGAAAGAGCGACGCCGGGTAGCGCCCGGTGAACAGGATCATCACCCCCGCGGCAGCAGTGACCACCACGAAGGCAATCCCGAGTATGGTCAGCACTAGGTAGTGCGGAATGGCCAGAATCCATTTGACCAGCCACATCCACCGCGAGAGGTTGGGATCCAGTTCCCCCTCGAGCCGTGCAGGATACGACCCCCCGGCGGGTGTGCCGATCTCAGGGCTCGACGAGGACAGTATTCTCCTGCCCAGGCCGGCAGCCCCGACGATGATGACCGCTAATCCAGCCGCCAGCGCAGCAAGCCCTGCGAGGACGGGCCCGGAGTTGGCGAGGACGCCGATTGAGCCTGCGGTTAGCAGAACTCCGGTGACGAGAATGAACATGTGCGGCGGACTCATTGTTTCGGCCGGCGAATTAAACTGTCTGGAGTTTTGGGTTGGGTGGGTGTCCATGGTGATGATCCTGGGTTTCTTGTGTAGGAATTGGTCGGAATTTGATGTCACCCTCCGTGTGCGGCGGGCAACGGATGGACTTGTAGGGTGATGGCGATTTTTGCCCAGGCGTGGTCCGCGGCGAAGTAGCGAATGGCCTCAGGGACCTGTCTCGACGGATAGGTCCGGTCGGTGGCCGGGGTGACCTGACGGATTCGATGGGTTCCCTTAACACGTCCGGGCTTTCCCGTCCCGGCTTCGCGCTGAACGTGGACAGGTTCTGGCGGATGAACAGCGTCAGAAGAAGCGCCCCCTGATGCGTCTCATGGGCCCGATGAGCCTGCGAACGCATCCGATGACCCGACCTGCCGGTAGGGGCCTTGGAAGGCCCCTACCGGACAGGGACTGCTCTTGGGTTCACGCTTGCTGCTGGGCGCGGACGGCTTCACGGTCCGGGCTGGGCGGCATGGTCGCCGACGGTGCGGTGCGGGTCCAGGTCCAGGCGGAGCGCAGGATGAAGGCCAGGATCAGCAACTCGACTCCAATGGTGAGGCCGTAGTAAAAGGCCCAGTCCCAGGTCGCCCCTGCCGCGTTGAAGACGGAGAGGGGGATGAATAGCAGGGCAACGACGAGGTTCGTGGCGCGGTTCGCCCTGGCGGGCAGTGTCATCGAGAGCAGCACCATCAGGCTCGGTATCGCTATGATCACGAAGAAGATGGAAACCAATGTCCCGGTGATGTCGAAGACAAAAATCTCGCCACCCCGGATTACATCAATTTCGCCGGGCTGGTAGAGGTGGAAGTAGTCGATGTAGATGACGAGGAACATGAAGCTGGTCCAGGCGGCGGCGAGCTTGGCCTGCACGGGGATTCGTGGGTTGTCGAGCAATTTCGGAGTTTTCGTTCGGAGGGTCATTGGTATTTCTTTCGATTGGAGCGATCCGTCCGCCGGAGTGGCGGCCGGTTTGGGTGTGCATTCGCACGGGTTGGGTCGTTCTCATCGGTGAAGGTCGTCAGACGGTGATCACGACCTTCCCTCGGGTGTGGCCGGCCCCGACGTAGCGGAGGGCGTCGGCCGCTTCGTCCAGGGGGTAGGTGCGGTCAATGACGGACCTGACCTGCCCGCTCGTGAGCAGCTCGGCCAGGGTGAGCAGGTCCTGGCGCTTCCCAACCGACATGAAAGGCAACAGCATCTGACGGGTGAACCCGGACAGCACACGCGCTTTGACGATCCGACCGAGGGGGCCGAACCAGCGGCCCCCTCGTCCGCTGTTGGGGATCAGGGTGCCGGTGGGCGTCAGCGCTCGGCGGACAGCCGCCAGGGGCTGGGCTTCCACGTTGTCGAGGATGACGTCGTAACGCTTGTCGCTGCGGGTGAAGTCGGTCCTCGTGTAGTCAATGACGTGGTCGGCACCGAGTGACCGGACCAGGTCGGCGTTGCGGGTGCTGCACACACCCGTCACCTCGGCACCAAACGCCTTGGCGATCTGTACGGCGAAGGAGCCCACGCCGCCTGACGCGCCCGTCACCAGCACCGTCTGGCCCGGTCGAACGTTCGCGACCTTGCGCAATGCCTGCAACGCCGTCATGGCCGAGGTGGGCACCGCTGCCGCGTCCACGACCGACAGGTTGGCAGGGATGGACACGAGGTTGTCCGCCGGGACGCAGATGTACTCCGCCAGCGCTCCAGCGGTGCTCCAGCCGAACACCTCGTCGCCGGGGCGGAGAGCGGTGACATCCTTCCCTACCGCTGCCACCACGCCGGCGAGGTCCATGCCAGGAATGCCGTGGCGCGGCCGGCGGAGCCCGTACACCAGGCGCACCATGTACGGCTTGCCGGTCATGACGAAGTAGTCGCCAGGGTGTACCGAGGCCGCGCCCACCCGGACGAGGACATCGCCCCGACCGGGTAGCGGTATACCGACCTCGGACGACTCGAGCACTGAAGGCGGGCCGTAGCGGTGCTGGACGGCGGCCCGCATCGTCGCAGCCCCGTCAAGATTCGCCCCCGGCACCAGGGGTGCCCCGGCATTCGATCGCTGTTCGTTTTCCACAGAAGTCTCCTTACACCCGAGTAGCGACTTGCGCTGACTCGTTATCCGTACGTTGTACGACGTACGTTGTACGATAGAGTGTGGGCGTACCTTGTACTAATGTCAAGGCTTCGAGAGAGCGAGGAATCCGTGTCCGCTAGGGAACAACGCCAGGTCACGACAGACGCGGGGCTAACCAAGCAGCGGGTGGTGGTCGAGGCGATCCGACTCGCCGACCGCGAGGGAGTCGAAGGGTTGAGCATGCGCCGGCTGGCTCGCGACCTCGGCGCGGGAGCGATGTCGCTCTACCACTACGTGGCGAGCAAGGAGGAGTTGCTGGACGCGATGATCGACATCGTGTTCGAGGAGATCGAACTCCCACCCGAAGGGACCGACTGGCAGTCGGCGATGCGACGGCGTTCGATATCCGCCCGACAGGTTCTAGCACGCCACCCGTGGGCGAACGGCCTGATGGACTCGCGGACATCGCCGGGGGCGGCGCACCTCCGCCACCGCGAGGCTGTCACCGCCTGCCTGCGGAGGGCCGGCTTCTCGGTTCTGATGGCGACGCACGCCAACTGGTTGCTCGACAGCCTTGTCTACGGTTACGCCCTGCAGGAAGCCAACCTGCCGTTCGATACAGCCGATGAGTTCGCGGACATGGCCGAAGACGTCTACCTGCCCCAGCTTCCTCCAGGCGAGTTCCCCTACCTCAACGAGTCCGCCGCGGCACTCGTCGCTGCCGGCTACGACCCGGCGGAAGAGTTCATCTTCGGCCTCGACCTCGCCTTGGCCGCCCTCGAGCCCCTGAGAGCCTCCGCATAGCGACGCTCACGGACCGCCGCCCGCCCTCTGCACCGCAATTCCGATCCACTACCGCTGCGTTGTAGTGAGTTCGTAGCGATCGTGCGTCTGGGATCCCTACGCGAATTCCGCACCTGAGGTGGAGCGGTGCGCCTCAGACATCAGCGACTCCGGCATCATCGAGCGCTAGCCAGGGGCCAAGACCGAGCGCACTGACCACCACTACGGGCGTCTCCTTGCCCGCCCTATTGCGTCGACGAAACAGGAGAAGTTCTGTCTCACAGGTCCCGAGGTTCTGTACTTGCACGCCCGCAGTAACGAGGTCTTTGACGCGCTGGACTGCCCCAGAGACATCGAATGAGCCATCGCAGAAGACACGACGTGGGTCCTTCAAGCCGGACCCGTAACGGTACCCCCACCGACTCCACAGCACGGCCACAGCCACCCGCCAACAGTGCCACCATCACCGGAGAGCCAGCCAGTCCAGGAATCGCTTCCGGCCCCCTCCGGCTCGTCCGCGGACCCGCTGACCTTCCCAAACTCCAGCTTGACGACGTGCTCGTCTGCCGCAACACCGCCCCGCACGGACACCGCTGTTCACTATCGCCTCGGCAGGGTGACCGAAACCGGCGGAGAGCTCTCCCACGCAGCGATCGTCGCCAGGGAAGCCGAGATACCCGCCGTACTCGCAGTTCCAAGAGTGACAACAGTCCTCATCGGCCCGGCGCATCACTTCGGCTTCCTACTCCAAAATCTTGATGCGCTTTTCCCCTTCCCGTAGCTCGGCGGATTCTTCTTTCGCCGCCCTGGTTTTGGGGTCGTCTTCCTCGTCGGCTTTCTTCAGCCAGCGGTGCAGGGCTGCTGAAGGTTAGAAGTCAACCAAACCTTCAGCAGCCCTCTACCTCTCGCCACCGAGCTGGGATCACCTCAACCTCACCGGCAATTACAGCCGGCCCCGAACCGCCCACAAGCCCGGCCGGAACCAGGCTCTCCGACGACCGTCACTAACCTCTGTGGGCAATACAGCTAGCTTCGGATATTTTTGCGAATTCGCTAGCCGCCCCATCTACGCCAGATCAGGTGAGACCAAAAAGTCCCCGGAACGTCTCATTCCGGGGACTTCACAGGGGTAGGGCTGCTGGGGCTTGAACCCAGGACAAACGGATTAGCAATTGCTGTCTTTCGTCAGTTTCCGGTGGATTCCATCACCCCGTAAATCCCCAGCAATAGCGCCATTCGAGCGAATTCAACTGACCATTGCCTCTCGACCTTGCTCGTTATTTCCGGTGGGTAAGCGGTGGGCTGAGCGCCACCGGCTGGGTGGCCGAACCGCACGAACGTGGCGAGCCTCGAGAAGAGCCGTGGTGCTTTCATCGAACACGGTAGCTTCACAGCAGAACAACTGGACTACCGGCGTCATGCTGTGCCATCGAAACATACCCATGAATGACCAGAAGCATCATCGCTGTTTGTCATTCTGATCCCCATCATCGCTGGGCGGGTCATCCGCGCAACCAGCGCGCGATGCGCCGGGAGCAGACCAAAGTTTCGTTCGGCGCTCCTCCGTCGCTTATTTCCTCCCGAAATTTCGGCCCGCTCCCGGTTCCCCAAGTTGCACTCCGGTCCCTCATACCCAGCGGTGATTCCTTTATCAGAACGACACACAAATCTGACAGACACTTAACTGGTGCGGCTCTGGACCGGTCTTGGAATTAGACGGACTTGCTATGAGCCACTGGCCTTAACTCACCCTGACACGTAGGGCCCTGGCCAAGGACACTCCGTCATGGCATGACGTGCTCCGCCTTGTCGATTCCACGCCGCTGCCCTGCGCCATGTCGCGGGATACCGTGAAACGCAGCGATCTCAGCGGGCATGCCGGCTACGGCTATTGCGCTTCGCATTCGCGCTACTTCCGGGGCTTCCGGCTTTACCTGATCAGCACACCGGAAGGAATGCCCGTCATCTGGGCCTGGCGAACCCGCCGGGCACTTCGCAACAGGCACCCGTGAACCCGGTAGCCGGATTGATCCGTTCTTTGACGGCTTCGGAGAGCAACTGCTGACCTCGATGCTATTGGCGGCCGCGTGTGATGATCGGCCCATTACTGAGATCCACGGCTGGCTCACTGATCCCAGCGAGGATGAGGCAGTGGAGATCCTGCGCCGTCACAACTACCCGATGAACGCTGACGCGCTCTCCAGCATCATGAACTACGCCGCTCAGCAGCGAGACGGGATCTACGGAACCGCCCTCGGCTACGTGGACTGCCTGACGAACCAGACGGTAGCGCCGTGGGTGAATCCCAGCGGCACAGCTCGTCGGCCTGAATTCAGCCCGGAAGAGTTCGTGCGCGGTAAAAACACCCTTTACAGCCTGTCCAAAGAAGGGGCCGGCACTGCTGGGCCCCTGGTCACCGCGCTGACCGTCGCCACAGTGGAAGCCGCTGAAGCCTACGCCGTGGTTTCTCCTGGCGGCAGGCTCGCCGTCCCTCTGGTTGGTGTTCTCGATGAAGCGGCGAACGTCTGCCGGTAGAAGAACCTGCCCGACCAGTACAGCCACTATGGTTCCCGCGGAATCGTCCTCATGACGATTCTGCCATCCTACGCACAGGGCGCGTCGGTGTGGGGTAAAGACGGGATGCGCAAACTCTGGTCAGCATCCAACATCAAGGTCTACGGCGGCGGCGTTGCTGAACCTGATTTCATGACTGAGCTATCCCAGTTCATCGGTGACTACACCTACACAGGGCGCACCACCAGCCGGGGCAAGAACGGGCGCGCCACCAGTGTTGACCCGAACCGAAAAGAGAGAATCCTCGAACCCGACGACCTGGTATCGCTCGAACGTGGCCGCGCTATCGTCTTTGCCTCCGGTATCCGTCCGGTCCTGGTCAAAACCATGCCATGGATGGCCGGGCCTGACGCTGAACAAATCAAAGCCTCCATTGCCGCCCATAACCCAGCAACACAGGCAACACAGGCAACACCCGTAGCTTCGAGCAACGGCTCGACGCCGCCGAAGAACAAGTGGATTCAGGCGGCCCAGAACGATGAGTGAGGGCCTGGGCGGCTGGGACGAAGTAAACCAGGACACTTCACCGGAAACCGTCGATCCTCAGACGACGACGACGGCGGAGGCGACTGAGGCGGCGCCCTCGTTGGTGTTCGCGACAGTGGATCTCTTTGTGCAGGAACATTTGGCGCTCAACTACCGGCGCAATCTGACCGCACAGGGAGGCACACATGGTGCCCCAAGTGGTGGCGGCACGGTGAGGCGATCAGCCGCTTAGAAGCACTTTGGAGGGCGTGGGAGAATCTACGCCGGGACGGCGCCACGGGAATGAGCTCTTGGTGGCGAGACCACGCGGACCACCACATGCAGATCCTTCTCTCCACCGATGGACCTTTCAAGGGCTGCACTCCAGACAAGGGCCACAATCCCCGGCTGGAGCCGTTGCCGTGCATCCCTCCACCAGCGGGTCTCTTCATTCCCCAATGATTTCGTCCTAATATGCCTGTCATTTCTCGAAGTCGTTGCACTGAATGCAGTTGAGTGAAGATGTCGGCGTGCCTAAACAGCTCAATAAGCTCGGTTACAGAGCGAAGGGCCCGCAAGCCGACTGCACCGATAACCCTTCAGCGCCTCGCAAGCATCAGTGGTGCGGGGCGTTCGGGGCCGGTTGGTGGGTTTCGTACATCCGTACGGCCACGACCAGGGCCGAGAGGGCGCTGACAGCAGCCGCGGCCCATACAGCTGCATGGAGTCCCATGAGGTCGGCGATGATGCCGCCGAGGACGGCGCCGACCGCGTAACCGAGGTCGCGCCAGACGCGGTAGACGCCCACGGCGCGGCCGCGCCAGGCGGGGTGTGCGACATCGCCGATAACCGCAAGGAGGGTCGGGTAGACCATCGCGGTACCAGCTCCGAGCAGTGCGGTGCCAGCCGCCCAGGTGCTGAAGCCGTCACCGAGTGCGATGACCACGAGAGCGGCGGCCTGGGTGGCCATTCCACCGGTGATCAGGTGTTTGCGCCCGATCCGGTCCGAAAGCGCCCCTGTAACCAGCTGGCCAACACCCCAGACTCCTGGGTAGAGGGCGAAGAGCAGCCCGATCTGGGCGACGGTCAGTTCGGCGGTGGCGAACAGCAAGGGGAACAGGCCCCAGGAGAGCCCGAAGTTTAGGTTGTTGACCAACCCGGCCTGGCTGGCTGAGGAGAGGGCGGGTTCCTTCAGGCTGGTCTGGGCGGCGATCTGTCGGTCGGTGAGTCCGGCGTGGAGATGATCGTGGAGGCCGTCGGCGCGGGGCACGTGCTGGCCGGCGTCGAGCAGGGCGTGGCCGCGGGTCTCTTTCACGAACACCCCGGACAGCAACAGGGCGATGGCCGTGTAGGCCAGTCCCAGCAGGAACGGCGCCGGCCGTAGACCGTATTGCTCGGCCAGGTACCCGGCCAGCAGGGAGGTCACGGCCACAGCCCCGTAGCCGGCGGCTTCGTTGAGGCCCATCGCGAGACCTCGCTGTTTCGGGCCGACGAGGTCGATCTTCATGACCACGGTGGTGGACCACGTCAGTCCCTGGTTGATGCCCAGCAGTATGTTGGCGGCCACGACCCAGCCCCAGCTCGGGGCGAAGATCAGCATCAGCGGGACCGGCAGGGCGAAGAGCCACCCGATGAGCAGTACGGGTTTGCGCCCGTAGCGGTCGGAAAAGGTTCCGGCGAAGTAGTTGGCGATCGCCTTTGTGATCCCGAACGCGGCGACGTAGGTGAAGATGAAGGTGTAGCCGGTGAGCCCGAACTCGGTCTCGGCCAGCAGTGGCAGCACTGTCTGCTGCTGACCCACCATGCCGCCGACCAGGGCGTTGATCGCGACCAGCAGGGCGAACTGGGCCATGTTTTGCTTCAGTCCCAAGGTGACGATCTCTGTTGCAGGGCTGGGCCTCTTTGGGTTCGTTACCATCGGATGCCTTTCCATTTTGCAGTCGTCAACATACCCTATACCCTAGGGGGTATAGGGTATGAATTGCCAGTCGACAGCGGAGGAAAGACGTTATGTGCCGTGCAGTGACATGCAAAAAATGTGGTAAAACAACCTGGGCCGGGTGCGGTCAACATGTGGACCAAGTCCTACGGGGAGTGCCGGTCGCCCAGAAGTGACGCGGGCACCAAAACGAGCCCAAGACTAAAGGCGGATTCTTCTCCCGGCTGTTCTCACACCGCTGACTCTGCCGGGTAGCCGGCCGGTAGTCAGGTCCGCCGGCCGGTTCAGCCCACCCTGCCCGGGAGGGTGCGTTGGCCGTGCCGGTACAGCAACCATCCGCCGACGATGAGGAGAGCGCCGAAAATCAGGAATCCTATATCCCAGGAAAGTGGGGATCCCAGGTCGTCACGGACGTGGTGAACCTCCAGCAGCTGGTGGTTGATCGGGCCCTCTACAAGGTTGAATATCCCCCACCCTGTAAGCATCAGGCCCACCTGGGAGCTCCAGCTCGGCGCTGCTTAACCCTGCCGCCAGGCCCTCACGGCAGCAACAGAGCCGGCCAGGACGAGAAGCCACGTCGCAATGTGAAAAAACCCGTCAGCCAGCGTATTGATTTTCAGCCCCGCCACCGGTGGTCCTGGCGGTCACGCATCAGTGTCGCTGGGTTTTCATTCCCGCCCGGACTCCGCCCAGTGCACCTGACGGGACGCCTGCACTATCGCCTGCACGCAGGTCAATTGAAGCTACGTTAACGGTGATATCTGTTCTCTTCCGAAAAAGTGCTGGTCCCGCTGGTGCCTTTCTAGGCGGGGTTGACTTCGAGGGAGGTCAGTGCGGCACGCAGTCGCGTGTCGGCGTCATTGGCCACTTCCTGTACGGCTGGGCTGTCGCTGAGCTGGACCATGGTCTGGGGGTCGATGGCCTGGATTGTGGTTTGCGTGGCGTCGGGTCCGCGGCGTACGACGACGTTGCAGGGTAGCAGCGCGCCGAGGTCCGGTTCGGCCGCCAAGGCGCGACTGGCAAGTTGTGGATTGCATGCTCCGAGGATTACATAATCCCCGAGGCCCTGCCCTGCCTCGGCACCAAGTTTGGTTTCGAAGGTTGCGCGGACGTCGATCTCAGAGAGGATGCCGAAGCCCTGCTCGGCCAGCGCCTCGCGGGTTTTCTGCACTGCTTCCTCGTAAGCTGCTGACACTACGATGCTGTGGGTATAGGTCATGTCTTCTCCTTCCACTACGTTCTGGCGGGTATCCGTTTGCTGGCCTTTTTCGATGGTGGCAGTTCAGGCAAGGGAAAGGAACAGCTTCTCCAGGTCCTTTTTGTCCATGCTGGCGTCTTCCTGGGTGATGCACTGTTGAAGACCGGTGGCGATGATGGCGAATCCGGCCCGGTCCAGCGCCTTGGAGACCGCAGCGAGCTGCGTGATGACGTCCTTGCAGTCGCGGCCTTCCTCCATCATCCGGGTTACGGCGGCCAACTGCCCTTGGGCCCGCTTGAGCCGGTTGAGCCGGTTGATAACCGGTGTCAGTTCTGTTGAATCGAGTTGCATGGTGGCCTCCGCCTAGGATTAGTGTCAATGTCATTATATACCCCCCAGGGTGTAGGGGTCGCTCGGGTGATCCGGGCGGGCCTTGCCGTCTGGGTGCGCCTAAGTGAGGTGCGCCGCCGCTGTGGTCCTCGTATAAGTCAACCGCCAATTAGGGGCCCTTCAGCAACCCGTCAAGACCGTAGACTTTCGGGCCCAGAACGATCCGGCTGACCTGCGCTTCGGATGCGGCACTGAAGACTTCGTCCGGGGCCGTGTCAGGTGTTCGATCTGCTGGCTGGTTGGGTGTGGTGCTCATATTCCTCTTCATCCTCGTTCTCGGTTGTTGGTTCAGTCAGTACCAGACTCCGTCGGATAATGACCACTGTTTCAGTAACCATTTTATACCCCAGGGGGTTATTTGCATACCCCATGGGTATATGGAATACTCGGCCACGTATTTCGAACTTCTGGTTTTTGAAAGGACCTTCATGACTTCTTCGACCACTTCCGTTCCCGCTGTAACGGCTCTTGATCCGCAGGAACTGAGTTCCTGGATTACCGAGCATGAGGACCTTGTGATCCTTGATGTGCGGTCGGCTGCTGAGTTTGAAACCATGCATATCCGCGGTTCATACAATGTGCCGCTTCCCCTGCTGTCCGAGCACACGGACGAGCTGGCGGCACGGCGGGGCAGCCGGGTAGTCCTGGTCTGCCAGTCCGGGGTCCGCGCCGAACAGGCCCGTCAGCGCCTCGGTGGCGTGGGGATTGATACGGCGTACGTCCTGACCGGGGGTGTGCCTGGATTCGCTACTGCTGGCGGCGAAGTAATCCGCGGCCAGCAACGCTGGGCCCTTGAGCGTCAGGTGAGGCTCGCGGCGGGCTCCCTGGTCGTCCTGGGCCTGGCAGGAGGGCAGTTCGTCTCACCGAAGCTGCGCCTGCTTGCAGGGGCCATCGGCACCGGCCTGACGTTCTCGGCCGCCACGAACACCTGCGCCATGGGTAAGGCCCTCTCGGCCATGCCCTGGAACAAGACCGCGCAGGAGCCAACCCGGGAGGCAGCTATCCTGCAACTTCCCAGCGCCGACTCCGCATCCAGCGCCAACGCCGGCGCCAATTCCATGACGGGGCCGGCGCGCGCCTCATGACCGCAACCCTGATCCTCGTGCTCAGCCTGTCGGTGGTTATCGGGCTTTCGCTCGGTGTCCTGGGTGGCGGCGGATCGATTCTGACCGTTCCGATCCTGGTGTATGTGGCCGGATTCGAAGCTAAGGAAGCGATCGCTGCGTCCCTGTTCGTTGTCGGAGTCACCTCGGCTGTAAGCGTGATCAGCCATGCCCGCGGTGGCAGGGTGATGTGGCGTACCGGCTTGACTTTCGGCGCCGCCGGCATGGTCGGCGCCTTCGTCGGCGGTCTGCTGGGTGGCCAGATTCCCGGTCAGATCCTTTTGATTGCTTTCGCCATCATGATGGTGGCGACCGCCATAGCAATGCTCCGCGGCAGGAAAAAAACTGGTGGGGATGGCACCGCCGAACCGGTGAAACACGAACTCCCCTTGGGCCGGGTGCTACTGGACGGAGCCGTCGTCGGGCTTGTCACCGGCCTGGTCGGTGCAGGCGGCGGATTCCTCGTCGTTCCCGCCCTGGCCTTGCTGGGCGGCCTGCCGATGTCAATCGCCGTCGGAACGTCACTGGTCGTTATTGCGATGAAGTCCTTCGCCGGACTCGCCGGTTACCTCCCCACTGTCCACCTGGACTGGGGCCTGACCTTGGCTGTCACGGCAGCTGCGATCGTGGGAACGCTCATCGGTTCCAAACTCGCAGGCAGTATTCCCGAAGCCGCCCTCCGAAAAGCGTTCGGTTGGTTCGTCCTGGCCATGGGCACCTTTGTCCTGACCCAACAGGCCCCTGAGGATCTGCGCTGGATCATCCTCAGTGGTATCGCCGCCCTGGCCGTGCTCGCCGCCGTCATCTGCTGGTTCTTCGTTCGCACATGCCCCATCAGGACACGCGCCCGCGACAACGAGCACCGCAACCAAGGCTCCGGGCGAGCGAAACATTCAACCGCCTGAGCCAAGAAGTATCGCTTCACCGAAGAACACCTCACCAAAGAACAATCGCATCAGAAACCAACCAGGAGGCAAGCGATGTCCGAAATTACCATCACCGAAGCCGAGAAGCGCCGTAACACGGATCAGATCATCGATGTCCGGGAAGACTTTGAAGTCGCCCAGGGAACAATCCCCGGCGCCCTGCACATCCCACTAGGGGACTTGGGCGCACGCCTGTCCGAACTCGACCGAACCGTACCGGTGATCGCCATCTGCCGTAGCGGAAACCGTAGCACCACCGCTGCAGACGCCTTGAATGAGGCAGGTTTCACCGCAGACACCATGGCAGGGGGCATGACCGCCTGGCAAGAGGCCGGCCTACCCACCACTTAAAAACCTTTCCCAGGCCCCAAAGCCCCATCCACGTCTGGCTGAAAGGAGCGGGAAGGCACAGCATGGGCCCCGACGAAATGAAGAGTAAGTGGCCGGGCGTGCCCTTGCTCGATGTACGCGCCAGGGAACATGACGTCCCTTCCCCTAATACCACCATGTACGTCGTGTGCGGATCGGGAAAACGGAGCACTCAAGTCGTCTCACTTCTCACCGAGGATGGATTCGACGTAGCGAATGTCGCCGGCGGAATCACCGAACGGTATCGCGACGGATACCCGGTCACTTATGCCACAGCTACTAAAAGCGTCCCCGCTGACCGCCCGAAAAGACCTTCTTCCTGGTCCCTTGGGGCAGTGCTGAACAAGTTCCGCCGCACCAGATAGACGGACCCAGCCTGACAGGGATAAACAAGCCCAACTTGACCAGTCGTATACCCCTATAGGTATTGTTGTTTTTGTGGGTCCTTCACAAGGCAACAATCCCCGCCGATTTTGAGGAGAAAGAAACCATGGACGTTATTGTCATTGACACCCCGCAGCTCGGGGACCGCAGCTACCTGATCCACGACGGGCACGTAGCCCTGGTCATCGACGCCCAGCGCGATGTCGACCGAGTCGAAGCCATCGTGGAAGAAGCGGGCGTGAAGCTCACCCACGTGGCCGAAACCCACATCCACAACGACTACGTCACCGGCGGGCTCGTCCTGGCCCAGAAATACGGGGCCGATTACCTGGTCAACGCCGCCGATGACGTGTCCTTCGAACGCACCCCGATCGCCGACGGGCAAACCGTGCAGGTCGGCGAACTCTTGGTCAAGGCGGTGGCCACCCCCGGCCACACCCACCACCACCTCTCCTTCATCGTCGAGCACGACGGGCAGCAAGCCGTGTTCTCCGGAGGCAGCGTTCTCTACGGCTCGGTGGGCCGCACCGATCTGCTCGGCTCCGAGCACACGGTCGGGCTGACCCACGACCAGTGGGACTCCGCCCGCCGCCTGGCGAAAGAGGCAACAGAAAAGGCAGCCCTTTACCCGACTCACGGGTTCGGTTCCTTCTGCTCTTCCGGCCCGGCAACAGGGGCGTCAGAATCCACCCTGGGCGAGCAGTTCTCCACCAACCACGTCTACACCGAGGGCGACGAGGAACACTTCGTCACCGAGCTCATTGCCAACCTGAGCGCCTACCCCAGCTACTACGTGCACATGGGACCGGCCAACGCTGCCGGCCCCACCGAGCCCAACCTCGAGGTTCCCGATTCTCTGGATCCGGCGGAGCTGAAGGCACGTCTGGAGGCTGGGGAGTGGGTGGTGGACCTGCGTAACCGGGTGGCTTACTCCGCTGAGCACCTGAAGGGGACCATCAGCTTTGAGTACGGCAACGGGGCGAGCTTCACCACCTTCCTGGGCTGGGTCTTCCCCTATGACCAGCAACTCACCCTCGTCGGTTCCCGCGATGACGTTGAGAACGCGATTCGCGACCTGTCCAGAATCGGCATCGACTCACCGGATGCGGCCGTCGGCGAGAACCCCGCCGAGCTGGCCCCGGACGTTCCGGCCACGTCCTACCTCCGGGTTGGATGGGACGGCGTATTGGCCGACCGCCCTGCCGGGGAAACGATCCTGGACGTGCGCCGGGTGGAGGAGTACGAGGCATCCCGAATCGAGGGTGCGGTGAATATTCCGCTGCACGAGCTCGTCACCCGCATGGACGAGGTGCCCGCCGGCCGACTGTGGGTGCACTGCGGCTCCGGCTACCGCTCCGGAGTGGCCGCCAGCCTGCTCGAACGTGCGGGCAAGGAACCGGTGCACATCGACGCGATGTTCGACGAGGCCGCCGACGCCGGCCTGCCCACGGCCAGCTGACCCACCCCCGGCCGCTACAGCCTGGTCTTCGTCTTAGACCCGGCGGGCGGGCAGGGGCATCCTGCCCGCCCGCTCACCCCGGCGACCTTCCCTGTCTAAATCCAACAAACCAGAAAGGGCGCAGATGGCCAGCCTTGCCGTAGCTCCACCCCGGAACCAGACACGTAGCCTGACCGGCATGGGCGTCACCGTCCTGGGGCTGCACGTCGCCGGGTGGGGGGCCCTGTTCGGCTGGTTGCTGCCGGCTCAGGAGGCCGCCGGAGCCAACCCTGGTTTGCTTCTGGGCCTGGCCGTGGGCGCCTACGCCCTGGGCGTGCGTCACGCCTTCGACGCCGATCATATCGCCGCCATTGACAACGCCACCCGCCAGTTCCTCACCAGGGGCCGTGCCACCGTGACCACCGGATTCTGGTTCGCTCTGGGACACTCTTCGGTGGTCGTGCTCTCCGTGCTCCTGCTGGCCCTGGGCGTGGAGGTCTTCGCTGGGGGCCTGGCCGATGAGAACTCCACCTTGCGCCAGGCCGCCGGGATCTGGGGCGGGACCGTCTCAGGGCTGTTTCTGCTCACCGCCGGGATCTTGAACATGCCGGCGCTGCGGTCCCTACACCGGTTGCGCCGCACGATGAGGACCGCACCGGTCGATGAGGCCGAGCTGCACACGCACCTGAACCGGCGAGGAGTGTTGCACCGTGTGCTGCACCCTCTCACCCGGGCGGTGGACCGTCCAGTGAAGATGTACCCGGTCGGGTTCCTCTTCGGGCTCGGCCTGGACACCGCGGCCTCCATCAGCCTCTTCGTCGTGGCCGGGACCTTGGCCCCGTCCCTGCCCTGGTACGCCGCGATGGTGTTGCCGGTGCTGTTCACCGCAGGAATGACCGCCTTCGACAGCGCCGACGGGCTGATGATGGCCCGGATCTACAGCCGGGCCACCGGCGACGCCCGACGCACGGTTGACTACAACCTCGTCGTCACCGGTGTCTCGGTGTTCATCGCCTTCCTCATCGGCGGGACGGGCCTACTTTCCGTGGCCGCCGAGGTCTTCCAACCTTCCGGCGGCATCCTAGAAGCACTCACCACCGTGGACCTGAACTTCCTCGGAATCACCGCGATAGGCTTCTTCGCCCTGATCTGGATGGGCACGGCCGCAACACGCCGGGTCATCCCCTCCACCGGTTGCCTCGACCCGGGGACCCCGGCCATAACCCACTCAGAAATGGCCCCGCTACGGGAAACGTCCTAGCCACCCCACTGTTTCCTGTAAACCGGGCTGCGCCTCGCTAAGGCCCGTCAATACCCCTCAGCAACGGGACGGCTTGGCTGCGATGGTGTATCCGATCCTCTGTCGGCGGACGGACACGTCGGGTCCGGGCAGATCCGGGCCGGGCCGTTGCGACCGGTTGACATCCTTAGCCAGCGGGAGTCAAGACTTGGGTGGGCGCGTACGGCAGAAGGCGCGTAACTGCTAGAGATTCGACCGCGTACGACGAGATATTAAGGAGCACGATCATGTGGAACGGCAATGGTATGGGCGGTATGGGATTGATGTGGATCTTCGGGCTGTTAGTGCTCGTGGGGGTGATCGTGTTGGTGGTCGTGTTGGTGAAGGCCCTCTCCGGTAAGTCCTCACACAATGCCAGTCCCGACGCCCGCCGCGAACCGGGTGTGGACCCTGGCCGAGGAAGGCAGATCCTTGAAGAGCGCTACGCCCGCGGGGAACTGAGCACTGAGGAATACCGGGAGCGGCTGAGGATCCTGGAGGAAGACGGCCAGTGAACCCGCTGACCCGCCGCCAGCTGCTGGCTCTCAGTGCCGCAGGTGCCGGTGCCACAGCCCTCGGCGGGGCGGGACTGTGGTGGACCACCAGCAACGATCCCGGATACACCGGCGGTGAAGAACTGGTCGAGCCCCCGGTGCTCTCCAGCCGTGACGGCGTACTGAAACTGGATTTGGAGGCCGCCCCGGCACGTGTCCAGGTCGGTGGGCGTGAAGCTTCTGTGTTGGCTTTCAACGGGTCCCTGCCGGGCCCGACCCTGCGTGTGGCGCCCGGTGACACGATCCGGGTGGCGATGACCAACGGGCTTCAGGCCCCGACGAACCTGCACGTGCACGGGCTGCACGTCTCCCCTGAGGGAAACGGCGACAACCCGTTCCTGAGCATCAGCCCGGGAGAGTCCTTCGACTATGAGTTCGTCCTGCCCGAGGACCACCCGCCGGGCACCTACTGGTACCACCCGCACCGCCACGGCCATGTGGCCGATCAGGTCGCCGCCGGCCTGTATGGGGTGATCGTGGTGGAGGACCCCGAAGTGATTCCGGTGACCCGGGAGCGGGTCCTGGTGGTCTCGGACCTGTCCCTAGACTCCTCCGGCAACCTGTCTGAGGTCGACCAGATGCAGCAGATGATGGGCCGGGAGGGTGAGGTCGTGCTGGTCAATGGCCAAGTCCGACCGCGGCTGGACGCCGCACCGGGGGAACGGGAGCGGTGGCGGATCGTCAACGCCTGTCCCTCCCGGTATCTGCGTCTGCAGTTGGAGGGCCAGCAGGTTCGATTGCTCAGCCGTGACCTCGGGCGCCTGCCAGTTCCTGAAGAGGGTACAGAAGTGGTGATCGCCCCCGGCAACCGCATCGAGCTGCTCGTCGAGACCACCGAGGGCTCCTCGGTCCTGGTCGCGGCGCCCGTAGACCGTGGCGGCATGGACGAGATGATGGGCGGGGCCATGATGGGCGGAAACGGTCCAGGCAACGGGGAAGCGATCGAGCTCCTCACCTTCGAGGTGTCTGGTGATCCGGTGCAGACGCCGGAGCCCGTGCCAGCGGGCCCTGCGCTGCGGGATCTGCGCGGGGAACCGGTCACCGGTTGCCACACTTTGGATTTCGACATGGGAATGGCCGGCAGTATGGGCGGTGGAAGCCACGGTGAGGGCACCATGATGGCTTTTACCATCAACGGCCGGGAGTTCGATCCCGCCCGCACTGACACCCCGGTGGCGGCTGGGGCCGTGGAGGAATGGACCCTGACCAACTCCAGCCCCATGGACCACCCCGTGCATCTGCATGTGTAGCCCATGCAGATTGTCGAGGACGGTGACCGCGACGTATCGGAGCCGAGGTGGCAGGATGTCATCAACGTCCCAGCGTTTGAGCAGGTGAAAGTCCTTATCGCCCTCGATGAGTTTTCCGGACGAACCGTCTATCACTTTCACATCCTCGACCACGAGGACCAAGGAATGATGGGCATCGTCGAAGCTCGCTGAGGCTAGGGCCGCCGGAGCGCGATGTCGCTGCCCGGCCTAATGCCGATAGCTGTGCCCGAGGACAGCGGACGTCAGGCACGATCGGGTCCCATAGGGGCGCCAGGAGGATCACCGGGTATCAGCCGACAAACAGTACAGTGCTAGGTGCGACAGGGATCGCGCCGCACAGCAAAATCGGATTATCCGACGTTTTGGCCCGAGGGCATCGCTGGGCGTGGCTGATAGCATCTTTGAGCACGAACAAACCACTCGCGTTCCCGGTTAATTCAAGATGCCTCATGCCGTCATTCGGACTCACAAAGTTCTAGCGACAGCACTTTTGAAACGAAACACGGCGAGACAAGTTTCCGAGACGCCCGCAGAGGACTTGATCATCCAGTCCCGCCTAGCGAATCATGCCGTCAAAGGGAGGGGTAAGGGTGGATCGGCGTCAGTATGCTGGATTACAGAACCTCGACTCGATGCGTGTATAGAGTGAGCGGCTCATGCATCATCCATCCCATTCAGGAGACTATCGTGCGGCTACGAACCTTCTTCGCCCCAATGAGCATCGCCGTCTTGGTGTTGCTCGCTCCGAGTCCGGCTTTTGCGGACGCGGAAGGCACCCCCCGCGCCAGCGCCAGCGCGCAGGAAGTTCATCGTATCAATGGGGCAGCCGTGAGTTCCCTGCCGGAGGACCAGCGTAGGCTGTCAGTCGAAGGCAAACTCGGCAGCGACGGTGTGGCCACCGGGCGCCTGTCCTTCACACATCAGAGCCCGTCGGGGCTATCTCACTTCACAGCCCGAGTGACATGCCTGGAGTTCAATGACGGCCAGACAGAAGTCAGTGGAACCATCACCAAGGGCGAAACGGCCGCCAGCGTTGTCCTCGACGGCAAGATGGTAGCTTTCACCCTCGACACAGAAGGTGTGCAGAACTTCTCACTCCCCCAGATCGGTCCCGGAGCAGCCAGCTGTGGGGGTGGCAGGGTCGAAACGGTCCCCGTGACCGAGGCGGGCTTCCACGTTCGCTGATTCTTTCGCGGATGACCTGCGGCGAGTAACGCTGGGGGCCACTGTGGCAGTCGCCGATTAACAGGTTGCCGGGCTCTGGACTTTCCCGCACTTCTGGCCGAGGCCGTCGAGTTCATTGCGGCTCGCTGGGACCGCTGTACTCAACCGCTGATATCGACGGCGGTAGGTCCGACCGGAGGGTAGCTCTGCAATCCAGGACCCACTTCGGCTGGCGGCGCTCCCGTAGGGTGATTCCATGTCCACTTCTTTTGTCCTGACCCTCCTTGGAATCGCCGCTGTCTTACTGGTCCTCCGACTGGTGATACCTGGCCTACCCCTTCAACGGGTCACGCAACGGTTGACCCCACTGGATCTCGCCCTGACCGTTCTGGGTGTGCTGGGGCTGATCCTGCACTGCGCCTCGATGTTCTTCCGACCGCTCGTCGCCGCAATACCGGGCAGTGGCAGCGTGATCACTCAGATCAATTCGATGGGAACGGCGAGCATGATCTGGTACGCGATCCCCACCCTTTTGGTTATGGTGGGATTGCGCCGCCAGCATTGGGTCGCGCTTATCCTTTTGGTAGCGTCATTGCTGGCGGTGGGCATCACCATGTACAACGGCACCGCACTGTCGACCCATCTGGACACCATCTTCGCCGCTGGAGTGATGATCGCCGCAACGGTCTTCCTCCTCAGCACACCTCCTTGGCACCGCGAACCGACCACAATCACCGCCGTTGCCTAGTAGCTAGCTGCTGACTAGGACGGCATGCCTCGGGCGGGACTGCCGAAGTCGCTGTTAACTCATGAATCGGTAGATCGTCGGGGAGCTTCCCCGGACCCGCCTACGCAGCACCTGCGAATGGGATGGCTTGCCGCAGGTCTTTCGAGGTGGTGAATTCTTCGGCGGGTGCTTCTTCTCTGTATTCAACGAGTTCGACGCTGTGTTCCACGAGAGCCTCCTTGACCTGCGCTGGGGTGGCGTAGAAGTACTCCCGCCGAAGGTTCACCAAGTTGACCCGTTCGGCAGCGAAATGGCGATGCAACATACTTTCGATGCCGACAGCGTCCTTGGAGAAAAACAGGGCATGTACATCGAACAAGAACGGCACGGAGGCATCCCCGAGTTCGCGTACACGTTCCATGGGGTTCAGTCGCCGGGTCATACCAACCTTGACCACACCTTCGCCGAAGGCACCGAGGTTCGAGATGACGTAGACGTAGCCAGCGCGAGTGTTTAGCGCGTTGTCTTCCGCGTCCGCTAGTTTGGCTTCGGCTTCCTCCAGCTGGTCCTGAACGCGCTGAACACCTTCGAGGTCGCCTGCTTCTTGCAGTTGCAGGAGCACGGTCATGTAGTGGCTGACCTCCTTCTGCTGCTTGGCTTTCAGCGCTTCCCACTCGCGCTGGGCTTTGGCGGTCTCGCGAGCTTCAGCCCGCGCCTCAGCCTCGAGCTGCTTCTGAATTGCCAGAGCCTGCAGATGCCGTGCGGCAAGTTCGAGTTCGTGTTCACGTAGGGCATGAAAGGAGTCAGTGACACTGAGCCCGATCATGGTGCCGCGCTTGGCTATCTGTTCCCGTGACTTCTGCAGACGGGACCGAGCGGTGTGCAAGTTTCCGGCCTTCACCGTCTTCACACAGTTCTCGGCTTCGGCATTGTACGCACGTAGGAGCAATGCAGAAAGGTCCCGAACAAACTTGTCGCCTTCCTTCGTCGACCCATTAAACGTAAATCCCGAGACAGCCGAGACAGCATTCTTCTGCTTCAAGGTGTCCTTGATCCGCGCCCGAACCGTGGCCAACTCGTCAGCTAGTTTGATCGAGGTTTCAGCTGGGTGCTCGTAGTCGTAGAACCCGACGTTGTGCCGTTCGGCCACCTCCCGGACATCCAGCACCTCACCTCGAACCGACCCAAGCTCATCGCGCGCTGTCCTGAGGTTCCGCTCCATGGCGGCAACCTCAACGTTCAGGTCCGCGACCCGCTGTTCACGGGCCAGAAGGTCCATGGCTCCGATGCGGTGTAGATCGGTCATCATTTGGGTGTTGGCCACGTACACCTCGTCCGCATAAAGCTTCAACCCGGCAGCTGGCACCGGCGGGGCACCCATACTGGTCCGGTAGGTGTTCTGCCCACTGATCCCAAGTCCTTCGGCTGAGGCTCCGAACGCCTTCTTATACTGCTTGACCATGTCCAACAGCACCCACAAGATACCGCCCGCCACCAAGAGACTGACAACGAACGCCTCTGTTGGGAGAACCGCAATGAACACCAAGCCCAAGCCGGCGAGCCACACACGCGAGGCAAAGCCTCGCGGCTTCTTCTTTGGTTTCCCTGGTTCGGGCAATTCGCCTGACGATAGATTGGACATGGATCCCCCAAGGCTCAAGTGATGATGGAGGAACGGTAGCAGGCGCACTCACGAAACAACGATCGCCGAGACTCATGCCAAGCCTGAGTACTCACCCCGGGCCCCACCGGTTTACTGTCCAGTGCCTAACGCCGATAAAGGTCTAGTACGTCAATCAGGTTTGCGGTTAGGCGGTGATGGGGGTGACGGTCCTGAGATGAGAGCGGCGGTGGCCTCCCATTTCGAGTCCTTGGGTGATCGTGAACCGATCACCGGTTGTAGCCTGGCCGAGCGTTTTGAGGTATGGCTTCTCCGGGCTACTAAGAGCCACAAGTTGTCCGGCCTTCGCAGCTGTGGCCTATCTCGCGTCCGTTCCTAGAAAGCTTCGTTACAACAGCCACCGACCGCAATCCGCCTCGATGACCAGAACCCCATTGATGTCCACTACAGTTATCAGCAGCCGCACCAAGCAGCGTAAGAGAAAGCACTAACTCCGCTGTCCGAAAAACACCCAGCAGCCCAGACGGAACCTGAAGCCGTCTTCACCCCCCAGTGAAGACGATCCGCACCAGACCCCAATGCTGACACTTACCCGGCCATCACTCGCCCCATACGTGCTGGCCCGACTTCTCCCACAGTAGACCTAACACCTTTCCGTGGACAGAGCCGTAAGTCCCGGCGGCGGGCCCCCCCCCCACTTGCAGAACCAGAATTGGATTGCTCTCTGCTACTTCGGTCAGATTCCGAGATTGGCTCACTGATCGTGACACAGTGGCCGACGTCGGGAGAATGGGATCCATGACATCTGCCGAGGTTGTTCTTCCCGATGGTTTACAGCCAAACTCTCGATGTATTCAAGGTCCGCGTCCGTGCTGCTTGCCTCCGGGAGATCATGCCCCATCAAGGGACCTACCCGCTCGCATTACCATCCTCCGCGAAAACACCGCCAACAAGTAAACACTCTGAGCCCCGATGTGAATGTCAACGAAACTGCCACTCAGCTCAGGGACGAAACCCCGTCAAACGCGTATCCGTGGTCTCCTGCTTTGGTTGCGCGCGGACAGTCTCACGCTGCTGCGGCTCTCCCACAGGTGGACGGCTTGAGCTGGTCGCATGGATCTACCCGCCCACAAGTGGATGACCCGCCTCAAACACCCAGCAGCACATCGTTACCATTCAATGGTGCGATTCGACCCCGAAGTCCATCCTCAGTTGTTGATTTCCTGTTGGATGATCATTGCTAGGGCTTTGAGTTCTTGCTGGTCTTCGGCAGAAAAGACTCGGGGGGTCTGGTCAATGATGCACAAAGTGCCAACGGCCCACCCTTTAGTCCCAAATATCGGGTACCCGGCGTAGAAGCGAATGTGCGGTTCGCCTGTGACCAGTGGATTGTTCTTGAATCGCGGATCGGCCAGTGTGTCGTTGATGATCAGAGGACCGGCCCGGCGGATAGTTTCATTGCACAGCGCAACGTCCCGGGGCGTGTTCCGGCTGAGTGGTCCGACGACTGATTTGAGGAACTGCCTCCGGTCAGTGATCAGGGCAACGCTTACAGAGCTGACACCGAAGCGTTCTTGGGCTTGGCGGGTGATCCGGTCGAAGCGTTCCTCGGCGGCGGTGTCGACCAGGCCGGTCTGGTCAACGGCCAGCAGCCGCTGAGATTCGGCCTCCCCGGGCAGGAGGAAGGACACGCCAGCGGCCCCCAGATCGCTCAGCGCCTGATCCACAATGTTTTGCGCCTGATTGAGGCTCCCAGAAACCATCTGACCCGTACTTTCAGTATTGGTGACCTCAGCATCGGTGCTGTAAGGGACGCGGTACTGCGAAGTGGTGCTCTGCAGAATCTCGTTAAGGGTCAGGGCGAAGACATCGCGTTCCAGTGAGGGAATGGTTTGCACGCCGGCCAGGTAGGCGTCCAGTTCCAACTGGGACAGTGTCCCGCCCCGGGCGAAGTACTCAATCCACAACTGGACCGGTTCCATTCGGGTCTGGGTCGCACCGGCGACGGTGAGCTGCTGCTGTGTTCGTGCATCCATGAATAACCTTCAACTCGCTTCGTGGGGACCAGCTGCCCTGCCCACCAGAGGGCGTATGGTTCCCAGCGATATCAATGAATATCCCAGCTCACTAAAGGTTAGCCGAGGGCCAGACGTGTTCGTAGGAAAACTGCCTCTTTGTCATGCCAGCTTTCGTTGTGTCAACGAAAATATGCTCCACATACCTTAGTGTGTGGTGCTGCCGGTTCTAAACTGTAGCCATGGCAGAAGGCCAGGGCGAGGGGTCGGTTGCGGCGCAGCTTCAGGAGCTGATGCTGCGGTCCGAGAATGTCGAGGTGTTCCTCGAAGCGTTCACTGTGCACGCCTCCAAAATCCTGGGCCCGGAGGTCGAGCTTCTGTGTGGGATCACCCTCAACCGAAGGGACCGGATCGTGACCGCAGGCAGTAGCGGCGAGGCTATTGAACTCAATGAGGTTCAGCACGATTGCGGCGAAGGTCCTCGCACCCAAGCTGCCCGGACCGGCCAGCCTGTTGTTGTCGAAGATGTCCGTAGCGATACGCGATGGCCGGAGCGCTTCGAAGCTTTAGAAGACCAGGGTATCGCCTCAATCCTTGCCATACCCGTGATGATCGGTGGAGACAACGGGGTCGGGCTCAACCTCTACAGTCGCAAGCCCGGGGTTTTCACCCCGAACGTTGTTGAACGTTTTGAACAGTACACTGGTGAGGCCGCAAGCAGCCTTGAGCTGGCCCTGAAACTGGCCTTCTATCAAGACGCTGCGGCCGATCTGCATGCAGCCCTGGAATCACGCACGAACATTGACATGGCTGTCGGAATCATTATCGCTCAGAACCACTGCACTCAGGCTGAAGCCGTTCAAATACTCCGGCGGGCTGCCAGGCATCAACAGATCAAACTGCGTGCGCTGGCGGAACGGATCGTCCAGTCGATCAACTCGGCGCCGGCAACCACCCACTTCACCCCCGCCCCGAGGCAGAGCTACGCGAAAAACTGAGCCAGGTTGCAACACGACACCTCATTCCTGCCTCGATAGGCCGATAATGGCTGATACGTCAACCAGATTGCTAGCACGACATCCCGGTCACTTGCCAAGCAGGTAGCCAGCCAGAAACTGGCGATCGGATCGGGATTGGTCCCGTTTCCCTGATTCCTGAAGCCGTGGGGACTAATCCTGCTGGACCGGTCAGTGATCGTGACGTATCCGGCGCTCCAGTTTGGTTAGCGAATCTAACCGACGGGCAGTGAGTCTTCGCAGCTCGCTGTTCGAGTCCGTCGTCTGAACCCGTTTCGTAGAATGCCGGCGACTTGGTACCGGTGAGGAGTTCCGCTGCAACTGCGTGAGGGGTTTCGATTGGTGTGCTGGCTCCATACCTAATTATTGTGCGTCGCCCGGTTCAGCGCCACCCATTGCTATCGCCAGGCACTGCCCTGGGCTGCGGCAATCTGTTCCACATAGAAGTGAGCCCCGAACGGGGCCGTCTTCCGTAGGGGCGTAAGACGGCTCCGCTCAGGATGCCGGTATGGACACGGCTCCCAAAGGCAGCAATGGTGGTCCCGGTACCATCGGCTCCTCTGGCATAAGTATCCGGTCCATTCCATGGGAAATACCTAGGCTGCCTGATGTAGAAATAGGGTCCTCGTATATGCACTCAAAGGTCATCGATCTGGACATTCGACCCTATCCAGTGGGGAAGAGATCCAGATGTCCTGCGCGCTTAGAGGGATTGCAATAGATAGAGGGCCAACTGATGGAAAAACCAACCGCCAAGGCTATCGTGGACGAGGACGGCAAGAAACCCTTGAGGAGCAGTCGGATCGCAACTGGAATGAATTGCTGCAGGAACTGCGGGTGATGCAGACGGGGACACAAATTCTTATTGCTTTTTTGTTCACAATCCCGTTTCAGCCCACGTTCGAAGACCTCGACGACGTTCAGCGTGTCGCCTATCTGGTCCTGGTGATCGTCGCTGCGGTGATGGTTGTTGTGCTGCTGGCACCGATCGGTCTTCACCGGTCTTTGTTCCGGCGTCGCCTTAAGCGGCAGATAGTTGAACACAGTGCCGTGCTGGTGCGCTTATCGCTGCTGGGCATTGCCGTCCTCGCGGCCGGCGGTGCTGCCCTGGTCTTTGACATCGTGCTTGGCCGAACGGCAGGCGTGAGCCTGTTCGTCGTCGCAGCCCTACTTTGGTTGGTTTACCCCGCCATCGTCGGACGGCAAAAACGGGCATAAGCAAATTTGGCCAGTAGCCGAGGTTCATGAGTGCCGGTAGCAAACCAGGATACAAGAAGCGTATTGAGCTCGTCCCGGGTGGTGGAGCCGTGCCGGTCAGTGTGAGGCGTGCACCTTTTTTTAGCCCGCTGCCCACCGCTGGGGACAGCTCTCGTGAGTTATCCACCGCTACTACGATCGGGGAGCCATTGATTTGCTCCCATTCCAAGCCGTGGATAACCCGACCTGCCCCCAGCCCTGGACAGCTTAGAGCGAAGTGCAAGTGCCCGAAGGCCCGCTGGTTATCTGCTCCTCATGGGCGGGTTTCGTGGCCCTCGAACTATTGTCGGCCAGCATGGACCCGCAGAGGGGGCACGGTCACATCAGATGTATCTTGTTATCGTTAAACGCCAATAACATTCCACTACGCAGGCCTCGCGGGATCCGTCCGGCATTATGTAGTTTTCGATGATGAGTCGATTAAGTGTCGCTTTTAATGAGGATAAGGCGGTAGATTGGTATCTGTCACGTAAGGGAGCCAGTAGACCATAAGTATCGCAACTACATCAGGAACTGCTCATGCTCGGACAGCCAGACTCGGAATCCGCGAGATTGTCCGACGCTTGAATGCTGCCCTTGGTGCAACCCTCGTAGCCGCGCTAGCCGGTAGTAAAGACCGGAAGATCAGCTACAAGTGGGCACAGCAAGATGGCCCAACCCCTAACGCGTCCGCGGTGAAACGTCTTCAGTTCGCCTACGCCCAATGGATCCTGATTTCCGATGCCGAAGGTGAACATGTCGCACGCATGTGGTTCATCGGTGCTAACCCTTGGCTCGGGCACGACTCACCCATTGATGCCATCCGAGCCGATAAGTATCGTGAAACTGCAGCAGCCGCCGCCGCAATGGTCGACGACGGGTTCATCGGTTAATGCGGACCTGCGAGAGAACTGGTCTTGCTCTCGTCGCCGGACCGGTTTCGGCTTATCGTGTGGCCAAAGAATCCTACGGCCCACTAAACCCGCAAGAGCGCGGCCTTCCGAGCGATGACCGGTCCCAGTGGTACCGCTTCGATACGCCCGGGCGCACCGTATACGCAGCCGAAGATCCCAAGACTGCGTTCCTCGAGGCATTGTCGTGGGCGCGAATGACCGCCTCGCATGCAGAGTATTTGAAGAAGACCGCGGCCTTCTTCGGTGAATCCCTTGAAGTGATCCGGCAAGAAGTTGAAGAGCAATGGCATGCCAACGGGCACATGGTTCCTGGATGGATTCCCGCTAACTGGCGTGACGGGCGGCTGCTCTACACCTTGGATTTCGGGGACGGTCATTGGGTTGATATTTCCCATGCCGACACCCTGGCAGCCCTCAATGATGCTCTCAGCAGCCTGCTGTACAGCATCGATGTCGAGGACACTCTGACTTTGGCTGAAATCACCGGTGGCCGACGCGAGGTAACGACAGTCCTTGCATCCTGGATCAGGGACCAAATCCTTGATGATGGGTCATACCCCATGGGAATCCGATTCCCCTCAAAACATGGGGCCGTCGGTCAAGGACATGGTTACTGCTGGGCTTTTTGGCTCAGACGCGCCGACATTAAGGACCCGTACGCGTTCGAGTTCCTGGGACTCACCGGCGAAGTCGCTGAACGAGACCTGGAGCGGGCGCTGACCGGGGACATGCGGATCACGAAGCTGGCCGCTATTTGGTGGGCCGAGTTCGAGGACATCGGCCGTGCTCTCAACACCCGCCGGCGATACAAGGACATCATGGACAACTACGTCGGCCCGGGCGTTGGCGGCCTCCGGGTCCGGGAAGCAAACGTTTCCACCCTGGACCGTTTCCTGAAGACCATGAGGACCAAGCACGGCAACGCCACGGCGAAGCTTTGCAGAACCGTCCTGTCAGGCATGCTGGGTCTCGCAGCCCGGCACGGCGCCCTGGACGGTAATCCGCTCCGCGACGTCGCCACGATCCCGACGAACCACAAGGAGGTCCGGGCGCTCACAGTACCCGAGGTCGGAGCGCTCCGTGCCGGCCTTCGACACTGGGAAGCCAACAAGACGCAGGCAGGCCGCTACCCCACCGTCGACATGCTCGACGTCGTCGACCTCATGCTGGCCACCGGTGCCCGCATCGGCGAGGCTTTAGCGATTCGCTGGCAGGACATTGACCTGAAGGCAGAGCGGCCGACAGTCACCGTCAACGGGACCATCGTCTATATGCCGGGACAAGGCCTGACCATCCAGGACCACCCTAAGAGCACCAATTCCCGGCAGAGGTACTCACTCCCACCTTTCGCGGTGGAAATGCTCCTGAGGCGGCAGCTTGGCCGCTTGGAGGCCAACCCCTGGGACGTCGTCTTCCCATCCGCGGTCGGTTCTCTCCGGGATCCGAACAACTTCCGTAAGCAATGGCGCGCTGCGCGGGACGAGCTCGGGTTTCAGTGGGTTACCCCCCATACCTTCCGGAAGACTGTAGGAACCATGCTGGAGGCCTCCTCAGGCATGGCGTCGGCATCAGCACAGCTTGGCCATTCCAGCGAGAACGTCACCCGGAAGCACTACGTGCAGAAGACCCATGTGGCGCCGGACAACACCGTTCTGCTGGAAGCGTTTGGTCAGCGCCTGGATTGAATTCGGTGGGTTTCCGGTGGACGCCTGCCTCAGACTCCCAAAGCAAAGAGCCCCTGATCCGCGTTTCCGCAGGCCAGGGGCTCTTTTCGGTAGGGCTGCTGGGGCTTGAACCCAGGACAAACGGATTATGAGTCCGCTGCTCTAACCAGCTGAGCTACAGCCCCGCACCATGACGCCGAAGCGCACTGTTTATTCTAGCGACACCCAGGTTATTCCAAAGACCCCACTTCTCAGACGTCCATTCGACTGACACCACTCGCGTGGCGGGAAACCCCACGGACGGGACGCCTACACGACTTCGGAGGCCCGCGAATCGCCGTAGTACAGGCCCTCGAACGTGGCCAGCGTAGCGGTGAGTGAGTGGACGTCCACCATCGACCGGCTGGCCTTGCCCATCCGGTCGAGATCGGCGGCGGGAAGGTTGAGCAACTGGGTGATCCGGTCGGCCAACTCGGTGCTGTCGTGTGGGGTGAACAGGTACCCATTGACGCCGTGGTCCACCAGGTGGGGCAGCGCCATCGCGTTGGCGAGCAGTACCGGGGTTGAGGCCGACATCGCCTCAAGTGTCACCAGGGATTGCAACTCGGCGGTCCCTGGCTGGCAAAACAATGCCGCCCTCAGGTAGGTCCGCCGGAGCTCCTCATCCGTGATCAACCCGCGGAACACCACTCGCTCAACCAGACCGAGTCGGGCAACCTGCGCCTGGAGTGCAGCCTTCACCTCGCCACCACCCACAATCTCGAGGTGGACGTTGAGCGCTGGTGGGGTTTTGGCGATGGCGTCGATCAGGACATCAACATGCTTTTCCTCGGCAAGGCGTCCGACGAAGAGAACCGTGGGGTGATCCTCGGGCTCAAGAGCTTCACCCGGTCTTGGTTCGTAGGCGGCCGAGTCGATGCCGTTGGACAGGGGCAGCACTTTACGCAGGAACGCGTGCTCATGCATCGCCTTCGCGGCCAGCGGGGTGGGAGTGGTGACCACGGCCGCCTTACTCATAACTTTGCCCATGTCGCGCCACGAATTCTTCGCAACGATTTTCTTGAACCACTCGGGGAAGGGCAGGAACGGATTCAGGTTCTCAGGCATGAAGTGATTGGTGGCAACCACGCGGATGCCGCGCTTAACCGCCTCATAGAGGGTGTATTCGCCCACCATGTAGTGGCACTGAATGTGCACCACATCGGGCTGCACGCGGTCAAAGAGCATGCTGATGTCCCGTTTGATCTCCCACGGCAGGCAAATTCGCCAGTAATCATGGGTGGGAACGGCGTGGGACTTTAGCCGGTGCACCGGCCACTCGCCGTCCGCCTCGGTAAAACTCTTGCCGTTCTGGGTACTCGGCGCGAGCACGTGGACATTATGCCCGCGGGAGTGCATTCCCTTGGCCAGCCGGTAGCCGAACTGCGCCGCCCCGTTAATGTTGGGTGGATAGGTCTCCGCGGCAATCAGAATGGTCAAGGGCAATTTATCGGCCGGGTGGCTCACGGTGGATTCCTCTGTGGGTGACTGGCGGATACGGCTGCTGGACAGATTAGGCTCAGCTAGCGCCGACGTCGTACTTCATTTCGACGCTCCAACACATCGGGATGATGGCGGGACAGCGCGATGACCCCCACAATAGCAACCAATGCTGCCATTCCCATGGCAATGGCGATGACGGATTCCACGTCGGGTTCCAGCTCCCCCAGAATCACAACGCCCACCGCGATCCCCACTATCGGATCAATGACCGTCAGTCCGGCGATCACCAGGTCCGGCGGACCGGTTGCGTAGGCACTCTGCACGAACCAGGAGCCAAGGGCAGCCGCCACAGCAATCGCCACCAGCGTGTAGGGCGGCACGTTCAGAAGGAACTGCCCATTGGGATCCAACAGGTGGGTAGCGATAATCTTCGTGAGCACTGCGACAAAGCCGAATAGCACCCCGGCCCCCAGAATGTAGGCGAAGGCGCCGAGCCGGCGCCGAAAAAGTACCGCCAGGGATCCGAACAGGGCGACGGCAATCGCCAGCAGAAGCACGGTGACCAGTTCCTGCTCCGGAAGCACCGCATGGTTCTCGCGTGTGACGTTGACCGCGAGCAACACGAACAGGGCGCTGCCGCTCACGCACGCAGCGATAGCGACGACGGTGGCCCGGTTGATCCGGATGCCCTGATCCTTGGAGTTTACGACGGTGGTAATCACCAGAGCGATCGCTCCGATTGGTTGCACCACTGTGAGACTTGCCAGGCTGAGGGCGACAACATTCAAAGCCATGCCCATCACCAGCAGGATAAGCCCGAGCACCCACCGCGGGCTGCGCAGCAACCGGACGAACCCCTTTGAGTTCAATGAGAGACCGCCGGTATTGGACCGCACGGCACTGCCCTGACGCTGGGCTCCGACGGCGAGGAAACACGCACCGACCAGGGCCAGCACAATGGCTAGCCAGACCATTCGCCAGCCTTTGTGCGACTAGGGCTGAGGCAGCTAACCCGCATCAACGGTCCCGGGATGGGCAGATCCGCTGGATCTGCCGTCCGAGCGATACTTCCGGTGGGCCGCGCTGAAGTATCCGTAGAACGCTATGAGGTGACCGACGCAGCCCAGAATGAGGAGGATATTCGCAGTGATGAGCAGCCACTGCAGGTCAAATCCGGGCACCCGGTGCAGCAGGAGCATCGGCGACCCGGTGAGCAGCAGCGCGGTGCGGATCTTCCCCACGTTGGTGACCGGAAGGTGCAGCGGCCCGCGGAACAGGATGAGCGCGTTGAGGATCAGGATCGCGTCCGGGATGACAATGGTCCAGACCAGCCAGGCGGGTGCGATGCCATCCACCACGAAAACCACTGCAATGACGATTAGCGCGGTGCGATCTGCAATGGGGTCGAGCCACTTACCGACTGAGGACACCTGGTTGAACCGGCGAGCAATGTATCCATCTACCCAGTCGGTCGAACCGAGGACCACAAGGGTGATGACCGCGAGGGCGTCCTCGTTGTTCACGATGAGGTAAACGAACAACGGGACCCCGAGGAACCTGATGAGCGTGATGATGTTGGGCAGGGTCCAGAAGGTCGCCAGTTCGTCGTTCTCGTGTCCCGGCCTGGCACCGGCCCCAATGAGTCTGATCACTATCGCCTCCCCCCACCATTATGCAGGCAGAGGGAACACCCGAACGTCATGTCCGGTCGAGCGGAGCGTTTCTAGCGGGAGACCAGTTTTCGCACCATGACGACGATCGCTGCCACCGAGCCGGCTACCACTGAGAGCGGCTTCCACCGGTCGGCCAAAGTAACATTGTGCTCGTGTTCCCGAGGTCCGCTGGGAGTGCGCTCGGGGATGACCGACCGCGCCTGCCCTGCGATCCGGTCGGCGCTCACCTTAGCTGAAGCCTTAGCACGGTTCCAGCGAGTTTTGACGTCGAGTCCGCTTCCCAGCTCATCCCGCAGATCCGCGAGGTGATCACGGCGCGACCCGGACCGACGGCGCAATTCGCCGTACGACGGCGTCGGCTCCTTGGGCTTGGAATCCTTGGGCTTGTCGTCGGGCCTTTCTTCTTTAGGCTTTTTGACGTCAAGGGTTGCCGGATCGAAACTTCGGCCTTCACGCAGAACGCCGATGTCGTAACGCACGCCGCGGATCGCGTCCTCGGGCAGCAGAGGCAACGCCTTCTTGAATCTGGAGAACCCAATCAGTGCGGTAATGGCAATGACGATCAGGAACAGACCCGCCACCAGCAGCGCTGCCAGCCAGCCGTCCATGATGGAGGCCAGGCCGAGAATCGCGGCGACGATCAGCGCAACAGCGAGGAAGGCGAGGAAGACAACTGCGACAACAAGAAATGCTGCAGCGATGCCCGCTTTGATGCCCTTCTGCTTCATCTGCTCGAGTGCCATCGCGAACTCGTCGCCGAACTGGCGAGGTGTCAGCCTGGCTAGAAGCTTGACCAGTCCAAAGACCGATGGCTTGCTGGAAGTCCTTGTGCCACGTGTGCTAGCGGAGCTATCCATAGCCCTGCCTCCATCCCTCGTCTAACAGGCCGCGTGAGCGGACCTGCAAGCTGCGTTAACCTTTTCCTAAAATTACCATTGAGCGGCTAATGCCGATTCCGTGTAAGCCTACTTCAATAGCAAGCACCCTTAGTGCCCGTCGGCTGGCGAAGCGGCCTAAGATGGAATTTGACGTCAGCGTGGTGCGTTGCCAATCCCCAATTTTAGGATGAGATTCAGCGCGCCACCGCTCGAGTTCTCCTTACCCATTTTTCGAGGCCCCCGGGCCACCCGTGACACAGGAAAAACCTTGGTCGGATAGGCACCAGTTGAGCACAGTAATCCACCCCGGCGCTTCGTTGTCCCGGCGTCAGAAGCTGATCTACGTGGTGATCCTGGGCTCCCTCACTGCGCTGGGCCCGTTCACCATCGACCTTTACCTGCCGGCGTTCCCATCGCTGCAGAGCGATCTTGGGGTCACCGAAGCAGCTGTGCAGCTGACGCTCACCGGCACAATCGTCGGGTTCGCCGTCGGACAGTTGATCGTTGGTCCGCTCAGCGACAAGGTGGGGCGCAGAGTCCCCCTGATTCTCGCGACGAGTGTTCACATTCTCGCGTCCCTGGGCGCCGCCATGGCTACCGACATCACCATGTTGATGGTCTTCCGCGTACTGCAGGGCGTTGGGGCGGCTGGCGGTGGCGTCGTCGCGATGGCCATGCTGCGCGACCTGTTCAGCGGGTATCCGCTGGTCAGAATGCTGTCCTACCTGGCTCTGGTCAATGGGCTGGCCCCGATTTTTGCGCCGGTCATCGGATCGCAACTGCTGCTCGTCATGCCCTGGCCCGGTATCTTCTGGTTCCTTGCCGCCTACGGGTTGCTGGTCATCATTGCCGTATCGGTGTTCCTCGTGGAGACGCTTCCCGCGGAGCGGCGGGGGACCTCGGGCGCCACCGCCCTGCAACGCTACCGGGCAGTGCTCACCGACCGGATCTTCATCGGCGTCCTGCTGGTCGGTGGCATGAACTTCTCCGGGCTGTTCTCCTACCTCTCCGCGTCCCCGTTCCTGTTCCAGGGCACCTACAACTTCAGCGAACAGCAATATGGCTTGCTGTTCGCAGTGAATTCGTTGGGCATTGTGGCGGGCGTGCAGATCAGTTCACGGGTGCTGCGCCGGATCGGCCCCCAGTGGGTGATGGTCTTCTCCACCGCGTCGATGCTGCTGATGTCCCTGCTCATTGTCCTGTTCGCGCAGCTGGGACTCGGACTGTGGGGGATAGTCGTGCCTCTCTGGTTCTACATCATGGCGGCCGGATTCACGTTCCCTTGCGTGCAGGTGCTCGCACTGGCCAACCACGGCGCCCAGGCCGGCACCGCAGCGTCACTGCTGGGTGCGGTCACGTTTGGGCTTGCCGGAGCGATCTCCCCGGTGGTCGGACTGCTGGGTGTCTCGGCCACCACCATGGGCGGCGTGATGGCCGCCTGCATCAGCGCCGGAGTGGTTTTCCTGTGGACCGTGGTCAAGCCACGGACCGTCCCACCCTTGCGCTAGGTGTATTGACCTGAGAGCTTAGCGACGCGGCCAGCAGTTGCTAGCTCCGTTCGGCCTTACCGGAGATGTTGCGGGCCATCGACTTGAAGATGATCCCGTGGAAGGGGAGCACTCCCAGCCAATACAGCCGGCCGGCGAGACCCTTCGGGAAGAACACTGCACGTTGGGTGTACTCGCTGCCGGTGCCGTCGGGGCTCACCGACATTTCCAGCCAGGCGCGGCCGGGGAGTTTCATCTCGGCGCGTAACCGGAGCCGTTCGCCTTTGATGATTTCCTCGACCCGCCAGAAGTCCAGTGGATCGCCGGTCAGCAGTTGGTCCGCATGGCGCCGACCCCGGCGAAGTCCCACGCCGCCGGCAAGTTTGTCCATCCAGCCGCGGGCAGCCCAAGCCACCGGCAACGAGTACCAGCCATTATCACCGCCGATACCCTCGATGACCTTCCAGAGTCGCTCGGGGGTCGCCTTGGATTGGTAGACCTGCACGTCGGTGAACACGGTGTGCCCGGCCCATTCGGGGTCGGTGGGCAGCGGATCCGCTGCGGTGTCAACGCGTGAGGCTCCCGCCCAGCTCGTCTCCACCTCTCCCCCACGTTCTTTGCCTAGCGCCAGGTCCACTGCTGTGCGGTAGTTGGTGAGCCCGCCGTCGGGAATCGGCAGATACTCGTCGATGTCGTGTTCGGCGGTGATCGCGTCGTGCTGCAGCGACTCGATCAGCGGCATCGCCATCACCCGTGGGATGGGTGTCACGAGGTTGACCCAATGGCCTGCGAGGCGGGGGGTCAGCACCGGTAGTGCGAGGATCTTGCGTCGCGGCAGTCCGGCCCCGACTGCGTACTGGTTCATCATCTCGGCGTAGGACAGCACGTTCCGCGAGCCAATATCGAAGGTCCGGTTGAGGTCGGTCGGCAGGGTGAGCGCGCCCATCAGATAGTGGAGCACGTCCCGGACGGCGATGGGCTCAATCCTGTTGAGCACCCACTTGGGCGCTGGCATCACGGGAAGCACGTCAGCGAGGTGCCTGATCATTTCGAACGAAGCCGATCCGGAGCCGATGACCACACCGGCCTGATAGGCGATGGTGGGCGTTCCGGATTCCAGGAGAATCCGTCCCACCTCCTCGCGGGAGCGCATGTGGGTGGACAATTTGACGTTTTCGGGGTGCAGGCCGCCCAGGTAGACCATCCGCACGACACCGGCCTTGGTGGCTGCCTTCGACACCATCGAGGCAATTTTCGACTCCTTGGTTTCGAAGCCCTTCCCGGTCCCCATCGAGTGGACGAGGTAGTACAGGGTGTCCACCCCTGCGCAGGCTTCGATGAGCGATGCCTCATCCTCAAGGTCGCCCTTCACTACCTCCACCGAAGACGCCCAGGGGACGTCCTTGAGCTTCTGTGGGGACCGCACCAGCACGCGCACCGTGTGACCTTCGGCAACGAGGCGGGACACCAGCCGTCCGCCGATATATCCGGTGGCACCGGTGACTAAGATCAGTTTGCTGTCTTGTTCCATTTCCTCAGCCTACGCTTCGCGCAGGGATCCTCGTGCCAAAAAGGAAACCCCTTCCCGCCAGCACGAAGCTGGTGGGAAGGGGTTTGATGGCTCCTCCGACTGGACTTGAACCAGTAACCCTTCGATTAACAGTCGAATGCTCTGCCAATTGAGCTACGGAGGAAAGCAGCAGATCCAACTTTACATACCGAGAGCGGGGAAGTGAAATTGGCTGGTAACTAGTCGGAACGCAACTGCCGACGACGCATTTCCAGCTCCAGCAGATCTCGCTGTAACTGCACGTACTGCTCGGGGTCTGCGGCGGCGTCGACCCGCTGCAGCCGCCCCTGCATCTCGGCCTTGAGCCGGGTGATGCGCAGTTCGTAGAGCCGGTTCAGAATGTCCCGGCAGTAGAGGGCGAGTGCATCCTCGGCCTTCGACGGCAGCGGCGTGACAGCCAACTCCGTGACCAATCCCCGCAACACCTCAGGGACCTCCTGGCGGACCCGTTCCACCCACTGGGCTGGATCCACGCTGGCTGCGCCCGCCGCCTGTACAGCGTCTTTCAGCACGCCGTACACGCGCTCCGAGAACTCCGACTCGGTGAACCTTTCCCAGTGCACCGGCTCCAGCAGGTTTGGGTACTGAAGGACCACCTCAAGGACTTCGCGTTCCATCCTGCCGATCGGGTCCCTGGGGTCCGGCCGCTGGAACTGCTGCACCTCGCGCCCCTGGTCCGATCCGCCGGGTGTGGTTGCTCCGTCGGAGGACGACGACGCGCCGTTCTCCCGGGATCCGGCACCCGATCCGCCGCTCGTGCCAGCGCTCACCCCGGTCCCCTTGCGGGCGGCAGTGGCCACGGCGCGGGCCACCTGGTCCTCGCCAACGAACTGCATGCCCAACCACCGGGATAGCTCACGGGTGTAAATGGACCGCAGCGACACGTCACGGATGCGGGCGACGATCGGTGCAGCATGCCGCAGCGCGTTGACCTGACCTTCACCGGTGGTCAGGTCGTAGTTGCCGAAGGATGCCTTGATGGCGAACTCGAAGAGTGGCCTGCGTGAGGAAATCAGGCCGCGGACGGCGTCGTCGCCCTTGGCCTGGCGCAGCTCGCACGGGTCGGCGCCGCTGGGCTCGACCGCGACGTAGGTCTGCGCGACGAACCGCTGGTCCTCCTCGAAGGCGCGCAGGGCCGCCTTCTGACCGGCGGCGTCGCCGTCGAAGGTGAAGACCACTTCCCCACCGGACCCGTCGTCGGACAGGAGCCGGCGCGCGATCTTGATGTGGTCGGCTCCGAAGGCGGTACCGCAGGTGGCGACGGCGGTCCCCACCCCAGCGAGGTGGCAGGCCATCACGTCGGTGTAGCCCTCGACCACCACCAGCTGACGTGCCTTGGCGATCTCCCGTTTGGCCAGGTCGATGCCGTACAACACCTGGGATTTGCGGTACAGGGACGTTTCGGGGGTGTTGAGGTACTTGGGGCCCTGATCCTCCTCGTACAGCTTCCGCGCCCCGAACCCGACGGTGTCGCCGGTGATGTCGCGGATCGGCCAGATCAGCCGGCCCCGGAACCGGTCGTAAATCCGCTGGGCGTTGTTGGAGGAGACGCTGAACATGCCGGTGAGCTTGAGCTCGTCCTGGGTGAAACCCTTGCCGGTGAGGTGGGTCAACAGTCCGTCCCACCCCTGCGGGGCGTAGCCCACCCCAAACAATTCGGCGGCGGCCCGGTCGAAGCCGCGCTCCTGCAGGAACCGACGGCCAGCGGCGGCGCCCTGGGTGAGGAGCTGGTCGCGGTAGTACTCAGCGGCGATCTTGTGAGCATCGAGCATGCGCTGCCGTTTGCCAATGTCCTCCCGGCGCGGGCCGGTCCCCCCGTCCTCATACCTCAGCTCGAAGCCGATCCTCGAGGCAAGCTTTTCGACGGTCTCGGAGAAGGACGTGTGGTCCATTTTCTGGACAAACGAGATAACGTCTCCACCCTCGCCGCAGCCGAAGCAGTGGTAGGAGCCCAGCTGGGGGCGGACGTGGAACGACGGCGACCGCTCGTCGTGAAACGGGCACAGCCCCTTGTAGGAGCCCACGCCAGCGGATTTCAGCGTGACGTACCCGTCGACAATCTCTTTGATGTCAGTGCGTTGGCGTACCTCATCGATGTCTTCACGCTTGATGAGTCCGGCCATGAAAACAGTCTATGCGTCGCCGCTACCCCGGGGTTGCGCCGGGACCCCATGTGCAGGAGGAGTGCCCCACGGGGTACCACCGGTGACCGGCGCCGCCGGCTACCAGAGGGACGGGACCGGTCCGACCGCCCGTCGGTGCAGGGCCAGGGCTGAGGCGTCGGTCAGGGAAGCGACCTGGTCGATGATGACCCGCAACCGGCCGTCGTCGTCGGGGGCGTCTTTCCAGTCCGCAGCGAAGGTCGGTTCAAGGAACCTGTCTCCCGCAGCCGACATCTGGGCGACCAGCGAACTGAGCACCTCCCGCTGGCGTTCGTAGACAGGCTGGCGCCGCTCGGTCGTCATCACGAAGGTGGTGGCCAGGCCCTTCATGACGGCAATCTCCAATTCGGTTTCCCCGGGGACCACCATTTCCGCGTGGTACCGGGTGAGCGGATCGTGGCCGTAGAGCGCACGGGTGGCGGCGAGTGCGCTCAGGCAGAACCGGCCGATCAGCTGGCTCGTCATGTTTTTCAGGGCGGCCATCGACCGCCGGCTGCCGTCGGCGTCGCGCACCCACATGTCCGTCGCCTCGAGGCGGGTGAGGGCCGCTTCCACCGCCGCGGGGTCGCTGTCCGGGAGGTACCACTGCTGGGTGTACCCGACCACCCGGGCGCGCTGGTCGGAGCTGTCCAGCTGCTTGAGCTGGAAATGGCCGGCGACGATGGCGTCTTCGACATCGTGCACCGAGTAGGAAATATCGTCGGCCAGATCCATCACCTGGGCTTCGAGGCAGGACTGGCCGGCGGGGGCGCCCTCCCGGAGCCAGTCGAAGACCGGCAGATCGTCCTCGTAGGCGCCGAACTTGGAGCTCCGCTGCCCGTGGCGGACCGGCGCGTTCGCGGCGGTCCACGGGTACTTCGAGGCAGCGTCGAGGCTGGCTCGGGTGAGGTTCAGTCCGGCCGGGGTGCCGTCGACGCGGATCACCTTCGGTTCCAGCCGGGTCAGGAGGCGCAGGGTCTGGGCGTTGCCTTCGAAACCGCCGACCGAATGCGCCAGATCGTTGAGCGTGGATTCGCCGTTATGGCCGAAGGGCGGATGCCCGAGGTCGTGGGCAAGACAGGCGGCGTCGACGATGTCAGGGTCGCAACCCAGTGCGCGGCCCAGTTCACGGCCCACCTGGGCGACCTCGAGGCTGTGGGTGAGACGGGTCCGGACGAAGTCATCCGTGTCCGGGGCGACCACCTGGGTCTTGGCACCGAGGCGTCGCAGCGCCGAGGAGTGCAGGACCCGGGCGCGGTCGCGCTCGAAGTGGGACCGGTGGGTGCTCTTGGCGGGCTCGTCGACCCACCGCTGCATGTCGGCGTCGGTGTACCCGGCAGTGACCGGCGCATGCGGGAAGCTCCTGGGAGATTCAGCCACCGGAGACATCCACTTCTGCAGCGGAAATGTCCGCCTGCTGCGCATCGTTGAGGGCCCGGGAGTTCAGCCAGTCCTGCGGTAGCGAGGTTTTCTTGGGGCTGCCGGCACGGCCGCGCGGACCCTCGGCGTCGACACCCGGGTACGGGGAGCCGGCGTCGAGCTCGGCCAACAGCTCCCGCAACACCTCAAGGGTGGGAACGGCAGCCAGCTTGGCGCGCAGCTCCCCGCCCACCACGTAACCCTTGAAATACCAGGCCATGTGCTTGCGGATGTCCCGTAGCGCCATCATCTCGTTGCCGAAGGTGTCCACCAGCAGTTCCGCGTGGCGGTAGACGGTCGCGGCCACCTCGCCGAGGCCGGGCTGGTGCCTGCTGCTGTCTCCCTCGAACGCGTTCATCAGGTCACCGAACAGCCAGGGCCGGCCCTGGCAGCCACGACCGATGACGACGCCGTCGACGCCGGTCTGCCGCACCATCCTGATGGCGTCCTCCGCCGACCAGATGTCACCGTTGCCCAAAACCGGAATGTCGGGCAGGGCTTCGCGGAGTTCGGCGATAGCGTTCCAGTCGGCCTTGCCGGAGTAAAACTGCGATGCGGTGCGTCCGTGCAGGGCTACGGCTGCGACGCCGCTGTCCCGTGCGATCTTCCCGGCCTCGCGAAAGGTCAGATGATCCTCGTCGATGCCCTTGCGCATCTTGATGGTGAGCGGGATTCCACCCTTCGACGCTTCCCGGACGGCGGTCTGCACGATGCCAGTGAACAGGTCAAGCTTCCAGGGCAGCGCTGCACCACCACCTTTGCGGGTAACCTTCGGGACGGGGCACCCGAAATTGAGGTCGATGTGGTCGGCGCGGTCCTCTTCGACGAGGATCCTGATCGCAGCGCCAACAGTGACCGGGTCGACGCCGTAGAGCTGGACCGAGCGGACCGCCTCGTCGTCGTCGTGCGAAATGATCCGCAGCGACTCCGGGTTGCGCTCCACCAGGGCGCGGGAGGTCACCATTTCCGAGACATACAGGCCGCCACCGTATTCGCGGCAGAGGCGGCGGAACGCTGTGTTGGTGATCCCGGCCATCGGCGCGAGCACCACAGGCGTTTTGACGGTGATTCCACCGAGCTGCAGTGGGGGCAGGTCAAGCCGCGTGTCGGCGGGCAGCGTTGATACAACAGTCACTTGTCCATTGTCGCAAGCGGAGGCAAATCGGGAAGGGCCGCAGGTTCGCGGCGTGTTTTGTCGGGTTCCGCCGTGTTCTGTCGTGTTCTGCCCCGGCAGGTTGTTAGTCGTTGCTGCGGTCTGCGGCGTCCCGACGGGAGCGTCGGGTCTGGACGGCGACCAGACCGGCGCCGGGCCCGTCGGTGGACCCCCCAGCGATGGTGCCCCCGCCCGCGCCGGCACCTTCGGTAACTGAGCTCCCGGCGGCGAGGACCCCGGGAGTCGGGCCGCCGTCGCCATCCAGTGCGTGTCCGCGAATACCCACCGCCTTCACCACCAGGACGGCGATCAGGGTGGTAGCTGGAATGGCAAGCACCAAGCCGATGGAACCCACCAGGGTGCGAACCACCTCCTCGGCGAGCTCGCCACTGGTGAGGTTTTCCAGCACGGTGCGGTCGTAAAGCGAGACCAGGATCAGCAACGGCAGCGCCGCACCAGCGTAGGCGAAGGCGATCGTGTAGACGGTGGACGCGATGTGGTCCCGCCCGATCCGCATGGCGCCGGAGAACAGCCGGCGGGCCGAGGTGTTGGGAGCCAGCTCGTATAGCTCCCAGACAGCCGACGACTGGGTAATGGTCACGTCGTTGAGCACGCCCAGCCCGGAAATGATCAGGCCGCACATGATGATCCCGGAGATCGACACCTCCCCTGAGGCGTTGACCAGCACGTACGCGTTCTCGTCGCCCACCCCGAACAGGTAGATCGACTCGGTGGCCCAGGCCGCCAGGAGCGCGGTGATCGACAGGCCGAAGAGGGTGCCGAGCAGGGCTGTCGACGTTCGGGCGGAGAATCCGTGGGCGAAGTACAGCACGCCGATCATGATCACCACCGACCCCACCAGAGCCAACAACAACGGCGGCTTGCCTTCCACGAGGCCTGGCAGGATGAACTGGGCCAGCACCACCAGCGCGCCGACCAGGCCGATCATCGCCCGCAGTCCACGCCAGCGCGCGACGGCGACCACCACCACCGCGTAGAGCACCGCAAGCCACATCATCGGCACGGTTCTGACAAAGTCAATGAAAATGTAAGGCGCGCTGCCGCCCTGGATGACGCCGTCGAGATTCAGGTACCGGATTCTGTCCCCGGCCTCGACGGCCCCGGCACGGGCGAGCTCGGGGGTCACCTCCACGGGGATCGGTGGCCCGCCGGCGTCGGGCACCGTTGAGGCCACCTGGCACTGCAGCGCTTCGCCACCGGCGTCGACCGTGGGCTGGGACGAGGGACAGTCCTCCAGCGACACCCGTTCCACCTGTCCCACCTCGATGGAGACCCCCTCCGCGGTGGCATACGGGTTGGCGATGGTGACACTGCTGCGATCGCCGCTGGGCCAGAGGAGGATCATGCCGATGATCGTCAGGACGCCCACCGGGACCAGGATGGCGGCGAGCAATAGGTTTGCCCGCTGCCGGGCGCCAATCGTTGCTGCGCTCGGCTCCGAATTGCCTGTGTCATGAGGGTGGCTGTGGCCCACGAGATTCCTAGCTCTCCTTGAGGGTGTTCAGTGCACTGGGTGGGTGCTCTACGGGATTCTACGCGGGAACGGGACGCGCCCTCTTCTGGACATAAGCTATAACCACGGTTTGACAGACACAACGCAGTAGGCGGAAAAGGCAGATGAAGGAGCGGTTTAGTGAATCGGATGAGGTTCCCGCCGGGACGGTTGCCCATGCACCGGTAATCACCGTCCGGAAGGCAACGGGCACGGTCAAGGGGGTGGCGCTGGTGCTCCACGGCGGCCGGGCGAACAGTTTCGAACCGGTGCGCGCACGCCACCTCAGCCCGGTGCGGATGATCCCCTTCGCGGCTCAGATTCACCATCGCGGTGCCAGCCACGGCCTTGAGGTGTGGACCCTCCGCAACCGGGTGCGCGGCTGGAACGGACAGGAAATGTCACCGCTCCACGATGCCCGCTGGGCTCTGGCGGCGATTAAGGACCGGCATCCCGGGGTTCCCATTTATCTGGTCGGCCACTCCATGGGCGGGCTGGTTGCGCTCTGCGCCGCCGATGATCCCCAGGTCCGTGCTGTGGTATCCCTCGCGCCGTGGCTGAGTGAGACCACCCCCGCAGAGCCAGTGACCGGTCGGCGCGTGCTGATCCTTCACGGCGACTCGGACCGCTGGACCTCGCACCGGCAATCGCTGCGCTATGCCCACCGTGCCCGCGCGCTGGCCACCGAGGTGCATTACGTCACCGTCACCAACGCCGGACATTTCATGGTCAAGAAGGCCACCCTCTGGCATGAGCTCACCGCCTCGTTTGTACTGAAGTGCTTCGCTGAGGATACGGGGGCTGCGGTGGATCCCGACGGCACCCGGCCCGCCCGGGAACTCCTGGTCAGCGACCAGCCCCTAGCCATCACCGTCTGACCATCACCGTCCAGCAACCGGCCCTAACCAACCCATCAAAGGTGCGCGATGCCTGATTTTCCGTTTCCAAGCTTCGTTGAAGGCTTCGGCTGGGCGGCGCTCGGCGTCGTCGTGCTGCTGGGCGCCACCTTCGCCCTGGCACAGGTCCAAAAACGCCATTCCGTGATCGATACGGCGTGGGGACTCGGCTTCGTAGTGATCGCAGCGGTCACCTTCGTGACCTCCGCCGATTCAGGCGGCGACGACGCCCGCCGCTGGCTCATGCTGATCCTCACCACTGTGTGGGGGCTGCGGCTTGCCGGTTTCATCGGCTGGCGTGCCCGCGACGGGGCCGAGGACCCGCGCTACGAGGACATGCTCAGCGAGGCGCCCGGCTCCCGCAACGTATTCGCGCTGCGGAAGATCTACCTGACGCAGGGAGTGGTGATGCTCTTTGTGTCACTTCCCATTCAGGTGGCCATGTACGCGACGGGTCCGCTCGGGTGGCTGGCCTGGGTGGGAGCTTTCATCTGGTTGGTTGGCTTCTTCTTTGAGACGGTCGGCGATTACCAGATGGCCGCCTTCCGGAACAATCCCGCCAACAAGGGCACCGTGATGGACAGTGGTTTGTGGCGCTACACCCGCCATCCCAACTATTTCGGTGATGCCGCCGTCTGGGTGGGCCTGTTCCTGGTGGCAGCCGATTCCTGGCCGGGGGTCCTCACCATCCTCTCCCCCGCCCTGATGTTCTGGACCCTGTCCAACAAGACGGGGAAACCGCTGACCGAGAAGCGCCTCGGCACGCGGCCCGGCTACCGCGAGTACATCGAGAACACCAGCGGCTTCTTCCCGCTTCCACCCAAACCCGGACGAGGTGCATCATCCTGAGTCGGCTCTCTGAGAAAATTGCCCGCTGGCAGCCGCAACCCAACGATCGTTTCTACCGGATGATCGTGCGGACCGGGCAGGCGCTCCGGTTCGCGTTCCGCATCCGTGTGATCGTCACCGGCCAGGAGAACCTGCTGCCGCCCGGACCGCGGAACGGACAGTCCCGCCGTCCGGTGCCGGGCGAGGGCGCGGTTGTCGCGATCACCCACTTCGGGTACCTTGACTTTGCGTTTGCGGAGCTGGTGCTGTGGCAGCACGCGCGCGCCCAGATGCGGTTCCTCATCACCAAGGGCGCGGGGTCGCACTGGTTCGCCGGACCGGCCATCCGGGCGGCGGGACACGTGATCGTTGACCGCAGCGCCGGAAGCGCCGCCTATCAGATTGCGCTGGAAAAGCTGAAGGCCGGCGAATATGTGGCGATCCTGCCCGAAGCCGGGGTCAGCCGCAGCTACACCGTCCGTGAGTTGAAGACCGGTGCTGTGCGCCTGGCGGCGGAGGCCGGGGTGCCAATCATCCCGATTTCGGTGTGGGGGTCGCATCGTCTGATGAGCCGGGGCCGCAAGCTGTCCCTCAAGACCGTCTTCCGGGCTCCGGTCCGGGTCCACGTCAGTAAGCCGATCTGGCACGGTGCGGATGCCGACGTCGTCAATGAAACGGAACTGCTGCGGGCCGAACTCCAGGACGGGATTGACCGCGGCATTGCCGACTTCCCGCTGGTTCCCGAGACCGGCGCCTGGTGGCAGCCTGCCCACCTCGGTGGTGGCGCCATGACCGAGGAGGAACGTATCGCCGCGGATGCCCACGACACGGCCGCTGGCCGGCACAAACGGCAATAGCGGGAGAGGCACGGGCAGCACGCTTCGCTCCCCCGATCGGCGGCGAACTTATGCGCAGGTATGGCGGGTAATCTCCTCCAGGCGCCCCGCCGCCGGAAGCAAGTGTGCAGGTCTGGCGGGTTAGGATCGCGCCAACCCGCCAGAGCTGCACACTTCTTTGGGGCCACTCGCCATAACTGCACAATTTTGAGGCAGCGTCCCCGTTCTTCGAGGTAACAGGGGCGAGCTAGTCGCCGACGACCTGGGTTTCGGGGGCGCTCACCGTCGCTGACCCCATGGCCAGCAGAGGCTCGACGACATGGACCAGCGCGGTCATCGAATCGTCCACCTCGAGCAGCACCGGGAACTGGTGGACCAGCATCGCGAGCAGGGAAGCCACAGCGGCCTCCTGCTCGGCCGGAGCCAGCTCGGGGCGGTAGCCCACCAGCACGTCGGCTGGATCGTCGGTCCGGGCCTGGGTGTAGCTGATCGCGAACGCGGCGATCGTGCCGCCGTCGGCGCGTGGCTTGTCCCTGAGCACCACCGCTCCGCCTGCCCCCGTGGTGTCGGCGAGCAGATACTGTTGGGCCTGGCCAAGGGTCATGTCAGCTGGATCCCAGGCATGCACCGCGTTGTACCAGGCGGCGACGGCGGTGGTCAGTTCCACCGATCCGGTCGCCGCCTCGTCCAGTTGCGGCCCGCCGGCGTCGTCGAACACCGGCAGTGACAAAGCGCCAGGTTCGACCTTCACAATTCGTGACCGCTGGATCTGCCCGAACCCTGACGCCGCCGCAAACTCCCCGCCGGTGCTGCCCGGGATGACCTTTGCCCGCAGCTTCGTGGTACCCGACGGCGAGCCGCTGGCCTCGTTGCGCAGCATGCCCAGCAGCGTGGACCCCACACCGGAGCGCCGGTGGTCGGCGGCCACCTCGACGTAGGCCCACAGCCGCTGGTTGTGCAGCTTCGGCTCGAAGACGTACGCCGCGGCGACGGGAACTCCGGCGTCTGTGCCCACAATGTCCTCGGCCACGATGCAGCGCAGCCACGGGTTGTTGGACGACGGACGGAACAGCGCCCGGGCCTGCTCGACCTGGGCGTTTTCTGATCCACCCCACAGCTGGATCAGTTCCAGGTCGTCCCCGTCACGCCATTCGCGGTAATGCAACGCCATCAGGAGCCGATCAACCTGGCGGCGAGATAACCCTCCACCTTGTCCAGCGACACCCGCTCCTGGGCCATGGTGTCGCGTTCGCGGATGGTCACCGCCTGGTCGTCGAGAGTCTCGAAGTCGACGGTGATGCAGAACGGGGTGCCGATCTCGTCCTGACGACGATAGCGTCGGCCGATGGCACCGGCGTCGTCGAAGTCGATGTTCCAGTTCCGGCGTAGCTGGGCGGCGAGATCCTTGGCCTTGGGCGACAAGTCCTCGTTGCGACTCAGCGGGAGGACGGCAGCCTTGACCGGGGCCAGGCGCGGGTCCAGTTTCAGGACGGTGCGCTTGTCGACGCCGCCCTTGGAGTTGGGTGCCTCGTCCTCGGTGTAGGAATCCACGAGGAAGGCCATGAAGGACCGGGTCAGGCCGGCGGCGGGTTCGATCACGTAGGGCGTATACCGCTCGTTGGTGCCCTGATTGAAGTAGCTCAGGTCGGTCCCCGAATGCTTCGAGTGGGTCGACAGATCGAAGTCGGTGCGGTTGGCGATGCCTTCCAGCTCGCCCCACTCCGAGCCCTGGAACCCGAACCGGTATTCGATGTCGGTGGTGCCCTTGGAATAGTGGCTGAGCTTTTCCAGGGGGTGCACGAACAAGCGCAGGTTATCCGGGTTGATGCCCAGACCGGTGTACCAGTCGAAGCGGCTCTTGATCCAGTATTCGTGCCACTCGTCGTCGGTACCGGGCTCGACGAAGAATTCCATCTCCATCTGCTCAAACTCTCGGGTCCGGAAGATGAAGTTGCCGGGCGTGATCTCGTTGCGGAAGCTCTTGCCGATCTGGCCGATGCCGAATGGTGGCTTTTTCCGGGAGGTGTTGAGGACGTTGTTGAAGTTCACGAAGATGCCCTGGGCGGTTTCGGGCCGCAGGTAGTGCATGCCCTCCTCGCTGGCGACCGGGCCCAGGAAGGTTTTCAGCAGACCGGAAAATTCCTGTGGCTCGGTCCACTCGCCGCGGGTACCGCAATTGGCGCAGGCAATGTCCTTCAGACCGTTCTCGGCGGGACGGCCCTTCTTCTCCTCATATTCTTCCTCAAGGTGGTCGGCACGGAACCGCTTGTGGCAGCTCAGGCATTCCACCAGGGGATCGCTGAACACGTCGACGTGGCCGGAGGCTTCCCACACCTTGCGCGGGAGGATCACCGAAGAGTCAAGGCCGACGACGTCGTCGCGTCCCCGGACCACTGACTGCCACCACTGGCGCTTGATGTTTTCCTTCAGCTCGGCGCCGAGGGGCCCGTAGTCCCAGGCCGACCGTGAGCCGCCGTAGATCTCCCCCGCCTGAAAGACGAAGCCGCGGCGTTTCGCGAGGGAAATGATGGGGTCGAGTGCGGACTGGTTCTTCGCCAAGGTGATTCTCCATTTCTACAGGCCGCTGGGTGCGGTCCGTGGTGGTGTCCGGCAGGGAATTGGCCCAGGGAATGGGCTGGGGCCTGCTCGAATCGAAGGTATAACCCTAGCCTATCGGGGGGCTCCCGCCGCGGGCTGCGGCAGGCCGGGGTGGGTCAGCGGAAGCGCAGGGCGCGTCTGGGCCAGGGCAGGGTGGTCAGCACAATGGCGATGAGGGTAAGGATGGGTCCTGCCACTGTGGCTAGTTCCACCACCGTGCCCGGGGTGGGAAGCGCGAGGTCGAGGAGCAACGAACCCACCAGCTGTCCACCGATCATGCCGAGCCCGGTGAGTAATACCCCCATGCTGCGCACCAGTACCGCGCCGAGTCCGATGAAGACACACCCCAGAGGGCCGCCCAGGTAATACCACCACTCGGTGGGCAGTGTCTCGCCCGGCCCGGCAATCAGGGTTTTGATCAGCCACGCCACGAACAGCACCAATGTTCCGGAGATAAAATTGACCAGGGTGGCGATGATGGGGGTGCCGTAGTGGACCGCCGAGGTGCCGTTCATGGCCTGCTGGAAGCTGATCAGGAAACCGGCGAGCACCGGGAGTAGGACGGGGATCAGCCAGGACCGAAGGTCGCCGGTGGCACCGAACCGGGGCGACACTGCCCACACTACCGAGGCGACGGCGAGCGCCGTCCCGATCAGCCGCATCGTGGTGAGCGGTCGTTTGCCTGCCGGGCCGATCCCCGCGCGGTCGGCCAGCAGCCCGCTGAGGGTCTGGCCCATCACCGCCGCCACCGTGAACAGCGCCACACCCAGGACCCCGATGGTCAGTGATTGGGAGAAGACGAAAAAGGCTCCGATGGTGCCAGCCGCGAGATAGATGGGTGGGAAGCGCCGTTCCCGAACAGAGGGAAGGATCTGCCGGAAACCGGCCCGTCCCCCGGGCAACACGCAGGTGATCAACCCCATCACTACTAGCCCTATAGCGAAACTGACCAGGGCAGCGCCGGCGCCGTCGTTGAGGTGGGTGCCCAGGGCACCGTTGATTCTGCCTTGCAGGGGGATGGCTACTCCGGCTAGGACGGCGAGGAGCAGGCCGAAGACCAGGGGAAGCCGGGGGTGGTGTGACACTCATTGATCCTATGGCAGCCTCATCACCGGAGCGGTACCGTCTAGGTACCGCGCCAGTTCGTGCCATGTCAGCCGGCCCGGTCGGGCAGAATGGTCCCATGAGTAAATCCCACGACGTTGACCCGCCCGCCGACGACACCGTCGAGATCACTGATGACATGATCCGGCTGGGCCAACTGTTGAAGCTAGCCAGCCTCGCTGAGGACGGCGCGCAGGCCAAAGAATTGGTGGATCACGGACTTGTAAAGGTCAACGGCGCGATCGAGGAGCGGCGTGGTGCCCAGCTTCATCCCGGCGATGTAGTGACCGTCAATGGTGCCTCGATACGAATTACCCGCGGCTAGGCTGCGGTTCAATCCCAAACACTGTGAGCTCAATAAACTCTTTCACATGCGCCAGTTCCCGCATGCTGATGCTGTGGCCGATCCCGGCGTAGAGCACCTTGGTGAGGGTGGTGTGGCCGACCGCCCAGCGGTGGGTGAATTCGATTCGGTCGGCAGTGATCACCGGGTCCTCCTGGTCGCGTCCCCAGAACAGTGGTACCGGGTGGGCCGCGGCGTCGTCATCGTTGAAGAATGGGCTCCCCTCGGCGGGAACCGCGAACCCTGAGAGGCCGACGACGGCGGTGAAATCCCGCGGACGGTGGCGCAGGAGGCTGGTCGCGACCGCCATACCCATGGAGAATCCGAGCAGCGAAACGCTGGTGTGCGCTCCCCTGACCGAGTCCAGCCAGGTCGCCACCCGGGCGACGGAGTCGGTGACAAGTTCCACCGAATATCCGGTGTCCTGCGACAGGGGGAACCAGGTGTAACCCGGACCCTGGGCGTGGGACGCCCTGACTGACGCCACCGTGAGATCGGACGGCAGATGATCCGCCAGCCCCATCAGATCCTCCTCGTTGGCGAGATGCCCGTGGAACATGACGAGCAGGGCGGTGCCCTGCCGCTCGGCTTCGGGCCGCGACCAGAGGACCACCGGGTCCCAGGCCGGCACGGTGAGCTGTTCGGCGGCTGGAGTATGGGGCATTTCCGAAAGAGTCATTGAAGTATTCTGGCATGCACTGGCTGGCGGTACCCAGCCGGGGGTCGCGTTCGGTGGACGTCTGTTACAGGATAGGAGGATGAACCGGAACCTGTACCTGCCCCCGGACTCTCACCCTGCCCAGAACAGCACCCCTCACCCCTGGACGCGATATGTGGCGCTGGGCGACTCGTTTACCGAGGGTATTGGGGACCCCAATCCCGAGAGCGTGGGTGGCAACCGTGGCTGGGCCGACCGGGTGGCCGAAGAACTCAGCAGGAGCCGCGATGATTTCGCGTACGCCAACCTCGCGGTCCGTGGCCGGTTGCTGCAACAGATTGTGGACCAACAGGTGGAGCCGGCCCTGGCGTTGAAACCGGACCTGATCACCATTTCGGCCGGCGGTAACGACCTGATCCGCCCCGGTGGCGATCCTGACCAGTTGGCGGCGCGCCTGGATGACGCCGTCGGGGCGTTGCGCGCCGATCACGCGACCGTGGTGCTGTTCACGGGCCCCGATGCGCGGGAATCCGTGCTCGGCAACTTCCGGTCCAGGACCGCCATCTACAACGAGAACCTGAGGATCATCGCCGCCCACCACGACGCGCTGATCGCCGATATGTGGGCCTTGCGGCAGCTGGTCAGCCCCCGGATGTGGGACGACGACCGACTTCATTTCTCACCGCTGGGCCACCACACCATCGCCATGATGGTGCTCGAAACCCTCGCCGTCCCCCACTCTCTGACGGCCCTCGAACCACAGCCGCTCCCCCATAAGAGGTGGCGTACCGCCCGAACCGAGGATCTGGTGTGGGCCAAGGTCTATTTCGTGCCCTGGGTACTGCGCCGGTTGCGGCGCCAATCCGCCGGGGACGGCATACTGGCCAAACGACCCGACGCTGCCCCCATCTTCGGCCCGGGAATGCCACCGGGCGCCGCCGGTTAGGGACCCACCATGCTGGCCACCCGGCGACGACGATATATTGCGTCAGGGCGCGGAGTAGAAGGCCTCCCGGAGCAGTCCGTCAAGTTGCTGGATTTGCGTCAGAAAAGCGTCGTGACCGATCGGAGAGTTGATCATGTGCACCGGCACCTCACCCGGCAGGGCCTTCGCCAGGACGCGGGACTGGCCCGGGTAATACAGCCGGTCCGAATCCACCGCCGCAATGAAGAACTCGGCGCTGACGTTCCGGAGAGCATCCTGCAGGGTGCCCCGGTCGCGGCCGGCGTCGTGGCCCATGAGGGCTTCAGTCAGCAGAACGTAGCTATTGGCGTCGAACCGTTCCACCAGTTTGTCGGCCTGATGATCGAGGTAGCTTTCCACCTGGTAGCGACCACGGTCCGCGGGATCCGGGGAACCGAACGGCGTCTCACCGCCCTGGGCGGTCCGGCCAAAGCGGTGCTCAAGTTCGGGCTCGGACCGGTAGGTGATGTGGGCAATCCGTCGCGCCAGCCCCAGTCCGTCAACCGGCCCGGGGCCCGGGTAATAGTCACCGCCAGCGAAGCCCGGGTCCAACCGGATGGACCGAAGCTGCGCCTGGGCAAAGGCAATCTGCTCGGCCGAACTGGCCGCCGTGCACGCAATTACCGCACACCGGTTGACCCGGTCCGGGTACAGAAGGGCCCACTCCAGGGCCCTGGCCCCCCCAAGTGACCCACCGACCACCGAATGCCACTGCCCGATGCCTAGGGCATCCGCGAGAAGTGCTTCAGCTCGGACCGAGTCCCGGACCGTGATGTAGGGGAACCGCGAACCCCAGGGGACGCCGTCGGGATCCGCGGTAGCCGGTCCCGTTGACCCGTAACACCCGCCGAGCATGTTGATGGACACGGCAAAATATCGGGTGGTGTCGATGGTTTTCCCGGGGCCGACCAGCTGGTCCCACCAGCCGTCCTCAGCCGAGTCGCCGCGGGCGACGTGGGAACTGCCGGTCAGCGCGTGCTGGATCAGGACGGCGTTGGATCGATCGTCGTTGAGGGTGCCCCAGCTTTCGTACGCGAGGGTGAGGTCGGGGAGGTGCCCCCCGGTTTCACAAGTGAAGGCCCCAAGGCTGCGAGTGCGGAGGACGCCGTCGAGACCTTCAGCAGGGGCCAGGGAGGCGTCGCTGGGCGCCCCCGGGCCGGGGCCCTGCTGTGTCGTGTGAAGTGTTGCCACTGGTATCGCCCGCCTTGGAGTTCGCGCTTGCGCCTGACACCCTGCCCGCCGCCTGGTCGTCACCCGGGGCACCCCACCGCGAAGGAGGGTTGCCGTCCAGCAAGCCGGGGCTTGGTGGAGCGGGCGTTCCGCTCCGTGCTGGCACTCGTGACCTATTCCTAGATAACCCGAAAAGCACCTCCCGGCGCAAATATGTGAACGTCTGTGGCCTGAAGACATGGTAAGGGTACCCTAAGTCGAGACACAGATCACAAAGTGCCAAACTAAGGCCATGCGCTTGGACCATGTCTCATATGCCTGTGAACCCGACGGCCTCGTAGCAACTGCTGGGAGGATTTCCGACGCCCTGGGCGTCGACCCTGTAAAGGGTGGTGTACACCCCCGCTTCGGCACCCGGAACATGATCTTCCCGATGCTCAATGGCCAGTACCTGGAAGTGGTCGAGGTGCTGAACCACCCGGCCTCGGACAAAGCTCCGTTCGGGCAGGCAGTGCGTGCCCGCTCCGAAGCTGGCGGCGGTTGGATGGGCTGGTGCGTCGCGGTGGACGATCTGGCCCCATTCGAGCAGCGGCTGGGCCGGAGCGCCGTGCCGGGTAACCGCAAATTTCCGGATGGGCAGGAACTAACCTGGCAGCAGATCGGGATCAAGGGGCTCATCGCTGACCCGCAGGTCCCCTACATGCTGCGGTGGGACGACGGTACCGAGGCACTTCATCCGTCGCAGGCCAAACCGGCGTCGGCCCGCCTTGATTCGCTGACGATCGCCGGCTCCCCCGATCGCATCGCCGAGTGGCTGGGCACCGACGCCACTGAGCCTCTCGATGGCGTCGCAGTGCACTGGGTGGCGCCGAACGGCACCCCGGGCGTCATGTCGGTGACCTTCCAGACAGCCAATGGCCTGGTGGAAATCTAGCCAGCCCGTGTAAAGGGGTCGCCGTTGCTACGCGCCGATTCCGATCGCCGGGCCGAAGAGGGCGAAGCCCACAAACCCGGCGATGTCGAGGACCGCGTGGGCAATAACCAGGGGCATCACCCGTTTGGTCCTCGTGTAGGCGTAGCCAAAGATCAGGCCCATGATGAAGTTGCCGATGAACGGCCCGAAGCCCTGGTACAGGTGGTAGCTCCCCCGGAGTAGGGCACTCGTAAGGATGATCACCGGCGCCGACCAGCCGAGCTGCCGGAGCCGGTGGAAGAGGTAGCCCACCACAATGACCTCTTCGAGCACCGCATAGCGCACCGCTGAAAGGATCAGGACGGGTACCGTCCACCAGTAGGCGTCGAGCGCTGCGGGTTCGATCGCCGTCGTAATCCCCAGCGCACGACCCGCCGCATACACGCCCACCGTGCCAGCACCGATCACTGCCGCGAGACCGACACCCAACCCGAAGTCGGTCTTCGGGTTGCTGAAAGTGAATCCCAAAGTTCGGAACGCCGATTTGCCGGGCTCGGTGAGCAAAAGCAGGACCAGGAAGACGGGGACCAGGGCGAAGAAAATGCCCAGTAGTTGGTACGCCAGGTCGAAATACTGTCGGTCGTTGAGGACCGGGTTTAGCCGGGTGGTCTGCGCCGCGAGGGGCGCCTTGCTCAGTTTGTCCAACAGATTCACCACGGCGTACACGGCGGATTGGCCGAGGGACAGTCCGAGGACGATGGTGATCTCTGCGGTGATCCGCCGGCGCTGAACGGGTGCGGAGCTTTCGGCGGCGCTCGACGTGGCCGGCGCCTTAGGTGGTTCGGTGGACATGCCAGCCATCCTAGTGGGCGTTCCTTGGTGCTAGTCGGGCCCCACCGTCGGCGCGACGATCACCGCAGTGCCGTGCTTCTCGAAGGCCTGCAGTTGATCGTCGGTGATCCCTGAATCGGTGATCAGATTGCTGAAGGTATAGCCAGTCATGGTGGCGAAACGGCGGGTGCCGATCTTTGATGAGTCGGCAACGACATAGGCGGTGGACGCGCGTCTGGCGACCATCGCGTTGACCGCAGCCTCACCTTCGTCGCTGATGGTGGGTCCCACGATCGGATCCAGTCCGTTGACTCCCACGAAAGCGAAGTCCAGGGCTACCCGCTGCAGCACCGCGTCAGCGTACGATCCGACGAGTTCGTAGGATCGTGGGTTGACGATTCCGCCGGTGACCATAATCTTGAAGTTCGGCCGGACAGCTAACTGGGCGGCAATGTTGATTGCATTGGTGACAACGGTGAGGGTGGGCTTGTTCGAGGGTTCCATCAGGTCACTGCGCTTACTGAGGGCCGACGCTATGGCCGTACTGGTGGTCCCGCCGCACAGCCCAATCACCGCCCCTTTGGGAATCAGGTCGCTGGCGGCCTGGGCGATCGCCCGCTTCTGCTCCGCATACGCGTCCCGGTTGTAGCGTCCCGGCAGGTCATAGGCGACACTCTCGATGGTGGCCCCGCCGTGGGTTCTGGTGAGCAGCCGCTGCTCGGCAAGGCTGTCGAGGTCCCGCCGCGCGGTAGCTGGCGAAACCTTTAGCTTGGTGACAATCTCATCGACATCCACCTGGCTGGCTTCAGAGAGGAGATCGAGAATGGCGCTGAGCCGTTCTGCGCGTTTCATCCTGCCGGCCCGTTCCCGGTTAGGCGAACCGACGACGTGCGAACCGACGACGTGGCCCGGTCCCCCGCGGCAAACAGGGTCAGCAGGCGGGCCGCCTCCGTTTCGATTGCAGCACGCCCGGCCCCCAGGTACTTCCGCGGGTCAACGGCCGAGGGGTTGCGCTCAAGGTACAGGCGGACAGCCCGGGTGGCGAGGCTGTTCAGGTGGGTGGAGACATTGATCTTGGTCATTCCGGCCTGGATCGCCGCAGCAAGCGTGTGATCGGAAACCCCCGAAGATCCGTGCAGCACCAAGGGCACGTTCAACGCTGATTTGATCGCGGCAATGAGCGCCAGATCCAATTCGGCGCTCCGCTGCGTCATGGCGTGGGAGGAGCCGACGGCGACGGCAAGCGCGTCAACACCGGTGGCCGCCACAAATGCTGCGGCCTCCGTCGGGTTGGTTCGGACGCCGGGGGCGTGGGCTCCGTCCTTCCCCCCGACCTTGCCCAGCTCCGCCTCCACAAACACGCCGCGTTCCTGCGCGTAGGCGGCCACCCGGGTGGTGGTGGCAACGTTATCGTCGAAGTCCAGGGCAGCGCCGTCGTACATTACCGACCCGAACCCCAGGTCCACTGCGGCGAACGCCAGTTCAGGATCCTCGGCGTGATCAAGGTGTACGGCGACCGGCACCCGGGCCGACCGGGCGATCGCGAGAGTGGCAAGCGCCAGGGGTTCCAGCCTCCCATGGTATTTGACGCAGTTTTCGGAGATCTGGAGGATCACCGGCAGCCCGGCGGCCTCAGCCCCTGTCACCAGCGCTTCGGCAGTTTCCAGCTGGATGACGTTGAAGGCTCCGATGCCCGTGCCGGCAGCCTCCGCAGCGGCCATCAGATCATGAGTCGGGGTCAGTGTCATGCGTCGGTCTCCTGCTGTGGTGGGGCGGTGCTCGGTGAGTCAGTGGTCGCTGGTGCGGTGGTCACTGGCTGAGCCTGGCTGAGGATGACTGCTGCTTCAAGCGTCCGGTAGCTGGCGTCGAGCTCGCCGGCCCCGGGCATCAGAACCGCAGCGGCCGACCACGCGGTCGCCAGCCGCAACAGGGTTTCCCCGCTGGTGATGCCGGCGCCCAGCGCGACGGCGATCGCGGCTACCGCTGCGTCCCCAGCTCCCGTCGGGTTCCCCTCGAACCGGGGCAGGGTCGCTTGCAGTGGTGGTTCGTCCAGCCGGTAGAGGTACATGCCTTGTTCCCCGCAGCTGACCACGACCGCCCGGGCACCACGGTCGAGCAACGCCCGGGCTCCGTCGTCGATGGTCGGTGCGCCGGTCGCCTCCTGGAGCTCATGGTGGTTGGGTTTGAGCACGTCCGCGCCAGCCTCGGCTGCGGTGAGCAGCGCCTCCCCGGAGGTGTCGATGATGCTGGGGACGCCGTGCACCCTGGCGCGGCGCACCAGATCAGCGTAAAAAGAGGTCGCAGCACCATCGGGAAGACTCCCTGACCCCACCAGCACACCGGCACCAGCGAGGCGGGAATCCACCAGGCGGAGCAGGTCCTCCCACTCCGCGGTAGTGAGGGGACGGCCGGCCTCGTTGAAGATGCTCGTCTGGCCGACGTCGCCGTCGACGAAGGCCATGCTGCGTCGGGTAGCAGCGGCGACCTCGGTCAGCGCATGTGGGACACCCGAGGCGGCCAGTTCGGCCCTGAATTCGGCGCCCGATGCTCCCCCGACCGGCCCGACCGCGAACGCCGGGCGTCCCGTCTGATGAACCACCCGCGCGACGTTGACGCCTTTACCGCCGGCCCGCAGCAGCGGGGTGGGAACCCGGTGGGACGCTCCGGGGGTGAGTCGCTGGATCGCGTAGGTCAGATCGAGGGCAGGGTTGGCCGTTACCGTGAGGACCGGCCCGCTGACCCGCAGCGCCGATTCGGGCAGGTCCGGTGCGCTCATGGCGCCTCCAACAGGCGGCGGGCCCGCAGTGCGGCGCCGATCAGCCCGGCGTCCTGGCCCATCCGGGCCTCGAGAAGGACCGGGTGGCGGTGGAAGGAAAGGTTTTTCTCGACCTGCCGACGCAGCGGGCCGAACAGTGCCTCGCCGGCCTGGGCCAGGCCGCCGCCGATCACCACCGCTTCCGTACCGAGGATCGCCACAAGTTGGGCAACGCTGAAGGCCAGGGCGGTGATGGCGTCGTCGATTACCTGCTGGGCGATGGTGTCCCCGGCCGCGGCGGTTGCAAACACGCCGCGTGCTCCGCTCACCGGTCGGCCGCTGAGTTCGGAGTAGCGGCGGGCGATCGCGCCGGCGGACCCGACGGTTTCCAGGCACCCATGAAGGCCACAGGTGCAGTTGAGGCCGCCGGGTACCAGGGCATGCCCCAGTTCGCCGGCGTACCCACCGGCAAGCACCCGCTCGCCGCCGGTAAACACGGCGCCGGCAATGCCGGTGCCGATGATCATAACCACCACATCGTCGAGCCCGCGGGCCGCGCCGAAGCGCATTTCGGCGTCGCCGGCGGCGCCGACGTCGTGCCCGTAAGTGACCGGCAACCCGGTCGCCTGCTGGAGCCGGTCGACGAAGGGAAAGTCACGCCACCCCAGGTTCGCCGAGTAAATCCCGACGCCGTTGACCTCGTCAACGAGGCCCGGTGCGATCAGTCCGATGGCCCCGATGCTGTGGTCCGGCCAGGCCCCCCGATACTCGGCCAGAAACTCTGCGGATCGCTGCACAATGCTCTCCCCGGGCACCCCGGTCCTCGCGGGCGTGGCGGTGCGGCGGATGTCAAGTAGGGCTCCGGTCTGGTCCGACAGTGCTGATTTCATATCTGTGCCGCCCACGTCAATGGCGAGCACCAGGCCCGGGGCCGGCTCCAAACTAAGGAGCGGCGTCGTCGGCGACGTCATAACCCGGTTACGAACCGAGAATGACGGAGCGGGTCAGGTTGCGCGGCAGATCGGGGTTCAGCCCGCGCGCCCGGGCCCTCGCCAGGGTGATCTTGTGGATCTGGGCGAGGTCGGCCAGAGGGTGGCGCCCGGTGTGGACATAGTCGGCACCGGTGGGTTCGACGTCGTCGGCCAGTCCCGGGACGTCGTCGCCGAAGAGCCACACCACCCGGCCCGGAGCAGCGATCGAGATGGGTCCGTGCCGGTATTCCATGGCGGGATATGATTCGGTCCAGCCCTGCACTCCCTCGCGCATTTTCAGGCCGGCTTCGTAGGCCAGTCCCACGGTCCAGCCCGTGCCGAGGAAAGTGAACTGCTCGGCGTCGAGCAGCGCCGGGGTGATCTCTTCCGCCAGCGCAGCCTCGGCGTCAGTCACCGCCTGCTCCAGGTCGATGCCCACGGAGGTCAGGAGGTAGGCGAGGGCAGCGGTAGCGAATCGGGTCTGCACCACTGACTGCTCATCGGCGTATGGCAGGGCGACGACGTCGTCGGCCAGTCCGATCGCGGGTGATTCGACGTCGCCGATCACGGCTATCACCCGGGTGCTGCCCTTGAGCGACGTCATGAGGTCCAGCACCTCCGTAGTGGTGCCCGAACGGGAAATGGCAACCACTGCGTCGTATCCGCGACCGGCGACGGCCGATGCCTCAGAGGCGGCAAACGCATCGGTGAGCCCTTTGCCAGCACTTTCGCGGGCGGCGGCGTAGCTTTGCGCCATGAACCAGGAGGTGCCGCAGCCGATGACGGCGACCCGCGCACCATCGGTCGGGAGGATGTTCTCGGCGGTAGCCTGGTCGATCGCCTGACGCCAGACAGCAGGCTGTGACAACAGTTCGCTATCCATGTGGGCCCCGGCGGACGCTGCGGATCCAGGTGCCTGGGAGGTGGGCTGGGACATCGGGCGCTCCTTCACGGTAACCGCGGTTTGGTCCGCGACTGATTAGAGATGACGTTTACGGGGGTAAAGCAATCAGCACCAATCTAACCATCCTCGACGCGATTTCGGCAGACCGGACGCGGTAACGCTCAGGTATCAATCAGCGCGTCAGCTTGACGTGAGACATGGATCACGTCAGTATCATTCCACTACGGATGAACAGTAATGATCATTCCAAGCGCAATACCGTCAACTTGTTGCAAGTATTCCTGTGTCAGCTGGAGCAGCTACACCACCTTTGGGAAAACGAGGAAACCATGAAGAAATCAATCCGGACCGGAGTTGTCGCAAGTGTTGCGGCGGCCGGTCTCTTGCTCACCTCCTGCGGCTTCGGCGGCGGAGAATCCAGCGGAGACGCAGAGGGCGGCACCACCCTTGACCTCCTGGTCCCCAGCTACTCGGACGGCAGCAAGGCCTTGTGGGAAGGCGTCATCGAGGAGTTCGAGGCAGCCAACGAGGGCATCACCGTCAACCTTCAGGTCGAATCATGGGAAAACCTCGAGTCAGTGCTGAACACCCAGATCCAGGCCGGCGAAGCACCCGACATCTACAACGGCGGCGCCTTCTCCGCCTTCGCCACCGAGGGCCTGCTGTACTCGGCGGAAGAAATCGCCTCACCCGAGACCCTCAGCGACTTCCAGGAATCCTTCGCTGCCAACGAACAGGTTGACGGCACCCAGTACGCCCTGCCGCTGCTCGCCTCGGCGCGCGCCCTGTTCTACAACGAGGACCTGTTCGAGGAAGCGGGTGTTGACGGCGCGCCCACCACCTGGGACGAACTGTATGACGCCGCCGAAGCGATCACCGCAACCGGCACCCCCGGCTACGGTATGCCACTCGGATCGGAAGAAGCCCAGGGCGAGGCCCTGATCTGGATGGCCGGCAACGGCGGCGGGTTCGGTGACGCGGAAGAGATCACCGTGAACACCCCCGAGAACCTGGAGGCAGCCGAGTTCATGAAACGCATGATCGACGATGGGCTGACCCAGGCCGACCCCGGCGCCACCCAGCGCACCCCCATGATCAACGTCTTCATCCAGGGCCAGATCGGCATGGTCTATGGCCTACCGCAGACCGTCGGCCAGATCGAAGTCGAGAACCCTGACCTGAACTATGGTCTGGCGAACATCCCGACAGCGTCGGGCGAGCCCGCCACGCTGGGTGTCGCCGACCGCCTGATGTCGTTCAAGAACGACGGCGACAAGGCCGAGGCTGTCACAGCGTTCATGGACCACTTCTTCGCACCGGAGAACTACGTCGAATGGGTCAGTACCGAGGGTTTCCTCCCCACCACCATCAGCGGTGCAGAGGAAATGTCGGGCGACGAGACCCTGGCACCGTTCCTGGAGATGCTGCCAAGCGCCCAGTTCTACCCCACCTCCAACCCGGCCTGGAACGCCACCGATGGTGCGTTCAAGAGCCTGTTTGGCCAGCTTGGGCAAGGGATGGACCCAACCGAGGTGCTCGACCAGATCCAAGCCGAAGCTGACGCAGCGGCCGAGTAGCCTCCAGCCGGTACCGGTGCGGTCCCTCAGGGGCCGCACCGGTACCGGCCCCTAACCATTGGCGGTAGAGAATGAGCTATTTACGATGAGCGCACAGCCCGTGCTGGCCGGGCGGCCCACGTCCCCCGGACGAAAGCGCCGCGGACAGGATTCCGACGGCCTCCCCGCAGCCCTCCCCTGGATTGGCCCGGTCCTCCTCCTGATCCTTGCGATCGTGATCTTCCCCGCCGGGTTCATGATCTTCAACTCCACCCGGGACATCAGCCAGAGCGGCATCGACCAGGGCACCGCAGGGTTCGCGAACTTCACCGAGGTGTTCTCCGATCCCAACCTCCCGCGGGTACTTCTGAACACGGCGGTCTGGGTTGTCGTCGTCGTGTCGCTGACAGTGCTCATTTCCCTGGCATTGGCCCAGTTCCTGAACAAGCCATTTCCCGGCCGCACCCTGGTCAGGATGGCTGTGGTGGTCCCCTGGGCTGCAAGCGTGGTCATGACTACCACGGTGTTCTACTACGGCCTCGACAGCAACTACGGGATCATGAACACGTTCCTGGTCGATCTCGGCATTCTCGACTCACCCTATGGCTTCACCAAGAATGTGCTTCCAGCGCTCGGGGTGGCCATCATCGTCGCGGTGTTTGTGTCCATCCCGTTCACCGCCTACACCCTGCTGGCAGGGTTGCAGTCAGTGCCGGAGGACGCGCTCGAAGCCGCCAAAATGGACGGTGCTGGCCCCGTCCGCACCTATTTCAGCATCGTGCTGCCGCAGCTTCGTGGCGCCCTCGCCGTCGCCGTGCTGATCAATATCATCAACGTGTTCAACAACCTTCCCATCCTGCGGATCATCACCGGATCGATCCCCGGCTACCAGGCCGATACCCTCATGACCTACATCTTCAAGGTGCTGCAGTTTGACCGGCGGGTCGACCTCGCCAGTGCCCTCAGCGTGGTCAACTTCGCCATCGTCATCGTGATCGTTGCGGCGTACGTGAAAATCGTCAATCCGATGAAGGAGGTCTAGGCATGTCCACCAGCACACTGAATGAACCTGCGCGGTCGGCGCTCCCACCGGTGACTGCCCGTCAGAAGCGCTACGGTGCTGATCAGGTGTCAGGTCGCAGGATGGGCCTGCGGATGGCCATCGGTGCCGTCGTCGCCCTGGTGTTTCTGCTCCCGTACCTGATCATGCTCGTCGGGTCCCTCAAGACCCGGTCCGAAATCCTTTCCGTACCGCCGGCCTACTTCCCCACCGAAGGCCTCCAATGGAGCAACTATGCGACCATGTGGGCCACCCCCGAGACGCCACTGCCCTACAACCTGATCTCGACAATCATCATCGCGGTTTTTGCCACCCTCCTGGTGCTCCTCGTGGCAACGCCCGCCGCCTACTACACCGCCCGGTTCCGGTTCCCTGGAAAGACTGTGTTCCTGTTCCTGGTCATCGTCACCCAGATGCTGCAACCAGCCGTCCTGACCGCCGGTCTGTTCAGGGAGATGCTGCTGCTAGGCATCAACGACACCTGGCTGGCCATGATCCTGGTCAACGCGGCGTTCAACCTGTCCTTCGCCCTCTGGATCATGCACAGCTTCTTCGCCGCGATCCCGAAGGAGATTGACGAAGCCGCCCAGCTCGACGGCGCCGGTAAGCTCACGGTGATGTTCCGGGTGAACCTGCCGCTGGTCTGGCCCGGCATTGTCACCGCGGTCATCTTCACGTTCGTGTCGTCGTGGAACGAGTTCGCGGCCTCCCTGGTGATCATGTCGACGGCAGAGAACCAGCCGCTGTCAGTGGCTCTGACCAAATTCATTGGCCAGTACGCAACCTCGTGGCAATACGTGTTCGGCGTCTCGATTGTCGCGATCATTCCGGTGATCATCCTGTTCGCGCTGATCGAAAAGCGCCTGATCGGTGGCCTGACAGCAGGAGCAGTGAAGTAGCTCCTCCCCAGTGGTGTGGCCGGTTCAGACGATCCTGACGCCCTGCTTCCAGACGGCGTGTGTCAGCGGCACCCCGGGCCGGTACGCCAGGTGGGTGGCAGCCGGCGCGTTCAGCAGCTGCAGGTCCGCCCGATGCCCGACGGCGAGGGACCCGACCGCGCGGGCGCCGTCGTCGTCGGTCCCGGTCTCCCTGTGCAGTGCCACAGCGCCGCCGAAGGTTGCGGCACGGATCGCTTCGTGAACGCTGAGGCGCATCTGCAGCACTGCGGTGGTGACGCAGTAGGCCATTGACGTGGTGTAGGAGGTGCCGGGGTTGCAGTTGGACGCCAACGCGATTTCGACGCCGGCGTCGAGCAGTGCCCGGCCCGGAGCCAGCGGTTGGCGGGTGGACAGGTCACAGGCGGGCAGACAGGTCGCCACCGTCCCGCGGACGGTGGAGCCCGCACCGCCGTCCCACCCCGACCAGGTGCCGGCGAGGGCGTCCAGGTCCGACGCCTCGAGGTAGTTCACGTGGTCAACGCTGGCCGCCCCGAACTCGACGGCGAGTTGCACCCCCTCGCCCGGGCCCAGCTGGTTGCCGTGGACGCGAAGCCCGAGCCCGGCGCCCTGGCAGGCGCCGAGGATTTCCCGCGACTGCTCCGGCGTGAAGGCACCGCGTTCACAGAACACATCGGCCCAGCCCACATAGGGCCGGACGGCGTCGAGCATGGGCCCGCAGACCAGACGCACATAGTCATCGGGGTCGACGCCGGCCGGGATGAGGTGCGCACCGAGGAACGTCACCTCGTCGACCACACCCGCGGCAATGCGGGCACTACGCCCCTCGTGTACGACGTCGAGCCCGTACCCGGTCTTGGTCTCCAGGTAGGTGGTGCCGCCAGCGTTCGCCTCGGCGACCCGGCCGAGCAGCAGCCGGGTCAGGTCGTAATCCGAGGCGGCCCGGGTGGCATCGGTGGTGACGGCGATCCCGCCGGCGGCGTACTCCTGACCCGCCATGCGCGCCTCGAATTCCGCGGTCCGGTCTCCGGCGAAGACGAGGTGGGTGTGGCTGTCCACCCAGCCGGGCAGTCCCGCCCTACCGTCCGCGTCAACCAGGACGTCGGCGGCGGGGGCGTCGGAAGCGGCACCGATCCAGCTGATCCGCTCGCCGTCGAAGACCATCGCCGCGTTCCTCAGCACCGCATGGTCCCGGTCCTGGGTCATCAGTTCGCCGATATTGGTGATCAGAATGCTCATGGCTGCCCTTCGAGTGCGGCGGCCAGCAGAACGGCCGGGTCGCCGAGGGTGAGATGGTGTCCGTTGCGTGCCACTAGTCGACCGGCGACGACGACGGCGGTTACGTCAGCGGCGGTGGCGGTCAGGGGGAGCTGGCCGGGGTCGGATCCGGCGGTCCGGAGGGATCGCTGGTTCAGGCTGACGAGATCGCAGGGGCTTCCCACGGTGATGGCCGCCACCGGGGTGGCCATGGAGTGGGCGGCGCCGGTGGTCGCGGCGTTGAGCAGCTCTGCGGGTTTGAACCGGCCGCGCTGCCCGGAGCCGAGCCGTTCACCGTGTTCGAGGGCGCGCATCTCCAGCCACGGGTCGATCACCGCGTGCTGATCGGTGCCGAGGGCGATCCTGGCCCCGGCCGCATGGAGGGCATGGGCGGGGCCGATTCCGTCGGCGAGGTCCGCCTCGGTGGTCGGGCAGAGCACGGCGGTGGTCCCGGCCTCGCCCAGCACCGCGATGTCCTCGGGGGTGAGGTGGGTGGCGTGGACCACGCTCAGCCGGTCGGAGAGCAGTCCGTGCCGGTGGAGCAGGCCCGTGGGCGTGGTGCCGTAGTGCGAGAGACAGTCGGCGTTTTCGGCGGGCTGTTCTGAAAGGTGGATATGGACCGGGACATCAGTCGGGAGGCCAGCCGCGAGGGTGCGGAGGGCATCTTCCGGGACGGCGCGGACCGAGTGCAGGGCGGCGCCGACAGCGACGAAGGCGGGGTCGAACTGCTCGGCGACGACCCGTCGCAGATCAGTGAACCGCTCCAGCCAGGCGCCGGCGTCGGCGTCGCCAAAACGTTCCTGGCCGACGGTAAGCGGAGCTCCAATACCGCCAGCGAGATAACACGTGTCCAGCAACGTCAGGCGGATCCCCGCGGCTACCGCCGCGCGGCACACGGCGAGTTCCATGGCGTGCGGGCCATCGCCGTCGGTGTCGGGGCCACCGTCGTTGGACCCGTAGGGTTCCCCGCCCGGCCGATGGTGAACGTAGTGGAACTCGGCGACACTGCTCCAGCCGGTGACCACCATCTCGGCGAAGACCGCCGTGGCGAGGTGTTCGTAACCGGCGGGCGTCAGCTGTCCTGCCGCTTCGTACATTTTTTCGCGCCACACCCAGAAGTCGCCACCGTCGTCGTGGGTGCGCCCCCTCAACACCCGGTGGAAGGCGTGGGAATGCGCGTTGGCGGCGGCGGGGAAGACCACCCCATCGAGGGTAAGCGAATCGTCGGGGCTGGGGGCGGCACCGCTAGTCACGCCGGTGATGGTGCCGTCGTCGTCGCATTCGATCCGCACCCCGGGCCGGATCCCGTGGCCAGTAACCCAGGCGCGTTCACACCAGATGGTGCTCACAGGAGGTTTTCGAGGACGTCGGCGAGCGCGGTGGCGGCGAGATCCGCGTCGGGGCGCTCAACATATTCTTCGGGTGAGTGACTGATGCCCGTGGGATTGCGGATGTAAACCATGCCCGAGGGGACGTAGGCGGCCAGGATTCCGGCGTCGTGTCCGGCTCCGGTGGGCAGGGCGCAGGCCGGGGCGCCACCGTTGGATCCCCTGAGGGAGTTCTGGAGCTGGCGTTGGAGGGCCGGATCGAAGTGGACCGTGGTACTGAACGATTCCTCGGTCAGTGTGACGGAGCACCCCTCAAAGGCTGCGGCCTTTTGCGCCTGACCGTGAATGGATTCGACGAGAGCCGCGGTGACGGCGTCGTCGGGGTGGCGGACGTCGAGCCACAGGTCAACGCGGGAGGCGATCACATTGGTGCCGCCCGGGACCGGCTGCACCCTGCCCACCGTGGCCCGGGCATCGTCCTGGCTGGTGGCGATGCGCCGGATGGCCAGGATGATTTGCGCGGCGACCACCATCGGGTCGGCGCGGTCTGCCATCAGGGTGGTGCCTGCGTGGTTGCCCTGACCCTGCACGCTGAACCGCCACCGTCCGTGACCGAGGATGGACGAGCCGACGCCGACTGGCGCATCAAGGTCGATCAGCGCCCTGCCCTGTTCCACGTGCAGTTCGACGAAGTCCCCGATGGTCCGCAGCGTGTCCTCGTCCCGGCCGAGACGTTCCGGGTCCAGTCCGTTGGCGCGGCTGACGTCGGCGAAGGTGTTGCCGTCGTGATCCTTGAGGTGCCGCACCCGGTCGGCGTCGATCGCCCCGGTCAGCAGCCGCGAGCCGAGGCAGGCCACCCCAAACCGTGAGCCCTCCTCCTCGGGGAACACCGCGACGGCTAGCCCGCGGTGTGGTTCCACACCGCGTTCCCTGAGGACGTCGACTGCGGCTAGCGCCGCCGCCACGCCGAGTGGCCCGTCGAACGCGCCGCCGCCGGGCACCGAGTCGAGGTGGCTGCCAGTCACGAGGGAACCGGTCCGGTCCCCCGATGCGGTGTCCCACCAGCCCCACATGATCCCATTACGGTCGGCGCTGACCTCGAGACCCCGACTGGAGGCTTCCGCCGTGAACCATTCGCGCAGCTCCAGCTCCGGCGGGGAGAACACTGGCCGCGAATATCCCCCGCGGGCACGGTCGCGTCCGACGTCGGAAATCGACTCGAGCAGGTCACTTACGGTGTTCATAGCCTTCTCCAAGATCCAATATGCACGCTCTCAAGGTCGAGCCGGCGGCAGGGGGCGGAAGCCCGCCAACCCCGGCTGTCAGTCTGCCATGGGGATCCGAACCCCACGCTCGGCGGCAACCTCGGATGCCCGGTCGTAGCCGGCGTCGACGTGGCGTATGACGCCCATGCCGGGATCGTTGGTCAGCAGCCGTTCCAGTTTCTCGGCGGCGAGGTCGGTGCCGTCGGCCACTGAAACCTGCCCGGCGTGGATCGACCGGCCAATGCCCACCCCACCCCCGTGGTGGATGGACACCCAGGTAGCGCCCGAGGACGTATTGAGCAGGGCGTTGAGCAGCGGCCAGTCGGCGACGGCGTCGGACCCGTCGGCCATTGCCTCGGTCTCCCGGTAGGGTGACGCCACCGACCCGGAGTCGAGGTGATCGCGCCCGATCACGATCGGCGCCGACACCTTGCCCTCCGCCACCAGCCGGTTGAACATCAGCCCCGCCTTGGCACGGTCGCCGTACCCCAGCCAGCAGATCCGCGCCGGAAGGCCCTCAAACTCGACCAAATCGCCGGCGGCGTCCAGCCAGCGGTGCAGGTGCTCATTCTCGGGGAACAGCTCCTTCAACGCGGCATCGGTCACGGCGATATCCGCCGGATCGCCCGAGAGCGCCACCCACCGGAACGGGCCCATCCCCTCACAGAACAGCGGTCGAATGTAAGCGGGGACAAAGCCCGGGAACTCAAAGGCACGCGCGTACCCACCCTGTCGTGCTTCGTCGCGAATGGAGTTGCCGTAATCGAAGACCTCGGCACCCGCATCCTGAAAGCCGACCATCGCCTCCACCTGATGAGCCATCGAGGTCTGTGCCTTCTTGGTGAACCCGTCGGGATCACCCTTGGCCTCCCGCTCCCATTCGTCCAGTGCAACGCCCTCAGGCAGGTAGCTCAGCGGATCGTGTGCCGAGGTCTGGTCGGTGACAATGTCGATGGTGAGCTGCCCGGCCAGGTGGCGGCGGAGCAGTTCGGGGAAGATTTCCGCAGCGTTCCCGACGACGCCGACCGACAGGGCACGCTTCTCCTCTTTCGCGGCCAGCACCCGGCGGAGGCCGTCCTCAAGATCGGTGGCGACGACGTCGAGGTAGCGTTTGGCGGCGCGGCGTTCGAGACGGGTCCGGTCGACGTCGACGATCAACACCGTTCCCCCGTTCAGCGTGACGGCGAGCGGCTGGGCACCACCCATGCCACCGCACCCGGCGGTCAGGGTGAGGGTGCCGGCGAGGGTGGCGGTCGGCGACTTGCCCAGTTTTCGGGCGATCGCGGCGAATGTTTCGTAGGTGCCCTGCAGAATGCCCTGGGTGCCGATATAGATCCACGATCCGGCGGTCATCTGCCCGTACATCATCAGGCCTTCGGCCTCGAGCCTGCGGAATTCGGGCCAGGTGGCCCAGTCCCCCACCAGGTTCGAGTTGGCCAGCAGCACCCGCGGCGCCCACGTGTGGGTGCGGAAAATTCCCACCGGCTTTCCGGACTGGACGAGCAGCGTCTCGTCGTCCTCGAGGTCCTCCAGGGAACGGACGATGGCGTCGTAAGCTTCCCAGCTGCGCGCCGCGCGGCCGGTGCCGCCGTAAACCACCAAATCCTCGGGGCGTTCGGCCACCTCGGGGTCAAGGTTGTTCATGAGCATCCGCAGCGGCGCCTCGGTCTGCCAGCTCTTGGCGGTAAGGGTGGTACCCCGGGCCGCACGGATGGATCGGGTCGGATCGTGTTGGGTAAACGGCTTGCTCATGCGGATGCTCCCATGGTGGTGATGTGGCCCGGGCCGGTGTCGCCGGGCCCGGCGGTGCAGGTTGTGCTCGTCGTTGGATTCAGGATGCCGAGGGCTTCGGCGGCGACCAGCTGGCCAAGGGTTTCGGCCTGGGGTTCGCTGATGCGATAGCTGGGGACCACCACGCTGAGCGAGGCGGCGACCCGGTCCCCGATCATCACCGGGGCGGCGACGGCGGTGACGTCCGGTTCGATGCCGTTGCGGACTACCACGTAACCGCAGGCAGGTGACTCACCGGCCAGGACGTTGCCCGCGGCGGTTCCGGTCAGGGGGATACGGCGTCCTACCCAACTGGTGTGCCTGACGGAGTGGGTGCCCTCGCGCACGGCAATGTAGATGCCGTGGCCGTTGTCGGCGGGGACGTTGAGGTACGCGGACTCCCCTGTCTCCTCCACCAGCCGATCGAGTGCGGCGCCGGCCAGGGAGACCAGCGACTCGTGGCTCAGTGCCTGGGCGCCGAGCTGGACGATGCGCATTCCGGGCCGGTAGCCGTCGTCGTCCTTCCTGACGAAACCGGTAGCTTCGAGGGTACGCAGCAGCCGCAGCGCCGTCGAGGCCGAGAGCGACGCGTCGCGGGCGGCATCGGCGAGACTCACCGCTCCCCTGTCGCAGACGGCGCCCAGCAGGAGCAGCGCACGTTCAACGGTGCGGGTTGATACGTCGGCCATCTGGCTGCTCCTTCTTGTGGGGGTCTTGCAATGCTGGAAATAATGCATTTCACTTATTGAAACGCTCTTTTCATTCATTGGCAAGACTTCTTGTGAAAGCGGGTCCCAGGTGGGCAGCACTCAGACCGTTAATGTGGGCGTCGGAGCCCTCCGGCCCGACGACGTCGTCGCAGTGGCGCGGCATGGCGCACAGGTGGAAATCCTCGAGGAGTCCATCGTCGCGATGGAAGCCTCCCGCCGGGTGATCGAGGACCTGGTGAACGATGCCACTCCGCATTACGGTGTCTCCACCGGTTTCGGTGCCCTGGCCACCACCCACATTCCCATCGCGCAGCGCACCCAGCTGCAGCGCAGCCTGATCCGCAGCCACGCAGCGTCCTCCGGCGCCGAAGTGGACCGGGAGGTGGTGCGTGGTCTGATGCTCGGGCGGCTGTCGACGATGGCGACCGGCCGCACCGGCGTCCGCCCGCTGGTGGCGACGACGTATGCGGCGCTCCTCAACGCGGGCATCACTCCCATGATCGGCGAGTACGGGTCACTGGGCTGCTCGGGGGATCTTGCACCCCTGTCCCACGTGGCGTTGGCATTGATGGGTGAGGGCGATGTGCGCGACGGCGCCGGTATTCTGATGCCCGCCGGTGAGGCGCTGGCCGCTGCAGGGATCACCCCGGTGGAGCTCCGCGAAAAGGAGGGCCTGGCGCTGATCAACGGCACCGATGGGATGCTGGGCATGCTGATCATGGCCTCGGCCGATCTTGGCCGCCTGCTCCAGACCGCCGACCTTGCCGCCGCGATGAGCGTTGAGGGGCTGCTGGGAACTGACGGCGTGTTTGCCGAAGACATTCATGCCCTCCGCCCCCATCCCGGCCAGATCTCCTCCGCCGCGAACATCCGCCTCCTCCTGGACGGGTCGCCGTTGATCCAGGAACACTCGGCGAGCGAGCTCAGTGCGCACCGCAGCACCCGGGTCCAGGACGCGTACTCGCTGCGCTGCGCCCCGCAGGTACACGGGGCAGCACGGTCCACCCTGGCCTACGTGGAATCCGTGGCCGCGATCGAGCTCGGGTCGGCCATCGACAACCCGGTGGTCACCGTCGACGGCCGGGTGGAGTCCAACGGGAACTTTCACGGTGCCCCGGTGGGGTACGCGCTGGACTTCCTGGCAATCGCCGTCGCCGACGTCGCCTCCATGAGCGAACGCCGGACGGACCGCTTCCTGGACAAGGCGCGCAGCCACGGGCTCAACCCGTTCCTGGCGCACGACCCTGGTGTCGATTCGGGGCACATGATCGCCCAGTACACGCAGGCGGGGATTGTGTCAGAGCTCAAACGGCTGGCGAATCCGGCATCCGTTGATTCCATCCCTTCCTCGGCGATGCAGGAGGATCACGTCTCGATGGGCTGGTCGGCCGGGCTCAAACTCCGGCGGGCGCTGGATGGGCTGACGCGGGTGCTGGCGATCGAAATCCTCACCGCAGCGCGGGCCCTGGACATGCGTGACGGCGGCCTGGCCACCTCCCGCAGCGCCGTGGGACTTCATGCGGCGCGGGCAGCGGTCCGCGAGGTGGTCGAGGGCCCCGGCACAGACCGGTATCTGGCACCCGAAATCGAGGCGGTCCGTGTCCTGGTGGGCAACGGATCGCTTCTTAGCGCTGTGCAGGGTGCGTTGGGAGACGCGTTGGTCTGAGGACTGGCCCCGCACGGCGCGGACTAGACTGTCGCTATGTCAGACTCGACCGACCGTGAAACCCTGATCACCGAATCGCTGGTCACCGCGTTCAAGCCGCTGATGACCGCGGACCCGCACGGATTCAGGACCAAATTCCGCAAGATGGCGGCTGACCCCTTCGCCTTCTATCGCGGCAGCGCATGCATTTTCTATGCCGACATGGAAACCCTGACCGATGCCTGGGCGGACGAGTCGACGGCGCGGGTGTGGATCCATGGGGATCTACACGCTGAGAACTTCGGGACCTATATGAGCAGCACCGGTTCACTCACGTTCGACATCAACGACTTCGATGAGGCCTATCTGGGCCATTTCTCCTGGGATCTGCGCCGCTTCGTCACCTCGCTGGCCCTCATGTGTTGGCAGAAGGCTCTGCCCGAGGAGGCGGTGCGCAGCCTGGCCCGGACCTATCTCACGTCCTATCTAGAGCAGGTGGACTCCTATGCGAGCGAGGACGGGGAAGATTTCGCGTTGCGGCTCGACAACACCACAGGAACCATTCAGGTCATGCTTCAGGCCGCGCGCTCGGCCCGGCGCACCGATCTCCTCGATGCGATGACCACCACCGAGGACTATCGGCGTCACTTCCGCGATGGACCGCTCACCCGACGACTGGGCGATACCGAGCATGCCGCGGTCCTGGAGGCCTTCGAACTGTACCTAACGACCATTCCCGAAACGGTGAAGTCATCCCGCGAGGTCTTCTACTCCGTCAAGGACATCGTGGGGAGCACCGGGTTCGGAATTGGCAGTGCCGGCCTACCTGCTTACAACGTGCTGATTGAGGGGTACAACGAGGCCCAGGAGAACGACATTGTGCTCTCCATCAAGCAGGGCAACATCGCGGCGCCCAGCAGGGTGGTCACTGATGAACGGGTGCGCCGGTATTTCAAGCACGACGGGCACCGCACGGTCATCAGTCAACGGTCATTGCAGGTACACACCGACACGTTCCTCGGTTACACCACCATTGACGGGGTGGGGTTTGTGGTGGACGAGCTGTCCCCTTACAAACTGGATCTGCGGTGGGGCGAGCTCACCGAGCCCTCCGAGATCGAGCCTGTCCTGAAAGACCTGGGACGGGCAACGGCTAAAATTCACTGCGCCTCAGACCAGGACAGTGACCAGGATCTGGTCCCGTTTCAGACGGAAGAAGCAATCATCAAGGTAGTCTCCGGTCGACGGGACGAGTTCATTGCCGACATCATCGACTTCTCGGTGGACTACGCTGCCCGGGTCAGGGCAGACCATGCCCTGTTTATCGAGGCATTCCGCGAGAACCGGATCGCCGGAGTCGCTTCAACCTAGGTCATCGGCTACTTGTTGGTCCGGCGACTGCCGCCGTGCCAATCCTCCTGAACGCCAGGATCCCCGGCCGGGACACCGAGGGCCGGGAGTTGCGGCCGCTCCCTGAGGCTGCGCTTCAGTTCGGCGAACCCGGCGAAGCCAGCCAGCCCGACGACGTGGTCCCACAACTGCACTGCCTCGTCATCGCTGGGGAGCCGGCTGATGACCGGGCCGAAGAACGCTACCCCCGTTGGCGGCTTAAAGTGGATGATCGGGGTGCCAACATCCTTGCCGGTGAGGGCCAGGGCTTCATCGCTTTCGGATTGGATCATCTCGTCGAAGCCGGCGTCATCGAGCGCAGCAGCGAGTTCGGCAGGCAGACCGGCGCTGGCCAGGATCTCTTCAGCGAAAGCACGGGTGCCCCGGCGATCCAGCGCGGGGTCGCCGTCGTCGGGAATGGGATCCGATTCGAAAATGTGCTTGCCGCACGCCGCGTAAAACGCTTCCACCGCCTCCTGGCCGTGCTCGGCGCGGGCGCGGGCGGCGACCCTGAGCAGCCGGAGCCCCGCGGTATGCCCGGCTTCGTATTCCGGCGGGAAGTGAGAAGCGTAGTCGATGTACGAATTGATTAGCCGGAGGGAAATGAATTTCCACTCCACCGAGTAGTCCCGCTGTCCCATCACCTGGCGGACCCATTTACTGGTCATCCAGGCGAAGGGACAGACGGGGTCGAAGTAGAAGTTGATGTCGGCGTCGCTCACGCCCCAACGCTAAAGTGTGCCCACGCCTAGGTCAACCATTGGCTTCCTGCTGCACCTACCAGCGGTGGGCTACATCGATCACCACTCTGGAGGCAGTGCCCGGGCCGTCCAGGGTGAATACCCTGAAAGGCAGACGGGCCCTGACGCCAAGCCCAAAGGTTGACTGGCCCTCAAAGCTGCCGGCCGAAGCCAGTTGACGGAAGGTAGTAAACCCGGCGAGGTTGACCAGTTCCCTGGGGTTCGCTGGCCGGTAGGTGGCATTGCCGAACCTGTCGTAGCTCGGAGCCTTCACGATCACCCGGAGGAAAGCGCCGCCGCGGAGCGGAATCAGCTGGCCCGACCCGTCGGCCCTGACCGCGCTGACGTACTCCACCCGGTACCCGGCTCCCTTGCCGCGAATGTCGACGACCATCCGGTCGAAACAGGGATGTTGTCCTGCCCGCACGTTTGTCACCGGAGCGCTCGTCGTTGACGAGTTGACCTTGACCAGGGATCCCCACGTGATCCCGCAATACGGCGCCGCTGCGGCGGAGCTCGGGACGACCAGTCCCAAACCGAGCACCAGCAAGAATGCTGCCAGCAGCGCCCCTATCTTTTTCATCATGCACCCCTCAAGGGTTGTGGAATGGATAGCTACATGATATTGCGCCTCAGGGGTCAAAGATCCGGTCAAACCAACTCTGGAGCCGAACCGTTACGAGGGCTCAGCCGGCGGTATCCGTGGGAGGAGAACGATGTGTACCCCCACGTTGCTAGCCTTGGGTGGTCCAGCAAAAGGAGATAGATCCATGAGTGTTGCCGCCGTCCGGAAGCCCAAACCGCAAACCATTCTGACCGTTCAGAGCACCGAGTGGCTCACCCCGACCATGGTGCGGGTAGTGGCAGGCGGCGCCGGGTTCGCCACGTTCGGAAGCAACAACTTCACCGACAGGTATGTGAAGATCCATTTCGCCAAGCCCGAACTGGGACTCATCCCGCCGTACGATCATAGGGCCCTCAGCGAGACGCTTGACCCTGCCGATCTGCCCGTCACCCGGACGTACACGCTCCGCTGGGTGGATTATGCCGCGCGGCGTTTGGCTATCGACTTCGTGGTGCACGGCGAGGAGGGGCTTGCCGGACCGTGGGCGGCCTCCGCCGGACCGGGCGACACCCTGGTGGTGACGGGTCCGGGCGGTGGGTACTCCCCCGATGAGAGCGCCGACTGGCACCTGTTCGCGGCCGATGAGTCGGCGCTGCCGGCGGTGGCCGCTGCCCTCGAGTCGGTCAAGCCCGACGCCGTCGGGCTTGCTTTTCTTGAGGTAGAGACCGAGTCGGACCGTCACGACCTCGCCGCCCCGCCGGGGATTGAGGTCGTGTGGCTGTACCGCCGTGGGGTCCCCGCTGGGACCCTGCTCCCCACCGCGGTCCAGCAGGCACAGTGGCGCAGCGGCCGGGTGCAGGTCTTCGCCCACGGGGAGCGGGAGGCCATGAAGCGGCTCCGCGACGTCTTCTTCACCCAGCGAGGCCTTGAACGCGGTCAGGTGTCGTTGTCCGGCTATTGGGCCGAGGGGCGCACCGAGGACCGGTTTCAGGCGGAAAAGAAGGAACCCGTCGGCAAAATCCTCGACTAACCCGGCCCGGACTCCCGTCCGATCAGGTGGCGGGAAGCGGTTCGGGGCGCGGTTTGCGCCGTAGCAAGCCCATGGCGGGCTCCACGAGGCGCGCGGCGACCGGCCCAAGCACCGCAGTGAGCAGCACATAGGCGGTGGCGAGTGCAGCCAGTTCGCCGGTCACGGTCCCGGACGCCACAGCGAGCCCCGCGATCACTATCGAAAACTCACCGCGGGCAATCAGGGCGACACCGGCGCGCGCCCGGCCCAACCGCCCCACGCCGTGACTGCGCGCCGCCCACCAGCCTGTGGCGATCTTGGTCAGTGAGGTGATCAGGGCGAGGAGGACAGCGATGCCGAGCACCGGCGGTATGGTCTCCGGGTCGGTGTTCAGGCCGAAGACCACGAAGAAGATCGCGGCAAAGAGGTCCCTTAGTGGTTCGAGGATCCGGGTGGCGGTGGTGGCGGTGGCGCCCGAGATGGCGATGCCGAGCAGGAACGCACCGACCGCCGCTGACACCTGCATCGCCGCCGCGACGCCCGCCACCAGCAGCGCCGCGCCGAGCACGGTCAGTAGGAAGACCTCCCGGTCCTTGCTGTCCACCACCGCCGAGACGACGTTGCCGAACCGCAGGGCGATGATCAGCACCACGGTGACGACGACGAGCGAGATGCCGACGGCCTGCATGCCCCCCATGAAACTGGCTCCCGCCAGGACGGTGGTCAGGATAGGCAGGTAGACGGCCATCGCCAGGTCTTCGAACACCAGCAGCGACAGGACGACAGGGGTTTCCCGGTTGCCCAACCGCCCCAGATCGGTCAGGACCTTGGCTACAATTCCCGACGACGAAATGTACGTGACGCCGCCCATCACCATGGCTCCCACCGGCCCCCACCCCAAAAGGAGGGCAACAACGGCGCCGGGTGTGAAGTTCAGGACAATGTCCATGACGCCAGCAAGCCAGGACTGCCGGAGACCGGTCACCAATTCTTTGGCCGTGTATTCGAGTCCCAGCATGAGCAGCAGCAGGATGACACCAATCTCGCTGGCGATCTCGCTGAATTCGTCCAGCCCATCCAGCTCGATCAGGCCCCCATTCCCGAAGAAGAGGCCGCCCAGGAGGTAAAGCGGGATTGGCGAAAGTCCTACCCGCCCGGCGAGGCGCCCCAGGATGCCGAGGCAGAAGAACACGGCCCCCAGTTCGATCAGTGTCAGTGCGCTGCCAGCATCCAAACCGACGCTCAGCCGCCGCTGAGGATGGCCGCGGCGTCGTCCAGCCCATCGGCTGTTCCGACGGCCACCAGCAGGTCACCGGCCCGCAGGGTAAAGTCCGGCGCGGGCGACGGCTCAACCTTGCCTTCGCGCAGGGCTGCCACGACCGACGCGCCGGTGCGGGTCCGCATCCTGGTATCGCCGAGCCGGTAGCCGTCGAAGGGTGAGCCTCCGGTGATCAGGAACTGTCGCGTGTTCACCCCTGGAAGATCACGATGTTCTTCGGTCAGCTGGGCCACCAGTTGGTGGGCGCCGAGCAGGTTGCCGAGGGTCGCGGCTTCGTCGGCGGTCAGGGGAATGGACACCAGACAGGCGTCAGGGTCGTCCTGGCGTGAGATGATCAGCGCCGTCTCACCATCACGCTGCGTGACGGTTCCGATGCGCCGCCCCGACGACGTCACAATATCCTTGCGCATGCCGATGCCCGGCAGCGGCGTCTTGTCGACCTTCATAAGGGTAATTCTAGACCTGTCCTAAGCGGTCAGCGCGTCGGTTTCAGCGCCCCGGTGAGGGCCGGGTCGCTGGTCCCTTCCCTAAGGATCAGCGCCTTCGCCAGCTCCGCAGTCCCCGCCGACGTCTGGAAGCCGTAGCCGCCCTGGCCTGCCAGCCAGAAGAACCCGTCGGCCCCCGGATCGAAGCCGACTAGCGGTAACCCTGCCTTCGTTGAGGTGCGCAACCCGGTCCAGGAACGATCGATTGACGTAATCCCCAGGGTGGTTGCCTCGTCCAACCGCCGCCGGAGCGCCATCAGGTCGGCGGTACGGGGCTGGGCGTCCTCGGGCACACTCGGCTCCGACTCGCACGGCGAGATCAATGCCCCCGACCCCTCCGGCCGAAAGTAGAAGCTGTCGTCGGCCGCGGCGACCATCGGCGTCCCGGGCGCCAGCCCTTCAGTCAGCTGCACGACGGCGGCGGTCCGGCGATAGGGTCGCAAACCCTGGGTTTCGACACCTGAGATCACGGCGAATTCATCGGCCCACGCCCCGGCGGCATTGACGATGACGGCGGCGTGGATGGCGTGCGCGCCGGCACCGACGCTCCACCCGTGCCGTAACTGTTGGACCGAGTGGACCCGCGCGGCCGTGAGGATGATGGCGCCGTCGTTGAGCGCCGTCCGTCGGTGGTGAGCAATCAGGGCGTCGGAGTCCAGCCCAACCGAGGTGTCGTCGATCCCGGCGGCGGTGAAGGTTTCCGGGCGGAGCCGGGGGCAGAGGGCGAGGGCTTCCTCGGGGTTGATGGCGGTCATGGCACCGCTGGAACGCTGGGCGACGTCTTGCTGGGACCCGATCAGCATGAAGCTGCGCGGGGTGAGGAGCCGCAGGTGATGTTCATCATCGGCGGCACGGAGCAGGTCGAGGGTCCGCATTGTGAGCTGCTGCACCTCGGGCGGCCCATAGCTGGGAATGAGCTGCCGGGCCGACCTGGACGAGGCGTGATAGGCGAGGTCCTGTTCGGCTTCAACCAAGACCACGGTGCAGCGTCCAGCCAGTTGCGACGCCAGGGAAAGCCCGGCAATGCCGCCACCCACAATGAGAACGTCAGCGTTGAGTGCCATGCCAGCAGCCTACCCGGCGTCACCGAGCGGGAAGGCTAGCTGGTGGCCGTGACGACCTCGCGGGCAGCGATGAATGCTTGCACGCAGGCTTCGACGTCGGCGGCGCTATGCGCAGCGGACAGCTGGACCCGGATCCGGGCAGCACCGCGGGGCACCACCGGGAAGCGGAAGGCCGTCACAAACACGCCGCGTTCCAGCATGGCGTCGGCGGTTTTGGCTGCCTGCGCCGCGTCGCCGAACATCACGGGAATGATGGCGTGTTCGCCGTCGAGCAGGTCGAAGCCTTCCTCGGTCATCCGGCGGCGGAAGAGCGCCGAATTCTCCTCGAGCTTCGCCCTCAGATCGGCGCTGTTCTGGACCAGGTCCAGGGCGGTGAGGGTGGCGGCGACGATTGAGGGCGCCAGGGAGTTCGAGAACAGGTACGGTCTGGCCCGCTGGCGCAGGAGGGCGACGATTTCGGCGTGCGCTGCAACGTAGCCACCGGACGCGCCGCCGAGCGCCTTGCCGAAGGTTCCGGTGTAAATGTCGACTCGGCCGGAGACTCCCGCATGCTCGGGTGTTCCCGCACCCGTCGCACCCATGAACCCGACCGCATGGGAGTCATCCACCATGACCATCGCACCGTACTGGTCGGCGAGGTCGCAAATGGCTTTCAGCGGGGCGAGGTAGCCGTCCATCGAGAAGACCCCATCGGTGACGATCAGGGTGCGGCGCGCTCCACCGGCTTCCTTGAGCTTCGCTTCCAGATCGGCCATATCGCGGTTGGCGTAGCGGTACCGTTGAGCCTTGGACAGGCGAATACCGTCGATGATCGACGCGTGGTTCAGTGCATCCGAAATCACCGCGTCCTCGGCTGTCAGCAGGGATTCGAACACCCCGCCGTTCGCATCAAAACAGGAGGAGAACAGGATGGTGTCCTCAGTGCCCAGAAACCGTGACACCCGCGCCTCAAGCTCCAAATGCAGGTCCTGGGTGCCGCAGATGAACCGGACGGAGGCCATGCCGAACCCGCGCTCGTCGAGCGCCCGCTTGGCAGCGGCAATAATCGCTGGGTGGTCGGCCAGTCCCAGGTAGTTGTTGGCGCAGAAGTTCAACACCCGCTGGGGATCGCCGTCGAGCGTTGCTGCCTCAATGCGATTCGACTGCGGGGAGGAAATCCGCCGCTCGTTCTTGAACAGGCCCGCGCTGCGGATACCGTCCAGTTCGTCGGTCAGCTGACCCTGAATACTCGTGTACATGGTGCCCCTTAGAATCCGGTCCAGTCGAGGACTACTTTGCCGCTGGCCCCGTTGCGAGCGGTATTGAACCCCTGCTGCCACTGCGCCGCGGGGAGCGTATCGGTGACCACGCTGGAAATCGCCTGCTGCAGGACTGGGTTGGACTGCAGCATCGCGCTCATGGCGTACCAGGTTTCGAACATTTCGCGTCCGTAAATGCCCTTGAGGGTGAGCATGTGGGTGACCACCTTGGCCCAGTCGATGGTGATGTCGGCCGAGGGCAGCCCGAGCATCGCGATCCTGCCGCCATGGTTCATGTTGTCAATCATTTCGGGCAGAGCGGTGGGGTGACCAGACATCTCCATGCCGACGTCGAACCCCTCCCGCATCCCGAGCTGCCGCTGGGCGTCAGCGATCCGGGTGGCGCTCACGTTAACGGCCAGATCGGCACCGATGGTGAGGGCCAGGTCCAACCGCGGCTGGAAGACGTCGGTGACGGCAATGTAGCGGGCCCCGGCGTGGCGGGCGACGGCGGCCGCCATCAGTCCGATCGGCCCCGCGCCAGTGATCAGCACGTCCTCGCCGACGAGCGGGAAGCTCAGCGCGGTGTGGACGGCGTTGCCGAACGGGTCGAAAATGGCGCCCAGTTCAGGGGTAATTCCTGCGGGGTGGACCCAGACGTTGGGTTCGGGGATCACCACAAACTCGGCGAACGCGCCGTCGCGTTGCACACCGACGCTGGCGGTCCTGATGCACATTTGGCGGCGACCTGCACGGCAATTCCGGCAGGTTCCGCAGACAATGTGGCCTTCGCCGGAGACCCTGTCCCCGACCTTGACGTCCCGCACGCCCGTCCCGAGTTCAACCACTTCACCGTAGAACTCATGCCCGGGGATCAGGGGGGCGTTGATGATCCCTGCGGCCCACTGGTCCCAGGATTCGATATGAAGATCGGTGCCACAGATCCCGGTGGTCATCACGCGGATCTTGACCTCGCCGAGGCCCGGTGTGGGTTCAGGTCGGTTAACCAATTCGAAACCGGGGTGTGGCCCGGACTTGTAGAGCGCCTTCACTGCTGGGGTTTCCTTCCACCCGCACGCGGTGGGTCAGCGTGGTACGCCCCTGCGCGTGCAGTTCAGTCATCCTGGTGCGGTGACACCTCCGCCAGCGTATCAGCCGGGCCGGGTCGGACCGGGGATCATTCGCCGTCCCGCAGGGCAAGGCACATGACCGAGGCATCGTCGGCCGCCTCGCCAATCTCGTGTTGGGTGACACGCAGAGTCAACATGAGCTCCTGCGCTCCTTCAGGGGTGCTGACCGCTTCGAGAAAAGCTTCGGGCCCCGAGACCAGGCCCAGATCGACGGCCCGCCAGGCCCCATCCGACGCCAGCACCACGGTGTGCGCCAGGCCTACCTCTACCAGGTGCGCGCGCTCCGCCGCCTCGGGTTCCCGTCGTGCCACCCACACACCATCTTCGGTGTTGCGGTCGCGTCGTGCCTGCCGGTGGTCGGTAATCGTTCCGGTCGGCTCGCTGATGGGGGTCCCCACGTGCAGCCAACTCCCGTCGTACCGGCGCGCCACGATGTGACAATCGGCGAGGCTGAGGACCCGGACGCCGTCGTCGTCGGCCGTCACCAGCGACACTGCGGCACTGGGGAACCGATGCGACCGGTCGCCCACCAGCCGCTGGCCCAGGGCATCAACACTGGTCAGGGCGGCGGCGAGTACAGCGCGGGGGTCGGCGGGACCGACGCTCTCGGCCAACGCCAGGTTGAGGACCTGCGCGTACCACGACGGGTTGGAGGCGCCCGGCAGGTCGATCTCTTCAAGAAGGGAGGTGGCTCCGTCAATCATCCAGGCGGCGTTGCCCCGATACCCGCAGGCGTCTTCCATGATGTGGTTGTCGCCCTCGGTTTGCACACGCGATAGGTGGGTCCACTGCGCCATGTCAGCGGATACCGCCGGCGAGCCGCGTCCCGTGGTCAACCAGGACCGAGTGCAGCACCTGCTGGCCCATTGCGCTGAATACCGGATCGTCGGTGGAGTCCGCCATCAGCGCCGCCCCCATGCACAGCGCCCAGCCACGGGCACGCTGCCAGGTGGCATCCGACGTGGGGCGGACAATGTTGATCCGGTTTTGGAAGACCCGGCGGCCGTGTCGGTCGAAGACCAACCAGGCGGCGGCGAGGTCCGTGGCGGGGTCGCCGCCGGTGAGGTCGCCGAAGTCGAGGACCGCCGTCAGCTTCTGTCCGGGACCGAGCACCAGATTTGCCGCGTGGAGGTCACCATGCAGCCACAGGGCCGGTCCGTCCCACGCTTGCTGATCGCGAAGTTCCTCCCACAGGGTCCGCAAGGGTTCGGCTGTGAGCAGCGGCAGGGCGTCGAGTCGCTGCTGGACGGCCTGGTCGCGTCCGCTGAGCGCTCCGCCGCGTACCGCGTTTCGAGGAGCGGCTGCCGGAGCCGGCTGCTGGAAGGCCAGCACGAAGTCGGCGAGATCCTCAGCCGCGGAAGTCCGGTCCGCGACGGGGACCTGGGTGGCGACTGTACCGTCCGCCCAGGCCGTGATGCTCCAGTGCCAGGGGAACGACGGCGACGGTGCCCCCGTCCGGACCGGCGCAGAGGCGACGCGCAACGGTGACTGCTGCGACGATGCCCGCGGGCCGGCGTCAGCCAATAGTTGCGGGAGCCAGCGTTGTTCGTTCAAGGCAAGTTCGGCGGAGTTCTGCCGGCGGGGCAGCCTGACCGCCAAATCCTCGCCGAGCCGGAAGATCACGCTATCCCAGCCCTCGGCGACCGGTTCGAGCGACAGGTCAGCGAGGTCCGGGTGCTGAGCACGGAGGAGGCCACGGACCAGGTCAGTGGTGATCTGCACCTCGGCGGGCGGCCTGTTCGCCACGGGTGGTCCTTTCCATCAGAAACGGTGAGCAACCCGGACCGCTCGGAGGGAAATGTTACCCCCTCTGGTCCAGGTTGCTCACCTGTCGGGCGATCTGAGCGACTAGCCCTCGACGCCGAGGCGCTGCAGGATCAGTTCCCGCACCCGGCCCGCGTCGGCTTGGCCGCGGGTCGTCTTCATGACCCCGCCCACGATCGCGCCGACAGCCTGCACCTTGCCGCCACGGATCTTGTCCGCCACGTCGGGTTGGGCGGCCAGTGCGGCGTCGATGGCCTCGAGCAGCGGGCCGTCGTCGGACACGACCGCCAGCCCGCGGGCCTCAACCACCTCGGTGGGGGTGCCTTCACCGGCGAGGACACCGTCGAGCACCTCCCGGGAGAGCTTGTCGTTGATCTTCCCCGACTCGATCAGCGAGTTCAGCTCGACGATCAGCTCGGGGGTGACACCCAGCTCGGACGGCTCGACGTCGGCCACCTTCGCGCGGCGGGAAATCTCGCCCATCCACCATTTGCGGGCGACGGCGGGTTTGACCCCGGCGGCGATGGTGTCCTCGATTGAGGACATCACTCCGGCGTTGACGACGTCGCGGAACTCGGCGTCGGAGTAGCCCCAGTCCTGCTGCAGCCGTTTGCGGCGTTCGGCCGGCGGCTCGGGCAGTTCCGAGCGGAGCCGCTCGATCCAGTCCTCCGTGGTGACGATGGGCACCAGATCGGGTTCCGGGAAGTAGCGGTAGTCGTCGGCATCGGACTTGGGCCGCCCGGACGTCGTCGACCGGGTGTCCTCGTGCCAGTGACGGGTTTCCTGGACGATGGCCGTCCCGGAATCCAGCACCGCAGCGTGGCGCTGGATCTCGTACCTGACCGCGTGCTCGACGGCGCGCAGCGAGTTCACGTTCTTAGTTTCGGTGCGGGTGCCGAACTTCTCCTGCCCCTTGGGTTTGAGGGAGACGTTGGCGTCGCAGCGGACGTTGCCGCGCTCCATCCGGGCGTCAGACACGCCGAGGTTCTTCACGATCTCTCGGATCGCCGCCACGTAGGCCTTCGCCAGTTCGGGAGCACGGGCGCCTGCCCCGACGATCGGTTTCGTCACGATTTCCACCAGGGGAACGCCGGCACGGTTGTAGTCCACCAGAGAGAACTCGGCACCCTGGATGCGGCCCGTGGAGCCACCCATATGGGTCAGCTTCCCGGCGTCCTCCTCCATATGGGCGCGCTCAATTTCGATGGTGAACACGGTGCCGTCGGCGAGCTCGATGTCGATGGACCCGTCGTAGGCGATCGGATCCTCATACTGGGACGTCTGGAAGTTCTTCGGAGTATCCGGGTAAAAGTAGTTCTTCCGGGCGAAGTAACACTTCTCGGCGATCTTGCAGCCCAGCGCCAACCCAATCTTGATCGACGACTCGACGGCCACCCGGTTCACCACCGGCAGCACGCCGGGCAGGCCCAGGTCCACCGGGGTGACGTTGGTGTTGGGGGTGTCACCGAATGCATTGGGCGCCGAAGAGAACATCTTGGTCTGGGTGTTCAACTCAACGTGGACCTCGAAGCCCAGTACCGGATCGTACTTGTTGAGGGCGTCATCGAAGGTCAGGATGTCTTCCGTTGCCATGCTCATCAGTTGGTTCCTCCTGCAGTGCTAGTCTCCATGCGGTCGGCAGCGCCCTTAGGTCGCAGCACCGGGGCGCGGTCCAGCAACGGACCGCCCCAGTTGGCTTCGAGCAACGATTCCAGTACCGCTCCTACCCGGTATAGCCGGGCGTCCTGGCGAGCCGGAGCCAGCAACTGGATCCCGACGGGCAGCCCGTCCTCGTCTGCGAGGCCGCCCGGCAGGGACAGCCCGGGTACGCCGGCCATGTTCGCGGGGATCGTAGCGACGTCGTTCAGGTACATGGCCAGCGGGTCGTCGAGCTTCTCCCCCAGCTTGAACGCCGTCGTCGGCGCCGTCGGGGAAATCAGTACGTCAGCCTGCGTGAACGCAGCCTCAAAGTCGCGCTGGATCAGGGTGCGGACCTTCTGCGCCGAGCCGTAGTAGGCGTCATAGTAGCCAGCGCTCAGCGCGTAGGTGCCGAGGATGATCCGGCGTTTGACCTCGTCACCGAACCCTGCGGCACGGGTGGCGCTCATGACACGTTCGATGGTGGGGGCACCATCGGGCACTACCCGCAGGCCGAACCGGACGCCATCGTACTTGGCAAGGTTCGACGACGCCTCGGACGGCATGATCAGGTAGTAGGCGCCCAGCGCGTAGTCGAAGTTCGGGCACGACACCTCAACGATTTCTGCGCCCGCACCGCTCAGCAGGTTCAGTGACTCCTGGAAGCGGGTCAGGACGCCGGCCTGGTAGCCCTCGCCCTGCAGTTCCTTGATGACGCCGATGCGCATCCCCTCGACGTTGCCCAGCCGGGCGGCCTCGACGAGCGCGCCGAGGGGATCGGTGAGGGAGGTGGAATCGTTCGGATCGTGACCGCCAATAACCTCGTGCAGCAGCGCCGAGTCAAGGACGGTCCGCGAGACGGGGCCAATCTGGTCCAGCGAGGACGCCATCGCAATGGCGCCGTACCGGGAGACTCCCCCGTAAGTGGGCTTCACTCCGACGGTTCCAGTGACAGCACCGGGCTGACGGATGGAGCCGCCGGTGTCGGTGCCCAGGGCGAGCGGCGCTTCGAAAGCGGCGACGGCGGCAGCCGAGCCACCGCCCGATCCGCCCGGAATGCGGTCCAGATCCCACGGGTTGCGGGTGGGTCCATAGGCGGAATGCTCGGTGGAGGAACCCATAGCGAATTCGTCCAGGTTGGTCTTGCCGAGGATGGGCATGCCCGCGGCGCGGAGACGGCGAATCACCGTGGCGTCGTATGGGCTATGCCAGCCTTCAAGGATCTTCGAGCCAGCGGTGGTGGGCTGACCCTTGGTGACAATCAGGTCCTTGACCGCAATCGGAACACCAGCCAGCGGGTGGAGGTGCTCCGAGTTGGCGCGGGCTTTATCGACTCCGGCTGCGACGGTGAGCGCTTCGTCAGTGTTGACGTGCAGGAAGGCGTGGACGCCGTCGGCGCCGCCGTCGACGTGGGCAATTCGATCGAGGTGGGCCTGGGTGGCTTCGACCGCCGAGATTTCTCTGTCGGCAAGTTTCTGCGCAAGCGCCGCGGCGCTGAGCCGAATGAGTTCAGTCATGGGTTATTCCCCGTCCAGGATTGCAGGGACCTTGAAGCGTCCGTCGGCGTTATCGGGGGCACCGGAGAGGGCTTCCTCGTTGCTGAGGGTTTCGCCAATCACGTCCTCGCGGTACACGTTGCTCAGCGGAATGGGGTGGCTGGTGGCGGGGATGTCGTCGCCTGCTGCCTCGCTGACCCGCTTGATTGAGTCGACAATGACAGCCAGCTCGCCAGCCATCCGGTCCAGCTCGTCGGCGCTCATATCGATGTGGGCTAGCCGCGCCAGGTGCGCAACGTCCTCACGGTTGATCTCAGCCATAAATCTCCCATGGTCAGTGAATTGGTGTTTGATTCCAGTCTACGTGCGGTGCACGCCCCGACCGATTCGGGCCGGAACGGGAACAGTGCGGTTCAGACGTGTGGACGGCTGGCCCGACGGCGTGGCCTACCCAGTCTGGGTGGACCTTCCCTGTGGGCCGACTCTGGTCCGGATACTGGTCCGGATGCGGTCCCAGTTCCGGGGAGGGGTGGTGCGGTGGAGTGGTAGGTGTGGCCGGTGGGGGTGGTCATCCGGAAGGTATGTCGGGACCCCGGTCCTGGTCCGGGGCGTGGTTGGGCTGTCCAGCCGGGGGTTTCTTTGGTGTGGTTGCACGCTTCGCAGAGCCCCGCCCCGTTGGCGATCGAGGTACGCCCGCCCCGATTCCACGGGACGATGTGGTCGTAGTGCCGGATCGGTGCATCACAATACGGGGTGCGGCAGGTGTCATCCCGGGCGCTAATGAATCGGCGTTGCGCCCGCGTGAAGAACCGGGCTCTGGCGTCCATCGCCACGAGGTCCCCGGTTGCGGGGGCGGTGTAGAGGCGCCGTACCCACACGTCGTAATTGGGCTGGGTGGGATCAGGGTGGAGGAGGTCCCTGGCCCAGGAGGACGGGACGATGCCGTACCCGGGGATCCTGGCTGGTTCGCTATCGCCCTGGAACAGGGCACGGTCGGTCATGATGACCTGCACCTCAACCCGGGTTATCCCTCCGGCGACACCGGTGATCCGTTCGACCAGGGTGTCCGCCATCAGCTGACCTTTAGACCGGGTGTCTCCGGCCGCCCGGGCGGTATCGGCGTGCCGGGTCAACGCCGCGTAGGCGGCGACGGCGTTCTTCACTGGTAACAGGGCGGTCAGGTATGCCATGGTGTCTGGTGCCGGCCGGAGACTCACGTACCGCTCATTGGCGGCGTGGGCTGCCCGGTTCACCACCGAACGTGGATCCCGGCGGTACGCCGCAGCCCGGGCGGCCGCGATGATCGTCTTGTCCCCGCACCCGGTGAACGTCCCCGCGTCGGCTGCGAGTTCTTCGTCGACGGCGGTCCGGTCGGCGCTGGACAGGCACGCGGTTTCCTTCACCAGCAGGGTCGCCCGCCACTCATTGAGCTCGCCGGCCTCCAAAGCTGCGAGGGTGTGCGGCATTTCCGTCACCAGCGCCCGGGCCAACCCCAGCAGCCGGCTGCCGCGGGACGGGGACTCCCGCCGAGCCAACGCGACCTGCACGCCAATACTCTTGCCCTGCTCCGCCTTGCCCTGTTCCGCGACGGGTATCCCGGCGTCGGTCTGGGCAGCACGTTCGACCAGATCAACAGCCACAACAATCCGGGCTTGCACCCCAGCGATAGCGGACTTCACGTCCTCCAGGCCGCGAAGCTGATCAATCAACCCGGCGGACGTCGTAGCCAGCTTCAGCGCTCTAAGGGCCACAGCCACCGCCTGCGTCGAACCCACCACCGCGGTCCCGCATCCCGCACCTCCGCCACCCGATTCAGTGCCGTCTTTCGGGCCAGGAGCGCCGCGCGGAGCCGTCCGAGGGAGGGTGTATCCCTTCCGGGCCAACGCTGGAGCTGTCCTTCCGTCCATACCTCAATTGTCCCAAACCCCGCCGACAGTTTCGGGTTTCATGAGCCTATGTGGATAAATCTCTCGAACAAAGATTCGAAACCAAAGAGGTGTGAACACAACTCGTTCCCGACGCCCTCGTCCTCTTCGCGGCAACCGCCTGCGTCGACTACCCGGAAGAACACCAGGCGCTCCGGTCACCGCTCGACCCGGAGTATGGCAACAGCAGCCAGTATTACCCCGACGGCACCTGACAGCGGAACGGGTCATCGCTCACCCTCAGGGAGAATCCCCGCTATTCCTGACGAATCCAACAGCGGGGCTCCGACGACGTTGATCCGCACCGGCAAGTCCCGGAGCTGGGGTTGGCTTGCAAGCGCACGAGCCAAGGTGACTCCGTCATCCGCTCCACCAATGACGTCCACCACGATCTCAGCGGTGACCGCATCGAAGTAGACACCCTGAATGGTCGGGGAGATCTCTTCCCAGGGAGTGTCCTCAATCGCCTTCACCAGCTCCAGCATCGAGTACTCGGCCCCGTACTCGATTACGACGATCGGCCACAGCGGATCGCCGCGGACGGCATCCAACCCGGAGAGGGGCTCCTCCCCCGTCAGCCTCACAACACCACCAAACTCGGGCTCATGCCGCAGGAATACTCCCGCTAATCGAGGTCCGGCAAACGTACTGATCCGTCCCAGCAGCGCCGACAGGTCCTCATGGTGGCTTAGGCGGTCCGCCGCTTCGTCGACCGGCAGCGCGTAATCTTCGACATATCCGCGAGCATCAATCTCCAAGGGATCAGTGACGACGACGAGCGGCGCACCCCACGATGTCCGCTCCGGTTCCTGCGCCTGTCCCGGCGCCGCGAGGTTTACTGTCCCCAGGAGGAGGATCACCAGCGCTGAAGACGAACCCGCCCGTGCCTTGGCTGTCATCAGCATTCCTGTCCTAAGTCCGGTAGGCACAGGCTACGCCCAGGAGTCCACGCTGCATATGACCGGGTCTGTCACTCTCATTTGTTCCTGCCGCGCGCTGCGACACTCCAATGGTCGACGACGACGCCGCCGCTGATCACCGTGACCTCATCGACAAGGTTCATGGTCAGGCACACGTGGTTGGGAATTACCCTCAATCGCTCCCCCAGGGCTGGCAAGGGGAGGTCATCCGGCCAGACGACTGTGGCGTGGTGCTCGGAGAGTGCTGTAACCCGAGCTTCGGGATGGTCCATCAGACGTCCAAACCCCGTCGCCCAGGCCGGACGGTCGCTGCCGACCACCTTGCTGCCCGCGTCAAGGACCAACCGACGTGGCGTATCGCCCTCGCCCTCATGCCTGCTGACAACAGTCGACGCGATCGTCAGGGCAATACCGTCGAGGGTGCACCGTTCGAGTTCCAGCTGCTGGGCGTCGCCAAAAACATACACTCCGGGCCGGGCCTCTGTTGCTGCCGACGGACCGGTGAGGACAGCCGTCGGAGTGGATCCGCCACTGATGCGGGTGATATTGAACCCCGCAGTCTCCAGCAGATCGGTGGCTTCGGCGAGCGCCTGCTGTTCCTGCCCGGCTGCGCGAACGGGCATCCCCGGCGCATAGCTGTGACCGGGGAAGGTGAAGACCCCCGTCATCCGCAGTCCGACGCTGGCCGCAGCACGGGCGACCTCCACGGCCCGGGCTGGGCTGACGCCGCTGCGATGATGACCGCTGTCAATCTCCACCAGGACCTCGATCCGGTCGGCGCCCTCCGCCAGGGCCGTGCCCATGACCCGTGCGGACTCAACCGAATCCGCACCGACCGCGACGCGGGCCGCAGAGCTGAGCCGCACCAGACGGCTGGCGTGGTGAGAAGTGACCCACAACGGGTAAGCGATGAAGACGTCAGTTGCACCATGCTCCACAAAAACTTCGGCCTCCCCGATCGTCGCCACTGTCAGCCCCACAGCACCCGCTGCGATCTGGAGTGCGGCGATCTGCGGGAGCTTATGGGTTTTTACATGCGGGCGAAGGTCAATTCTTTTCTCACGCATCACGTAGGCCATCCCGTCGATATTGCGCTTCAGAACGTCCAGGTCGATCATCACCTCTGGCGTTTCGACACCCTCTGGCACATCGCTCATCGTTTCTCCTCTTCCTCATGACGACGCTATCCGCACCACACCGGCAGACCCACCGACCTTCTCACAACCCCGGGACAGGAATACCGCACCCTGCCTTTCGGTTGCCTTCCGAGTAACCACTTGGAGCAGAAAGAAGGCAACTATGCGCGCTATTCGGCAGCACACTTTTGGGGAACCCTGGGATGTACTTCGGGTGGATGATGTTGCGACTCCCGAGCCCGGCCCCGGTCAGGTTCGCGTCCGCACGCTCTTGTCGCCCATCCATAACCACGACCTCTGGACGGTTCGTGGAACCTACGGCTTCAAACCCGAGCTTCCCGCCCAGGCGGGTAGCGAGGCCGTCGGGGTCATCGACGTGCTGGGCGACGGCGTCGACCACCTCACCGTAGGCCAGCGGGTCGCCACCGGTGGGACCTTCGGAGTGTGGGCTGAGTACTTCATCGCCCAGGCTCAGGGCCTGATTCCCGTTGATGATGAGGCTCCCGACGACGTCGCCTCACAGTTGGTCGCCATGCCGTTCTCGGCACTCGCCCTCCTCGACTGGCTCAACCTCACCGAGGGCGACTGGATCATCCAGAATGCCGCCAACGGCGCTGTTGGTCGGTTGCTGGCCCAGCTTGCTCCGAGCCGCGGCATCAACGTCGTCGGCCTCGTGCGCCGTGACGCGGGAGTCGCTGAACTAGCCGCGCAGGGTATCGAACGGATTGTTTCGACCGAGCATGAGGGCTGGCAGGACCGGATCGCCGAGCTTACCGGCGGCGCGAGGATCGTCGCGGGCATTGATTCGGTGGGCGGTGAGGCAAGCAACGATATCCTCTCCCAGCTTGGCGAGAACGCAACGCTCGTGGTGTTCGGGGCAATGGGCGGAAGCACCATGACGCTCAACTCCGGGGCGATCATCTTCAAGAACCTGACGGTCAAGGGCTTCTGGGGCAGCACGGTGATGCGCGAGTTGCCGCCTCACCGTCGCGGCGAGCTATTCAGCGAACTCCTGCTGCGGGTGAAAGATGGCACCCTTTCCTTCCCGATCGAGGCCAGCTACTCGTTCGATCAGGTGCAGGAAGCGTCGAAGGCCAACTTCGTTGCGGGCCGCAAGGGCAAGGTTGTGCTGCGCCCATAAGACCGTCGCGCCGGTGCAGTTAGAGCGCCAGCCGGAACACCCAAAGCAGGATCTCCTCGTCGCTTACCCACCAGTCCCGTTCGGGCTGCCGCTCAAATCCCAGCGAACGGTACAGGGCGTGGGCACGGGTCATGTCGGAACCGCTGGTCAGGCTGACGGCCGAGATGCCGTTCAGGGACCGGGCATGCTCGATGATCGCCTCCACCATGATCCGGCCCACCCCGCCGCGCTGTAGTGCAGGGTCGACGGCGAGCATCCTGAACTCCAGTTCACCGGCGACGGCGATGTCGGTGTACCGCTGCCCCTCGAACGTGATGGCCACCGAGGCAACCACCACCCCGTCACGTTCGGCCACCCAGATCTCGGCGTGCTCGGCACGGTGTTCGACGTCGGCCAGCACCCTCATGTACGGGTGGTCGGCGGCCTCGAAGTACCCCGCCTCCAGGTAGGCTGCGCAGGTGATGCGGCGGACGTCGTCGTAGTCGGCTTCCGCTACGGGGCGGATCGTCAGGTTGGCTGGAGCGTGGGGGGTCATCAAGTCCTCATCGGGAAAACGGGTGGGGTACGACGTCGGAGCTTATCTTCCAATTCTGCTTTACGCCCCGGTCCTGCGCCACACGGCACTGCTCCCTGTCACGTCTCAGCCGCCCGACTGGGCGGGGACTCTCGCTGCCAGCTGCAGTACGATCGAGCCGCAGGCGCGATCGGGAAGAATCGCACGCGCCAGTTCTCCTCCCCTATTGCTACCATTTCGCGTAACCACTAGCGCCAATCGGGGAGGGCTCCGCCTCCCGCAATGAAGCGCGGGAGAGGGCGTCATGAGTGAAGCACGCAGGCGAGAATTAGGGGAAACCGACGCCCCCGTCGAGGATGAGCTGAAGGAGTCCTTCGATAACACGGTTGAAGAAGGCGCCGAGCGGCTGCACCGCACCTTCAGGAACATTCTGGTCACCGGCCTGTTCGGGGGTATCGAAATCGGGTTGGGCATCATGGCCTACCTCGCGGTGCTGCATGAGACTGATAATCATCTGCTCGCCGGGCTCGCTTTCAGCGTGGGCCTCGTTGCCCTCTTCCTGGCCCACAGCGAACTCTTCACCGAAAACTTCCTGATGCCGGTGGCTGCCGTTGTCGCTAAAGAAGGCAGTCTGCTCCAACTGGCAAAGCTCTGGGGCGGCACCCTCGTAGCGAACCTCGTCGGCGGCTGGATCTTCGTCTGGATAGTGATGCAGGCCTTCCCTGAATGGACGGGGACAGTCAGCGAAAGTGCCCACCATTTCGTTGATGCTCCCTTCTCCATGCAGGTCGTTACCCTGGCCGTGCTCGGCGGCAGCACCATCACCCTGATGAGCCGGATGCAGCAAGGCACCAGTAACGATGTCGCCAAGATCGTGGCGACTGTCATCGGCGGGTTTCTACTGGCCGGCCTGCAGTTGTTCCACTCGATCCTGGACTCGCTGCTCATTTTCGCCGCGATTCATTCCGGGGCCGACATTACTTATCTGGAATGGCTCGGCTGGTTTGGGTACACCCTGGCTTTCAACATGCTCGGCGGACTCCTCCTTGTAACGCTGCTTCGATTGGTGCGCACCAAGGAACTCATCGAGGAGCGACGCGACCAGGCCCCCGAAGATCCTGACGCACCCCACGACAGCTGACGACGTCGGCCTTCAGGTTTCAGGCCCGACGGTATCCGGTGCCGTCCGGGTGACGGTCAAGATGGCCGTAATCCACCATGGCCCGCCGCAGGGTTGGGACGTCCCGGGTCACCGTCGCTAGCACCAGGTTCACCTCGCGCTCCGACAATTCCTGGTCCGCCGGGATTAACCGCTTGGTTAGATGCTCAAGAACCGCGCGGCGGTCGGCAGGATTGCGCGGCAGCCCGTCCAGATGCCCGTTGGCAAAGAAACGGTCGATTCCCTGCGGCTTATCCCGCGCCGCAGCGCCGAGGACCGCCTGAAACAGGTCCGCATTGACCGTGCCATCGGCACACAGCAGCCCGGCAGTCGCAAGTTTGTCTAGCTCCCTGGCCGAGGCATCCGCGCCATGTCCCAGCACTGCAGCGGCATAGAGTTCCCGCAACCGGGGTGTCGAAAGTGTTGAAAAGACTCTTTGCCAGCTCGCAGTCATTCGGCACCCCCAGTGGAAGCCGCGGCCACCTTCGTCGCTCGCGGCACGAGGCCGGGGGCTCCGGCGATCGTCACGGCAGCAAACCGCTCGCCCTCACCCGGTCCCCCGGCGAGCGCCGAGGTGAGGTTCGGGCGGAGCACCGTGGCGCCTGCCTCCTCGGCGATCAGCGCACCGGCGGCCCAGTCGTGTTCGTTGAGGCCACGTTCCGCGTACCCGTCGAGGGTGCCGTCGGCGACCATGCACAAGTCAAGTGCCGCCGACCCAATCCGCCGGACGTCACCGAAGCCCTCCATCAGCCCACCTAATTCCCGGACCTGCTGGGTCCGGGCAACAGGGTCGTAACTGAAACCAGTGCCAAACAACGCTCCCTTTCGTCCGACGTCGGGCCCGTCGAGCCTGGTCACCCGGCCGTGGTCCCGTACCCAGGCGCCCTGCCCCTTGGCCGCCCAGTACACCCGGTCCAGCGCTGGGGCGTGCACCACCCCGGCGAGCCATTGGCCGTCGGCGTCCATGGCCGCAACCGAGGTGCAGTAGTAGACGATGTTGCGAATGAAGTTCGTGGTGCCGTCCAGCGGATCGATGGACCACCGCACCCGCCCGGCACCCGAGGCCCGGTCAGGAATGGAGGTTCCCAGCTCCTCGCCGGTGATCACGTCGTGGGGACGTGACCGGGAAATAACGTCCCGCACAGCCCGTTCGGCGGCCAGGTCGAACACCGTCACCCAGTCACTATCCGAACTCTTGGTCTGCGCCCCGAGCGATTCGACGCTGCGCCGCGCCAGCACGTCGGCCCCCGCGGCGGCCGCCTGTTTCGCCAGGTGCAGCAATTCCGACGCCAGCCCGCTCACCCGGGGCCCTCCGTCAGGAGTTGAGTGAAGCCGTCCTCGTCCAGCACGGTTAGCCCGAGCGCCTCGGCCTTATCCAACTTGGTGCCGGCATTCTCTCCGGCCACCACATAGTGGGTGTTCTTCGATACCGACCCGGACGCCTTACCGCCCCGCTGGATGATCGCCTCCTTCGCCTCATCGCGGCTGTAGTGTTCCAGCGACCCGGTGACGACGACGGTCACCCCCTCCAGCGTGCGCGGCATGGAGGTGTCGACGTCGTCCTCCATCCTGACGCCGGCCGCCGCCCAGGCATCGACGATCTCCCGGTGCCAGTCCTCGGCGAACCATTCAGTAAGGGCCGCAGCGATGGTGGGGCCGACGCCGTCGACGTTCGCCAACTCCTTCTCGGACGCCGCACGGATCCGTTCCATCGATCCGAACGCAGTGGCGAGGGCACGTGAGGCGGTGGGGCCAACATGCCTGACGGAAAGGGCGACCAGGACCCGCCAGAGCGGCTGCTGTTTGGCCTTCTCCAGCTCGGCGAACAGGCGGCGGGTGTTGGCGCTGGGCTCGGAAGCCTTTTTGGCGGTGCCCTTGGTGTAGAAGTAGGGCACCAGTTCCTTGCCCGTCACCTCGCCCTTGACCCGCTTGTCGCGGAGGATCCGCACGTCGGCGAGCGCCTCGGGGGTGAGATCGAACAGCTGTGCCTCGGACGTCAGCGGCGGTTCGTCAGGTTCGGCGGGCTGGGTCAGAGCGATCGCCGCCTCCCAGCCCAGGGCCTCGATGTCGAACCCGCCCCGGCCGGCCAGGTGGAAGACCCGTTCCCGCAGCTGCGAAGGGCAGGACCGGGCGTTGGGGCAGCGAATGTCGACGTCGCCCTCCTTCGCCGGCGCCAGGGGCGTTCCGCAGGAGGGGCACTCGGTGGGCATCACGAATTCGCGTTCGGTTCCATCACGCAGCGCGACGACGGGGCCCACGATTTCCGGGATGACGTCGCCGGCCTTGCGGAGCACCACCATGTCGCCGATCAGGACACCCTTGGCCTTCACCACATCCTGATTGTGCAGGGTGGCCATCTCGACTGTGGAACCGGCCACCTTGACCGGCTCCATCATCCCGAACGGGGTGACCCGGCCGGTGCGGCCCACGTTCACCCGGATATCCAGCAGCCGGGTATTAACCTCTTCCGGCGGGTATTTGAAGGCCACCGACCAACGGGGCACCCGTGAGGTGTGGCCCAGCGCCCGCTGCAGGGCGAAGTCGTCCACCTTGACGACGATCCCGTCGATCTCATGGAACAGGTCATGCCGGTGCTTGCCGTAGTGCTCAATGAAGTCAACCACCGCCGGCGCGTCGTCGAGCACCCTGTAGTAGGGCGAGGTGGGCAGGCCCCACTTCTTCAACAGACCGTAGGTTTCGGACTGGGACCGGGCCGCGAGGCCTTCGCGGACGCCGATTCCGTGCACGTACATGTCCAGGGGGCGCTCCGCCGTCAGCGCCGGGTCCTTCTGACGCAGGGATCCCGCTGCGGCGTTGCGGGGGTTGGCGAACGGCGCCTTACCCGCAGCGACCATCCGCTCGTTGAGTTGGGTAAACGCGGCGGACGGGAAGAACACCTCGCCGCGCACCTCCATCTCGGCGGGATGGCCCGTCCCGGCGAGGGTCCTGGGGATGGATTCGATGGTGAGGACGTTGTGGGTGATGTCCTCACCGGTGGCGCCGTCGCCGCGGGTCGCCGCCCGCACCAGTTCGCCGTTCCGGTACAGCAGGTTGACGGCCAGACCGTCGATCTTCAGCTCGGTCAACCACTTGATGGTGCTGCCCGGGCTGACGGACTCCACGCTCGCTGCAGCCCTGCTGACCCAGACGTCCAGTTCATCCAGCGAGAAGACGTCCTCCAGGCTGTACATGCGTTGCAGGTGGTCGACGGCGGCGAACGCCGAGGAAGCGTCACCGCCGACCTCCTGAGTGGGCGAATCGTTGGCGACCAACTCCGGATGCAGGGCCTCGATCTTCTCCAACCGCCGGAACAGCTCATCGAACTCCGCGTCGGAGATCGTGGGCGCGTTCTCGTTGTAGTAGGCGAACCGGTGCCGGCGCACCTCCTCCGCCAAAGTGTCGTATTCCTCCCGCAGGGAATCGACCGGCGTCTGGCCGGCAGGGAGCTCGATGCTGGTGTTATCCGAAGTTCTGGCCACAGTCCTATCTTGCCTCAGTCCCCCACCCGATACTCGTTAGGCGGCTGGGAACCGACAAATGTTCCTCACGCGGCCCTCGGGTAGGGCCCAAACCGGGTGGGGCGCTAGGAGCGGTCGTCGTCGGTTGGGTTTGGCGGTGGATTGTCAAAGGACACAGATGTCGCGGACCGGTAAGGCGAGGGATAGCTCGCTGAATAGTGATCGACCTCGGGGAAGTACCCGAAGGATCCGTGCCCGGATTCGGGGTCTGGGTGAGGCGATTGCCCGTTGCTTCCCAGCAGGCTCCGGGTCAGGGTGGCGCCGTCCGACATCAGCTCGGTCACCGCATGCTGCAGCTGGCCATCCCCGACCGGGACGCCCGCTGATGCAGCCGTCAGAACCGCCCGCCGCACCAGTTCCTTGGTGAACGATGCAGTTGTCCCTTCAGTCCCCCCAGCAGCCAAACCGATCGCTTCGGGGCTGAACGTCCCCTCGGGTGCATACAGCCGGAGCAATGCTGTGCGCTCGACCTCGCTTGGAAGCGGTATTTCGACGGCGAGGTCAACGCGGCCGGGTCGCTGAGCGAGTGCGCGTTCGAGCATGTCCACCCGGTTGGTGGTGAGGACGAAGGTGACGTCGGCGTCGTCGTCGAGCCCGTCCATCGCGTCGAGCACTTCGAAGAGCAGCGGTTGCGGACCGTGCCCGAAGCTTCGGTCCTCGGCGATGAGGTCGCAATCCTCGAGGACGACAATCGAGGGTTGCAGCGCCCGCGCCATCCGGGCCGCCTCACTGACGTGGGCCAGGGTGCCGCCGGACAGGAGGATTGCGGTTGTCCCCTCGCTGGCGCTCAGCAGGTAGCGGACGGTGTGGGTCTTGCCGGTGCCGGGCGGGCCGTAGAGAAGGATGCCGCGTTTGAGGTGCTGGCCCGCGGCAACCAGCGCGTCCCGGTGAGCGGCGATGCCGAGGGCGTGCTCGCTCACTCTGTCCAGCAGTCCCTCGGGAAGGATGACCTCGTCCTCAGTCAGGTTCGGCCGCCTGAAAAAGGTGACGCCAGCGCTACTGGGTCCGAATTCCTCAAGGATGAAGGTCAGAATCTGGCCCTGCAGCACACTCTCCTTCTGGACGCGACGCCTGAACTCGGCGAGAAAGTTCCTGGTCGCAGCGGGATCCGCGCAGATGACCTCCAGCGAGGCGCTCGGACGCCCATACTGCGGTTCAGCCTTGCGTTGCAGAATGGCCATCGCTGCACTTTGATATCGGAAGAGGTGTAAGCCGAGCGCAACCGTCTGCCGCTGTTCATCCGGGCCGATCGGGAGATTCGTGTAGTCGGGCTGCGACAGCGGGAAACTGGGATACAGCTCGGAGTGCTGCAGCATGTCGCTCAGGGTCAGGTGGTGCCGCTGATCCCCGCCGCCAATACCCACGAGTCGTCCCTCGGTGCCCGTGAGCGAGGCGAGGACGATGTCCGCATCAACGAAGCGGTGGGGTAGCACCTCCTCGACGACGACGGGTAGGGTTGACGGCTCGACGCCGAGATGCGCGGTCAGTGTGTCGAGGAGCTCCCGGCCGCGCGGCGAAACCGGTTGTGCCTCCTGCACCACACGGACCATGGCGCCAAAGTCCCGCATGAATTGTGCTGTATCTTCCCCCATGATTGGAGGCTAGCAGGTGCGTCAAGAGACCAACCGGCTTCTCGACACCGGTCCGGTGAGCAATCTGGGCATCGGCCGTGGATATTTCCCGCCACAATGCTCAGGTCAACCCCCTGGGTCCGGTTTGCTCACCGAAACGTCTATACCGACCGGGCTCATTTTCTCGAAGCTCGTCAGTCCGCCGCCGAAAACCCACACCCCGTCGTCCTCCGCTTCCCGGGCGACGGAGTTAGAGGCCTTGTGTCTCCGTCGTCAAAGGACCCGGTTCGCCTCCGCTGAGGTCCACCACGATCACCGAGATGTTGTCCCGGCCGCCGGCGCGCAGCGCTGCCTGCACCAGCGCGCCAGTGGCATCCTGCGGGTGAGCGAGGGTAGTGAGGAGGTCGAAGATCTGCTCATCGCCCACCTCGTTGATCAGTCCGTCGGAACAGACCAGCATCCGGTCACCGACGGCGGCGGGAATCAGCCAGAAATCGGCGTCGATGTCGCTCCCTGTGCCCAGCGCACGTGTCACTACATGACGGCGTGGGTGAGTCAGGGCCTCCTCGGGGGTGATCCGGCCAAAGTCCACGAGCTCCTGAACCTCGGAATGGTCGATGGTGACCTGCTCGAGCCCGCCTTCGCTGAGGCGGTAGGTGCGGGAATCCCCCACGTTGAAGACCAGCCAGTACGGCTCGCCGCCTTCCTGCACCAAGATGGTTCCGCTAAGGGTCGTTCCGGCGCGCCCTCCGGTTTCGGCACGGATCTGCTCGTCAGCGGTGACCAGGATTTCCTGCAGTTCCTCAGGATCGAGCTCTGGACGAGGCTGCCTCGCAACCCGGCTCTGCATCAGCGTGCGGATGCAGATGCTGCTGGCCACCTCGCCCGCCTCATGCCCGCCCATGCCATCAGCTACCGCAAAGATAGGGTCGGCTGCGACCAGCGAATCCTCGTTGTGTTCCCTGCGCAGGCCCACGTCCGACGCGTACCCGCAGCTCACCGTGAGCTCGAGGCCCGGGACCGGTGTCTTATCGGTTGTCATATCCGCCCTGCCATCTAGCTGCCGTCAATGCGATGTGTCACGTAGTTACTTGGCTACCCTAGCCGACGCTCAACCGCAGCCCCCGCCCATCGGCCGGTAGCGTGCCCGGGCTAGTCGAGGATCAGTCCGGTGCCTGTGCCCCGCGCCAGCGTGACCGGGTGCACTTCACCGAAGCCCCTGATAGTACGGGCGCTATGCGGGATGAGGACGAAACGGTCATTATCCCGCAGGGTGGCCGCCGTTGAGGCGTCGATCAGCACGGTCCCGGGTTCGGCCAGCGACGTCAGGCGGGAAGCGAGGTTCACTGTTGGCCCGTAGATGTCCCCCAGCCGGGACAGGATTCTTCCCCAAACGAGGGAGACGCGGGCCGAGGGGAGCAGGTCATCCTCGGTGAAGGCCTTCGCCAGGGCCAACGAAATCTCGGCGCCTGCCTCGGGAGACTCGGCAATGTACAGCACTTCATCACCGATGGTCTTGACCAGCCGCCCGCCGCCCACGGAGATGATTTCGGCGCAGACATTCTCGAACCGCTGCACGAGGTGGGCGAGGGTGCGCTCGTTCATCTGCCGGGACAGGCTCGTATAGGACACCAGATCGGCGAAACCTACAGCACGGGCCAGAGGCAGCGGGGCGTCGTCCTCATCCCCCACCCGACCCTCGGCGCTGGCCTGCAGCCCCGATTCGGCGCGCAAAGCGAGCCGTTGCACCGCGGCGTTCAGCTGCCGACGCCACGCGTAGACCAGGGTCTTTTCGAGCGGCCCGATGAGGTCGGGGAGTTCAGCAACCAGGGCCCGCCGGGCGACTGCGTCGGGGATTTCCCGTTGGGCGGCCATCTCTTCGACCAGCGCCTCGATCTGCCAGACCACCATCCGGTCGGTCATCTGGCCGATGGCGCGGGTGATAGAGATTGCCGCGTTCTCGGAGACCTTCTCGCTACGCACAAGTTCGATGATGGTGATCAGCGCGTCCTTGTCCTTCTCAGTGAAGGCAACGTCCTCATCGGAGATATTCGGGAAACCCATGGCCCGCCAAAGCTTCCGGGCAGAGAGCAGTGAGACGCCCGCGCGGGCGGCAACGTCCCGGCGTCGTAGGGTACGCTCGGCGCCCAGTAACTCGATCTCCAGGTCCCGGATTGCTTCTCGGGTCAGCTCAGGGGATGCCGCCAGCTCATCGTCCGGGGTTGGGATGGACTGCGACTGCGGCTGCGGCTGCATCGCCAGACCGGGCGCGAGCTCGTCCTGGCCCGTGTCGGACTGGTCGTCGGCAGTCATCAGTTCTTCTCCTGTCCGGGGTCTCTCATCGGCGTCTTTCGTCGGTGGTCTCTCATCGGGCGTCAATATCCCTCGAGGTCGTGCACCGGGTCAGCTTCCATGTCTACACCATCAAACATGACGGTCAGTGGGAGGTCCCCGATCGCCTCCACCATGAACTCCTTGAAGAGGTGCACCTGCGGCACGTCCGGGTAAATTACCGTGCGGTCACGGCCCAGGTCCACGGTGAGGGTTCCGCTGCCGGTTGACCGCTGCAGCAGTGTCTGGCTGGTGTCCAATTGGTAGATGCTGGCGAGCGCGAGCTCGTGCTCCCGCCGGGTAGAGAAGCCTTGCCGTTTGATGAACCGCCGGCTGGTCAGGATGTAGCGCATTCCCCACCACTTCATCATCGGCCGCACAAAGATCCGCAGTAGGATCAGCACCCCCACCGCCAGGACCAGGACCACCAGCAACGGAACCGAATCGAGGATCGCCGTCGGCAAGCCGTCCCGGCTCAGCAGGCCGAGCCCAAAGCCCAACACCGCAAGTACCACCAGCGCTCCGACGAAGGGCAGCAGCAACGATCTCGGATGGGGCCGGGTTCGTACAATGACGTGCTCCCCCGGTGCAAGCTTCAGACGCACAGCCGGTCAGCCGCCCACGTCAGGGGACCGGTCTCAGGTGCACGACGTCGCCGGCGGTGACCGTGTGCCGTTCGTCGTCGTAGTCGCGGACCAGGAGGGCGCCGTGCTCGTCGAGGCCCAGGGCCCGCCCCAGCAGTTCAACGCCGCCGGGCAGCTCCACCCGGACATTCTGGCCGAGGGTGACCATCCGGTCGCTGACCCGCTGCGCGAGGGTGGTGCCGTCGGCCCAGTCGCGGCGGGCGTCGCCGTCGACGGCCCGGAAGGCAGCATAGTGGTCGGCGAACCGGCGGAGGAACGCACGCAGCAGCACGTTGCGGTCGGTGGTGGTGGCGTATTCGAGCAGCAGGCTGGTGGCGGTGGGCACCGGCAGCTCCTGGTCGGTGAGGGACACGTTGGCGCCCACCCCGACGACGACGGCGGCGGGCCCCTCGTTGGTGCCCGCGACCAGTTGGGCCAGCACCCCGGCGAGCTTGCGTCCGTCGACGAGGACGTCGTTGGGCCATTTGAGTTGGGGGCTGATCTCGGTGCGCTCCTCGATGCTTTCGGCGAGGGCGAGCGCGGCGAGGAGGGAGAGCCAGGAATAGCTGTGCGTGGGTAACGGGCGGCCCTGACTGTTGCGGGGCCGGAGCAGGATGCTCAGGATCAGCGACGAGCGCTCGGGGGCAGTCCAGGTGCGGCCCAGCCGGCCCCGTCCGGCGCTCTGCTGCTCGGCGGTGAGCACACTGAGGTCGGGCCAGTCGCCGGCGTGGGTCGCCGCATGGGCTGCGAGGTCGGTGTTGGTTGATCCGGTCTCCGCTACCACGTCGAGCCGCCCGTAGGGTCCCTTGGGTGCGCAGAGGGCGTCCCGGAGCGCCGCTTCATCCAATCCGGGGCGTTCGAGGCTGGAATAGCGGGAAGTCATGGATTGATCTTACCCAGCGTGGCTTTGACCGGTCATGCGTTGGCTTTTGCGCAGCTGTGGCGGGTCCCCCAAAACACTTGCGCAGCACTGGCGGGTTCGAGGCACTCCGACCCACCACACGTGCGCAAAAGTTTTCCGGGGTTTCCTTCGACAGGGATTGCACCCGCCACACCTGCACAAATGGTGGCGAGCGCCGTCGACGTCGAACCCGCCCACCCGCCACAGTTGCCCAAATGTTGTGTGCCTGTGGATAACCCAAACACGGTTGGCCACATTGCGGTCCAATGGTGCAATGACACAGCGGGCGAAGCTTCCCGGTCCTCTCGATGGGCGGTCATTCACCACGAACGCCGCTGCGGCCATCGGCGTTCCGCGAAGCCGCACCCGGGCCAGCGACCTAAGCCTTCCCAGCCGAAGCATCCGGGTACCCCGCCAATCCAGCCAGGGCATGTTGGACCGGTGCCGTCCGTACACCGAGCTGAGTGCCGGGTCCTTCATTAGCCATACGACCGCTGCCGCGATTCATGGAATTCCCCTCCCCCGATGGTGCACTACCGAACCGGTGATCCACCTGTCTCGCGCAGCGGGTGGCGCCGGGCCGCGCCGACGCGGTGTGGCTGGGCACCGACTTGCGGTGCAGCCCGGAGACCTCGTCAAACTCCACGGCGTGGCCATGACGTCCCCTGCCCGAACCTGGCTCGATCTTGCGGGCCTCCTCAGTCACGAGCACCTTATCTGTGCCGGGGATTACCTTGTGTGCTCCCACCAGCGGTCATTCGGTGAGGCAAAGCACGCCGCCGTTCCGCTCGCAGACCTGGAACAGTTCCTGGATCACCACCGCCGCACCCGGGGGATCCGGGCCGCACGGGCGGCATTCGTCAGACTCCGCGTGGGCGTCGATTCACCGCCGGAGACCCTGGTGAGGTTGATGGCTGAGGATGCCGGGCTTCCCTACTTCAACGTCGATTGGCCCGTGCTGGATCCGACGGGTGGCGTCACCTTCTGGACCGATCTCGCCTGTGAGGAGTACCGGACGTGCGTCGAGTACGACGGCGCCCACCACCTGACGCCCGGGCAACAGTCAGCCGATGCCCGTCGGGATGCCTGGGCGTCCGAGCTCGGCTGGGCGCAGGTCAAGCTCAACAAACTCGATCTCCGCCAGGGCAAGGGTTCGGTAGTGGCAAAGGTCGCCGCCGCGCTCCGACGCCAGGGCTGGGCCGGCTAAAGAAAAATGTCGGGGACCAGCTGATCTTCGGTGGCGCCAAGGCTGTAGCGGGTGAAGTCGGTGACGCCCTCCTCACGCAGCACCCCTTCGTCGGTGAAGAAGTTTCCCGTGCACGAGCGGGACGGGCGGACCAGGATGGCGTGGGCGGCATCGGCCACGATTTCGGCCTTACGTGCGCCGTTCACAATCTGCTCCCCACCGGGCAGATTTCTGATGGCAGCAGTGTCGATCAGGGTCTGCGGCCAGAGCGAGTTGACGGCGATCCCGTCCGCCCGAAATTCCTCGGCCAGCCCGAGTGTCGTCAGGCTCATCCCGTATTTTGCCATCGTGTAGGCAAGATGGCTGCCAGCCCAGCGCGGCTCCAGATTAAGCGGCGGCGATAGGGTCAAAATGTGGGGGTTGTTTGAGGCCAACAGGGCATCCAGCGAGAGTTTACTGAGCAGGAAAGTGCCCCGGACATTGATGTCGGCCATCAGGTCGTAACGTTTCATGCTGACGTCCCGGGTGAGTGAGAGATCGATTGCCGAAGCGTTATTGACGACGACGTCGAGCCCGCCGAACTCCACGGTGGCAGCGGCGACCGCCGCGGCGACGTCGTCGTCGTTCCTCACGTCGCCGACAATCGGCAAAGCGTTCCCTCCGGCGGCGCGAATCTGCTCGGCGGCGGTGAAGACCGTGCCGTCGAGCTTGGGGTGAGGCTCTCCCGTTTTGGCCATCAGAGCGATGTTCGCGCCGTCGCGCGCAGCACGCAGGGCAATCGCGAGGCCGATCCCGCGACTGCCGCCTGACATCAGGATGGTGCGACCTTCGAGGGTCGCCGGGGTGGTCTGACGTAGGGCGTCGTTGCTGGCTGTCATGAAGTAAGAATAGTGCGACGGGTGCCCCCAGAACCTAATTGTTACTCACGAGTAACATGCGGGGGAGAACTAACCCAGCAGACAGTAAATTGTAGGTGTCCTACAGCGGTGAGGCGCCTAACCCTCATTAGACTGGGAGAAACGCCGGACCCTTTGTGGGGAACCTACTTAAACCCGGCAATGCCGCCAACCCGGAGACTCAATGCAGACTGGCTCAGCACCTTTGGTCGAACAGGACCAGACGATCGACCTCACGACCACCGCGGGAAAGCTCGCTGATTTCCGCCGCCGCGAGGGCTTGGCGCAGCAGCCATCCGGACCCGAGTCAGTGGCGAAACAGCACGCCCGCGGGAAGAACACGGCCCGCGAGCGCATCGATCTGCTGGTCGACCCCGGGTCCTTTGTCGAGTTTGATGCCCTGGCCGTCCACCGCTCCACCGCCTTCGGCATGGAGGCGAAAAAACCTCTGGGCGACGGCGTCGTCTCGGGCTATGCAACGGTCGACGGCCGCCAGATTGCCGTCTACAGCCAGGATTTCTCCGTATACGGCGGGTCGCTGAGCCAGGTAAACGGCGAGAAAATCGTCAAGGTGCAGGAATTCGCACTCCGGAACGGGTGCCCGGTGGTCGGGATTAACGACGGCGGCGGCGCCCGCATCCAGGAGGGGGTGTCTTCGCTGGCGATGTTCGCCGATATCTTCAGGAACAACGTCCATGCCTCGGGGGTCATCCCCCAAATTTCCCTCATCATGGGGCCCTGCGCCGGCGGCGCAGCCTACTCTCCCGCCCTCACCGACTATGTGGTCATGGTGGACAAGACGTCGCACATGTTCATCACCGGCCCGGACGTGATCAAGACCGTCACCGGCGAGGACGTTGATATGGAGACGCTCGGCGGTGCCCGGCAGCACAACTCCACCACCGGCACTTCCGCCTACCTCGCATCGGATGAACGCGACGCCATCGATTTTGTCCGCGAACTGCTCGACTTTCTCCCCTCCAACAATCTGGCCGAGGCACCAGTGGCCGAGTTCGTCGAGCAGCTGGAGCTCACAACCGAGGATGAGGCACTCGATGCCCTGATCCCCGACTCGGCGAACCAGCCGTATGACATGCGCGCAGTGATCTCGACGATTGTCGACGACGGCCACTTCCTGGAGATGCAGTCCCTCTACGCACCCAACGTGATGATCGGCTACGCCCGGGTGGAGGGTCACACGGTCGGCATCGTCGCCAACCAGCCGTTGCAGTTCGCTGGCACTCTGGATATCGCCGCGTCCGAGAAAGCCGCCCGTTTTGTCCGCAACTGCGATGCCTTCAACATACCCATCCTGACCCTCGTGGACGTGCCCGGCTTCCTCCCCGGCAAGGACCAGGAGTTCAACGGCATCATCCGCCGCGGTGCCAAACTGCTGTATGCCTACGCGGAGGCGACGGTCCCCAAGCTCACGGTCATCACCCGTAAAGCCTACGGCGGCGCGTACATTGTGATGGGCTCCAAAAAACTCGGCGCTGACCTGAACCTGGCGTGGCCAACGGCGCAGATCGGCGTGATGGGTGCTCAGGGTGCGGTAAACATCCTGTACCGCGGACACCTCAAGGCGGTAGCCGACGCCGGCGGCGACGTCGATGCGGCCCGCGCCGAAGTGATCACCCAGTACGAGGAAGAGCTCCTCAACCCGTACCAGGCCGCGCAGCTCGGCTTCGTCGATGCGGTGATCGCGCCGTCAGACACCCGGCAGCAGATTGTCCGGGGGCTGCGGGCCCTCCACGACAAACGCGCCTCCAATCCTGCCAAAAAGCACGGGAACATCCCGCTGTGACCACCATGCCGACCCCTGCTCGGGACTTCACCCAAGAGCCGCCGGCTCCCCGCGGGCCCGTGTTGACTGTGATTCGGGGTACCCCGACGCCCGAGGAGCTGGCGGCGCTGACCGCCGTCGTCGTCGCATTGTCGGAGGGTGCAGCTGAGCCCGACACGGCGACGTCGCAGCGCAGCTGGGCGCGCCGGAACCAGCTGCGGCTCGCGCCGCGGCCTGGCCCGGGGTCGTGGCGGCGTAGCAGCCGCTAGCCGCCGTTTAGCGGGGATCATCACCGTTCCCATGAACAGGGGCATGCCGGTCTCCTGATGGATGATCTGAGACTGGAAGCCGGTCAAGACGAGCTCGACGTCGGGCATCGCCGCTCCGGATTCGTCCGTCGTAAGATACTTGTGGTCCCACTTCGGTGGTCATGACCGGCGACTCTCCCTCGTCCGGGAGGATCAGGCGCAGGTGGAATCCCCCGTTGTACGGCAGATCCACGGCCGACCAGCCGGAACAGGACGCGTAATTGGCCAGGACCGGGTCAAAGGGCGTCTTCCACGCGGTCGCGAAGTACACGGTGTTGAGTAGGCTCAGAGCGGTGTCCGGATCGTGGTCAACCGGCGCCTCGGTGATCCGTCCCAGTGGCGCGCCGGTCAGGGCTCAATCCGGTCACCGTCAATTAAGGTGGCTCAAAGCAACCACTGGTGGCGCCAAACCGGTTAGGCTCGTGCTGTGAATAATGAGACCCCCGCCACAGCCAGCCTCCCGTCCCCGCAGCTTCCTACCCGGGCGAAGACAGCCATTGACGCCGTCGCCGACGCCTACACCGAGACCCTGCTTCAACTCGATCCGGGCTTCGCCACCGAGCTGGGCTTCCCTGGCCATGAAACCGAATACCGTGACTACTCCCCCGCCGGCCTGGAAGCCTGGGCTGAAGCCACCAGGGAAACGCTCGGCCGGCTGACCGATCTGGAACCGGCCGACGACGTCGACCGGGTCACCCTGGATGCCATGCAGGAACGCCTCGGGCTGGAACTCGAAATTCACGACACGGGAATGAACCTTGCAGACCTCAATAACCTTGCTTCGCCGGCCCAGGAGATCAGGATGATTTTCGACCTGATGCCGACCGACACCGCCGACCAGTGGGCCCACATCGCTGGCCGCCTCCACAACATCCCGGAAGCCCTCGACGGGTATATCGTCTCTCTACGGGCCGGCAAGGACCGCGGCCTCGTCGCCGCCGAACGCCAGATCCGGATTGTGATTGACCAAACCACCAAGTACGCCGAGGATGGCGGTTTCTTTGACGACTTTGCCTCGACCGCCTCGCTTGAGGACGGCGACCTGCCGGAACCGCTGCGTCAGGATCTCGTTGAAGGGACCGCTGCGGCCCGCGCCGCGTACCTGAGACTGGGCGCCTTCCTGGAGAAGGAGTTGCTGCCAGCGGCGCCAGCCAAGGATGCGGTCGGCCGGAAACACTACGCCCTGATGTCGCGCCGGTTCCTGGGCGCCGTCGTCGACCTTGAGGAAACCTACCGGTGGGGGGTCGAAGAACTGGACAGGGTAATCGCCGAGCAGGAAGCAGTTGCCGACGAGATCAAGCCGGGCGCGTCGATCGAAGAGGCGATGAAGATCCTCGACGAGTCCCCCGACCTGCAGTTGAAGGGTGCCGACGCCCTGCGGTCGTGGATGCAGCAGCTTTCGGATAGGGCAGTCGCCGAACTGGCGGGAGTCCACTTCGACATCCCCGAGATCATGCGCACCCTCGAGTGCAAGATCGCTCCCACCCATGAGGGCGCCATCTACTACACGGGACCCAGCGACGACTTTTCCCGACCGGGCCGCATGTGGTGGTCCGTCCCCGAGGGTGAGGACTCCTTCACCACCTGGAAGGAGACCACCACGGTTTATCACGAGGGCGTTCCGGGCCACCACCTGCAGATCGCCACCGCGACCATGCAGCGCGGACTCCTCAACAACTGGCGCCGCAACGCGGTGTGGGTCTCCGGTCATGGGGAGGGCTGGGCGCTGTATGCCGAGCGGCTCATGCAGGAACTGGGGTACCTCAACCATCCTGGGGAACGCCTGGGGATGCTCGATGCGCAGCGGATGCGGGCGGCGCGCGTGGTGTTCGACATCGGGGTACACCTGGAGCTAGAGGTCCCCGCCCGCTGGGGCACCGGCACCTGGACCCCCGACAAAGGGTATGAGTTCCTCAAGCGAAATATCGCCATCACCGAGGGCTCGCTGGACTTCGAGTTCAACAGGTACCTCGGCTGGCCGGGTCAGGCCCCCTCCTACAAGATCGGGCAGCGGCTGTGGGAACGGATCCGCGACGAGGTCAAGGATCGCGAAGGCTCAGCGTTCAACCTGCGCAGTTTCCACACCCGCTCCCTGAACCTGGGGTCGGTCGGGCTGGACACGTTGCGTCGGGCCCTGGTTGGCTAGCCGGGCCCCGACGGCGAACAGCACGACTCTGCATTGGCGACCGGATAGTGAGCAACCTGGACATGGTGGATTGGGGTCGGTTGCCCAGAAGTGTTTAGGCTGAGCTATGACTGCCCGCCTGATCCTTGCCTCCGCCTCACCCGCCCGTGCCAAGGTCCTGTCCGACGCTGGGATCCACCACTCGGTGTTCGTCTCGGACGTCGACGAGGACGCCGTCGCAGCCCAGTACGGGCCGCTCGACGCGTCCGATACCTCCCTGCTCCTGGCCCGTGCCAAGGCTGAGGCGGTCGCTTCGGTCAGTGGGTCCGAGGGCGCGCTGGTCATCGGCTGCGACTCGATCTTCGAATTTGACGGCGAGGCGCACGGCAAGCCGTGGGAGCCGGAGATAGCGCGAGCGAGGATCCGGCGCATGAGCGGCTCCGTTGGTGTCCTGCACACCGGGCACTGGCTCGTTGATACGCGTGACGCGTCCGACGGTGGATCGGGCGCCACCGTGGGCGCCGTCGCGTCGGCCTCCGTGCATTTCGCACACCTGACTGACAATGAGATTGATGCCTACGTGGCTACCGGCGAACCCCTGCAGGTGGCCGGGTCGTTCACGATCGACGGCTTGGGCGGGGCGTTTATCACCCGGGTCGACGGCGATCCGCACGCCGTCGTCGGACTGAGTGTCTCAACACTGAGGGGACTGCTGGGATCGGCAGGGCTTACCGTGATGGATTTTTGGGCTTAGCCACACCCATTTTCGTTACCCAGTGACGCTCGTCCACCAGCTCCAGGTGCGGTTCGCTTTTGTAGCATCCCTACAAAGAAATCGCCCGCCACACGCGCTATCCGCATGGATTATGGGCATAGACGACAATATGGCGCTAGGCTCCGAACAGATACGAAGGAGCCAGACCACACTATGAGCGAGTCCTTTTCCGGTGCAGTAAACCCCGTTTCCAAGGTCCTGATCGCTAACCGCGGCGAAATTGCCGTGCGCATCATCCGCGCTGCCCGCGACGAGGGCCTGACGTCGGTCGCGGTGTATGCGGATCCTGACCGGGACGCCTTGCACGTCCGGCTGGCCGATGAAGCCTACGGCTTGGGTGGCAGCACCGCCGCAGATTCCTACCTGGTGATGGACCGTATCCTCGAGGCAGCCCAGCGCAGCGGCGCCGATGCCATCCACCCCGGCTACGGCTTCCTGTCCGAAAACGCTGACTTCGCCCGCAAGGTGATCGACGCCGGCATCACCTGGATCGGCCCGTCCCCCGACGCCATCTCCCAACTGGGTGACAAGGTCAAGGCCCGTCACATTGCCGAGAAGGTGGGCGCTCCTTTGGTGCCCGGGACCAAGGATCCGGTCGGCTCGGTCCGTGAAGTCCAGGATTTTGCCGACGAGTTCGGGCTACCCCTCGCCATCAAGGCCGCCTTTGGCGGCGGTGGCCGCGGCATCAAGGTGGTCCGGGATGCAGCCGATATCCCGGAAGCCTACGAATCGGCGGTCCGCGAAGCCACGGCAGCCTTCGGGCGTGGCGAGTGTTTCGTGGAACGGTTCCTCGATGCCCCCCGCCACGTCGAAACCCAGTGCCTTGCTGACGCCCACGGGAACGTCGTCGTCGTCTCCACCCGCGACTGCTCGCTGCAGCGCCGCAACCAAAAGCTGGTCGAGGAAGCACCTGCCCCGTTTCTCAGCGACGACCAGAACCGCCGGCTCTACGAGGCGTCCAAGGCCATCCTGCGCGAGGCCGGTTACCAGGGCGCCGGGACGTGCGAGTTCCTGGTCGGCCAGGACGGCACCATCTCCTTTCTCGAGGTCAACACCCGACTCCAGGTGGAGCACCCGGTCTCGGAGGAGGTGACCGGCATCGATCTGGTCCGTGAACAGTTCCGCCTCGCCCGCGGCGAAGCCCTGGGCTACGGCGACCCCGAGGTGCGCGGCCATTCCTTCGAGTTCCGCATCAACGGCGAGGACGCCGGCCGCAACTTCATGCCCGCCCCCGGCACGGTCCAGACCCTCACCCTCCCCACCGGTCCCGGCATCCGGGTCGATTCAGGTATCGAGGCCGGTGAGGTCATCGGCGGAAACTTCGACTCCATGCTGGCCAAGCTCATCGTCACCGGCGCCACCCGCACCCAGGCTCTGCAGCGTGCGCGCCGCGCCCTGACGGAAATGCAGGTCACCGGTATGCCGACCGTCCTGCCGTTCCACGCGGCCGTCGTCGCGGATCCCGCGTTCGCCCCGGCGGACGGCCCCTTCTCGGTCCACACCCGCTGGATCGAGACCGAGTTCGTTAACACCATTGAGCCGTGGATTTCCGGGGAGGTACAGGATTCAGCCTCCGACGACGACGGCGCCCGCCAACGCATCACCGTAGAGGTAGCCGGCAAACGGCTGGAGGTGGTCCTCCCCGCCGGGCTGGGGGGAAGCGGGCGCCAAGCGCCGGCCGGTAAGCCCAAAAAAGCGCTACGCGCTCGCGGCGGCTCGGCGGCGGCCGACGGCGACAATCTCACCTCCCCTATGCAGGGCACCATTGTGAAGGTGGCCGTATCCGACGGCGACCTCGTTGCCGAGGGAGACCTGATAGTTGTTCTGGAAGCCATGAAAATGGAGCAACCCCTCACCGCTCATAGGTCCGGAACCCTGTCGGGACTCAGCGCTGCGCCGGGCGACACAGTGGCAGCCGGTGCCGTCATCGCTGCCATTTCCGACTGACCACTAAACGCTGACCACTGCGCTGGCTGCTGAGCACTTGTGCTGGGCTGTCACCCGTCCTTGGCGTTGCCGCCCTTCTCCTGCTCGTGTTCGGCTGCTTTCTCTGCCTTTTCCTGTTCACGTTGCAGCTTTTCCTGCTCGCGTTCGGCGTCGCGCAGTTCCTTCTCGGTCTGCTCATCGGTCTCTTCGTCGTCCGCGGGCTCTTCAGGAGTGGAAACCGGCCCCGGGGACGTGGCCTGCTCCGAAGGCTCGGGAGCTTCGGCTGGAGCGTCAGCCGGAGGCTCAGGAGCCGAGGATTCCTCCGGAGTCTCAACGGTTGGTCCCGGTTCGGGCGCTGCCGGGGCGGGCTGGCCCAGCTCGGCAGCAAGGGCAGCAAGCAGTTCATCAATCGTCGATTGGATCTCTGCCGCGCGATCGGCGGTGACCGTCCCCTGCCCCTGAGCCACGGTCACCGCCTGGCTGAGTTCGGTGGCCAGCAGGGTGGCACCGGCCTGATCCCCGCCCGCAGCCGCCGTGGCAATGTCGCGAACCGAGGCCTGGAACCCGGCCGCAGTGCCCGATTCGAGGTCCGAGGTACCGCAGCCTGCCAACACGAGCGCAGTGGAGAGCGACGCTGCAGCCGCCCAATGGTGTGCCCGACGCCTCATGGTTGCACCTCTTCATAGAGTTCCTGGAGTAGTTCACCGGTGATGCCCGGTACCGCTGGCAGCTCTTCGGCAGGTTCCGGTCCGCCGAGGTTCAGGCCAGCCACGATCGCTGCACCGAGAATCAGCGCTGCGACGGCGGCAAGCACACCAACCAGCCAGCGTCGGCGTCCGCGCGGCTTCGGGCGTTCCGGGATAACAGGCGACGAGGCCGGCTGTACCGCACTTGCCGGCGAAGCCACGGTTCCCCGCGCAGCCGTCGGTGGCTGGGATGTCGCCATGACTGCCGTCGCCCCTACCGGGGCCATCGGGGATACTGCGGTCCGCGCGGGCCCACGTGGCGGTTCGTCGGGCAGGAATAACTGGAAACGCCTGTCGGCTGACGCGTCAGCGTCCAGCACTTCGGTGTGGGGTTCAGGGTGCTGCCATTGGGCGAACTCAGAGGCTACGGCACCGGCGGTGGGCCGGTCGTCGGGGTTGTCCGCGGTCATCCGCGAGAGCAGGGACTGCCAGGCCGGCCCGAATGCCGTGGGAATGGACGGAGCGCGGTGCAGGCGGGCCACGACCGACTCCAGGCTCGTCCCGGGGTAGGCTCGCGCTCCGGTCAGGGATTCCAACAGCACCAGACCCAGGGAGTAGATATCGGTGGAGGTGCCGATCACACCTCCACGGGCCTGTTCGGGACTGAGATAGGCTGCCGTGCCAACAGTCTGTCCGGTGGCGGTCTGCCGGGCAGCATCAAAGAAGCGCGCAATCCCGAAGTCAGTCAACAGGTAGCCGAAGACGCCGCTCTCCGGTTCGGTGCTGCGCGTCAGGATGTTCGATGGCTTGACGTCCCGATGAAGGATTCCCTGCTGATGGATATAGGCAAGGGTCCGTGCCACGTCCCAGCCGGCCAGCCGCACCGATGCGGGCGGCAGGGGTCCGCCGGTCAGGACTGACCCAAGATCCGGTCCCTCGATCAGCTCCATGACCAGATAGGTGGACCCCGACGACGTCTCGGACGAATCCATGTCCAACACCCGCACCAACCCGGGGTGGTGCAGTCCCGCCAGCAACCGCGCCTCGTCGGATCCTCGGGAGACGCCATCCGCCGCCCCCGGTCGGAACAGCTTCACTGCCACATCTCTGCCAAGTCGCGTGTCCCGCGCGCGGTACACCTCGGCCATCCCGCCGACGCCCACCACACCGCCCAGCAGGTAACGCCCGTCCGCCAGTGATTGGGTACTCATGCCGCCTCCGCTGGTTTGGTTCACTGACCGATTCTACGTGGGCGCCCTCGGGGAAGCATTAATAGGTCTTCCAACGACGACGGCGCAGCACCCCTAGGTGCCGCACCGTCGTCGCGAGTGGTCCGGGTCGGTCAACCGGGTCGGCGGTCCAGGTCAGGCGACGTTATTGTCGTAGTCGTGATCGCGGGTTTCGCGACTCAACCAGAGGGCGATGAACGTCGCGACAGCTGCCGCGCTCAGATACAGTCCCACCAGCAGCGTACTGCCGTCAGCGAGTTGCCACAGGGCAATAGCAACGAACGACGCCGGTGCGGCCCCGATCACGCTGGACATGTTATAGGCGACAGCCGAGCCGGTGTACCGCACGTTGGCCGGGAACAGCTCGGGCAGGATAGCCGCCATGGGTCCGAAGGTGAGGCCCATCAAGATGAAACCGATAATGAGCAGGGCCATCGCGCCAGTGGTCCCCGCGCCGAACAGGGGCACCCAGGTGAACCCGAACAGGGCAATGCCGATGGTGGTGGCCATCAGCATCTTTCGGCGGCCGAACCTCTCGGCCAGCGGACCGGATACCAGGGTGAAGATACCGAAGAACACCACACCGATGATGAGCATGACGAGGAAGTCCCCACGGGCGATCCCAAGGCCGGGAACAAAGGCCTCGGCGGCAGCGTCGTCGAAGCCACGGCCCGCCGCCTCTGCGGCCGCCCTGGCGTCCTCGACCGACGCCGGGGTGGTTCCGAAGGTCAGGGTGAACGCGGTCATCAGGTAGAACAGTACGTAGGTGGCAAACATGATGAACGTGCCAAGCAACAGGGCACGCCACTGGTGCTTGAACACGCTGGCCAGGGGCAGCTTCACGACCTTGCCCTTATCCTTCACCTGCTGGAATGAGTGGCTCTCAATGAGCTTGAGCCGCACGTACAGTCCAACGATCACCAGGACGGCGCTGAGCAGGAACGGTACCCGCCAGCCCCAGGCCAGGAACTCCTCCTCACTGAGGGTGGCGTTGAGGTAGACGAAGAGCAGGTTGGCGAGGATGAAGCCGATTGGTGCGCCCAACTGTGGAAACGTGCCGTAGACGGCACGCTTGTTCTTCGGGGCGTTCTCGGTGGCAAGCAGCGCAGCGCCGCTCCATTCACCGCCGAGGGCCAGACCCTGGAAGAACCGCAGCAGCACCAGCAGTGCCGGAGCGAGGATGATCCAACCGTCCACCTGGGCGGTTGGTAGCACCCCGATGAGGAAGGTAGCGATGCCCATGGTGAGCAGGGACGCGACGAGCGTCCCCTTCCGCCCAATCCGGTCCCCGTAATGCCCAAAGATGATCGACCCGAGCGGCCGGGCCACGAAGGCGACACCGAAGACGGCGAAGGAGCTGAGGATCGCGTTGGCCGGGGTGGCACCCGGGAAGAACAGGGCCGGGAAGACCAGGACTGATGCCGTGGCATAAATGTAGAAGTCATAGAACTCGATGGTGGTGCCGATGAGGCTCGCGAAGATAACGCGACCCTTGGGGTTCTTCGGCTGTGCTGCACCGGCGTCCACGGCGGACGGGGTTGTTGACATGTCTGTGGCTTTCTCTCACTACGGCGGCCGTGCGGGCACCGCGATCAGGTGGTTGAATGCATCAATCAGACCAGTAAGGTCCAACGGGTGGATAAAATTGTCCATTATATGGACAGCGCACCCGACAGACAGGGTACCCCAGCCCGGTTCCGTCAGGGCTGGGGTAGCTGGAAATCCTTGCCCTACAGACGGACGTGGAGCCGCCGCGCTGCCTCTGAGATGGACCCGGTCAGCGACGGGTACACGGTGAAAGTGTTCGCCACATCGTCAACATGCAGCTTCTTGGTCACGGCCAGAGCGAGGGGGAAAATCAGCTCGGAGGCCCGGGGACCGACGACGACACCGCCGATTACCGTTCCCGATCCCTTGCGGGAAATGATCTTGACAAATCCGTCGGTCACGTTCATCATTTTCGCCCGGGCGTTGGTGTGGAGGGAGAGCTTGACGACGTCGCCCTGGTACCGGCCGGACTCGACGTCGGCCTCGGAGACCCCCACGGTGGCAATCTCGGGGGCAGTGAAGATGTTGGAGGCAACCTGTTTCAGCTTCAGCGGGGTGACGCTGTCGCCCATCAGGTGAGCCATGGCAATCCGGCCCTGCATGGCGGCGACTGACGCGAGAGCCAGCACCCCGGTGCAGTCCCCCGCTGCGTACACGTTCGGTGCCGATGTGCGAGACACGCCGTCAACCTTGATGTGGCCCGATTCGGTGAGTTGGACTCCCGCTTCCTCGAGCCCAATCCCCGCCGTGTTGGGGATCGATCCCACAGCGATGAGGCAGTGACTGCCCTCGACGGTCCGGCCGTCGGACAGGGTGACCACGACGCCGTCGCCCGCCCGCTCCACGCCCTGGGCCCGGCATTCGGAGAGCACCGTCATCCCGCGGTTCCTGAACACGTTTTCGAGCACCTCGGCGGCGTCTGCATCCTCGCCGGGCAGCACCCGGTCCCGGCTCGAGATCAGGGTGACCCTGGAACCGAGGCCGTCATACGCTGAGGCGAACTCGGCGCCCGTGACTCCCGAACCGACCACGATCAGGTTCGTGGGGACCTCGGTGAGGGTGTAGAGCTGGGTCCAGTTGAAGATGCGTTCGCCGTCGGGCTGGGCGGTGGTGAGTTCCCGCGGGTGCGCTCCGACTGATAGCAGGATGGCGTCGGCTTCGATGATCGTGGTTTCGCCGTCGGCGGTGACCTCAAGCCGGTGATTGTCGAGCAGTTTGCCCTCACCGATGAAAACCTTCACTCCCACCCGCTCCAGTGCCCGGGTAATGTCCGCCGACTGCTCGTGGGCGAGCTTGAGGAGCCGCGCGTTGACCTGGCCGAGATCCGCGTAGGCCGCCTCGGTGTTCTCGAAGCGCACCCCCAATTCGTGCGCCGAGGCAACCCGAGCCATGATGTCGGCCGTTGCGATGAGCGTTTTGGACGGTACGACGTCGGTCAGGACCGCCGCTCCGCCGAGCCCATGACGTTCGACGATGGTAACGCTGGCGCCGAGCGACGCGGCGACCATTGCCGCCTCATACCCGCCGGGCCCGCCGCCCAGAATGGCGATTCGAAGGGCACTGAAGTCTAATTGGCTGGTCACAACTGTCCATTCTGTCCTATCCCGGGCGTGCACCCAAACGGTCGACCTCCCCCCGCCAGTCCCTCCTCCCGGTGGCCGCACGCCGGGAACTGAGGGTAAGTTTGACCAGTGATCGAGAACCCCACGCCGACGACGCCGACCGACCCCTTCGACCTCGCGCGCGCCGCAGCCGCCCACATTGCCACCCACACTGGCGTCGAAAGCCATGACATCGCTCTGGTGCTCGGCTCGGGCTGGGGCGAAGCAGCCAACCTCATCGGCGAAACCACCCACACCCTGCAGTCCTCGGACATTCCGGGCTTCTCGGCCCCGGCGGTCGAGGGCCATGTGGGTACTGTGCGCTCGGTGCTGACGGCGTCGGGCAAACGGGCCCTCGTCGTCGGTTCCCGCACCCACTACTACGAGGGCAAGGGGGTCAGGGCGGTCGTCCACGGCGTACGCACCGCGGCCGCCGCGGGAGCCAAAGTGATGGTCCTGACCAACGGGTGCGGCGGGCTGCAGGAGCAGTGGTCCCCCGGCACTCCCGTCCTGATCAGCGACCATCTCAACCTCACCGCCACGTCACCGCTTGAGGGTGCCACCTTCGTCGACCTCACCGACCTGTACTCACCGCGCATCAGGGATCTCGCCCGCGAGGTTGACCCCTCCCTCGAGGAAGGCGTCTACGCCCAGTTCACGGGCCCCCACTACGAGACCCCCGCCGAGGTTCGCTACGCCAGGACCATCGGCGCCGATCTCGTCGGGATGTCGACGGCCCTGGAGGCCATCGCCGCACGGCACGCTGGCATGGAGGTCTTCGGCGTTTCCCTCGTCACCAACCTGGCAGCCGGCATCAGCGCAACACCGCTGAGCCACGCCGAAGTCATTGAGTCCGGTGCAGCCGCTGGCCCCCGTATCTCACGTTTACTGGCTGACATCATCAGCCGGCTCTAGCTCCAGACCAAAGGTAAGTTGAAGTCATGACGAACGCCGACCACGAGTCCCTCCTCGCGACTGCCCGGGGCTGGGCGGCCGAGGATCCGGATCCGCAGACCGCTGCGGAACTGGAGGCGCTGCTTGAGCAGATCAACGGCGAAACCAACCGCGCCGCCGCGATCCAGGAACTACAGGACCGATTCAGCGGACCCCTACTGTTCGGCACCGCAGGGCTGCGCGCTGCCCTGGGCGCCGGCCCGAACCGGATGAACCGGGTGGTGGTGCGTCGCGCCGCCGCCGGTGTCGCAGCCCATGTGCTTGGCGTCGCCAGCGGGGGCTACGTGCCGCGCGCCGTCGTCGGCTTCGATGCACGCCACAACTCACGCAGCTTCGCTGAAGAGACTGCCGCAGTCTTCACCGCGGCCGGCATCCAGACCTTCCTGATGCCCAGCGAGCTCCCCACCCCGGTGCTCGCCTACGCGGTCCGCGCCCTGGAGTGTGAGGTGGGCGTCATGGTCACCGCCAGCCACAACCCGCCGCAGGATAACGGGTACAAGGTCTACCTTGGTGGCCGGGCCGTTGACGCTGATGGCCGCGGCGCCCAAATCGTCGCACCACAGGACACCGAGATCGCCGCCCGCATCGCAGCAGTCGGGCCGCTGGACGGCATCGTCCTCGCACCCCGTGGCTGGAGTGTGCTCCCCGCCACCATCGCCAAGGACTACGTGACCTCGGTGATCGCCCTGGTGGACCGTAGCCGGTTCCCGGCGCGCGACCTCTCAATCGTTCTGACCCCGATGCACGGGGTGGGCGGCAGGACCGCCCAGGAGGTCCTGGGCGCCGCGGGCTTCGGAACCGTCCACGTCGTCGCCGAGCAAGCCGAGCCGGATCCCGACTTTCCCACTGTCGATTTCCCCAACCCTGAGGAACCGGGGGCGCTTGACCTTGCGCTGGCCGCGGCGGCAGACCTGGACGCCGACCTGGTGCTCGCCAATGATCCCGACGCCGACCGGGTCGCCGTCGCAGCAAAGGACCCAGCAACCGGCGAATGGCGGATGCTCCGTGGGGATGAAACCGGCGCCCTGCTGGGTCAGCACCTCGCGGCGCGACGGGCCCACCGGGTTGACGCACAGGGTGCCGAAGCACACGGGGCGGGAACCGTCTTCGCCAACTCGATTGTTTCCTCCCGGCTGCTGGCCCGCGTCGCCGCCACCGCCGGCGTCGCCCACACCGAAACCCTCACCGGGTTCAAGTGGATTTCCCGTGTCCCGTCGCTGGCCTACGGCTACGAGGAAGCTCTGGGTTACTGTGTAGCCCCGGATCTGGTCCGCGACAAGGACGGCATTTCGGCCGGCCTGCTGATGGCCGAACTCGCCGCAGCGACCAAAGCCGAGGGCCGCACCCTCTTCGACTTGCTCGACGACCTGTCCCTGGTGCACGGACTGCACGCCGGGGACCAGCTCTCGGTCAGGGTCGGCAGCCTGGGCCTGCTCGGGGCCATGATGAACCGGCTGCGGGAAAATCCGCCGCAGTCCTTCGCCGACTCGGCCGTCGACGTCGTCCAGGACCTTTTACTGGGCCACGCCGGGTTGCCACCCACCGATGGGTTGCTCTACCTGACCCGTGACGACACCCGGGTAATCATCCGCCCCAGCGGCACTGAGCCGAAGCTGAAGTGCTATCTGGAGGTGGTGGAACCGGTGGAGTCCGCCGCCGGGCTCAACGACGCGAAGGTGACCGCCCGCGCCCGGCTGGATGCGGTCCTGCGCGATGTGGAAGAATCGCTGGGACTCTGACCGCTGCGCCGGACGGCGGCGAATCCAGTTATGGTTGAGTCAGTAACGTTCTGTACATTCTCGAGGAGACTCCATGTCACACCCAGCGACTTCGGCACCCGCAGAGCGGTCCGCTCAGCGCAAGCAGCCCACCCACTCCGGTGAGGGGCATCTGGCCAGCAACATCGTCACGTTCGCCGTGATGATGGTGCTGTTCCTCGGATCGATTTTCTCGTTGACCTTCTTCGACCAGCAGAACGTCTGGGCCTTCGCTGCCTGCCTAGTCCTCTTCTTCCTGGCATTCTGGATCCCGCAAACCATCCTCGGCCGCTCCGACACCGGTCCTGACCTCGCCGAGGGCGACCGTAAGGCCTAGGCGGCACCTAAACGTACGGCTTCTGCCCACGAAAAAGCGGCGGGCCCGCAGGCGAGTGGTTGCCTTACCACTCCTCTGCAGGTCCGCCGCTTTTCTGCGCGTGGGACGGCCTAGAGCAGGCCCTTCGTGTGCCAGACGGTCTTCGTTTCGGTGAAGAAGGTGATCCGGTCGATCGAGGGGGCTCCGGCGTCGGGCCCGCTCTCGGGTGGGAGAACCCGTTTCATGGTCTCCGCTGCGGCGATCTGCAGGTCAACCCACTCGAGGCTTTCCGCGCCGAGCAGGTCCAGCGCGTTGACGTCGGCGTGCGATGCCAACCAGGGGGCGATCTCCGCCGGGGACCCGCTGAGGATATTCACCACGCCCGCGGGGACGTCCGAGGTGGCGAGAACTTCACCGAGGCTCAGGGCCGCAAGCGGTGCGCGTTCGTTGCCGAGCACGACCACCGTGTTGCCGCTGACCAGCACCGGCGCGACCGCACGGACGAATCCGAGCAGCGAGCCGGGGCCCTGCGGTGCGATGACCGCGACGACGCCGGTGGGCTCGGGGGTGGACAGGTTGAAGTACGGGCCGGAGACCGGGTTGGCGTTCCCTGCAACCTGCACGTATTTGTCGGCCCAGCCTGCGTACCAGACCCACAGGTCGATGGCCTCGTCCACCTGGGCGGCCGCGGCGGTAGCCGTGACCCCCTCGGAGGCGGCAATTTCATCGGCGAACTGGGCGCGGCGCCCGTCGAGGACCTCGGCGATCCGGTACAGTACCTGGCCGCGGTTGTACCCGGAGGTCCCGGCCCAGCCGCTGACTGCGGCGCGGGCGGCGGTAACGGCGTCGCGCGCGTCCTTGCGTGAGCCCTTCGCGGCGTTGACCGTGTTCAGCATGGGCCCACCCTTCGTTGTTGCTACCTCGTACACCCGGCCGGACTCGCTGCGGACAAACTTCCCGCCGATGTAGAGCTTGTAGGTTTTCGGCACCCCCAGGCGTGCAGCACTCATTTGGAGCCTCCCAGGACGGTCTTGTTCATGATGGCTGAGACAACTGACGTGCGGGCTGCGGCCGGGGCCAGGTAGGCGCCCAGTCCATGGCGGCCGCCTTCCCGGCCGTAACCGGATTCCTTGTAGCCGCCGAACGGCGACGCCGGGTCGAACTTGTTGAACGTGTTCGCCCAGATCACCCCGGCGCGCAGCTTGTCGGCGACGGCGAGCACCCGGCTGCCCTTGTCCGACCAGATCCCTGCCGAGAGACCGTACGGCGTGTTGTTGGCCTTGGCGATCGCCTCGGCCGGGGTGCGGAAGGTCAGGATGGACAGTACCGGCCCGAAGATCTCGTCACGGGCGATGCGGTGGCTGGTCGACACGTTGGTGAAGATGGTGGGCGGGAACCAGAAGCCCTGCTGTGGCAGGTCGCCGACCGGGCTCCACCGTTCGGCGCCCTCCTGCTCCCCGACGTCGGAGAGCTCGCGCATCCGGCCTAGCTGGGCGGCCGAGTTGATGGCACCGATGTCGGTGTTCTTGTCGAGGGGATCGCCGACCCGCAGGGTCGACATGCGGGCCTTGAGCCGCGCCACTACCTCGTCATGCACGGATTCCTGGACCAGCAGCCGCGATCCGGCGCAGCAGACCTGGCCCTGGTTGAAGAAGATCCCGTTGACGATGCCTTCGATGGCCTGGTCGATGGGGGCGTCGTCGAACACGATGTTCGCACCCTTGCCACCCAGTTCCAGAGTGAGCTTCTTCCCGGTTCCCGCCGTCGAGCGGGCAATGGACCGGCCGACGGCGGTGGAACCGGTGAAGGCCACCTTGTTCACGTCCGGGTGGTTCACCAGTGCTGAGCCGGTCGCGCCGGCACCGGTGACGATGTTGACGACGCCCGCGGGCAGGTCGGCCTGCTGCAGGATCTCAGCGAACAGCATGGCGGTCAGGGACGTGGTCTCAGCGGGCTTGAGGACCACCGTGTTGCCCGCAGCCAGGGCCGGGGCGATCTTCCACGCCAGCATCAGCAACGGGAAGTTCCACGGGATCACCTGGGCTGCGACGCCCAGCGAGCGGGGGTTCGGGCCCAGTCCGGCGTGGTCGAGCTTGTCAGCCCAGCCCGCGTAGTAGAAGAACCAGGCGGCGACCAGGGGCACGTCGACGTCGCGGCTTTCCTTGATCGGTTTGCCGTTGTCAAGGGTTTCAGCGACAGCGAGCTCACGGGAGCGTTCCTGGATCAGCCGCGCGATGCGGAACAGGTACTTGCCCCGGTCAGCGCCCGAGAGCTTCGACCAGGTCTTCTCGTAGGCGCGCCGGGCGGCGGCGACGGCGGTGTCGACGTCGGCCTCGTTGGCGCACGAGATGGTGGTGATGGCCTGTTCGGTGGCCGGGGAGATGGTGGTGAAGGACTCCCCGTTACCGGGAACGAACTCACCGTCGATGAACAGGCCATACTCGCTTTTGAGGTCCAGGATGGCTGTGGACTCCGGGGCCGGTGCGTATTCGAGAAAAGTCATGGGTTGTCCTTAGTCGATCGTGACGTAGGCAGGGCCGGAATAGCTGCCGCTGGTGAGCTTCTGACGCTGCAGGAGCACGTCATTGAGGAGGCTGGAGGCACCGAAGCGGAACAGGTCCGGCGTCAGCCAGTCCTCCCCCACCGTTTCGGCGACAGTGACCAGGTACTTGATGGCATCCTTCGAGGTGCGGATACCGCCGGCCGGCTTCACCCCGATTTTCTCCCCGGTGAGCCGGTGCCAGTCACGGACCACTTCGAGCATGGAAAGCGTCACCGGGAGGGTTGCCGCGGGGGCCACCTTGCCGGTGGAGGTCTTGATGAAGTCGCCGCCGGCCAGGATGGATAGCCACGAGGCACGCCGGATGTTGTCGTACGTATTCAGTTCACCGGTCTCGAGGATCACTTTCAGATGCGCGTACGAACCGTCAGGGCGGCGGCAGGCTTCCTTGACCGCAACAATCTCGTCGAACACCAGACCATAGCGGCCGGACAGGAACGCACCACGGTCAATGACCATGTCGATCTCGTCGGCGCCCGCAGCGACAGCGTCGGCGGTGTCGGAGAGCTTCACCGACCGGGACGACCGCCCGGACGGGAAAGCGGTGGCCACCGCAGCCACGTTGATACGGCCCAGCGCGCCGTCGTCGTGCGCTGGGCCCAGCGCCTCCACAGCCTGGGGCACCAGATCGCCGTACACGCACACCGCAGCTACGCGGGGGGTGGTGAGATCAGCGGCGTCGGGGACCAACGCTTTCGCGACGAGCGACCTGACCTTGCCCGGCGTATCAGACCCCTCAAGGGTGGTCAGGTCGATCAACGAGATGATTTTATCCAGTGCCCAGGCCTTCGAGGTGGTCTTGATCGACCGGGTTCCCAGCGACGCCGCCCGTGCTTCGAGGCCGACGGCGTCAACGCCGGCGATGCCTTCAAGGTAACGTTTCAGGGCCTTCTCGGTGAGGTCCCCGCCGATCACTTCCAATGCCCGGGACGCAGGAGCAATGGCGGTGCTCCTGGTGGCAATAGCTTCCATCGTTGAGTGTTCTCCGTACTTCGATTCGGTGCCATGCGGGACGGTTCCCACAGCGCGGGTCGCGGTCCGCGGCTTCGCAACTGGCGGCTGGTTTCCGGGGGCTGTAGGACAGGGGGTCGTACCCGCAGGGTCGCGTTCGACTTTACCACCGCGCCCCTCCCGCAGGAATGCGCTGCTTCAGTCCGTGAAGATGGCATCCACCACGTTCTGGGCCCAGGTGAGAATGTCCGCATCTGCAAGATCCCGCCCGCCCACCGGCGACGATTTGGGTTTCGGAATCAGGGCAGCGTTCAGGGCAGGCTTCAGCGAGGCTCCCGGATACATGCGCTTGAGCCGCATTTCCTTCGATTCCGGCAGCACGGCCGGGGCGAACTTGATGAAGTTTCCCTGCAGCGCCACGTCGGTCAGGCCGGCTGCCCGCGCCGCAACCCTGAACCGGGCGACAGCGATCAGGTTGACCGCCGGCGCCGGCGGCTCCCCATAGCGGTCGTTGAGCTCTTCGACCACGCCGTCGATCGCCTCAACGGTGAGGGCCGACGCCAGCTTGCGGTAGGCCTCCAGACGGAGCCGCTCCCCCGGCACGTAGTCGTGGGGAAGGTGTGCGTTGACCGGCAGCTCAATCTTCATTTCCGCTGCCTTTTCCTCTGCCTCCCCACGAAAATCAGCCACCGCCTCCCCGACCAGCCTGATGTACAGGTCGAAGCCCACCCCCTGGATGTGGCCCGACTGCTCACCGCCGAGCATGTTCCCGGCGCCACGGATTTCAAGGTCCTTCATGGCCAGCTGCATACCCGCGCCAAGCTCGTTGTGCGAGGCGACCGCCTTGAGCCGCTCCAGGGCGACCTCGCCGAGCGGCTTCTCCGACGGATAGAGGAAGTAGGCGTAGGCCCGCTCCCGGCCGCGGCCCACCCGGCCGCGGAGCTGGTGCAGCTGGGACAGGCCATAGTTGTCGGCCCGGTCGACGATCAGCGTGTTGGCGTTGGAGATGTCCAGGCCGGTCTCGATGATGGTGGTGCACACGAGCACGTCGAAGCGTTTTTCCCAGAAGTCGACAATGATCTGCTCCAGCCGGGACTCGCTCATCTGGCCGTGGGCAACGGCGACACGGGCCTCGGGCACCAGTTCCTTGAGGTGCGCCGCGGTCCGGTCGATCGATGACACGCGGTTGTGGACGAAGAACACCTGGCCCTCGCGCATCAGCTCCCGTCGCACCGCCGCCGAGGTCTGCTTGTCCGTGTACGGGCCGACGTAGGTGAGTACCGGGTGCCGTTCCTCCGGCGGGGTGGCGAGTGTCGAGGTTTCCCGGATGCCGGTCAGTGACATCTCCAGGGTGCGCGGAATGGGCGTCGCGCTCATGGCGAGGACATCCACATTGGTGCGCATCTTCTTCAGCGCCTCCTTGTGCTCCACCCCAAAGCGCTGTTCCTCGTCAACGATCACCAGGCCCAGATCCTTGAACTGCACCTGGTTGGAGAGCAGCCGGTGGGTGCCGATGACGACGTCGACGGCACCCGAGGCGATCCCATCAGTGGTTTCCCGGGATTCCTTGGCACTCTGGAACCGGGAGAGGGGTTTGACCCGCACCGGGAAGCCGGAAAACCGTTCGGAAAAGGTTTCATTGTGCTGCTGCACGAGCAGGGTGGTGGGCACCAGGACGGCCACCTGCTTGCCGTCCTGGACGGCCTTGAATGCTGCCCGCACGGCGATCTCGGTTTTTCCGTAGCCGACGTCGCCCGACACCAGGCGGTCCATCGGCACTTCCCGCTCCATGTCGGCTTTGACCTCGTTGATGGTGGTCAGCTGGTCCGGGGTCTCGATATAGGGGAACGCTTCTTCGAGTTCGCGCTGCCACGGCGTATCAGCCGAGAAGGCGAAGCCGCGCGACGCCATCCGCGCGGAGTACAGCCGGATCAGCTCTCCGGCGATCTCCTTGACCGCCTTGCGCGCCTTGGATTTGGTGCTGGCCCAGTCGGAGCCGCCCATCTTGCTCAGGGCTGGGGCGTCGCCGCCAACGTAGCGGGTCACCTGGTCCAACTGGTCGGTCGGCACGAACAGGCGATCCCCGGGCGCGCCACGCTTGGAGGGAGCGTATTCGAGCAGGAGGTACTCGCGGATGGTCTTGGTGGGTCCAGCGCCGGTGGCACGCTGCAGCAGCTCGACGAACCTCGCGACGCCGTGCTGTTCGTGCACCACATAGTCGCCTTCGCGCAGTTGCAGCGGGTCCACTGCGTTCCGGCGTTTGGATGGCATCTTGCGCATGTCGCGGGTGCCTGACGCGGTGGTCCGGCCCAGCAGGTCCGCCTCGGTCAGCAACCCCAGCTTGAGCGAGTCCAGCACAAATCCCCGGCCCGCCGAGGCGGTGGTGATCTCGATGATTCCAGGTTGCGGTGGTGAGTCGAGGGAGTCCACCCGGGCCGCCGGAATGTCGTGGTCGTGGAACAGTTCGGCCAGCCGTGCTGCCGGGCCGGGGCCCTCGGTGGCAACGACCACCCGCCACTGGTCCCTGACCCGCTTCCCCAGGAACTCCATCATTTCCGCCACATCGCCCTGGTAACCGCGTGGCTCGCGGGCGTGAACGGTGAACGTGTCAATCTCGGGCAGCAGGTCCTGCAACGAATCGTCGGAGCCGAAGGAGGTGATGGACCACCAGGCGACGTCGTTGGCCAGGGCCGCCGACCGGGTGTCGGTCAGGGACCTGAAGCTGGCCGTCTGCAGGTCGGCGCCCAGCGTCCCACCCAGGTCCAGGGGCGCCGCGCCGCCGTCGGACGCTGTCGCCCAGGCCGCCTCAAGGAACTCCTCGTTGGTGGCGGCGAGGTCGTGGGCGCGGGTCCGCACCTTCTCGGGTTCGATGACGACGGCGATCGACCCGGCGGGCAGCTCCCCCAGCAGCGGCACCATGGAGTCCACCAGGACCGGGGCCAGCGATTCCATCCCTTCCACGGCAATGCCGCCCGCGATCTTCTCCAGCATGGCTGCGGCCGCCGGCAGGTCGGGTTTCAGGAGGGCTGCCCGCGACATCACCGATGGGGTGATAAGGATTTCGCGGCACGGCGGCGCGAATAACGCCACCGGACCGCTGTCCTCCTCACGCGCCAGTGAGCGCTGGTCGGCGACGGCGAACCAGCGCATCGCCTCCACCTCGTCACCGAAAAACTCGACCCGGATGGGGTGGTCCTCGGTGGGTGGGAACACGTCGAGGATCCCGCCGCGGACGGCGAACTCGCCGCGGTGAGTGACCATGTCCACCCGCGCGTAGGCGGCGTCGGACAGGGCGCGCACCACATCGGAAAACGCAGCGTCCTGGCCCACCGTCAGCGTGACCGGCAGCAGTTCGCCGAGGCCGGCGACGAGGGGCTGCACCACCGCGCGGATCGGCGCGACGACAATCCGCACGGGCCTGCCCTCGGGGTGTGCCAGGCGGCGGAGCACCGAGAGCCGCCGACCCACCGTGTCCGACCGGGGGGACAACCGTTCGTGCGGCAGCGTTTCCCAGCTGGGAAACTCCTCAATGTCCGACGCCGGCAGGTAGCTCCCGAGCGCGGCGGCCAGGTCCTCTGCCTCGCGGCCGGTGGCGGTCACGGCCAGCACCACGGGAACCCGGTTGCCCTCACCGCTGCTGGCCCGTTCGCTGCCACCTGCGGCGGGCAGGCCATCAACCATTTCGGCCAGCAGTGCTGCGCGCAGCCCAGCGGGGGCTCCGATCTGCAAATCAGTGTTGCGTTCCGGCACACGCGTCGACGCGTTGATGCGCACCCGGGCGAAGGAGGAGTCTTCGCCGAGGGCGACACGCAGTCCGTTCAGGCTCAATGGTTCTCCTACAGGATCCGTCGGTCCCGGCGAAACGCCTGACCCGAGGTCAACAGATGTCGTCAGCACAAAAATTCTCAACACAAAAGCCCGAAATTCTGTCGAATCCCGGGTGCTCTCCCAGCCTACCCTGCACCACCTCCGCGGTCAGCTTCACCGTCCTGCCCTAGGATGGGTGGGACGCAAACCGCATATCACCCCCGCTTTCCACCCCGGAGGAACCTTGGCCCTGAACGCTTCAACCACCCTTCCCTACGACGCCGCCACTGTTACCGGTGTCTTCACCGACGAGGCCTTCCTCAAGCACGTCAGTGAGCGGGTCGGGGGCACCCTGAAATCCGTCACCGTCGACGGCGACACCTCGGGGCCCTTCACCCTCACCGCCGTCAGGACACTCCCCACCAGCCGCCTTCCGGACATGGTGCGTAAGTTTGTCGGCGACAGCCTCTCCGTCACACAGACCGAGCAGTGGACGGCTCCCCTACCCGACGGTTCGCGCGTGGCCAGGGTGGCCATGACGGTTGCCGGTGTGCCGGTCACTGTCGACGCCGAACAACGCCTCGTTGCCGCCGGAACGGACACCCGGGTCGAACTGACCGGCACGGTGAGCTCGTCCATCCCGTTCATGGGGTCGAAAATCGCCTCGGCCGCCGAGCCCATGATCGGGAAGGCCCTGAACCTTCAGGCCAGCGAAGCACGCAAGTGGCTCGAAAGCCACCAGGCCTAGGGGGTCACTCGTGTCGCTTCCCACCCCCCTGGCCCTGATCCTGATCCTGGCCGGCGCCTGGACCCTGATCGTGTGGCCGCCGTTTTTGCGGCGTGTTTTCAAGGATCCGCGCTCAAAGGATGAGTCAGGTGCACCCACCAGGTTCCTCAAGGTGCACTTCATGTTGATCACCACCTCGATGATCCTGGGTATCGCCACGCTGGTCATCGGCGTCCGCACCCTCATCGGCTAGAGCATCGGAAGGTCGTACGTGAGTCACCCCCAGGAAGGCCACCCCCAGAAAAGTGTTCTGGGCCGGTCGAGTTACCCCGAATACCTGAGAATCAACGAGATTCTCCGGAAAGAGACCGTTGGCGGCATTCTATTGCTCATCGCAGCAGTTGCTGCGCTGGTCTGGGCCAACTCCCCGGCGTCCGCCAGTTATTTCGCCATCCGCGACTTTGAGTTCGGGTACGAGCCGTGGCACCTTCGACTAAGCGTCGGCGCCTGGGCCGCTGACGGGCTGCTGGCTATCTTCTTCTTCCTGGTGGGCCTGGAGCTCAAGCGCGAATTTGTGGCCGGCGACCTCAGGAAACTGAGCAGGGCCGTGGTTCCGGTGACGGCCGCCGCGGGTGGCGTGATGGTCCCCGCACTATTCTACGTGGCGGTCAACCTGTCCTCCCCGGAGTCGCTGAGGGGGTGGGCCATCCCCACGGCAACCGACATCGCGTTCGCCCTCGCAGTCCTCGCAGTCATCAGCTCCCACCTTCCCAGCGCGCTGCGAATTTTCCTGCTCACCCTCGCCGTGGTCGATGACCTCATCGCCATCGGCATTATCGCCTTTTTCTACTCCGAGGACGTCGAGTTTACCTACCTGCTGTGGATGCTGCTGCCCCTGGCCCTGTTCGGGTTCCTCGCCCAGAAGAACCCCAAATTTTTCGGCCGCCACATTCCGGCCGCCTGGCTGATCCTGCTGCCCATTGGCGTTGCCGTCTGGATCCTGATGCACGCCTCGGGCGTCCATGCGACCGTGGCTGGGGTTTTGCTCGGCTTCCTGGTTCCGGTGCTACGTAAGGGTAGGGACGGCACCGTCAAACTGCCTCGACCGAACAAACCTGGTCTGGCTGAGATCTTCGAACACCGGTTCCGTCCCCTGTCCACCGGCTTTGCCGTGCCGGTGTTCGCCTTCTTCTCCGCGGGGGTGGAGATCGGCGGCGTCGACGGCCTGGTGTCGGCCCTCGGCGACACCGTGACTCTCGGCATTCTCGCCGGGCTGATCCTGGGCAAGCCCATCGGGATCCTGCTGACCACCTTCGTCCTGACCAAAACCACCCGGGCAAGTCTTGACCCGGATCTGCGGTGGATTGATCTCCTGGGGGTTGGGCTGCTGGCGGGCGTCGGTTTTACCGTGTCGCTGCTCGTCAACGACCTCAGCTTCGCGCAGGGCTCATCCCAAAACGACCATGCGAAGGTGGCCATCCTCGGCGCGTCGCTGGTCTCCGCATTGATCGCATCGATCATCCTGCGCAGCCGCAACAAGCACTACCGCGCCGTACTGGAGGCCGAGAAGGTGGACGCCGACGACGACGGCGTCCCCGACCTGTTCGAGGACCGAAACCACTGACCGGTGCTACCGGGCAGCCCACGCCTATTTGTTGGCGGCGAGGAGCGCTTCCTCAAGCGCCACCCAGGCCAGCATGGCGCATTTGATTCGCGCCGGGTAGCGGGAAACCCCGGCGAGTGCTGCTGCGTCACCCAGCACTTCTTCGTCGGCGGCGACCTTCCCGCGTGATCGCATCACGGTCCGAAATTCGTCCACCAAATGCATCGCCTCGTCGCGGGCCAAGCCGAGGAGGAGATCGGTCATCACCGACGCCGACGACATCGAGATGGCGCAGCCCGCGCCCTCCCAGCTGACACTGGTGAGGGTTCCATCGGAAAGTACGGCCCGCAGGGTTATCTCGTCTCCGCACACCGGGTTGAGCTGGTGCGACTCGCCGAGCGTGCCGACACCGTCGTGCTCGAGTAAGCCGGCACCGTGCCGCTCCCTGGCGTGATCGAGGATGATCTGTTGGTAGAGCTGCTGCAGGGCATCGGACATTACTTCACTCCAAAGAACGGGCGGACGCCGGCGACGGCCGCCAGGAAGGCAGCCACCTCGTCGCTGGTGTTGTACAGGTAGGTGCTGGCGCGGGTGGTCGCCGTCAGACCGAGCCGACGATGCAACGGCTGAGCGCAGTGGTGGCCCACCCGTACGGCGATGCCCTGGTGATCCAGGTACTGCCCGACGTCGTGGGCATGGACGCCGTCAACGTCGAACGCGGCCAAACCAATTCTTTTCACTTCCGCCGCGGGGCCAAGGACCCTGATCCCGGGCACTTGGCTCAAGCCATCGACCAGTTGTTTGCCCAGCGTCTCCTCCCACTCCTGGATCCGCTGCATGCCAGTTTCGGTGAGGTAGTTCGCGGCAGCTGCCAGGGCAATCGCCTGGGAGATACGCTGGGTGCCGGCTTCGAACCGTGCGGGAGCGGGGAGATACTCGGCGCGCTCCATGGTGACCGTAGTAATCATGGAGCCGCCGGTCAGGAAGGGAGGCATGGCGTTGAGCAACTCGGCTCGACCGTAGAGAGCTCCTATTCCGGTGGGTCCCAGCATTTTGTGACCGGAGAACGCCATGAAGTCGACGCCGAGTGTCTGGACGTCTACGGGGAGGTGCGGGACCGACTGGCATGCATCGAGAACGGTCAGCGCTCCGTGCTCCCGCGCCAGGGCGACCAGCTCGGCGACCGGATTGATGGTGCCAAGCACATTGGAGGCATGGCTGAATGCGACGACTGCTGTGGCTGGGCCGATGATGGTGGCCGCCTCGTCGAGCCGGAGCGCGCCGTCGTCGTCCACCGGAATCCAGCGGAGCGTCGCGCCGGTGCGCGCAGCCAGTTCCTGCCAGGGAATCAGATTGGCGTGATGTTCCATCTCGGTGACAACAATTTCGTCCCCCGGACCGAGGACAAACCGTTGGGCGGCCGCCCCTCCCCGCCCTACGGAGGCGTTGGAAAAGGCGTAGGCCACCAGGTTCAATGCCTCGGTGGCGTTCGACGTCCACACAATTTCCTGCGGCGATGAACCGATGAACGCGGCGATTGTTTCCCGTGCGGCCTCGTACGCGTCGGTGGCATCGACAGCCAGCGTGTGGGCTCCGCGGTGCACTGCAGAATTGCGTTGTTCGTAGAATTCCTGCTCCGCCTCCAGCACCGTCAGCGGGTTCTGCGAGGTGGCACCACTATCCAGGTAGATCAGTGGCAGCGAGTTGACCTGGGTGTTCAGGATGGGGAAATCGTTGCGGATCCGCCTCACTTCAGTGTCGGTCAACGGGTGATGCGGAGCGGACGGTATGGACAAGCGGGCTCTCCTCGGTTGTGGCGGGGCACCTACACTCTACGCGCCCGGGATGCCCTGTGGCCCACCGCCTGCAGGTCAGGTCCGTACCGACCCGAACACCCGACCACCATTCGACAGGTGTTCGGGTGTTCGGGTGTTGGCTTGTCACCGTCGGACGATGTCTGCGCGATAGCTGGTCAGTGCGCCCAGGTGTAAGGCACCGGCGTAACAGCATCGTCGAGAACAACGGTCGGTGCAGTCTTGATCGTGTTGTCATTTGAGGACCGGTAGCTATGTGGGGTCAATACGAGCATTCTCTTACCCTTGCCGATCGGACCGGACTGGCTCCCGCTGATCCATTCGTCGGTGATTGCTCCGATGATGGTCAGCTTCCCGTCCCCTGTGTTCGACATGAAGTTCACGTGCCGGCGGGTGTACGAGCTGTGCATGACCGGCTGGTGATGCACAATATTGAAGCTCTCCTCATGGTTGATTCCCGTGACATTGCGGATCGACTGAAGATTCCAGGTCTGAGCACTATTCGACCGCCAGAAGGTAGGCATGCCAACTTTCGAATCATGGGTGATGACGTCGTAGAGCCTCGCCCGGTCATGGTTGTTATAACCAATCGGAGACGCACCCACAATCGCACCCCTAACCCGTGATGCGAAGGTATTCCCGGTCCATCGGTAACCGTCGATCTCAACGTTCCGCGTCACCGAATCACTGCCGCGCCACCAGTTCAATCCGAAGGTTTCGCCTGGCGGGGTTCCGGCGTCACCGGGCACACCGGTGATGAGAATATCCTTGACGACGGTTCCCGGCGATGACTGACCTACCATTATTCCGTTGTACAGATGGCCTTGCTCGGTGCCCTGCAACCAAAAATTTGAGAGTACCTGACCCTGTCCGTCGTTCATCCGCATCAGGTAAAGCTGGTTCGTCTGTCCGCTCCCCTGCGCTGGCACAGTGGAGGCAAAACTGGAGGTGTTCGCCTTCATCCTGATAATAGTGTTGCGGCCTTCACCGACGATGCCCTTCACTGCCGGCGGGACACGAATTGCCGCCGATGGATCGCGAAAGTTGGATACTTCGAATACACCTGCAGGTAGTTTCAGGATTTTCCCCGCAAGTTCAGGTTTTGCCAGGACTGTATTGATGTTTTCCCCGGGGTCCGCGACGCTTGCCCAGGTCACCCAGTTATTTGCGGGAGCAGGAGCTGGCGCAGGAGCGGGGGCGGGCGCCGGAGCGGGGACGGGAGCTGGCGCAGGAGCGGGGACGGGTGCCGGAGCGGGGACGGGTGCGGGAGCAGGCGCCGGGCTCGTGCCTGGGGAAGTCACCCAAAATTTCGCCCCTTCGTCAGTCCAGCCGTTCTGCGCTAGCTCAGAGCGTTCCGCGGCAGTCGTCGCAAATCGGTGCACGTCGCCCTTGAGGTAACGGTGCACCGCCACTCCGCAATCCAAAGCGGTCGTCGCGGCGTAAAATTCGAGGTTTTGGCTTTCGTATCCATGAACGCTTTGGGCGTTCTCGTACTCTCCGATACCTGGCGTATCCGGTATCCACACGAAGTTTCCCTCCCGATACATCCGGTAAACAGGATGGAGCCCTTCGGCCGCTGCTGACGCTGCTTTAAACGCCACACCCGTGTCCAAGGTGAATCCGAAGGTTTGTTTGGCCGCTGCGATTTCGTCGGCAGATGCGCTCAGGAGCGTCGCGCCGCTGTCGGGGTTGATACTCCTCAGTATTCCCTGCGCCATGGCTTGGCAGGATGCCGAATCGACCGGTGCCGAATATGCTGCGGTACCGGTCACGGGGAGAAGCGAAAGGGCGAGCAATGAGCCGAGTGAACGTGTTGTAAATTTCCTCATAGAGGGTCCTATTGTTAGATGCGATGAATGGCAGGAGCCTATTAGCAATCTCTCCTGCATTCCTGGCAACTAAGCCCAGCTCTTAGTTTGAGCGCGCGCCCATGCCATCTAGCTGGCATAAGGACTGACACCCTGAATTTCCCGGACCTGATCCGGATTGTGCGCTGCTAACTTGCTCACGACAAAGATCAAACAGCACTCAGGATTTTCCTCGTTCTCACACCGAACTGTGAAAACTTCCCATATCCTGACGTGTCCGCGTAAAGAGTTCCAGCAACAACTGGCGACCATGCTATCACGGAACAATAAAGCGCCCCGCATCCGCCGCGTCAAAGCCGGAATCAGGTGACCGATATGCCACGGAACTCCACCGGCGGATAGTCATAATAATTGCGGCAGAGGGAGAAGTATCCTCCGCGGTAGACGTCAGTAGCCACCGTCATGGTGCGTTCCTGAACATCCAATCGGGCACACTGAATGGTCTGGTCCGAGACGTCTATTCGGAAGCTCATCCATTCCCCGACAACGGGAGGCGCGGTAGTCATGCGACCCAGCTCGTAGCCGTTTATTTCATTAGCTACGCGCCCAAATATGACTAGCTCCCCATCCCCGCGGACCACCAGGTGATACCCACCCGACGCAGAAACTTCGCGCACTCGGTACACCGAGTCATCCCGTTGCCCGAACGCCAGCCCGGCGTGGTCCCCGTCGCGAGGCAACGAATCGGGCCACCGCATTTCGAAGCTGATGCTGTAGCCGGACGCCGGGACCGGACAGAGGGACCCCATGCAGTAGCTTGCCTTGTCACTGTGCGACAGCAGTATCGACGATCCCGAACTGATGATTTCCGGTTGGTGCGTCCAGGCAAGTGCCCATGGAAGGTCACCAGGGGCTCGCAGTCCGGTGGCAAAAACATCGGCTGAAGCCTGCGCGGTCGCCGTTGTGACATACGGAATATTCGAGCACATCATCCCCCGCACACCCAGGTCAGTCAGTCGATCCCGCTGCGAACGCGTATGTACCTCCCAGACAATTACGGGCGTGCCAGTTTGCACCAACTTTGTAATGAGGTCGTTGGGGGCTGAGTGATGAATCCCGAGAAGGTCGTGCCGTTGGGCGAGGCCCTGGAGGTTTTCTGTTGCGACGACGTCGAAGTCCTCGTTGGTCAGATACCCCCACGTTCGGTATCCCCGCCGGGTAACCTCGGGGGGTACTTCGGCTAATGCGGGCTGCTTCCACACGAAATGCTGGTTAGGCTGCGGATAGCTATCCATCAGATCGAGCAACGCCGTGGAGTTCTTGGCTTGTTTGTCTTCAACAAAAATGACTGAGTGGGCCGCATGGGTATTTAGGACATCTCGCAACCGTGGAATTGGGAGCAGAAGGCTTTTGTCTCCGAGCCATTGGCGTGCGTCGTTCAGGAGCCCGGCCAGCTCTTCATAGGTGGTATCAGCGATAACCCGGTCAATGCCAGTCAGTCGGAGCGTATTGAGATCGTGATGACACACTAGCTGGTGGTCGGCCGTAGCGCTAAGCGATACTTCAATTGCCTTGGCTCCTGAAGCTACTGCCTGCTGATAGGCCTCCATGGTGTGCTCGGGCCAGTTATCCATTGATCCTCGGTGCGCAACATAGAACACCTCATCGGCTAATAGATCGTCGACTGTATGGATCGGACGCGACATTTGACCAGGTGAAGGAACGGAACATCCCGCGAGTACAAGTCCTCCGGATGCGCCAATGATGAACTGTCGTCTTGACAGCGACGCCGACATGTATGGCACGCCTCCCATTCCCTATCGTCCGATCCAACGCGCCCCCGAATCGACACTGGGCTTGGGTTTCACCCAGCTCCTGGCGGCGAACCCTCTGAATCGGTGAATCTGACCCGGCTGGGCAGTCCTCCGCTCGGCAGCAATCACCGTCATTGCAACGATAGTCCACACAATGATGCCAGCCACTGACCGGGTTGCGAGGCCGCTGTACGAATGAGGAATCAGCACCACGATCAAGCCGGCGATGGTTAACCCAGGCACCGCGTGCCGACTCCGGTATGCCACCACGATATAGAGCAGGGTGCCGAAGTACAGCACGGCGAACACGATTCCGATATCTACCGCATACATCAGTAACGAACTTTCGAAACTGGTTTGGAGGCCAGCATATTCGGATGCCTCGTAACTCGAAGTAACCCCCTGACCAGTGAAGAGGTAGCGATCCCAGTCGCGAAGGAAAATGCCGTACGCCCTATTCCGGGCCTCGGTGGAACCGGTATCGTCCGAGACCCGACCGAGTATTCCAAGTGCGAGCGGGGAGGCAAGCAGAAAGAAGAATCCAGTGCCGATGGCCGCCAGAACCACCGCTTTGGTTCGCCGACGATGGTGCGCAAACACAATGGCGTAGATGGCACCGGCGGATGCCACGACAATTCCGACACGCGACTGACTGATGAGCACCCCGGTCATGAACAAAGCCAACATTGGAATCGCAAGGTAGAGACTTCGAACTCCGGCAAGGAGCGGCATTAGGGTGCACAGCACGAGCGACAGTGCCAGGGGTTGATCGAATGTGCCCATCCACCGTTGGGTTTCCGGGTTGAACCAGAACTGGGTAAGAAAGCCCTCCTCATAAAAAATGACGTTTCCTTCGAACCATTGCCAGATAGCGATGCCGGTGACCACACTGGCGCACAGGAAGAGGAAGTTCCTAAGAGTGGTTGCAAAACCGTGGGTGGTGGCACCCGCTGCAAGGATAAGTAGGAAAATTATCGCGGGGGCAACCATTTGGTCGATGAACAGGACCATGCCGCCGCCACTTTGCATCGTTCGAGTCGTCAGAAAAGACACGGCGAAGATCAGCCCCAACACGAGGAACAAATAACTATGCCGGACAAGAGCCTGGCGGAGGGCTTGGGGGTTACTGCCCACCTGGATGACAAACACAGCGAAAGTCAGCCAGGTTGACGCGTGAAAGGTGAGGGGGCCGACGCGCTGCCCTGTGATGAGGTAGCTCCCCACCGTGGGTACGAAAAACCACAGCGCAATGACACAGAGGATCGCAGCGGCCGGGCGGGCGCGCAGCAGGAAAGCTGCCAGGAAGCAAAGACCTACCCACGCGAAAAGTTGCACTTCACTCCGCTCGCTAGAGTGTCGGACTCGTGCCCCAAATTATTGACTTTCAACATGCAGACCACGTTTTTCATCCCGGGCTGGGTCCTGTTGAGGACTGTTCTCGTTGTCAGACTCCGGCGTCTTCGGGGGGCTCTGCTCCGGGGACAGCCGATTCCTCAATCGCCTGTCGATGGGTACCGCGTTGAAGACGATTCCCAGGACCTTCGCACCTACCAGTTCAAGTGTTTCCGTGCCGGCCCTTAGGCTGTCGGGAGTCGAGGCCCCATACCTGGCCACGACGATGACGCCGTCGGACAGCGCGCATAGGGTTCTGGAGTCGGCAAAGGGCAGAAGCGGGGCACTATCAAGGATGATCAGATCAAACGCTTCCCTCGCCTGTCTCAGGACGGACTCCATCGCCTTACCGCTCAGGAGCTCGGACGCTCGGCCGGAGGCTGTGCCCGCGCACATAATCCAGAGGTCTTCCTGGGGACCGGCCTCAATAGCGGAGCTGAATTGGCTGCCACGCTGGAGAACTTCCGAAAGACCGTTTTCCTGGCTCATCCCTAAACGCTCCGCGAGTCGCGGGTTTCGCAGGTCGGCTTCAATAAGAAGTGTCCGGTAGCCTGCTTCTGCGCAGGCCACCGCAAGGTTGTAGGCAATTGACGACACGCCATGGCCCGTCTCCGTCGATGTCACCGCTATGGCACGCAGCGAATCTGCATCTGACCGGAAGTGAAGATTGGTTCGCAGGTTACGAAGCGCTTCGAACTGGAGTGAGTTCGTCGACGTGACACCGAGCTTCCTCACCTCGCTCTTCTTGGCCGCGGGGACGGTGGCTAGCAGCTTCAGCCCGCTGACGGTCTCAAGACCGGCCACGGAGCGTAATGCGTCGTCGGCACGGTGCCGGAAAATTACCACCCCCATTCCAATAGCAAGTCCGATGAGGATACCCAGCCCATAGTTAAGAGTTTCGCTAGGGGAAACGGGGTTGTCGTCCTGGGTTGGTCCCGCGACGACGTTCAACACAGTTTCCGCACCGTCAGGATTTCCCGCACTTTCGAGATCATTGACCAAACGATTGAAGTTGGTGGCAATCGAGGACGCGACAGCCAGTGCCTCGTCTTGCTCAACGCTTCTTACATTTGCAGTCAGAATGAGTGTCTCTGCATCACCATTCGCATTGATCATGTCGGTGACCGTCTCAACCGATTCGTCAACACCACTGGCTTTCGAAATCTGTTCCACAATCTTTTCGCTCGTTAACAGGCTGGCGTAGCCGACAATTCGCAGCCGGGCGAGTTCGTCCGCTTGAAGGGCCGATTGGCCCGTAGCGGTCGGTGCGAAGACATAGAACCTGACCGTGCTTTGGTACACGGGGACGGTAGCCAAAGTGATGGCCGCTGCGATGCCCGTGCAAATAACGACAGAAAGGAGAACGATCCACCAGCTCTTGCGGGCGGAGCGAGCGAGCGAGCTCTGAAGCATGTGGATACCTGTCTACATCAGGGGCATCGGAGCCAGCGCCCGAAGCTTCACCCGCTAGGGGTGAGTGGGTAAATCTCGCCCCTGACACGGAAGAACCGCCCGGAATTAGTTCTACTACACAACCGGTCGCCGCGTAACCCCATTGACAACACTGCATACAATCATTTCTAGTTACACGGAGTCGCTGGGAAGAGAGTATTTTTGGCAACTCCAGGACAGGGGGCGTGCGGTGAGAGGTCAGAAGTTGCGGGTGTTGGTGGCTCACCCGAGCAGTGAACTGTACGGCACCGACCGGGTGCTCCTCGAAAGCATCGATGGCTTTTTGGATCGGCACTGGACCGTGGCTGTCGCGCTTCCCGTTGATGGGCCACTCGTCCCGAAACTGCAGGACCGCGGGGTCGTGGTTTATCGTTGCAGCACACCAGTATTACGCAAAACCCTTTTATCGCCCCTGGGTCTGATTAAGCTTGCTATCGCCACCATGTCCGGTGCCGCTAAGGGTTTTCGAGTAATCAAAAAATTTAACCCTGACATCATTTACGTCAGTACGATAACTATTCCGCTGTGGCCCGTCTTAGGGCGTGTCAGCGGCCGACCCGTCCTTACCCACGTCCACGAGGCCGAGGGAAGCGCTCCGCGTTTCTTGCGGATGGCGCTCGCCGGACCGCTGGTGATTGCGAGTTCCATCGTGGCGAATAGTCGCTACAGCGCTGAGGTTCATGCGACGGCTGTCCCCTGGCTGAGGGGTAGGGCGGAGATTGTCTATAACGGTGTGCCGGAGCCGACCTCGACCGTGGCCGCACAAACGAATAATCCGCAGCCGCTCAGGGTGCTTTATGTCGGCCGGTTGTCTCACCGCAAAGGAGTCGATGTGCTGATCGACGCAGTCGGTGAGCTGCACCGGCGGGCAGTGCCAATAGTGTTGGACGTTGTTGGTGCCGTGTATCCCGGGTATGAGCCCTATGAGCAAAGCCTTCGGCAGAGCGTCGCGCGGCAGAGCCTCGAAGACATCGTGACCTTTCACGGGTTTCACACCGATGTTTCAGGCTTCAGGTCAGCTTCGGATGTTGCGGTCGTACCATCACGGCTCGACGAGCCCTTCGGCAACACTGCTGTGGAAACCCTCCTTGCTGGGCGACCACTCGTGGTGAGTGAAACGTCTGGGCTGAAGGAAGCGGCGGGGGGTTATCAGAGCACGCAGTTCATTCCGCCGGGCAACGCCGCGGAGCTGGCTGATGCCCTGCACCGGGTCATCCAGAACTGGGATTATTTTCGACGTGCGGCTGCCGATGATTCCCTGGCGGCCGCTGCGAAGCACAGTACTGGCGCGTACCGGCGCGCCCTGTCGGACGCCATCCAGCGGACTGCAGGCGCAACCGAGTGAAGGGGACCGACAGCGCCTCGCCTGCGGCGGAACCGAGGGACAGCGTTGATGGGGTATATCAGCAAAACAAGGCAGTGCACGGGGTTCGGTGGTCCCTACTAGCCGTGGTCGGACGGCAGGGCTTCCAGATTTTCGGCGCGCTGATCCTCGCTCGGATCCTCGGTCCGGCTAGCTACGGAATCATCAGCGTGGCAAGTATTTATGTAGTTCTGGTGACCCTCCTGCTGGATCAGGGGTTGTCGGCGGCGCTGGTGCAGCGACCGCAGCTCACCGCGCGGGCCCCAGGCGCTGTAGTGACGCTGAATATGGTGACCGCCGGTGTACTCGGCGTGTTGACGTGGCTCGCCGCTCCTGGGCTGGCAGGTTTCTTCTCGGTGCCAGAATTGATCCTGGTACTTCAGATTTTTGCCATCGCGCTCCCACTCAAAGCCCTCGGGATCGTGCCTCGGGCAGTGCTTTCCCGCGAGCTTCAGTTCCGCGGCATGGCCATGTCGGACGTCGCTGGTGCCGCAGTCGGCACCGTTTGCGGCGTCACGGCCGCTCTATTAGGGGCGGACTATTTCGCCGTCGTGTACCAGGTGATTGCCATGGATGTCGTCGCGGGGGTGGTTTTGCTGGTCGCGGCTAAGGGCCCGGTCCCAAATCTGCACCTGAAGGAGGTCCTTCCCCTGCTGCGTTTCAGTGTCGGGGTGTTCGGTGTCAATGCCCTCGCCTACTTCTCCCGCAATGTCGACAACATACTCGTGGGCCGCGTTTTTGGCGTTACGGCTCTGTCCTTGTACGGCATGGCCTACCGGGTGCTTGCGGTCCCGGTGATGCTTTTCGGTCAAACGGTCAACCGGGTGATGTTTCCGGTATTTTCGCGCACCTCCACTGATCGAGATTTGGTCGCAGGTAACCTCTTGAAATCTATGCACGTGCTTTCAATGCTGGTGGTCCCGATCATGGTCTTCACAGCCTGCGCCTCCCCCGTTCTTGTCCAGCTGGTACTGGGTGATGACTGGACGGAGGCTGCACCGCTGTTAAGCGTGCTTGCTATTGCGGGCGCACGGGAAACCATTTTCTTCATCGCTCCGTCACTCATGCGAGGCATGGGCAAGGCGGGCCTCAATCTGAAATACGAAATTCTCGCGACCATCGCTCAAGTGACCGGGATTGTCGTCGGCCTGCAGTTCGGCTTGCTCTGGGTCGCCGTCGGTTACGCGGCGGGTGGTTTTCTCCTCACCCCGGTGCTGCTTCTCATTCAATCGCGGCTGTGCGGAGCGGCCGTGAAGACTCAGCTCGCCACCATTTGGCCAGCGATACATTGCAGTTTCTGGGGCGCGTCAGCCTATTTGGGTATCAACCTCCTGCACCTGTCGGACGGACTTCAATTAATTGCAGGATTTATTGGATTTGTCCTCATGTGCGCTTTGATACTTGGCGTGTTCCATCGTCGGCGAACCCGGGTCTTCCTCTCGCGTCTGGTCACTCTAACGAATCTGCGCCGCTAGGCTCCGTGATTCCCCCAGAAAGGACACCATGGCAGACTCTGACGCAGACTCCGTCGTCATAGCGATATTGACGTACCGTAGGCCGGACGACCTCGCCGCTACTCTGCCTGAGCTCGTCTCACAGGCACGGTCTACCACCATCCCGGCAGCCGTCCTTGTGGTGGACAACGACCCTGATGCGGGTGCCCGCGAGCTGGTCCGCCAATATGACGGAGGTCTCGTACGCTATGTCCACGAACCTGAACCTGGCATCGCCGCAGCACGTAGCCGAGCCCTGAAGGAGGCGGCTGGCTTCAGTATGCTTGCGTTCATCGACGACGACGAGCGACCCACCCCTGGTTGGCTGACCCTTTTGCTGGAGGTTCAGCGCTCAAGCGGTGCAGCCGGCGTCGTCGGTCCGGTAATCTCCGAATACGCCCACCCACCCGAGCCGTGGATCACTGCCGGAGAATTCTTCCTCCGCCGCAGAATGCCTACGGGCACTGCCGTTGCCGTCGCGGCAACCAATAATTTGCTGCTGGATCTTAGACAGGTCCGAAAACTGGGGCTCGACTTCAACCGCGAGTTCGGTCTGCTGGGCGGCGAAGACACACTGTTCACCCGGCTCCTCCACCAGCAGGGTGGCAGGATGGTCTGGTGCGATGAAGCCATCGTCATGGACCGTGTACCCGTCCAACGGCTTACCCGCTCTTGGGTCCTACGCCGTGCGTTCAGCAGCGGTAACAGCTGGAGTCGGGTCAGCCTCGAACTGGTGACGGGCAGACGGTCCCACCGGTTCTACCGACGCCTGCAATTGTTTGCGGCCGGACTTCTCCGGCTTACCGGCGGGTGTGTGGGTTGTATTTTGGGGGTCGCGACCCGTTCAATGGCACATCGGGCGAGAGGACAGCGCACCATGGCACGGGGTGCGGGAATGATGTTGGGGGCGGCCGGTTACGTGTACCGGGAGTACCGGCGCGGGCAGCCGACCGCAACCCGTTAGGGCACCTGGTCGCTGATCAGGTTGTCGAATCTAACCAGCAGCGGCGCATTACCCGCACCACTCGACAGATAGGTAAAGAGTCCGATCCCACCCGAAGCCTGCAGGGCGGCAGTCGAATCCGTTGCCGTCACCAGCCAACCGGCCGGCTCGATGGCTCCTACCCGCCACACTTTCGCGCTGATGACAGTCGGGGATAGCCCAACAACACGCACCCGTACCTGCAACTGTTGACCTGCCGCATACTGGATGTCTGGAACGGGGCTGGAGGCTAGCGAAGTCTCGGTCCCTGCGGCGGTGCGGGTTGCCTCCAGCCGGAGGGCGCCGTTTGCGGAGATATGAACCTTCGCCTGGTACCGCGCCGATCCGCCGACCGTCCGTCCGGCAAGCCAGAGATAGGTGCCGCTACCCGTGCCCAGCTTCGACAGCGCCACCTGAACGCTGGTGTCGGCTCGGGTGGATAGGACAGCATTGAGGCTCGCCGACGGCCCTGCCCCAGCGCGATCAAGGTTCATGATTCCTTCCCCGTTTGCGACCGAAAAAAGAGAGGCCGAACCCCCAAGGGACCAGGCGCCGCCCTGGTCTGCTGCACCGAGACCCGACGCCACGTTCCGCGTAAACGTGTCTCGGGCGAGTGCTTCCTCGGGCGGTGGAGGATCCGTTGACACGGTTACCTGTCGTCCAACTGTTGCTGTCGCGGCGTCGTCGTCCGTCACCGTCAGCCCGACGGAGTAGGTGCCAGCCGCGCTGTAGGTGCGGGTTGCAGTGACCCCCGTTGCGGTGGTCCCGTCGCCGAAGTTCCAGGTGTACCCGGCGATAGTACCGTCCGGGTCGGTGGAACCGGACCCGTCGACGGTGATGGCGAGCCCATTGACGGTGTGCGTATATGCAGCGGTAGGCGACGCATTGGCTGGCGAGCCGCCGCCTACCGGCACGTTGACGCTGACGGTCCCCGATCCGACCGTGTTGCCGAACGGATCGCTGGCGAGAATGCGGTAGTTGTGGTTTCCTGCTGGCAGCCCAGTATCAGTGAATTCGACGAATGGGCGGTTCCAAAAGGTGGACTGTCGGACGCTGTGATGAACTGGCGCAGCAGTGTTGCCGTCGCGGATAACCCGATAGGAAAGGTTTTGATTGTCCCTATCCCAGTTTGTCTGCCATCGCACCCGCACCTCACCGGCACGCAAATAGGTTAGCGCCGGATTAGTGGGGGTGCCGGACACCCGTGGTCCATCAACGTTGGGAGCTATCCCAGGGACAGTAAACCGGACCAGCCCCTGTTGGGGCCTGCCATTGACGTTGCGGAACTCCCCGGCCATCGCCACGTATTGTTCAGTGCCAGTCACGGTCCAAGGTCCCTGTGACTGGCCCGTCACGGTGCCGGTATCCAGCTGTGGAAACCAGGTGAGCAGTTCGGGGGCGGGCTTACCCGTGAAGCTCGGATAACCGTAGATGTCGGCGGTAGCGGTTCGGGTTGCCGCTTTGGAAAAGGCGATCGCACGCCACCACGTCCGCGGTTCCGTCTGTGGGAATCCCCCGATGTTGCCACAGTAATGGGCATGACCTGCCGTATATACGGCGGTTGACGACGCCCACACTCCGTAAGTGTCCCCGTGGCAGTCTTCGACCCATTTGAGGTTACCGTCGGCCCAGTTTCCGGCGAAGGCGCCCTCTAGGTTTCCACCCGTTCCGAAGATGTAGCCGGTGCCGTAAAAACTGGTGCCGTCCGAGGACAGGGAGAGGATCGCCGAGTCGGTGCCAGCATTGCGGATAATGTTATTGACGCCCAGCGCCATGGAGGCACCGGTGGTTGCGTTTACCCGTCCCAAGCCGTAGCCGGGCCGGGACGAGCCGTTGAGGGTAGTGAAGGCCCCACCTACGACTACCGTAGACCGGTCCGGTGAGATGACCAGGGCGTTCACCCGCTCATTGGCGTTGGGATTCCACGGAAGAAGTGCCCCATCGGACGCCCGAACTGCAGCTAGCCGAGAGCGGGCAACCGACCCCACAGAGCCGAAGGTGCCGCCAAGATATACCGTGTCATTTGTTGCGGCGATCGCTCGAACCGAACCACCCATCCGTGGGTTGAAACTTGAGATCACGGATCCTGTGGCGGGGTTGAGTGCCACCGCCCGCAGCCGGGAGGTTCCGTTGACCGTGGTGAAATCGCCCCCAACGTAGATGCGGGATCCATCGGGCGCTGCGGAGATGGTCAGTGCCTGACCGTTGAGGTTCGGTGCAAATGATCCTAGTAATGCGCCCGTGGTCAGGTTGTAGGCGAGAATGTTGTTCCGCGAAACCGTGGACGTGTTGGGGGCGGCACCCGAAGGTCGCGCGGTGGTGAACCTTCCCGCCACGTAAACCACATTTCCAATGATTGCCTGCTGCCAGGCGACGCCGTTGATCTGCGCTGTCGGGAGGGCATCGGACGAGACGGTGACCGGAGTAGCGGGATTCTGCGGGTTCGCTGGCGCGGAATCCGCCTGAGCGGGACCGCCGACGACGGCGGCCGACAGGGCAAGTAGCACACATAAGACTGCCGCAATGGCGGCCTGACTGGTGAGCTTGACCTGAAACTTGAGTTGGGCGGCGACGGTGCGGAGGACCGTTTCCCCCCTTGACGGTGAGTGGTCGGTCATAATGGAACTGCCTTAGTCGAGCATTGGACCCACTGGTAGATAGGGCCTGTCACCGGCTGGAGCCGGCACCAGATCCTGTGACAGCCCGTGGGCGTCGCTGACGGCGGACGCGGGCGCAACGGGGGCAGAGCCGCCAATTTTCAGGCGGTCGCTTGCCGAATACAATCCCCGGATCCACGCATCGTTGCCGGACCCTTCGACATTATTGGACTTCATGAGTGCCTCTTCCTGCGTTCCAGGTATCAGGCCGAAATGGCGTGGGGTTGGGGAAATCTGGCGCGCCGGATATCCGGCCTGTAACGCAACCCAGTGGAGCCAAATGTCGTCGGCCGTCGGACTGAGGTCCAGGAAGGCAGTACCTCGTTTGGCGAGCTCCTCAAGCATGGCCGGCGGGTAAATAACACCCGACACGCCCAGCGCGACGTTCGAGAAATCCGCCCGGGTATCCGAGCAGTTCGGCCAGGTGTGATAGCTCCGGACGCTGCCGTCCCCTAGCAGGATTCTGCTAGCCCAATGGCAATTGATGCTGGTGGGGTGGTCCAGGTACGCGAGATGCAGCCGTCTGAGCCAATTGATCGGGTACATGATGTCGTCGTCGGCGGTGACCAACGGAAATCTATGATCCTGCACTGACTGGACGTAGGGGAAGTATTTCGTGTGGGGGCCCAGATTGCTGGTCAGGAGGACTTCAAGGCCTCGGGCTTCGAGCCGGCGCAGGGCTGCGGGCCGCGAGGCATGGCGTGCCGGGTCGTCGAGCCAGAGAATGATCCGTGACGGCTTGGTGTTACCCCTCGCAATCGATTCGATGGCTATGGCAGCGGCGTCGATACGTCGTCCGTAGGTGGTGATCGAGACGACTACCGGCGTTGACCCTGTTATTTTCTCTCGAACGACGACGTTCCGGACAGCCAGATAGCACCAGAGCAGGATGTTCCGCAACCGCCGCGCGCCCTTCCGAAGCGCCCGCAAAAGCAGGCGGACTCTCGTCGGCGGGTCTGTGCGCGCGGGCAGTTCGGTGTTCATCGGGTCCTTTCCGACGCCGCCGGGTTCCGCCCATTGGGTAGAACCCGGCAGGACATATCTTATTACGGCAGCGTCGTGATGGCGAGGTCGTCGAAGGTGGCGGTGACCGGCGCGTTCGTTGCTGAACCCGAAAGATAGGTCAGCAAGGCTGCACTCCCCGGAGCCTGCAGAGCCGCAGTGCTGTCTGTCGCACTAACCATCCAGGCCACCGGCTCAGTAGTTCCCACCTTCCACACCTTCGCCCTGATCGTGGTCGGCGACGTTCCAGTGACCTGCAGCCGTACCTGCAACTGCTCCCCCGCCGCGAGACGAAGCCCGGCAACACTTTGGGTTGCAAGAGTAGTCATCACGCCGTTGACAACACGGGTCGCATCAAGCGTCACAGTGCCCGTCGAGGACACCCAGACCTTGCCGCGGTATTCCGCAGTCGAGACTTTACGCCCCACCAGGTAGAGGAACGTCCCGCCACCGCTGCCGACCTTGTCCAAACCAAACTTCACCGACGATTCGGAATTGGCAGAGGACACCGAGTTCAGGTACGCGGACGGACCCGATCCAGCCGAACCGATCCGGATCGAACCGACACCGTTCGCCACCGAGAACAACGAAGCCGACCCTGACAGGGTCCACGCACCGCCCTGCTCAGCAGTTCCAAAGCCCGAGGAAACCGTCCTGCTGAACGTATCCGCTGCCAACACACCGTTCCCCGCAGGAGGCGAAGCCACCGTGACGTCCTTGGTCGTGCTGTGAGTCGCTCCGTCGTCATCGGTAACAGTCAGCCGCACCGGATAGGTTCCCGCCGCACCATAGGCATGCGACGCCCTCGCCCCAGTACCCGTGCCACCATCACCGAAGTCCCACGCATACCCGGCAATCGTCCCATCGGAGTCACTCGACCCCGAACCGTCCACCGCAACACTCAAACCATCAACCGTCGAAGAGAACGCAGCAACCGGCGCCACATTCGCTGGCGCCGGGGGATCGCCCGCGCCCACCGTGGTGATGGCGAGGTCGTCGAAGGTGGCGGTGACCGGCGCGTTCGTTGCTGAACCCGAAAGATAGGTCAGCAAGGCTGCACTCCCCGGAGCCTGCAGAGCCGCAGTGCTGTCTGTCGCACTAACCATCCAGGCCACCGGCTCAGTAGTTCCCACCTTCCACACCTTCGCCCTGATCGTGGTCGGCGACGTTCCAGTGACCTGCAGCCGTACCTGCAACTGCTCCCCCGCCGCGAGACGAAGCCCGGCAACACTTTGGGTTGCAAGAGTAGTCATCACGCCGTTGACAACACGGGTCGCATCAAGCGTCACAGTGCCCGTCGAGGACACCCAGACCTTGCCGCGGTATTCCGCAGTCGAGACTTTACGCCCCACCAGGTAGAGGAACGTCCCGCCACCGCTGCCGACCTTGTCCAAACCAAACTTCACCGACGATTCGGAATTGGCAGAGGACACCGAGTTCAGGTACGCGGACGGACCCGATCCAGCCGAACCGATCCGGATCGAACCGACACCGTTCGCCACCGAGAACAACGAAGCCGACCCTGACAGGGTCCACGCACCGCCCTGCTCAGCAGTTCCAAAGCCCGAGGAAACCGTCCTGCTGAACGTATCCGCTGCCAACACACCGTTCCCCGCAGGAGGCGAAGCCACCGTGACGTCCTTGGTCGTGCTGTGAGTCGCTCCGTCGTCATCGGTAACAGTCAGCCGCACCGGATAGGTTCCCGCCGCACCATAGGCATGCGACGCCCTCGCCCCAGTACCCGTGCCACCATCACCGAAGTCCCACGCATACCCGGCAATCGTCCCATCGGAGTCACTCGACCCCGAACCGTCCACCGCAACACTCAAACCATCAACCGTCGAAGAGAACGCAGCAACCGGCGCCACATTCGCTGGCGCCGCAACCACAGTGACATCCTTAGTGATGCTGTGCGTGGCCCCGTCATCGTCAGTGACTGTCAGCCTGACAGCGTAGGTCCCTGCTGCCACGTACCCGTGGGAAGCGTTGACGCCGGTGCCGGTACTGCCATCGCCGAAGTCCCACGCGTAAGAATTGACCGTCCCATCCCCGTCAGCCGATCCTGACCCATCAACCGTCAGCTGCAATCCGTTGACGGAGGGAGTAAAGGCGGCGGTGGGGGGCGCGTTCAGCAGCACGCCGGTCGTTCCGGCGTCGTAATGGGTCTTGACTGCACTGGCGCTCAGTGCCGTGGGGTAGATTGCCACTTCATCGATATCGCCCTGGAAATACCTACTGGTCGGAATTGATGCCCATCCCGCCAGATTGTCGCCACCTACCCGCCAGTACCCGTCGACTGATCTACCAGTGGTAGGCGTGTCCCGCCCGGCGGCACGCACTCCGTCTATGTAGAGCTGCATTCCGTTGGAGCCCAGGGTTGCCACCACGTGGTGCCACTTTCCATCGTTGTACCTCGCGGTGCTGTTGACGGTCGACCGTATCCCCTTTGGAGCCACCCCGAAGAAGATCCTGCCCATGTTGTCCATATAGACGTGACGGTCCACCACAGCTGACAACGTGTTCAACGCGTCGCCGAAGCCGATAATTTTGCCGCCGGTGGTAGTACTGGTCCGGATCCACGCTTCGGTACTGAATGTGTTGGGCCGCTTTGCCCGGGTGGGGTTAGCGAGGATCCCACTGGTGGTTCCGTTGAGGGTCACGCCCTTATTTACGTCTCCGCTGAGTGCCCCGGCAGTACCAAAAGCCACCCCGGCCGACGCCGCAAGGTCATCCGCACCCGATGAGTCGAATCCGGTTGGGCCGGCGGGTTCACCAAGCCGCCAACTATTCAGTGGTCCGTCCCGTTTGACGGTCTGGTGATACGCGCTCGGCGGAGACTCCTCAGAGGCCACTGTGACGGTCACCGTATCCGAACGGACTTCATTGCCCGCAGGATCGGTGGCAAAAATACGGTAGCCATACTGGCGCCCCGGTACCAACCCCGTGTCGACGAAGGTCATGCCGGGCCGTTCCCAGAACGTCGATTCCTGCGACAGCGTCCGGATCACCACCGTGTCCCTGCGGACCTGGTAGGTGAGGTTCTTGTTGTCCTGGTCCCAGTTGGCCTGCCACCGCACCCGCACCGTACCGGGCGCAGTTGACACCAGGGTGGGGTTGAAGTTGGTTCCGGTCACGCGCGGGCCGCGCTTATTCGGTGCGATTTCCTTGACTGCGAAACGCACAAGGCCCTGCTGCGCAATCCCGTTGACGGAGGGGAATTCGCCGCCGTATGTCATGTACTGCGTGTTTCCGGTGACCGACCAGGCGCCCTGATTTTGACCGGTATACCGTCCGTCCAGGATGGCAGGGAACCAGTTGAGCAACGTTGGGGAGGGATTCCCCTCGAAGTTGGTGTACCCGTAGGCCTCATCAGTCACCTTCCCCGTGGCACTCTTGCTGAAGGCCAGGGCACGGTTGAACTGCCATGGCGCTTCCTGCGGAAATCCGCCGATGTTCCCGCAGTAATGGGCGTGGCCCGCTGCATAGATGACGTTTCCCATCGGGTAGACGGAATAGGTGTCCCCATGGCAATCCTGGATCCACTCGGTGGAGAAGTCCGACCATTTCACCGAAAAAACACCCTCATGGGTACTCTGCCGCCCGAAGGTGTAGCCGGACCCGTACACGTTTGTGGAGTCGGATGCGAGACTGGTGATGGACCCGCTCGGACCGCCGTTGCGCACAATGTCGTTGATCGGAAACGGCAAGGATAGGCCTGTCGTGATGTCCACTGCCCCCAAACCGTAGCCTGGGCGGTCTGACCCGTTGAGAGTGGTGAACGAACCGCCGACAACCATTTTGGTCCCGTCCGGTGAAAGGGCCAGACCATTGACCTGACCGCTGTCGGTTACTGGCGCCCAGTCGAGGAGGGCCCCGTCGCTGGCCCTGAAGGCGGCAAGCCTCGACCGGACGACCGTGCCCACCCCGGTGAAAAGCCCCCCCAAATACACGGTGTCGTTGGTTGCCACAATGGCTCGCACCGACGCGTCCATCTTGGGTACGAAGTTGGTCAGCAGACGACCGTTGATGGGGTCCAGGGCCGCGACCCGCCATACCGTTGCACCATTGACGGCGGTAAAAGATCCCCCGACGTAAATTCGTGAGCCATCCGGAGAGGAGGCAATCGCTGTGGCCTGGCCGTTAAGGTCCGGCGCAAAGGAATCGATCAACGTTCCGGTGCGGATGTCGTAAGCGAGAATATTGTTGCGCACCACAGTGTTCACCCCCACCGGGGAGCCAGCGGGCCGCGCAGTCGTGAAGCTGCCAGCAACGTAGACGGTGTTGCCGACGATGGTCTGTTGCCACACCACCCCATCGATTTGGACTGTTGGTAGGGCATCGGCGGTTACAGTAGGTGGGCTCGCCGGATTGGCCGGGTCGAGGGGTGCGCTATCCGCCAATACGGGCGGAGCCCCCACAAACACCAGCGATACCGCTACCGCCAGTGAGCATAGCGCCGCCGTGAGGCTGCGCGTCCGCGGTGTCCCACCCCGGCCGCTTCCTGCCTGTGCCTCGTGTGCCTGGCCCGGACCCCGCGTCGCGCGGCGCGGCAAATGTGCTTTCACGACTAACCTTCTTCGCCTGGTGCTGCACCTTCGAATGCAGCAATGGGTGAGGACGCCTCCATGTTTAGAAGAATCCGTACTTGGTCCCGTTGGTCAACGGGAATTGAAAAGACAAGGGTGGCTGAGACGGATCCGCCCGCATCAACGGTTGCCGGGAAAACGGTGGCGTCGGATCCCGTGAGCTGGACGGCTGGCAGCCGCTCAGGGCCATATTCGACGTTCACCACTGAGTTACTCAGTGTCACAGCTTCACCCGTTGTATTTTCAACAGTGATTACAAACCTCAAGGCCGGCCCGGCGATCTCACCAATCCCGAACGCCTCCGCCTCGATTGACTCCATGGTGGTGATCTTTGCGGAGATTCCATCGGCGACTACTGCCGGCTCCTCAAGGTCGACTGGTTCCGAGACGGGCTGCTCAATGGCGGCGAGCTCAGCATCTGACGCCGTCGGCTCATCTGCTTCGGCAGTATCTTCCTCAGCTGGCGCTTCTTCAGCAGCCTCTTCCTCAGCAGCCTCTTCCTCAGCTGGCGCTTCCTCAGTAGTATCTTCCTCAGCTGGCGCTTCCTCGGCAGCCTCTTCCTCGGCTGGGACTGCAGCGGGTGCCGAACCTTCGTCCGACGCCGCGGCCGTGGTCGGCTCTTCCTCGGTTACTGGTTCAGTCGGGGTGGGCTCGGCCGACTCTTCGGAGGCTGTCCCGGGTGCGGATCCAGTGCTGTGAGGCGAGCTGGTAGCTGCCGGAGTGGGTGTGCTGTTTGCGGTGGCGTCGGTTCCCGGCCGATTGGCTAGCAGGTAGCCGATTCCCAGGGCCAGGGCCAGGGCGCAGACGAGCACCCCGGCAGCGACCTTACGGAGGGTACCGGAACGGGTTCCCTCCTCAGGCTGACCGCTCTCTACCGGATTACTCACTGCACAGACCTTCCTGTAACGAGGGCGTGCCGGGCCCGGGTTGGGTGTTGTGGGCGGCACGCGTGGTGGCATCGAGCCGACCCATGTCCCTGAACCATTTGATGGATGCCAGCATCAGATGCCCCAGATTTGCGGCAAAGACCACCGTGTACAGGGCCATGAAGGCGGCTGGTGCACCCAGGAGGATGAAGGTGAGGCACAGGAAACCGTAGTCGGTGGGAATCAGGAGGAGCGATTTGAGCCGGGACCCTGATCCTTTATCGGGAAGTGTTCCCGTCTTGAGGGTGTGGATTTCCTTGAGGTGATCGTTGAGGATCATGGAGAAAAAGGAAACCGCTGCAACAACGCAGAAGGCCAGTGGAACAAGCAGCCACAGCGGGGTGGACAGCTCGAATCCCCGGTAGGCGACGACCAACACTGCAAGATGGATGCTGGAAAGTTTTGCGCTGTCCACAACGTGGTCGAGCCATTCGCCTGACAGCGAGCCGCCACCTCGCAGCCGTGCAACCTGTCCGTCGGCGGCGTCGAATGCATACCCGACGGCCAGGCATAGCCAGACCGCAAAGCCCAGCCCCCACGATGGAGTACCGAACGCAAGCATCCCAATGCCGGTGAAGGTAAATGCTGCGCTGACAGCGCTGACGGCGTTCGGCGTCAGCCCTGCACGGTGGCAGGCGGCAGCCAGGTAGCGTCCCGCCCGTCGGTTGATGTAGATCGAATAGGGAGGCGCTCCCGGTGCGGCTGCTTTTTGCGCGGCGGCGAGAGACAGCACCGTTTGGCGATAGCTGCCGGTCGTGGGGCGGGACTCCGCGAGGGTCTGGCTCATGAGGCCACCACCTTGGGTGCTGCCAAGACAATTCGAGGACTTCCGGCGGCCTGCCTGCGTGGGGCGCGGCGGAGGGCGGGGGTCCGGGCCAGCGAATAGCACAGCTTTTCGTAGCGTTCCGCGACCTCGTCCCAGTCATAGCGTTCGGCGGCCTGCCGTGCGAGCCGTCCCCGGCGTTCACAGTCCAGTGCATCCCGTTCCGCAGCATGCATCAGCCGTGTGACGTCGTCGCTGTCGGCGAAGTAGCGGCCCGCCGCTCCCAGCACCTCCGAGTTGAAGTCCACCTGGTAGGCGTTGGTCGCTGCGCCCGCCCCGATCGCCCGGAGCAGTGACGGGTTGGTTCCGCCCACTGAGTGACCGTGCCAGTACACCCGCGCGTGTGCGTAAAGCTGGTCGAGCAGTTCCTGATCCCAGACTCCTCCGAGGAAGCGGACCCGTTCATCAGCGAGTGAGTGGACTTTACTGATGTAGGAGTCGGCGTAGGGTGCCGTGCCCACAACGACAAGCGGCAAGTGGGCCGAACTCTTTCGGTAGCCGTCGACAATCAGGTGCACATGGTTCTCTGGCTCAAACCGTGCGACCACCAGGTGGTAGCTGCCGGGTTCCAGGCCGAGCTCAGCGACCTTGTCACTACTCGGGCCGTCAAGGAGCGGAGCTCCGTAGGCAATGTATTCGGTGGAGGCGTTGAAGCGTTCGCGGTAGTAGGTCTGGATACCAACGGCGTCGGCGATCAGGGCGTCGGACCAGCGTACGGCGAGCGCTTCGACGGCTCGATAGTACCGCTTTCCAGCTTTTCCCCACTTGGCACGCTTCCATTCCAGACCATCCACATGGGTAGCTACCGGGATTCCGGCCGCGCGGATCACCGGAAGCCACGGGGCGTTGGCCGCGTTAAAGACGATCGCGACGTCCGTCCGGTGCCGGAAAAGGTGACCCACCGACAGCCCGGTGTGACTCAACGTTTCCAGGGACCGTTTCTTGAGGGAGGGCAGGTGAACCAGCCGCATGCCGAGATGTTCCTGCACGTCGGCGTCCGCAGGGGTTACGGGGCGGCAGTAGACGGTGACGTCATGCCCCATCGTTGCGAGGCGACTGCCCACTTCCTCGATGCAGGTTTCAAACCCACCGTAACGGGCAGGTACCCCGCGGGTACCGATCAGCGCGATGCTGAGCGGTCTCATTCGCTGCGAGCCCAGCGGATTGTTCAGTGATTTCAGCATTAGTTGGTCCCATTCAACAGTGGATATTCGTGGCGATCCCGGTTCAGGTTGAGGTTCTCCAGTGCTAGCCGGAGGGCAGTACTGGAGGTGTGGACGGTGTAGGGGAAGTAGACGACAGCCACGTTTCGTGCCGCGAACTGCTCTTCCAGCCGGCGAGCACGTTCGGTACCCTTCCAGTCGTCCCCTTTGAAGAAGATGTTGAACCTGAGCTGATCCCAGACGGCCATCCTGTCCGGCACCGTTTCGGCGCACACCCGGTCCACCAGCCCGATGTTCTCGACAATTTCCATTCGTTCGGTGAGCGGAATGACCGGACGGTGGCCCTTCGTCTCAGCGAGGATGTCATCGGAAACCACACCTGCGATGAGGAAGTCGCACCGCGACTTTGCCTGGCGGAGAATGTTCAGGTGTCCCACATGGAACAGGTCGAAAGCGCCTGCCGCATAGCCGATGCGGATCCCCTGGACGTCTTGTTTGCCTGTCGTGTCGTAAGCCATCAGTAAGCCCCCGTCGGTTTGACTAACACTTTGAAAGTCCGCCACATGATCATCAAATCCCCCATGACCGACCAGTTCTCGACGTAGTAAAGGTCCAGGCGGACGCTCTCGTCCCAGTCGAGGTCGGACCGTCCGCTGATCTGCCACAGTCCTGTCAGTCCTGGTTTGATAAAGAGCCGGCGGTGGGTGTGCCCGGCGTACCCGGACACCTCGCTGGGAAGGGGAGGCCGGGGTCCCACCAAAGCCATTTCCCCCCGCAACACGTTGTAGAGCTGCGGCAGTTCATCGATTGAGTACTTGCGTAGCCAACGTCCCACGGTGGTCACCCGCGGGTCGTCGCGTAATTTGAACAGGACCCCATTGCCTTCGTTACGCTCCCTCAGCGCCCCCAGGTCCTCTTCGGCTGTGGTCACCATGGACCGGAACTTGTACATCGGGAACTCGGCAGACGACCGGCCGACGCGGTTCTGCTTGAAGAGCACCGGTCCCGGTCCGTCACGCCTAATCAGGATGGCGACGACGGCAAAAACTGGTGCCAGGAAGATCAGCGCTGAGAGCGACACGATCACATCCATCACACGCTTAACCACGTGCCGTCCACCAGTGAACTGGGGCATTTCCACATGCATCAGGGGCAGGCCGTCGACTGGCCTCATCTGAATCCGGGGACCAGCCACGTTGGTAAGCGTCGATGCCAGCACAAGTTCGGTGGCGGTGCGTTCCAGCCGCCAGCCGAGCTCCCTGATGTATTTGCTTCCCTTGTGCAGGTGTCCGGCGACGATCACCGCGTCGGCTCCGGTGTCCGCAACCGATCTCTCGACGTTACTCAGCCCGTAGACCACCGGGACAAGCCGGTCCCCCGCGTGGATGAGCCGGGATCGATCCCGGCCCTCCAGCACTGTGCCTACGACGTCGTAGACGGCCCCGGTTTTCTTGGCCAGCTGCCCGACGACGTACTGCACGTCATCGTGCCGGCCCACCACTATCACTTTCGAAAGAAAGAGCCCGAACTGACGTTGCCGCATGAGCCAGTTCCGCCAGATCCACCGGGTACCCAACAGCCCGATGAGCCCTGCCGGGAGGGTGACGATGAGGAAGTTGCGGAAGTCGTTGGCGCCAAGCAGCACGACGGCGACGGCCATCCAGCTGAACGTTGCGGCGCTAGCCTGGACGATGCGCTTGTACTCGGGTGCGCCAAAGCCGATCAGTCGGGGGTCCCGGGTCCTGAACATCGACAGCATGATCAACCAGCCACCGCAGACGGCGACGGCGAAGGTCACCGTCTCGGCGGTGGCAGCCACGCTGGCCATACTTTTCAGAATCCAGTCTGTGCTGATCAGTACGACAGTCAGGACGATCAGGGTATCCGTAACCCGCAGGGACATCTGGTAGCGCTGCCGCCAGGGTACGCCCGAGACGGCGGCTGCCCGGACCCTGGTGCGCCGCGAGACGGAGGGGAACGGGAACCTGAGGGCCTGTTCCTGGGTCTGATACACGTCAGACCCCGATCCGGCGGACGGTGGCGGCGCGGCGGTCCCGCTCCGTGCAGGGAGCCGACGACGGCTGGGGACGAGCCTTGGTCTCGGAAGGCTCCGACGTCGCCGGCTCCGAATGGGGAGGACGTATCTCAGAGCTGAGGCCCAATGCCGGTGCAGAAAGCGACCGGCTGGTTCGCAGCTGCGTCCAGAACGGAACCCGGTGGTCTGAATCGACCGTTGTTCCGCTACCTGAGGGGAGATGGGAAGGTGTAGCTCCTGTGGACCGGCGATTTGCAACGCAGGTTAAGTTGATCGACATTTCGAGACCCGCTTCATAAGTGCCCTAGAACTGCTTTCGGGGCAAGCCTATGAATCAGCTGTACCGCGGACACGAGTGGAGGCTACTTGAATTAGGACGGGTAGTACTACTCGAATGCGCGTGCCCGATTCGGGTAATACTCGACGAAGGAGGAGATGCTACGCGCATCCGATGGGCAGAGCCCAGGTAGGTGCTCTCAGGCCTGGAAAAGGTCCTGCAGGTCATCGCGGCGACTGATGCCCAGCTTGGCAAAAATCCGGTAAAGATGGCCCTCGACCGTTCGAACCGAGACGCCATGCAGTGCGGCGATGTCACGGTTCGAGTGGCCCTGGGAAGCTAGGCGGACGATGTCCTGTTCACGTTGGGTCAATTTGGTGGCTGACAGTTCTTCCGAAAACTGCTGGCCTTGCATACCCTCGAGTTTCTCAACCACGGCGTTCAGGGTGGACTGCAACGCATGCGAGCGTCGGGACTGTCCCTGCTGGACGAGTAAGTTGATAGCCATGCCCAAACATTCAGCAGCAATCAGGAGGTAACCGCCGCTCAGGGCTTGCTGCGCCGCCGCTTCAAGAGCAGCAGTATCTTTGGCCAGCATAGCGCCCGCCATGGCGTTCACAACGGCACCGTCATTTCCTTCGAACTCACTGGTGATTCGCTGAAGCGGAGCAAGGGAGTGTGAGTCGCCCAGGCGGACCGCCAGTTCGAAGGCGGATGCAGCGAGGGTGGTCATGCCAGCTGAAATTGCCTCGTCGCCAATCAGCGAGAGCTCGGAGATGCTGGCGGCGGCGCCTCTGAACTTCGCTTCGCTGGCCACCGCGTGGATCCGGCCCTGGAGCCGGGCCTGGAGCGAACCGCGGGGCGGCAGCGAAGCAAACTCGGCAGAATAGTGCCGGGCACCTGTGGTGTCGCCGGCCATGGCGCAGGCATAGGCAGCCATGCCCGTGGACATGGTCAGGAGCTGAGCAACGTCCGACTCACGAAATCCCTCAACAGCGAGCATGAGGCGTTTTCGGGCGGTCCGCATCCTGCCTTGGCGCAGGGCGACAATGCCCTCAAAAAATTCGAGCATTCCACCGAAATACACCATCCCGCCATCCGCGGCCTGCGAATAGGCCGCAAGTAACGTATCCACCTCGGTGAACTGACCGCCGCGAATCAGAGACATGCCGTGTCTGGTGATAACAAATCCCTCATGGCGCAAAAAGCGGTGACCATTCGCCGCAATGATCGCGAGTCCTTCGGAGGTTGCCGCGGCCCCCTCCCGAGACCGACCGGTCGATCCAAGTGCCTCACCGAGCAGTGCGAGGGCAGCCAACCGGGTTTCGTCAGTACCGTTTGGCTCTGCTCTGATCTCACGAAGCGGCGTTTCCGATTCGCGGTACCGGCCTTCGAGGTTTAACACGAAGCAGGACAGGAGTCGGCAGCCCATCCGGGAAATGGAAACCGACTCGGTGGAAAGGCCCTTCCGCTCCCGCTCGATCCGGTCGATGGTCTCGGCCCATCGATCGACGTCGTTCTGGATCTCTCGTGGGTTGGTTCCTGACCTCATCCGTAGGTCTATTGAAAGCAGGGTTGCTTCCTTCGCTATCCTGAGGCTGCCACAGTTCAGGAGGGCCTCGTCAACCAGCTCGCGGGCGTAGTCGAAGTCTCCGCGGGTCAGGCGGGCGTGGGCAATTTCGACCAGTGCCCGCGATTTTAGTTCCGGCGCCTTCACGACACGGGCGGCCCGGATGGCAAAGGCCGGGTCGAACAAGCGGTTGGCGACGATCGCTGCCTTGAGCAGCGTCGCGTCATCGAGCACGGCGCCGCAATCAAGACCCCAGGAAACCCACCGGAGAAAACCTTCGATGGACTCGGTCTGGTCTTCTGAGAGCTTCAGCAGGCGCCTGCGGATAGCCGTGCTTCGTCCGATCGGTACCTGCGCGCGGAGGACCTCGCCATAAAGTGAGTGCACCAAAGCCACCCGGCTGTCGGAACCCGGGGAGACGGCCAGGAACTGGGCATCAATCAGCGTGTCTACGGCGTGCGGCTCGCAGATATCCCGCAGGACGCTGAGTGCCACGGGTTCAGCGAGGGCCACGGTTTCGAGGGTCTCCAGCTCGGCTGTTGTCCGTCCACGAAGTTGACCCTGAATGAGGTCGGTGAGGCGTAGGTCGATCCCGGGCCGATTTCCGGACGGACACCACACTCCATTGCGTTGTACCAGGTATTTTGAACGAGCATCTGGGTGCAGCAACGCCAGCAGAAACATGGGATTACCTGCGGAGGTCTTGCTGAGGAGTGCACTCACGCTCGCGAGAATCTGATCTCCAAGTTCCCTTACACACAGCTCATGGATTTCCTGTCGGCTGAGCGGTTCGAGGTCGTACCGGTTCAATATCCCGTCGTGCCAGAGAGCCAGTAATTCCGATGGCGGCCCGGGCGTTGGGCGGGCGAGCACCAGTGCCCGGGCACGTCGGGTAGCGATGAGTTGCGCCAGTAGGACACTCGTACTGTCATCGAGGTCGTGGGCGTCGTCAACAATGAACAGGGGGGCTGGCGAGCCATCCTTTTGCTGACCTAGATGCCGCATCAGGGCGCGGTAGATGGCAACGGGCGATCCGGCGTCGGTAACTGAAAGGTCTGTCAGGTACGGGGCCAGCGCACCGAACGGGATTTTTCTCAGGGAAGGCTGCGCCGACACCTGCACCACAGTGATCCCGTCGGCCAATGCGTCGGCGAGGGCCCGCGACAGGGCAGTCTTTCCCAGACCCGGATCGCCCACTACTATGGCACCATGATGTTGCGGCTTGGATAATTTTTCGAGAATGTCGCTGATTAAGGATTGCCTGCCGACCAGGCCGACCGAGGCAGAGCCGACCGAGGCAGGGGCGAGCCCTTCGGTTACCTCGTGACTACTCAAGGATCATCTTCAACTGGCTGCGGTTGGATACACCCAGCTTCGCATAGACCTGATACATGTGTCCCTCGACAGTTCGGATGGAGAGGGTTAACAGTGAGGCAATATCCCGGTTACTGGATCCATCGGCAACGAGGGATGCGATGCTCCGCTCCCTTTCGGTAAGCTTGTCAAGGACACGCTGGCGCAGTTCCCCGCTCCCGCGCCCGATCACGCGGAGCACCCCGTCCGCCGCGACAGCGGCACGCCGTTCCCCATCGCCCGGGTTGTCGAGGGTCAGCCGCTGCACGAGACCGGCCGCGTCGGAAGCCAGCCGGCGGTTGCCGACGTCGGCGGCCAGGGTCGCGGCTTTGAGGATTTGGTCGGTGTCTCCTGACGCAACCCCTTTGCCATACAGCGCACAGATCTGAGCGTAGGCTCCCTGGCCATCCATTCCGCTGGTTGCGAGCCGCTCTGCAACCTCGGTCAGTCCGAGCTGGACCGCCTGGCAGAGGAAGAACAATTCGTGCCCAAGGTTCCCCTCGGCCCGGTCCTCGTCGGCGAGGCGGAGCATCTCCCGAGCCGCATCGAGCGGATCCCGGGTTGCCGTTGATGCCAGGACCGCGAAATATCTGGTCGTCCTGCTGGTGTGCCAATCATACCGACGGGAGGTCAGATCAACCCCAGCGAGATGGGACATGGATAGGTAGGCGTCCCCGCTGAGCGCATAGGCGTAGGCGGTGGCAGCTTCCGCCAGGGACAAAAATTCCTGGTGGTCGCGGATCCTGAGTTGGCTGAGGGCGGGAAGCAGTTTCCCGAGTGCCTCGGGACCCCGTCCGGCATAGGCATAGAGGCAGCCTTCGGCCAGTTCGAGGGAGGCGCCGTCGTAAATTCCGGCCAGCGGCAATTCAGCATGATCGTTCAGCATGGAGAGGCACCGCTCCCATTGGCCAGACATCAGCATCACCGAGAACAGCCTCACCTGGGCAGATTCGGAAAGTAACGGATCCGCGGCGGAGTCGGCGAGCCGCGACAACACCAGCCGGCTGAGCTGCATTGCGTCGTCCTGCCGACCCGTCATGCAGAGGGCTTCCGAGAGCCACCCACACAGCTGGTGACGCACGTCGGCATCCAGGTCGCTTTGCTTGAGCAGTTCATCGAGGGGCTCAATCATTGCCGGGTAGTCGCCGTTATATGCGCTCAGCTCGGCATCGAGCAATTCAATTTTGGCCAGCGGACCAGCGAGGTCTTTACGCCCCGCCTGTCCTTCCAGCGTCAGCCGCTCGCGGAGATCGTCGAGGAGGGCATCCACCTCGACGTGGCGAACAGGATCCCGGGTCAGCAGACGGCATTTGAGCACCATCATCCCCACCCACTCTCCCAGATCGGATCGGTCCCACTCCGATCCAACGAACCTGTCGAGGATTTCGAGTGCACGGGCGGTGTCCCCCTGAACGCCGTACGCCCGAGCCTCCTCGATAACCACCGAGACCCCCACCAAGTCGGGCGGGATGACCCCGAGGAATCGGAGAGCCCCTTCCGGGTTGAAGTACCGATTCGCGAGCTGCGCCGCTTCAATGGCCAGCCCCGGATCGATATCCATTGAACAGTCAAGGCACCAGGCGGCGTAGTTCATCCGGCTCAACGCCGGCATCGGCAGCTGCAGCGAAGCTGCTGCCAACTGGTGCAAGAGCTCCCTGCTCCGTCCAATCGGGACCTGCCGTCGAATCACATCGCCAATCAACCCAATGCCAACTCGAACTATGGGCGGCTGCAACTGTTCGATCTGGAAGATCCCCGTGTCCATCAGGGCATCCACCTCAGCTCCGTCGGCGAACTCGGTGAGGAGTTCCAGCGGCATGACCCCGACAATGGAGATAATCTCGGCAGTTTTGCGTTGATCGGGGGTGAGGCGGGCGAGCCGGGACAGGATCCGTTCGGTGATGGTGCGCCCGGGATCAGGTGCTCTGTGGGTGCCTGCCACCCAGATTCCCTCCTGGACGGTGATGTACCCGGAATCCACTTGTTCCCGGCCGATGGCCTGAAGAAACAGCGGATTACCGCCGCTGGCGTGCCACGTATCCAGAACGACAGACCGGGAGACCGGGGCTTCAAGTCCTGCGGTGAGCAGTTCGGCTGTATCGGCCAGGGATAACGGCGCCAGGTCGACCCGGCGGATGAGCCCGTCCTTCCACAGGTCGCTGAACTCCTCTGGCGCAGCCTGAAGGGTCTGACAGACGAGGAGCACCTTGACCGCATCACTTCTGACCAGGTGTGCAATGGCCATTGCCGAGGCGCTATCCAAGGCTTCGATGTTGTCGACGAGGATCAGAGTGCTTTTGCCCCCGGCCCGCGAGGTGAAGAGGTTCTGCAAACTTCTCAGAAGAATCAGCGGGTTATCGACCGCCTCGTCGTCGAGCTCGCTCAGGAAAAAGTTGAGTGCGCCGTAAGGCATGTCGGCGGTGAGGGCGCTGCCCCGAAGGTAGATCAGCTCATATTCGTCCTCGACGTCGCTGGCTGCCCGGCGTGCCAGTACTGTCTTGCCGATGCCTGCGGGGCCGGTGAGAACCGCACCCCTGCAGCCCGGTTGTGCCACAGCCTCCCGCAGCACTGTTAGTTCATCGTTCCGGCCAGTAAGTGGCCAGACTCCTTGCACCCCAAACATAGCGCCCCACTACATGGTGCAGGTCAGAACGGCGAGTCGTCCCAGCCCGACAGGTCTCGGGAAGCGGGGTGTCCTCCCGCTCCCAACTTTTTACGCCCGATGCAAAGGGAAACTAAGCATCATGCGTATTAGGGCATAACCATACGCTGGATCGCGGAAGAAGGCACGAAATATCCTAAAAACCCTCATCCGGGCCTGGTGACCAATCCAGTAAGGCTCGGTCAAGGTTCCCAGGGAGGGCCGACGGCGGGCTGGGGATCAGCCCGGTCTCAGGAGGCTGTCCGCCGCCGGCCCGACCGTGGTTCCTCCATCGCAGGAGGACGATGTCGCTCCAGCACGCCCGGCCTGGGTGACTCTGTAACTTTAAGTATTTGGCTCTCGGGGCACACGGGTAGTGGCTACTCGATTTCTCGCTGCCACTTACTTAACCCGCGCTACGGGTTTACGCGCTGCCGTCATTGTGAAACTCCAGCCGCTGACATCCTCCGGGGAAGTTCCTCACGGCTACTGATTCCTAGCTTGAGGTAGATCCGGTAGAGGTGACCTTCGACGGTTCTGCGGGACACGGTCAGCCTGGTGGCGATTTGGCCGGAAGCAGCACCTTGCGCGGCGAGCCTGGCGATTTCCAGCTCACGATCGGTCAGGATCACGCGCGCCATTGCCTCACCGCTGAGGGCTCCGGTGCGGATCACCCCCAGGGTGGGGCGCAGATCCCGGACCTGCTGCAGGACGGCTCGCTGCGCCCGCGCTTCTCCCTGGGCGCCAAAACTGGCAGCGGCCCGGGCCAGACATTCAGCCCCCAGCAGGTGCCGTCCGGCCTTCAGCGCGCGAGCACCCGCCGCCATGAGCAGGGCCGGATCGTGTGTAGCTGTGGCTTCCGCCATGACCTGCACAACATCCGGTGAGGCGGCGCCCATCCTTTCCGCCAGATCGTCGAACCGTTCAACCGTGAGGGGGTACTTCAGCAGAAAGAGAAGCTCAAGAATATCCGCTTCGGCATGGACCAGGCCGAAGGCCCGTGCTGTATCCGCCTGCGCCAGAACCGCAGCCCCGTGGTCCGGGCTCGACTCCGGCCAGGTCTGTGCAGCTGCAACATAGGCATCGGAGACCAGATTCTGCGGCAAAGAGCCCCGGTACTGTAGCCTGCTGTACTCTGCCGCGTAGGTGGCGGCCCGCTCCGGGTTTCCAACCAGCCGATGGGCGAACGCAGCGGCTCCCAAAGCCAGGGGCAAGAGGAACTCGGGGTCGCTCCGTCGCAATTCCTCAATGCCAGCGATCAAAAGACCGACCCCGCGCGTGATTTTTCCGCATCGAATGTCCATCACTCCTTCAAGGCTCGTCATTTCGCCGCCAAAGAAGCGAAGTTGGCGCGGCGCATGCAGCTCATGCCACTGCAGAAGCTCGGCAAACCCTGCCTCATCCCGGGTCTGCACCAGCAGGACCCCCCGCCGAACGGTTACCGCGCGGTAGTGCCCAGCGAGGATCCCACCCGGTGCAGTCTCCCCCACCGCTCGCTGGGTTAACTCATTCGCGTCGGCAGTGTGCCCAATTGCGCCGAGCGCCTCCCCGAGGACCAGCTGGGCAACCATGGTCTCCGGCGACTCTGGGTGACCCGCTCGGAGGACCCGCCTGAGGCCCTCTATGGCCGCACCGTAGTCGCCGGCCAGACTCAGCGCCGCACAGTTCAGGATCGCCGCACCCTGCGAGCCGTGTTTGGCGTGGTCCTGCGACAGCCCTCGGGCATTCGTATCCCACCGGTCCGCGATTTCCATCAAACCGTCGGGCCCCCGGCCACGCTGCAACGATATTCTCGCCTCGGTCACCGCTGCCGACGACAGGGTCTGAAGGTCGCCTGCCGCGTCCATCACTCCCCACATCTCGGCGGCCGCAGCTTCGATGTCCGCCAGACCAAGGAGGCTGCGCGCTGCTTCCACCTGTGCCGCCGTCGTGAATTTTCGGGACGTCACCGCGGCAGCGAGCTGCCGTGCCAGCTGGGGTGAATAGCCGTCGTTGGCTCGCTGCGCGGCCTCCACCAAATCGGGGTCAGCGATGGGGTAGCCGAGGCTCAGTTCCCACGCCACGCGGTTGCTGACCCCTGCATCACGGAGTAGTTCGCATCCCACTGGTGATCGCCGAAGCAACGTCAGGATTTCGGCACGCCTCCCGGGTGGCACAAGGTCCTTGACCGCTTCGCCATATACCTCCGGTTCGATGGTCAGGCAGCTTCTATCGCTACCGTGGTGTCGCGAGTAGGAAAGGATCTGGGCCTGCAGTGCCTCTTCCAGGCCGCCTGCATCCACGAGAAGCCGTGCGGCCCCCATCGGCAGGCAGCCCAACATCGCAACAATTTCAACAGCGCTGCGCCCAGCTGGGCTACAGCTCAGAAGGATCGGCTTCACCTGGCTTACGAGTACGTCACCAGCGGAGTCTGGGGCGCCGGCCATCAACCACACGCCGTTCTGCTCGACCAGCGCTCCCGAGCCGCGGAGGTGCGCGATCAGCGCCCGGGCAGGGTGCGGGTTGCCCCGCGACCAGTCGGAGACAAAGTTGACGCAGCCGGAACTGGGGATGCCACCGAGGTCCTGCCGGCACAACTCGCCGGTCTGGTCACGGGTCAGGGGGGTGAGTTCGAACCGCGCGAGCAGCCCGTCCCCACATAGAGCATTCAACTCGTCGGGCTTGTTTCCCGAATCCACCGACAGGACCAGGAGCCGGATTTCACCGGCAAGGACCAGTTGCCCGAAGAGTTGGCTGCTGTCCTGATCTAGATGATGGGCATCCCGCAAGACAACGAGTACTGGAAGTGACACATCGGCGGCCATCGAGCCTAGGGCTGATCTCACGGTGCGGAGCACCGACAGCGGGGAGTCGAGGTTCGAGGGAAAGTCTTCCCTGAAGACCGGTCCCAGCGCTCCGTAGGGAACTTCCTCAAGCGATGCATCGGCGTGGATGGTGACGGGCACCACCCGACCCTGCAATTGACGGAGAACGCCGTCCACCACAGCGGACTTTCCGACGCCGCGTGCGCCGCACACCAGAACCCCGCCGATCGCCGGGTCAAGGACGCCGGCCGCGATTGCGTGGATGTCGGCTGTGCGGCCAACAAGCCCGACAACCCCGTTGTGGATGCTCATCGGGTGACCGTCGCCCCCAGGGCCGTCTTGGCCAACAATTCCGCCTTCGTCCGGACATGAAGTTTCGCGTACACCCGGTGCAGGTGGCCCTCGACGGTGCGGACGCTGACCCCCAAAGCCTGCGCCACCTCCCGATTGGTACTGCCGTCAACTATTGCCTGCATTACTTCGGTCTCCCGAGTCGTCAGGGATGCCAGTTGCCGGCGTGCGCCGACCACTGTGCCGGGTGGACCGATAATCCTGCGGACTCGTTCAGCAACATACGCCTGAGTGGCCGGCTCCTCCCCCTGGGTAGCAAGCTGAACTGCTGACGCCGCCGCATCGCGGGCGAATAGCAGGTCACCCAGGCCCAGCGCCGCGTCCATTGCCTGCAACACCAGTTCGGCGTCTTCGGAATCGATGCCTTTCGCATACAGCTGGCAGAGCGACGCATAGCGGCCCTGACAGGTTGCGCTCAGCACCAGGACGCTCGGCGCAACCCCATGATCTCCCAGCCTCATCGCACTGCACAGTGCAATCAATTGCCAGGTACTGTTACCCAGTGCCTCGTCCTCACGGCCCAGGCCCCGGAATTCGAGCGCCGCCCGGTCATCCGACACCGTCCCCCGCAACGCAAGGGCAACAAAATGCCTGGTTAGACGTTGCACGGTCCACGACGCTACGGGCGAGACGACTGCGGCTAGTGATAAGTAGTGTTCGGCCCGCTCTGGGTCGTCAGCGGAGCTGATCCATGCCAGGGCCGCGGCGGCCAGCGGTGCGGCGCCCGCAGGATCGTGGATCTGAAGCTGGCGCAAGGCTGGAAGCAATGAGCCCTCCGCTTCCATGTGGCGCCCCCCTGCCGCGTAAATCAACCCCTCGGCAAGCTCCTCATAGGTTCCAGCGCCCCCGCCAAGGTGCAACGCTGAAACGTCCAGCATGGCGAACAGATTCCCTGCAGCCGCTTCAAGTGCTGCCAGGCTCACGGCAACCCGGGACGACGGCGGGGTCCCGACGTCGAACCGGGGTTGCAAAGCCAGTGCGGCCTCCTTCGCATCGTCCACCCGTCCGGTGAACGCCAGTGCCTCGCACACCAGCACTGCTGCTCGGCGGCGTTGCTCCGGGTCGAGAGCATCAGGATCGAACTGGGGCGCCTGCAAGTCGCCGATGACCTGGCTATACCGGCCGTTGGAGCCCGCGTCGATCGCATGTTTGAGGAAACCCTCCGCGGCGAGCCTTTGTGGATCAGGACCGGATGACGCGGACTCCCTGATTGCTGTCCCGGACGTCAACCCGTCCGACCCCCACAGCTGGACCTGGCTGGCGCAACCGCGGAGCAGATCGCTGAGCAATGAGCTTGTCACCGAAATGGTCGCCCACCGATCCCTGGCAATGGACAGGATCCCCAGTTCCAACAGCTCATCAAGAACCCCAAGGCTACCCGTCGGGATGCTCCCCAGGGGGCTGGGGCCGGTTTCCGCAAGACGGTTGAGCAGGGTGCGCTGCGGTGGCAGGAGCGCCGCGATTCGTTCAGTCATGAGACGGGCTGAGCGTGACCCCAATTCCACCTCCGTGGTGGTGAGAATCCCCACGCCGCCCACGCACCGCAGAGCACCCGAGACCAAGTAATCATCGAATATCGCGCTAAGGAGCCGGATGTTCCCTCCGCTGTGGCGGTGGAGCGCGAGCGACGACGCACGCGAGGCAGGTTGTCCCAATGCCGTCCCGAGGTAGTCCGCGACGTCCCGCTGGCCTAAGGGAAGCAGCTCAACCTGAGTTAACGCTTCCTCCCGGTGCAGCCTCTTGAAGTACTCGGGTGCACCCGAGATTTCACTGCACGCTGCAGCCAGTCTGATGGTCCGCGACTGCACCATCTGGCCCAATACTGTCGTGGAGTTTTCGTCCAGGAGGTGAACGTCATCGACTATCACGATCACCGGTAGGCCGTGCGCCTGATCTTCCAGCACTCGGGCCAAGCCGTTGATCACGCGGGCGGGGTGACTCATGGCCTCCTGTGACAGGTCGGCTAAATGACCCTTGAGCGCACTGTAGGGCTGGTGGGAGCCGATTGTTGAGCCGCGAAGGTGGATCAGGTGAGCGGCGGTCCGCAGCCGATCAACGACTGACCGCAGCATGGTCGTTTTTCCACTTCCTGCTTCACCGGTGAGGATGACACCCTGCGGGCCTGACCCGGCGGTCAGCAGATCCCCCACCGAGTCGGCGAGTCGATCACGGACCGTCAGCACGGGGGAGACGGGTCTTCTGAGCCCTGCCGTCTCTCCTGGCACCCTGACGGATGGCATGGCAGGGGCGGGGTGGCAGGCGTGCGTACTGACGTCGGAGTTCATTAGGAGACCTATTTCTTCGCATTCCCAGCGTGGTGAAGTACTGCACACGCTAGGCCCGGGCCGGCGGCCGCACATGAGTAGCGGCTACTTGAATTTCCCCGGCTCAACACGCGGCGACTACTCGAATCCGCAAGTGTGGGTACTCGCGGTACTGGCTCGCGGGACCGACGTCGGGGGCGAGGGTGGCACGGGGCGAGGGTGCCCCGGGGGATCGGCGCAAAAAAGGGACCGACGTTGGGATGGGGGTGGCCCAGTCTCAGAGGCCGCCCAACGTCGGCCCCCGCATTTGGGGCCATATTGGCCTGATCCGCTCCGGGCCTTGAGGTGCCCTGACCGGAATTCGTGAATCTAATCTATACGCTATTTGCCCGCAGAGTGGAATTTCTGCTGAGCGCTGACAAGTCCCTCGATAATAAGAGATTCGACAGCATCGGCTGCGTCTTCGAGGAGGAAGGCGAGCTCCTTCTTTTCGACGGTGCCGAAGTCCCGGAGGACGTGTTCTGCAGCGTCCTGTCGCCCGGGTGGACGTCCCACACCCACCCTGACCCGCAGGTAGTCCTTGGTGCCGAGCGCTTTACTCATGTCCCGGAGACCGTTATGGCCTCCCTCACCACCACCACATTTAAGCTTGACAGTGTTGAAATCGATATCTATTTCGTCGTGGACGGCAATGACGCGTTCGGCGGGAATGTCGTAGAAACGGCTCAGCGCACTGACCGGGCCGCCCGAGAGGTTCATGAACGTGAGGGGTTTGGCCAGGACGAGCCGGGGCCCGCCCAGACCGAGCCGGCCTTCGAGGACGGCGGCGTGGGCCTTGTGGCTTTTGAATTTCCCGCCCAGCCTGGCGCCAAGCAGGTCGAGGACCATCTGGCCGACATTGTGCCGGTTATGGCTGTAGTCGGGCCCGGGATTCCCGAGCCCGACTACCAACCAGGTATCAGTCGCCACCAGTGCGCCGGATAGGTGGCTACTCGCCTTCTTCTGACTTCTCGCCGGAGGCTGCTACAACATCGCCTTCTGCAACGGTTTCTTCGTCATCCTCGCCCAGGTCCTGGACGGTCGGCTCGCTGATGTTGACGATCAGGGTGTCGTCTTCGATCAGCAGGGTGACGCCCTTGGGCAGCTCGATGTCGGAGGCGTGGATGTGCTCGCCGACGGTGCGTCCCTCAACGTTGACGGTCAGGGAATCAGGCAGGTGGGTAGCTTCTGCTTCAACCTGAACCGAGTTGTGTTCGAGGTTCATGACGGCGCCGGGTGCCAGTTCGCCTTCGACGTGGATGAAGACGTCAACGACAACCTTCTCGCCGCTACGAACTGTCAGGAGGTCAAGGTGCTCGACAATGCGCTTCAGCGGGTTGCGGACCACGTACTTGGCGAGGGCCAGGTGCTTCTCACCGTCGACGTCGAGGGTCAGCAGCGCGTTGGAAGTCCTCAGGGCCAGCGTGGTGGCCTTGGACGGGAGCAGTACGTGGATGGGGTCGGCGCCGTGGCCGTAAATGACGGCGGGAATTTTGTTCTCACGGCGCGCGCGGCGTGCCGCACCCTTACCGAATTCGGTGCGAACTTCTGCTGGGAGTGTGAGGTCAGACATGGATTCTCCTGTAGTGACGGTGAATGGATCGTTGCTTGGGTCACGATCGGCATCTGTCTAGGAACAGGTCATCGTCGACACATTATGTATCGGACTTCAGTCACTAGCCACCGTCGATCACGGAACAATTCCCGGGTCTTACCGGAATGCTCCCTCGCCTAGGCATCGCAGTCAATGTTACAGCACGTTCAGCAGAGGCATCGACACTCCCTGGGAATGGCAGGTGAGGAACTGGCCAAGAATCCCTCATCATCCTCTAATGTGTGAGGCATACCGTTGAAAGCTGATAGAGCCCGTCGGATTCTTCATGGGATCCCAGGCCGACCCTACAAAGGATCTACATGCGAATTTCAGTTATCGGTTGCGGCTACCTTGGCGCCGTCCACGCGGCGTGCATGGCGAAATTGGGACACGACGTCGTCGCCATCGATGTTGATCAGCGGAAAATTGCCGAGTTGCAGGCCGGACGGTCGCACTTCTTCGAACCCGGCCTCCCTGAACTCCTGGATGAGGTGCTGCAGACGGGTCGGCTCAAATTCAGCTCTGACATCGTTGACGCTCGTGGAGCGCAGGTCCACTTCCTCTGTGTGGGGACCCCGCAGCGCAAGGGCGAGTACGCGGCTGACCTGCGGTACGTCGACGCCGCGTTTGCGTCTCTAGTGGATTCGCTGGAGGCGGGGAATCTGATCGTCGGCAAGTCGACCGTTCCGGTGGGCACCGCTGCGCGGCTCGCCGATGACCTGGCTGAGCGGTTCCCCGAGGCAAGTCTCGCGTGGAACCCCGAGTTCCTCAGGGAGGGCTTCGCCGTCAAGGACACGCTGAGCCCTGACCGGCTGGTGTACGGGGTGCCAGCTGGCGAGGTCGGTGAGCTGGCAACCGCAATGCTCGATGACGTGTATGCGGGGCCGATCGGATTGGGCACCCGGCGGCTGGTCGCCGACTATGCCACCGCCGAGCTGGTTAAATCGGCGGCAAACTCGTTCCTCGCCACGAAAATTTCCTTCATCAACGCGATGGCGGAGGTGTGCGACGCCGCAGGCGCCGACGTCACGTTGCTGGCCGACGCTATCGGGATGGATGATCGGATCGGCCGAAAGTTCCTCAACGCGGGTATTGGCTTCGGCGGCGGTTGTCTGCCCAAGGACATTCGTGCCTTCATGGCCCGGGCCGGCGAACTGGGGGCCGACCAGGCGCTGACGTTCCTTCGCGAGGTGGACGATATCAACCTCCGACGCCGGATTCGGGTGGTTGAGCTGACCCGCCAACTCGTCGGCGGGTCCCTCCTCGGAAAGCGGATAACCGTGTTGGGGGTGGCGTTCAAACCAAATAGCGACGACGTCAGAGACTCCCCGGCGCTGAGCATCGCCGCGCAGCTTCAGCTTCAGGGCGCCGACGTGACGGTGACCGATCCCGAGGCGCTAGGCAATGCGCGGGGTCGATTCCCCGAATTGACCTATGAACCCGACTTCGACGCCGCCGTCGCCAATGCCAACGCAGTGCTGGTCCTCACCGAATGGGACCAGTACCGTTCCCTCGACCCGGCGGAGCTGGCTCCGCGGGTTGCGAGCAAGAACATCCTTGACGGCCGCAACGTGCTGGATCCCGCCCAGTGGCGCGCAGCGGGGTGGAACTATCAGGGCATCGGGCGGCCGTGACGGCCTGCCCGACGCCTTCGATCAGTCGCCCCTAGGCGTTGCCGTCGAACAGGCTGGTGACCGATCCGTCGTCGAAAACTTCACGGATTGCCCGCGCAATCAACGGTGCGATGGAGAGCACGGTGAGCTGCGGGAACCGTTTTTCGGACGGGATGGGCAGGGTGTTGGTGACCACTACCTCCCGGGCACCGGATTCGGAGAGTCGGCGGGCTGCCGGATCGGAGAACACCGCGTGCGTGGCAGCGATGATTACGTCCTTGGCGCCCGCATTCTTCAGCACCTGAACCGCCCCTGAAATGGTTCCGCCGGTGTCGATCATGTCATCGATCAGCACGCAGGTCCGTCCCTCGACCTGACCGACCACCTGCTTGGAAACCGCCTGGTTGGGAACTGTAAGGTCACGGCTCTTGTGAACGAAAGCGAGCGGTGATCCGCCAAGCCGCTCGGCCCACTGCTCGGCTACCCTGACCCTGCCGGTATCCGGGGACACCACGGTGACGTTGTCGGCGTCGACCCGGGTACGAATGTAGTCGGCCAGCAGCGGGATAGCCATCAGATGGTCTACAGGCCCATCGAAGAAACCCTGGATCTGCGAAGTGTGCAGGTCAACGGACATGAGCCGGTTGGCGCCGGCCGTCTTGTACAGGTCGGCGACCAGGCGCGCGGAAATCGGTTCGCGGCCCCGGCCCTTTTTGTCCTGTCGGGCATAGGGATAGAACGGGGAGACCACAGTGATCCGCTTGGCCGACGCCCGTTTCAGGGAATCGATCATGATGAGCTGTTCCATCAGCCAGTTATTCAGCGGCGCCGGATGTGCCTGGATGACGAACACGTCGGTGCCGCGCACGCTCTCGCCGGATCGGACGTAAATCTCGCCGTTCGCAAAATCATAGGCCGAGATCGGCAATAGTTCAGTGCCGAGCGCCGCGGCGATTTCCTCCGCCAGCTCGGGGTGTGCCCGCCCTGAAGCCAGGACCAATTTCTTTTCGCCGCGTGCGGTGATCTCGCTCATGAACGGTCGCTTTCGTCAGTGCTGGTGATGCTGCTGGAGGATTCTCCGGTGGCAAGTTTTTCAGCAGCCAATTCCTGGGCTGCGGCTGCCGCCTGGGCCGCGGAACTGCCGGGGCGTTTGGCCTGCACCCAACCCTCGGCTGTGCGTTGTGGTGCGACGTTGACGGCCAGTGCTCCCGGCGGAACATCGTCACGCACAATGGCGCCCGCACCGGTGTAGGCACCATCGCCGACAGTCACAGGGGCGACGAAGACGGTATTGGAACCGGTGCGGACGTTGCTGCCGATGATGGTCCGGTGTTTGTTGACGCCGTCGTAATTGGCGGTGATGTTGCCGCAGCCGATATTCGTGTCCTCGCCGATCTCGGTGTCCCCCGCATACCCGAGGTGCGACAGCTTTGACCTGCGACCGATGGTGACGTTTTTCGTCTCGTAGAACGCGCCGATCTTGCCACCTTCGCCCAGCACCGTACCCGGGCGCAGGTATGTGAAGGGGCCTACGGTGGCGCGGGCAGCGATCCGTGCGCCAGCGCCGTGGGTTCGGAGCACCCTGGCTCCCTCCCCCACCACCACATCGGTGAGGGTGGTGTCAGGCCCGATGACGGCGTCGCGCGCTATCTCGCAGGCGCCGTGAAGCTGTGTGCCGGGCAGGAGCGTGACATCCTCCGCCAGCTCAACCAAGGTATCGATCCAGGTGCTGCCGGGATCCACGATTGAGACTCCGGCGCGCATCCAGCGGGCCAGGGTGCGGCGGTTGAGTTCAGCACCGAGGGCTGCAAGCTGCACCCGATCGTTGGCTCCCTCAACCTGCCAGGGGTCAGCGGAGACGACGGCGGCCACCCGACCACCCTCGTCTGAGGCGATGCCGAGGACGTCGGTCAGATACATTTCGCCCTGGGAGTTGCCTGCGGTGACTGAGGTGAGTGCGCTGCGCAGGGATGCCGCGTCGAAGGCGTAGATACCCGAGTTGATTTCGTTGATGGACCGCTGGGCGTCCGAGGCATCCTTGTGTTCGACGATGCCGGTGACGGTGCCGTCGTCGGCCCGCAGTATCCGGCCGTAGCCAGTCGCGTCCTCAAGGATGGCGGTCAGAACGGTCACCGCGTTGTCTTGGGTGGTGTGTGCCTCGACGAGATCGGCCAGTGTGTCAGCGGTCAGCAGCGGCACGTCGCCGTAGGTAACCACGATCGTACCGTCGAGGGGGGCCTGCGCTGCCTGGTCTAACGCTTCGAGCGCCACCTGGACTGCACGTCCGGTGCCTGGCACGTCGTCCTGGTCCACGATGATCGCCTGATGGTCGAGGCTGGCGATGTGGCTGGCGACGAGATCGCGTTCGTGCCGGACCACTACTGCCATTGCCTCGGGAACCACCCCGCGGGCTGCGGCCATGGCATGGCCCACCATTGATCTGCCGCCGAGGGTGTGAAGGATCTTCGGGGTCCGGGATTTCATCCGGGTTCCGGCTCCTGCCGCGAGCACGATGACGGCTGCCGGACGTAGGACCCCTACCTCTGAGTCTGACGTGTGGTGGTTCGTGTTTGAGGTCTGCGGACCCATCGAGGAGACACTCCTGCCTGTAGTTTCGCTGTCAACCGGAAAAGTACAGGCTCACACCGGCAATACTACCTGCGGCACTAGTGCCCGACAGTTCCGCCCATAGGATTCGAACCTATACTCCACAGCTCCAAAGGCTGGGGTGCTGCCATTACACCAGGGCGGACTGCGCTTCAGGAACTGACATATTTCCGTCACGAAGCGCGGTTATCCAGTTTGCCATGAGTCGGGGCAAACCTGCGACTTGAAAGCCCCTCCGGGTAGATTCACCGATTGGGGCGAAGGTTGCCTTCCGGCCTGTCCTTCTTGCGCTTCCCTCCTCCCACCGCCCAACCGTGAGCTATGGCGGGTTGGCGGGCTGTTAGGTAGCCGGATCTGACCGTTCGGCGGGTGGCTTTGAGTGCCACCTCTTTCGGTCTTGATCGGGTCCTAAAAAATTGTTGAAATTGTTTTGGTGGGGGTCTCCTTCCGGGCCTAATAATGTCGGTGGCGGGTGATGGTATGGGGGTATGAAAAGCAGTAGGGCTTCTTCTACCGGGTCGGGATTCTTTCCCGATTCTGGCGCGGATCCCGCCTCCACGAACGGGCCCGCGGACACTGCTACGGACGGGTCCGGGGCGTCCGCGGGCACGGCCACGGGGGCTGCTACGGACGGTTCCGGCGGGTATGGTCCGGGTGGTCCGTTAGCTGTTGACGCGGTGTGGACGACCCCGGTAGACGATCCGGTTGGTGCTCCGTCGGAGAGCCCGGCTAGTCCTGATCCTGTTCCTGATTCCGGGGTTGCTGGTTTTGGTGCGTGGGTGGGCTCTGGTGGTGGGTTGACGGGGTTGATGGGTCGGGTGGCTTTGACGGCGGTGGCTGGCCTGGATGTTGAGCAGACGCTGGGGGTTTTGAGGGGTCTTGGAGGGTTGCGGTCCTGGGTCGATGCGCAGGAAGCCAAAGC
>NZ_JBTNDG010000005.1:0-181284 GCF_054511125.1 Arthrobacter sp. TMN-50 | reverse complement strand
ACGATCGAAGTCAGGGACCGGGTTCCCTGGTTCATCCCACCCCCGTATATTGACCCAACCCAGAAACCCCGACAAAACCACTACCACCGAGACCGAAACCCACTGCTCTAATCCGCGGCGTCGGCTCGACCCGCATTCTTTGGGCATGCGTATTCTCAGGATGAGCAGTACGTCGTTGTCCGCCAGCTATCGCGCTTATCAGCTGGCTATGAGACGCACGGGCGGCACTCCCGGACTCGATACAGTGGAATCATGAGTCGAATCATTGCCGGAGCCGCTGGCGGCATACCGTTATTCAGTGTTCCGGGAACGGCAACACGACCCACCACCGACCGCGTCAAAGAGGCACTTTTCTCACGGTTGGACGCGTACGAAGTTATTGCCGATGCCCGGGTCCTCGACCTCTATGCCGGGTCCGGATCTCTCGGTGTTGAAAGTGCCAGTCGAGGGGCAAAGGTCGTCGATCTGGTGGAATCGGGCGACAAAGCTGCAGCCGTCAGCCGGACCAATGCTGACCTGGTGAATAAAACCCTCAAAGACCAAACCGTTCGAGTGCATCACCTCAAGGTCGAGACCTACCTGGATCGTGCCGTCCCAGAGGACCAGTGGGACCTGGTCCTAATGGACCCTCCCTATTCGGTAGAGAACGAGACACTAACCGGCCTCCTCGAAGCCCTGGTTCCCCATCTGACTGAGGGCGCCGTGGTCGTCCTCGAACGTTCATCGCGGTCTAAAGAACCAAAATGGCCAAGCGGCCTGGAACGGTTTGCCGAGAAGAAGTACGGAGAAACCAAACTGTGGTTTGCGGAGCCGTCGACCGTGGCTCTCTAGGGTCTGCACCGCTTTGACTCTAGGGTCTGCACCAGCCAAGCTTCAAGGTCTGGACCTATGCCGTGGATGACTCAGCGAGATCCTGTTCAAGACGCTCAAACCAGAGGTGGGCAACGGTTCTGTAGGGCGGGCGAAACGCGTACAGACACGCCAGCCGCAGTCTGGTCGATGCTGCATAGGCGTGCATACGCGCCTCGGACACCTCCATGGTCGACGCAGTTGCCAGGATCGCCTGCTTAGCAGTGTGCGTGGCAGCAGCAGAATAGACTCCCTGCGCTTTACGGAGATCGATATGGACCAACAGATTCGCCAGATCCAGCGCAGGCTCAGCGACAGCAACGGTGTCGCAGTCGATCAGCCCAACCGAGCCTGAATCAGCATTGAACATCAACTGCTTATCGTGGAGATCCCGGTGGGACAGCACAGCCGTCTGGGGAGCCCCGGAAATCAGTAGACGGGACACCTGAGCTGACGCCTGCTGCAACCGATCAGCCGACACCGGCAACACACCGAACTGCTGGGCATAGTTCACCCAACGAAACACGGTGCGAGCCTCATCCCGGGTTGAGTGGGTTGGCAGTTCAGGCACTCCACCTGTTGCCGACTCCTGTGAAACTGCCAACAACGGCCACCGCGCCGACCACTGCTGCCAGGCCCCGGCCCAGTTCTCCTTCGCTAGCAGATCCGCCTGAGAATCAATTTGCCCCAACTCATGAAAACTGACGCCGTGGACAGCGGTCAAGGTAACACTTTCCGGATGGTGAACCACCACGTCCGGAATCACGATCCCCGACGACCGCGCTAACGAACGCATCAACCGATGAGACGTAGCAACCGCTTCAGCCTTACCCGGCGCCAAAAGCTTGGTGAATCCCGCAGCATCGCGCACCACGGCACGGCGCTTGTAGCGGTGAACCAACAACTGTCCCTGAGCCGCAGCACCAGGTAGCCCAGACAGCACCGGATCTTCCGCAAACGGAGACAGCCGCACCCGGCCGTCAGCCTCGACCGCTCCGGCACGAATCTGGCCGCAGTCACTGTCCGATGCTTCAAAGATGAGTCGACCGCCATCCCGCGGCCACGCCCGATGAATGGTCAACTGTCGCCCGGCACGGTCGGTCACCGCCTCGGGAATAGTTGTCACCACAGGATGTCCTCCATCAGACCGAGACGGTCAGCCATGTCCTGCCGCCAGGTGGGGGAGCAGGAGCGAAAAGGGTCACTCAGACGACTGAGCAAATGAAAAATGGTCCAGGCCAACACTTCGGAGTCGGTGGCACCGGAAGCCCCCGCGCTGTACCCATCGAGCATCGCCGCGGTGCGGGGAAGTGACAGAACATCCGTGCCTCCAGACAGTGGGGTGCTGTGCAAAATTTCCACAGCAGCAAAACTGCCCAGGTCTGATGCACCAGCACCATAGGTGCAGCGCTCCAGATCGGTGAGACGAATATCGCTGCCCTCAACCAGCACCTGATCGGCGGAAAAATCGCCATGCATCAGGGCTGCCCGTCCGGGTCGACGCAACAGCGGCTCCAACCCGGCCCGCAACCGCTCCAGCCGCCCCGCAAGCTCCGGAGACAGCAGCGAATTCTCTTCGACCAGATCCTGCAGCGAACCAGCCGGTGCCCGCCACCGATGAGTACCAAAGGCAGGAGGCTGCGCATGCAGGAGCGCCAATGCCATTCCGGCAGCATGCGAAGCTGCGCCCGCAACCCCTGACTTCACGGTGCTGAGGTCACCCGAACCAAACCACCTGAAGTACTGGGCATGGCGGGGGAGGGGCAATCCTGACGGCTCGACGGCTTCCAGCACAGGCACTCCGCTGGCCACCAGCGTCGTCAACAGCTGTCCGTCAGCGTGAGGCTTGGAAGCCCCTACCTTGCACACCAACCGTTCATCGTTGTGGCGCAGTTCAAAGACCACCCTGCGCTGCGGGTTGTAGTTGAGAACCGTCACCACCCGATCGGTGAAGATCCGTCCCATCCCCGCCTCACGAAACCGTGTGAGCGGCTTATAGAGACGATGGTCCAGGTCGATTGGCCCAGACACCAGATGGTGGTCCGGATGGTCCGGCACAGTGATGTGTTCAATCTCCAGGCCACTGGCGGTCGCCCGACTGACCGCCTTCTCCAGCTTCACCGCTGCAGCCGGACTATAGGTAGCCAGCCAACGGATGCCGCCGTCGTTCTCCCGAAGCCTCGCGATCGCCGACGTGCCCGGCTTATGCCGCAGCCGATCAACGCGCACAGGACGACCCACCACATCGCTCAACCGGTCACTGTCGAAAAAGTCGCCCAGCCCGGGAAGCGTGGGATCCACAGTGGACACCGGATCGACTGTCGCAGCCCTCACTCGGCACCTCTGGCTGCCTGCTCCGCAAGATGCGCCTCATCGGCTGCCTGCTGCTGAAGTATCCAGGTGGCAAACATCTGGTGCTTCATCAGGTCGGAGGGAGAGCCGTCCAGCAGAATCCGGCCGTCCTGCAACCAGACCACCCGATCATGCGTCAAAGCCACAGACGCCTCATGGGTGATCGTAATAGTGGTGCGACCCTCGGTCAGCGTCGCAAGCCCGGCCAGCACCTCGGACCGCGAGTCCTGATCCAGCCCCGTAGTCACCTCGTCGAGAATCACCACCGGCGAATCACGAAGCAGCGCCCTCGCAATGGTGATCCGCTGACGCTGCCCACCAGACAAGGTGCCACCGCGCTCGCCGACCAGCGTGTCGTAGCCATCGGCAAACCCCGATATGAAGGTGTGCGCGTTGGCCAACTGGGCAGCATGCTCTACCTCTTCGTCAGAGGCATCAGCCCTGCCATAGCGAATGTTCTCTCGGATGGTGCCGGTAAACAGCACCGCATCCTGCAGCACCAGGCTGATATTCGACCGCAACGACTCCAGTGTGACAGTCCGCAGATCAAGGCCGTCGACATGCGCAGAGCCCGACACGGGATCCATCATTCGCACCATCAGTGACACCAGCGTCGATTTACCAGAGCCAGACGGACCCACAATCGCCGTCTTGCGTCCTCCCACCAACGACAGATTCAGGTTCTTCAGCACGGGCGGCCCATCGCCATACGCCGCCGTCATGTCACGGAACTCGACATCGCCCCACGCCTTCCCAAGCGCCACAGCACCCGGTGCATCAACGATGTCCACCCGTTCATCGAGCAGGTCAGCCACCCGCTCGCCCGACGCCGTTGCCCGGGCAATCCGGCCCGTGTACTTGGCAAGATCACGCAACGGCTTCATCGAGGTCTTCAGGTACATCAGAAACAACACCAGATCGCCCGGAGTCATCGCTCCCTGCACCACCCGCCATCCACCGCCAGCCAGCACGACGGCGGTAGCGACGCCGACAATGACGTCGGTCCGACGTTCCAACGCGGCTGCCAACCGCCGGGACTGCACGCCGTCCTTCAGCGTCTTCTGGTTGCTGCTGCTAAACCGATCCGACAGAGTCTTCTCCAGACCGTAGGTCTGCACCACCCGAATAGCGCCAAGACTTTCCTGGGCGGTATTAGCTAGCGATCCCTCGCCCTTACGCGTTTTACGGGCAGCAACAGTGATCTTCCCGGTACTCAACCGAGACAACAGCAGGAAACTCGCACACGCGATCACCACGACCAATGCAAGCAGAGGATCCAGCCAAAACATCACCCCGCCCATCACCACCAGCGTGATGCAGTTGGCAATCAACGGTAGCCCCGCACTGACCGCTACCTCCTGCAGCCGGCCGACATCGCCCACCAACCTCTGAATGGTGTCTCCGGTTCGCGACGACGAGTGATACCGGGTGGACAGAGACTGCACATGCTCAAAAACGCGCGCCCGCAGTTCGGTGGCCACCCGTGATCCCGCAAGGGCGAAAGCCACCGTCGCAAGATAGTTACACAACGCCCGCATCCCAATGATCACCATGAGACCAATGCCGCATGCCAGTAGCAGCCCTTCGGTGGCTACCGGACCGGTGCCAGCAAGGTCGGCGCCCAGGCTCCGGGAGATGGCATCCACCACGAACTTCACCGGCCATGGCTCAAGCACCCGGAAGATGACCTCGAAAAGCAACGCCACCACACCGCCGCTCATGAGCATCCGATGCTTCCGCAAATGTGGTTTGGCGATGTTGAGGGTCCGACGCAGCGGGCTTCGGGCCAGTTTCGGCCCAATTGTCGGCAGACTGGTCGGTTTGGGGGTCCTGACGATTTCGGGCGCGCTTGCGATCTGCGGAGCGCGGACGATTTCCGGCGTGCTGGCAGTCTGCGGAGCGCTGACGAGCTTCCGGGGCGGAGGAGTCTTGGAGATGGTCATGACAGCACCCCTTCGGTAATGCGATCGAGCACGCTGTCCCAGCTGTGATGACCCGTGGCCATGCTGCGGGCAGCCTGCGCCATCGTTGCCCGGGCGAGCGGAGCCCCGGCCAGATCGTCGATTGCCGCCGCGAGTGCAGCAGGGCTGGACGGATCCACCAGCAGCCCGGTGACGCCGTCGTCAATGATTGACGGCACCTGCCCCACCCGCGACGCCACTACCGGCAACCCTGCGGCACAGTATTCGTAAATCTTCAGTGGGGAAAAGTACTGATCATTGGCATCGTCCATGACCGGGTACGGAGCCGTTGCGACAGCGCAGCCAGCCAACGCTGCCGGAATGAGTTCCGGAGTGATGGCGCCCATGAATTCGACGGTCGTCTCATGCGTTGCAGCAAGTTCGCGAAGTCTCGGACCTTCCGGCCCGTCGCCAACAATCCTCAACGCCCACTCAGTGGACGCAGCAGCTTTCGCTTCGATCAGGGTCTCGACGCCATGCCACGGCTTAAGCGTTCCGACAAACACCACCACCGGGAGACCAGCCGTTTCAGGGGTCGGCTGAATCCGGTTGACGTTGACGCCGTTCGGTACCACCGCCACCTTCGGATGATGGTCGGTGGCCACCCGTTGTTTCACCCAATCGGCCACCGGCTCCGACACACAGACCGTGCGGGCCGCTGCAGCCACCTGACGGTCCAACGCCTCTAACGCAGCGTCCTCATTGACCAGGGAACGGTGGATGCGCTGCTCATCGATCAGCGGCGCATTGACCTCGAGAAAACCGGGAATACCCAAAGCTGCCGTGACCCGCGTCAAAGCGTCGCTGAACAGTGAATAGCGTTCGTAGACCACGGTTGCGCCGTCGGAGATCGCCCGTTCGGCAAGCGTCGCCGCAGCGGCAGCCTGAGCGTGCTCACGCTCGGCACCGCTGCCCTTCGGAATGGGCTGAACCACCACGGGCACGTCGGCAAGATCGGCTGGAATATCCGTGCCCGGCCGAGTGCAGTAAATGGTCACCTTGGCACCGCGGGCACGCCAGCTACGGATGATCTCCTGCACATGGACAGAAGCGCCCTTGGAACCAAACACCGGAACCCCAGGGTCAAGGCATAAATAAGCAACCTGCGTCATGAGAGAGCCACCGCTTCCGCCATGGTCCGGGCTGTTGGAAGGCCCGATTCAAGTTCCTGCAACCTGGCCGACTGGCGGTGGGAATCAAAGGAAAGTTCGATCACCCGTCGCGCCGCCCGAGTGACTCCCTGACGATCAAAGGACGACGACGCAACCGTAACCAGGGCGTCAACCAACTCATCGACCACACCGCTGCGCACAAGAATCCCCGTCTGCAACCCATCACCGGGCCCCGCATTTGAACCAAACACACCGCCCCCATTGCTGATCACCTCGGGAATCCCCGTCACATCGCTGGCGACGCACGGCACCCCCATCGCCATCGCCTCAAGCAGCACGGTGGGCAGACCGTCGGCGTTGCCGTCCTGACCCACCACACACGGCGCCGTGAAGACGTCGGCCCACCGCAGCAGGTCCACCACCTCGGCCTGGGTTCGGGGACCCAGCAACGTGATGGTGGACCCCACATTGTGCTGGGCGACCTGCTGCGTCAACCCGTCGTGAAGTTCGCCGCCGCCGGCAATCCGGACGTCGAGTGCAATCCCGCGCTGGACCAGCTCCGCAACGGCATCGATCAGCAGACTGAAGCCCTTTTTCTCGACCAGCCGACCGACCGCAGCAACCCGCAACACCGGTCCGGGTGCTGCTGGGGCAACAAAGGGAAACCGGTCCAGTTCAAGCCCGTTGTAGACGAGATGAACCCGGCCCAGTTGCTCCGGGAAAAGCCGCTCAAGATAGGCCAGATTGAAATCGCTGACTGTCACCACGTGATGCGCAGCGTCGATGAGGCCTTGCAGAACCTCCAGGTCCACTTCTTCGTGGAAGATGTCCTTGGCGTGTGCGGTAAAGGAAAACGGAATACCCGTCAGGTCCGAGGCAATCTTCGAAGTGCGCGCAGCAAGCGACCCGAAATGAGCATGGACGTGCGTGATGCCTCGCTGACACAGCAGTGTCGCAAGTTCGACTCCCTGGTGGACCTCCAACGGATCCAGCCCGGCGAGGCTGGGAAGCAGCTGTGCAAACCGTTCGCCAAAGTGGGGGATCACCCTGTCTGCGGCAGCCATGATGGCCCAACCCTCGACCAGTTTGGCTGGCTTGGAAACATAGGTGACCGGGGCCTGCACCCGGGCCAGCTCGGGGTGGAACCGTGGATCGATTGGAGACCTGAGAGAGAAGATCTCGAGGTCATCCCCGGCCGCTTCGCGAGCAAGAATCTCGGTGACGATGAAGGTCTCGGAAAACCGGGGATAGATCTTCAGGATGTACCCGGTGCGGGATGGGTTAGACGGCTGCAAGGGTCTGCCAATCGTCGAGGAGGTCGGCGTCCGGAGCGGGAACGGTGAAGCCGAGCAGTTCGGCGGCGTAGCCGCCAACCGTGTGAAGCCCGCTGAGGTCAACGTCGACGCGCTGCGATGGGGTCCCCACCACGGCGTCGAACCAGTCGGTCAGCACCTTGGGGGTGAACTCGTCGGGGTGGCACATATCGGTTAATTCATGCCGGGCCAATGACTGGGCACGGATTAGCTGTTCACGGCGGGGACTGACCCGGGGCACCACCAGCGCCGGGGTATTGGTGCTCATGATCTCGCACACCGAGTTATACCCGCCCATTGACACAATCGCCGACGCCTCCCTCATCTCCGCCAGACCGTCACGCACCATCGAAATGACCCGGGTGCCCGGCGAGGCCGACCGTTCGATCAACACCCGATCCTCCTTGGGCATCTGGGGTCCAGTGACAATCAGGTGCTCGTAGCCGTGGGGGACTGTCGCCTTGGCCGCGGTCAGCAGCACAGCCCGACCATCGGAACCGCCGCCAACCATTGTCAGGACGTAGGGTTTTCCGGATGATCCGGTCCGACGTCGTGACTGCCTGCCAGCCGCCAGATACCCGGTATAGCGGACCATCGACCCCAACTTGCCGGGAATTTCGCCGGACTTCACCGGATCGTGGATTGCCGGGTCTCCGTAGACCCACAGCTCATCGAAGTAGTCGCGGAGCCGATCCAGATCGCCGAGAGCGTTCCATTCGCGCCGCGCCACCTTTGGAGCGTCCAGGATTTCCCGCAGACCCAACACCACCTTGCAGTCGGGCCGTGCCTTCCTGAGCTTTGACAGAGCCGCGATAAGTTCCTTGTCGACGCCGAACGCGTGGCGATCCACCACCACCAGATGGGGCCGGAACTCCGACAGCACAGCATCCATGAGCTGCGACCGCAGCCGGATGAGTTTGGATTGTTTGATGGCCAGGTTGCGTGGGGTGTAGCCGTCGCTGCCCTTGGAAATGCCGGGAAGTACCACCCAATCCCAGTCATCGGGGCTATCAAACCGGGTTGCCTGGGATTCGCCGGTCACCAACAGCCCGGTCACCGTGCGGCCGGTCAGTCCAGGAAGGGTCGCCGCAAGGGAGTGCGCCAGCGCGAGGTTCCGTCGGGTATGCCCCAGACCCTGGGAGTCGTGCGAGTACAACACAACCCGGAGCTTTTTCGAGGACAGCTCCCGCTCTGGCTGCTGGAGCGAATGCGTTTCCATGCGGTGACCAATCTTTCCCTGCGGTGATGTAACTGCTGCAGGCTCTCTATCTAGTCAGTCGCCCATGAGACGTTTGTGAGGCGCTAATGAGAGAGTTCTCATCCGGGAGTAGTGCCGCCGCCGTTCGAGCATGCAAAAACCCGGCCGTCGCAAGGACAACCGGGCTGGTGGTGCTGCGATACCTCAGCAACCCTATTGCGGGGAATACGAGAGGCAGTCGGCGGCGTCGGCGCCGGTTCCGATCTTCACGTCGGCTTTGCCGCACATGAGATGGTCGTTGAACACACACTCAATACGCTGGCAGGCGCCCACATGAGCCAACACCACCGGCAGCCCGCCGGTGGCTGACGTATCGATGAAGGTGGCGCATGACGCATGGTCACGGCTACCACCGACAGTGATGGCGTACGCTGTGCAGCCATCGTGATTGAAAGAACAGGAATTAACACTGCAGTCTGAGACTGTCGCAACCTCGGTAGTCATGATTCCTCCGGTGATAGCCATCAACCATTGCGGTTCACATTGTTAACGGTACTGCTGGCCGGAAGAAAAAACACCCATCAAATGCAATTTGATAGCGCACAATAAATTAGCGCATTTATTGTTTTCGTATTGGATCATCGTCCGCTCGGGTGGATCATCCAGTTACATCTTTGCCCCGCAGAATGACTTCAGCTCCGCACCGGTCACCACCACCCCTGGATGCGGACCCGCCGCCACCAGTTCGGGGGTCCAACCGGACGGCCACTTGCGATCAGTGCCCACCAGGACAACGTTTCCCGCCATCCGCCCACTGACCATTCCCGCGTCAGCCAGGAGCGCGACGTCGTCGGCAACTCTTCGCAACAGCCGAGCCTGGGCGCGGGCGAAGGTCAACGGCGGATCGTCGCCCACATTGACCAGCACGACGCCGTCCGGTGCCGTGAGTGCCAGCAGGGCCCGGTAGAACCCGTCGTCGGTAAGATGCGCTGGAGCGTCAGCGCCAGCAAACACGTCGAGCACCACGGCATCGAAGCAGTGTGGCTGGAACCGGTCGAGGGCAGCACGGGCGTCAGCGACCACCATCGAACACCTGGTGCCTTCTGCCAGCGGTAGATGCTCCAGCACGAAGTCCAGCAACTCGCGTTCCAATTCCACTGCCACCTGTTCCGAACCCGGCCGCTTCGCCTGCACATACCGGGCAAGGGTCAACGCGCCGGCGCCCAGATGCAGCACCCGAATTGGCTCACCAGCTGGCTTGAAGATATCCAGCACATTGGCAATACGCCGCAGATACTCATAAAAGACGTTGCCGGGATTTCCCAGATCCACATGCGATTGTTGGGCACCGCCAATACTAAGAATGAAAGCGCCCTCCGTGAAGGCATCTTCGTCGATTTCGGCGAGCTGACCAATACCGGCAAGCTGTTGGGTTGGCACCCAGCCGTCCTCCTCCGGGCCCACCTCGACACCCTTCATCCCGCAAGCGTTCCTGTCGACACCGGCACTCAGGTCATGGCCGCTCATAACCGGGACCGTAACGAGGCCAAACGCTCGGCCGCCTCTTCCAGGACCTCGAATTTCTTGCAGAACGCAAACCTCAACAGTGAACGGGTGCGGGCAGCGCCGTCGGGATGGCAAAATACCGCCACCGGGATGGCCGCAACACCCAACAGTTCAGGCAACTGTCTCGCCAATGCCGTGGCATCAGAGATCCCCAGCGGAGCCGCATCGACATTCACAAAATAGGTGCCCTGCGGCGAAAAGACGTCGAAACCCGCGGCCTTCAGCCCCGCGCTGAGAATGTCCCGCTTACGTTGCAGTGTGGCGGCGGTCGACTCGTAGAACTCGTCGCCAAGACCCAACCCGTGAGCAACAGCGCTCTGAAACGGGGTGCCGGAACTATAGGTGAGGAAGGTTTTCACCGTGCGGACGGCTGAGATGAGCTCCTTCGGCCCGGTGATCCACCCGATTTTCCATCCGGTGACGGAGAACGTTTTGCCGGCGGACGAGATGGTGAGGGTCCGGTCCGCGGCGCCCGGCAACGTCGCAATCGGCATATGCGGGACGTCAAAGGTCAGGTGCTCGTACACCTCGTCGGTCACGATCACCGCGTCATGCTTCACCGCCAGATCGACGATCTTCTGCAGCACCGCCTGCGTGAACACCGTGCCCGTGGGATTGTGGGGGTTGTTCAGCAGGATAATCCTGGTGCTTGAGGTCACAGCCCGCTCCAAAGCGCCAAGGTCCGGCTGGAAATCGGGAGCCGACAACGCAACCGTCGTGTGGGTGGCGCCGCTCAAACCGATCACCGCCCCATAGGAGTCGTAGAACGGCTCAAAGGTCAGCACCTCATCACCCGGTCCGGCGAGCGCCAACACCGCCGACGCGATGCCTTCGGTGGCGCCGGTACTGACAATCGTCTCGGTGTCGGGGTCAGGAGTCAGCCCGTAGAACCGTTCCTGGTGGGCAGCGATTGCCTCTCTCAGCACCGGCAGCCCCTGGCCTGGCGCATACTGGTTGGCGCCGGCAGCAATGGCAGCACGGGCGGCGTCAAGGATCTCAGCGGGGCCGTCCTCGTCGGGGAACCCCTGACCGAGGTTGATCGCTCCATGCCGCATCGCCAACGCGGTGATCTCCTCGAAGATGGTGACGCCCAGCCGCCCGTCGGACGCCAACAGGTTAGCGCCTGACGCCGTCCGTTGCCACGGCGTGGGGGTTTTAGCGGTGCCGGTCACCAGCGAAGAAGTAGTTGAAGTCATGCACCCAAGTATTGCGGTTTTGAGGACCCGTGGTGTGGACCGGCTGTGCTGAAGCGCAGTTCACGGTAGATTCGAACCATGCGTCGTGCAGTCTGCCCCGGATCCTTCGACCCCATCCACAACGGTCATGTGGAGGTCATTGCCCGAGCGGCCAGCCTTTTCGATGAGGTGATCGTGGCGGTGTCAACCAATCCAGCCAAGAATTACCGGTTCGACCTTGATGAACGCCTCGACAGTGCACGCGAGACGCTCAGGTATCTTCGTGGTGTGTCAGTGCTGCCGATGGGGGAGGGCCTGCTGGCCGACTTTTGCCGCTCCCATGGTGCTAACCTCATCGTCAAAGGGCTGCGCTCCAGCCAGGACTTCGACTATGAGCTGCCAATGGCGACCATGAACCGTCAGCTCACCGGCGTCGAAACCGTCTTCATTCCCGCCGAAAACAGTTATACCCACCTTTCGTCGACACTGCTCAAGGAGGTTGCTTCCCTGGGCGGGGACATTTCTCCCTTCGTCCCCACAGGGGTGCTGAAACGGCTCAACCGCCCCACCTGAGAGCGATAGGGCCCCGGGGTCTGAACTAGGCCGATGCAGTAGGGTGTTGGCTATGAATGACAAGACGCGCCTAGCGCCCGAAGATCCGTTTCCTAAGGATCTCGACTCCCTGCCAGACGGTGAAGTGGAAGTGCTGAACAGCAAGGTCACCCGTCAGATTGACGAGGAATATGTCGAGGATGGCGAGCCCGACCCGGAGACCGAATTCCGGAAGGAAGAGCTGAACGAGGAACTCGACGAGCGCGATGACGAGACTGATTCTGAGAACGACGATTCTTCTGACCAGAAAGACTCCGCCGCAAACTGATTGTTAACTGGGAGAGGGAGCGACCAGATGGTCGCTCCCTCTTTCAGTCAGTCCCAGTTGCTACCGGGGTTGGACGATCGCTGACCGGGCCGAAGCAAGGCTCGAGCCAATGGCGTTGACTGCTACGACATCAAACCGGTAGTTACCGGCCGGAAGCGTAAACGACAACGTGCGGGCAGTAGCTGCGGCAGTCGCGGTCACTGGTGTGCCGGAGATAGTCACACCATCGGCCGCCATCCGCAGTGCCCTGACCCGGTAGCTCGTGATGGGCGACCCGCCGGTTGACGTCGGAGCGGCCCAATTAGCATTGGCCGTCAGCGCGCCGCCCAACGCACCCTGTGTGGGAGCCAGGATGGTCGGCCGCCCCGGAGGGCCCAGAGGTGTCACCGCAGCTGAAGCCGTGGATAAGGCTCCGGCGCCCATGAGGTTGACCGCCTGGACCCTGAAGGTATAGGCGGTACCGTTCAAAAGGCCGGTCACCACGCGACCGGTTGTTGCCGTTCCCGTGAAGCTCACCGTGCGAACCAGTGTCGTCCCGGTGAGTACCTGCACCCGGTACCCCGTGATAGCGGTTCCGCCATTGGCTGCAGGGGCGGTCCAGGACAGAGTGGCCGAAGCGTCTCCGCGAACACCCACCACGTTCGTGGGAACTCCAGGTACCACATTCGGGGTCACCGCTGCGGACAGGGCCGAGAAGGCACTTGCCCCCGCTGCGTTGACCGCCTGCACCTGGAACCGGTACGCCTGGCCGTTGACCAGTCCGGTCACCACAACGCTGGTCGCTGTACCGGCAGCCGGCCGCAGAGCGCCCACCTGCGTTCCGGCCGCATTGACTACCCGCACGTTGTAGCTGGTGGCTCCAGTGGCTGCGGTCCACCTGACCGTCGCCGAGGTGTTACCCGCTGTGGCGGTCCCAATGACCGGTGCCGCGAGGGTACCGCCTGGCGTCACCACGGCCGAAGCCGTGGACAGCGCTCCTGCGCCCATGGCGTTGACTGCCTGGACCCGGAAGTTGTACGCGGTGCCGTTAGTCAGACCGGTGACGATCCGGCCCGTCGTTGCCGTTCCGGTGAACGTTACCGTCCGAACGACGGTCGTGCCGGTACGGACCTGCACCCGGTAATCGGTGATGGCCGTTCCACCATTGGGTGCCGGAGCGGTCCAGGACAGGGTCACCTGCGCGTTTCCGCTGACCCCCACCACATTCGTGGGAGCCGCGGGAACCACATTCGGGGTCACCGCCGTGGAAAGAGCCGAGAACGGGCTTGCACCCACCGCGTTGACGGCCTGCACCTGGAACCGGTACGCCTGCCCGTTGGTCAGCCCTGTGACAACAAGACTGGTTGCGTCGGCGGCAGCCGTCCGTAATGCGCCCACCGTGGCGCCAGCAGAGTCGATGACCCGCACGTTATAGCTGGTCACAAGACCCGTTGGCGCGGTCCACCGGACAGTAGCGGAGGCGTTGCCTGCTGTGGCAGCGCCTATAACCGGTGCTGCTGGCGCAGCGGAGTCCGAGTACCGCAGCTGTTCGACATTCCGCAGGGTATCCGTGCCATCGGCCAGGGTGCCCCGGGCATGAACCACTGTGGTGACCGAACCCGGCGAACCCAACGTGGCTCCGGCGGGGGTGGTGGTTACATCGTAGTTGGCCTCGAGATCGGAGAACTGGGCAATGTCCACCGACGTTCCGTTGGCTGGGGTGAGAATCTCCCTGACGATGAAGATGTTCCCCGGATCGACCACTCCAGCAAAGACATCCTGCTGCAAGGTTGGCCCGGTGAGATTGCCATCGACGTCGCGCAGGTACTGGGCAGCCATGGCACTCTGACCGGCTCCCTCAACGGAGGCGCTGCCGATCTGCTCACCCGCTGCGTTACGGACGCTGAGTCGGACACTGAGGTAGCTGTCGCCGTCGATGAGGTCGTTGGCTCCGCGGCCCTCAATCAGGTCGCTTCCCGCGCCGCCGAGCAGGATGTTGCCAGCACCCCATACCGGACCATCAAGTCCGGAACATTCACCCGGACCGATCACCGAGTTGGCTGCAACATCAGCCAGCGGCGTGGTCAAAGCGGAGGTAGGAACCAACGTACTGAGTCCGTCGATGCGGTTCACCCCTGCCTGGTCGAGGACGTCACAGCCAATAAATCCGGCCCCGCCCACCTCACTGGGAATAACATCGTCCCCACGGATTTTGTCGTTGAACTTCCAACCCGACAGAGCCTCGGTCTCGTTGAACTTGTCCCTTACCCCTGCAGTGAGAATGTCCAGGGGCGTGAGGGGGAGCGCAAGGTCGGAATCCATTGGCTGTGGATCTCCCTGGCTGATGGACCAGTCGTAGCCTGCAGCGCCGACGTTCTTTTCGATTCCGGGACCAGCGATACCAATGTCGTCGCCGCCTTCCAGGTCGTAGTCGTCGTCGCCGCCCTGGCCGACGGCAATATCGTGGCCTGGCTTGTTGTCGTCGGTGAAGAACAGGTTCGAGCTGTCGCCGATCAACCCGTCAGGCTGATCTCCGCCCTCAATCCAGTCGTCGCCGCCGTCGCCGATGCCGGCATCAATACCCTCGCCGAGGATCAGGAAATCGTCTCCCTCACCGGCGAAGGTGGTGTTGGCGTTACCGCCGCCGTTGGTGAAGTCCTTACCGTCGCCGCCCATGAGCAGGTCCAGTCCAGGACCGGCGTCAATGGCGTCGTTGCCGGGACCTCCCTTCAGGACGTCGTCACCGGCGATGTCGGTGATCGAATCGTTGCCGGCGCCGCCCAGAGCCACATCGGCTCCGTCACCGCCCTCAATGATGTCCCTCGAAGCGTTGCCCCAGAAGGTATCGCTGTCATTGCCGCCGAACATCCGGTCGGTGCCCGACGTTCCGTTGTAAACGCTCTGTCCGTTGATTCCGGCTGGGTCGACCGTATTGCGTGCACGGTACTTGATCGTCCCGTCGGACATGCGGATCAGGAGTGCCGATTCATCGCACTCACTGCTCGGATCATCGGCAACGGTATTGCCGAACTGGGTGAATCCGGCCGCGGTTCCGGCAAGGTTCTTCAGCTCGAACTTGCAGTCCGACGTTGCAAACGGATCGGCCTTCAGACTCTTCGCGTTTGTATTGCGCATGACCAACTCGGCGAAGGAGTTCCCCTCCAGCTGTGTCCGCAGGTTCATTCCGGGTGTACGTGCGAGGTAGTACAGCCGGTCGCCGTTCTGCAGGTCGGTCAGCTGACTTTCAAACACGTAGTTGAAGGTGCTTCCCAGCAGCCCGCCGAAAACGTTCGTCTGCTCTGCCAAGCCGCCAATCCAAAGATCGACGTTGTCCAACCCGGTAATCGAGGAGGTGCCGTTGTTGGCCCAGGCCCCGGTACTGTTCATGAAATCCGCTGCGTCTACAGGAGGCACATCGCCAGCGGCCACATTCGGATTGACGATTTCCCTGGCCGCAGTGCGCTTGTTCTTCAGTGTCGTGGCGCCGGTGATCGTCGGGTGCAACCCGTAGGCTGCGACGAAGTTCACCAGGGACTCAGGATGCTTGATGCTGTCACCAAAGTCGATCCAGTTGACGTAGGGCCTCAACTGGGCGTCGTTGGTTGCCGCGTGGAGGGTGCGGCGCAGCACGTTGAGGCGTGGAATACCCTCAGACCGTGCCCGGGTGATGTTGATGGTTGCCAGGTCGAGCGGTAAGCCCAGCAGGTTGTTGCGGAGGGTTTCGGTGACAAACTCATCGAGTTCGTTACCCACCTGGTCGGACATTCCCATGAAGATGCTGCCCGCAGCCTCCTCCGAGGTCAGGGCTCCGGCCGGACCGCCGTCGGTGTAGGCCGGGGGATTGAGGAATCCTTCAAGAAGGGAAATGTCGTTCTGGGAACCCGCAATGTCGTCGGAGGTTCCGAATTCGCCGTCGGGACCCGGCCGGTCTTCATTGCGGCGGGAAATGGTCTCGGTCAACATTGAATGGCCGAAACGATAGACCGCGTGAGCAAATTCAGCGGTAACCGCTGGATCCAGCTCGGTCTGGGTGAAGGCGAACGGTTCGAAGGGGTTGATTCCCGGCTGAACCTTGCGGGCGAACTCCTCGAAGACCAGATGCTGGTATTCCATTTCGGTGACGAAGCGGGCGGCCTGGAACAGCCTTTCACCGTTCCAGCCGCCGGCGCCTAGGGCTGACTTCCATTCGGCCAGAGCCTTGATGCCTGCGGCTGAGGTGTCAGCGGTCAACGTGCTTTTGATGTCTCCGACCATCCGGTCGTGCTCGGAATGGAACACCTGGTGGATGGCGGTCAGCCCGATGTTTTCGTTGACCCTGCCGTCGCCCGCAGCGAAGTGTAGGTCCAGAATCTCGTCGTCGTACTGGTTGACGCAGCCTGCAGGAAAATTTGGTTGCGCACAGGGCGTCAGCGAGGGGGTGACGACGTCGTCAGGGTCAGGGGTGAAGCCGGGCTTCGGTACCGCGTTGTGGGCGATATCCGTGAGGAATGGCGTCTCAAAATACCTGACGTTTTCCGGAACTGGTACGGGGGATGCAATGTCGCCTTCGACCAGTCCGGTGAGCGTCACGTACTGGGGCAATCCTCGTGCGGGACCCGGAATGAATTTTCCGTAGGGATCAGCGGCGATCATCGGGACGTCCAGTGCGTCCTTGTCTTCAAGGCGCAGGCCGAGCAGGGTTGCCGCCTGATCTTTGACGTTTGCCCACGTGGCCATGCCGCCCTCGGTTGGCCCTGCAGGCCCGCCGAGCAGCTTACCCGTCGATACCGGGCGTCCATTGGTGTTATTGACGTACTCGCGCACGAACACCTGATGTGAGGCATGGGAGGTGTAGGTCTGGCTCTGATCGACCCAGGGGGTGTCTGTGTTGAGCGCGTCACGAACGTCGTCCGCGGTGCCCAATTGCCCGTCCGGGCCCACCTGGTTCTTGCCCCGAGTCAGGACCATGAACCGCAGATTCGGGTTCAGGTCGTCGGCAGTGCCGACCTTGTGGTCTGGTCCGGCGATCAGCGGGTCGTCACTTTTGAGCGGGACGAAAACCGTGCCGCCGCCCTTGACGGTCTGATCGATCCCATGATCGAAGAACTGTCCGAAAAGGGTGAACAGCGAGTTGTACGGCGGGGAAAGCCCCACGTCCGTGGTGACATTCGGGATGAACAGGGTTTGGAAGGACGGCGTACAACCGATGGGGAATCCTTCCACAGGAGGTACGGCCAACGGGTCCGGGTCCGTAGTACAGGGAGTGACACCCGTGCTGTTTTGGCTGCGGATCGGCAAACCGGCCGCGGCTACCGCTGCGGGGTTGGTGGAGGTTTGATCCACGATCAGGTTGCTGATGACCCTGGGCTGCGAATCGAAGACGCTGCCAGACGTTTGCTGGTAACTGGTTGGTGCGGGAGGGCCCCCCAACGATCCCGCTTCGGCAGCCCCGAATCTGGCCGGTGTCAACCGCGGGAACACCTGGTCGGCCGCGCCGAAGGTCTCCTGCCCTGGTTGCAGATTGTTGCAGGAACCGTCGACTGTCCTCAGTCCATGCGAAATGAGGGGAGTCGCGATTTGGTTCACCCCCGTACCCACCAGTGCGCCACATGGCCCGGTTTCTGAGGTGGTGTTTGCGACGTGTGCTTCGGAGATCTTGATCTGCTTCAGGATGAAAGCGAGATCCGAGGGGGTGACAGTGAAGCCTTGACCCGTGGGGGCGACGACGGCGCTGGCCCCGGTAACCGGCAGCAACATGCCGAGGGGAAAGATCAACGTGGTGGCGATCGCCGCTAGCCGAACCGACAATCGTCGGTCCGATCCCGGTGGTCGGGCCCGAACCCGGTCGGGGGTGCGTGGAACCGCGTCCTTAGCCCCCTGAAATGACTGTTGGGTTAGTGACGCATTCTTCCTGCCAAAAATATTCATGACACACCCCGGTGCTTGGACGGATCTCGACGCCCTCATGCTGACGGATGCAAGCTGTGAAAAACCTATAGTTCCGCCGGGCGTCCCGTTAGGTAGAGATTGCTACCGTCGACGGCGGCGATTCCTACCGCGGATAGACCGCCACCTCGGTGGACTTGACCACAAAGAACACCTGCACGCCGGGCGCCAGGTCGAGATCGGCCGCCGCCACCGCGGTGATATCGGCACTGAGATGGCCAGCACGGACGCTGACCAGGTCACCCCGCTGATCCAGGTCACTGACCACTACCGGCAACACATTCCGCGGGCTCCCTTTCGGCTCGACAACAAACACCGACACCGCGCGTGGGCTGAACACGGCCGCTGCATCCTGCCCCACCTCGAGCGACTCTTCGGCGAGAGCCGACACTCGAAGCCCCTCGGGGGTAACCAGGCCGCCCTCGACGCTGGTGCCGGTGATCAGATTCAACCCGGCGAGCCCTGCACCGAACGCACTGCGCGGGCGTTCCAGCACCTCACGGGTGGGTCCCATTTCCGCTACCCCGCCGGCGTCGACGATGATCGTCCGGTCGGCGAGCATCAGAGCGTCCAGCACGTTATGGGTGACGATAATGGCGCTACGCCCCGTCAGCACCCGCCGTAATGTCCGCCGCATCGCCGGAGTAACCGCGATGTCCAACGCAGCCATCGGTTCATCAAGGAGTAACAGCTGTGGATGGGTGGCCAGCGCCCGGGCGACTGCCACCCGCTGTGCCTGACCACCCGAGAGCTCTGACGGACGACGGTCCGCAAATTTCTCAGCCTCAACCTCGTGAAGCCAACGCAGCGCTTCGGCTCGTGACGCCGCCCGGCTGGCGCCCCGGCTCCGCGGCCCGAAGGCCACGTTATCCAGCACGCTCAGGTGGGGGAACAGGAGCGCTTCCTGCGCCAGCAATGAGACGCCCCTGTCGTAGGGCGGCCGCCAGCACGTGTCATCAAAGAGGACGGTGTCACCCAGGATGGCGCTGCCGCCGTCGGGACGCAAGAGGCCCGCAAGGACAGCGAGGAGCGTCGACTTGCCAGCACCATTGGGGCCAAGGACGGCCACGGTCTCACCCCTCTCCACGGTGAGCTGAAGATTCAGCCCCCGAGAGGACACCCGCACATCCGCTACCAGGCTCATAATGTTCCTCCGCCCGGAGTGCGCGACCGGTGTGCCAGGCCCACCACCAGCACAGCCACCACCACCAGCACCAGGGCCAGGGCGACGGCGGCATCGGGATCAGTCTCCCGCTGGAGATAGATTTCCAGGGGCAGCGTCCGGGTGGTGCCCTGCAGGCTGCCCGCAAAGGTCAGGGTGGCACCGAACTCGCCGAGCGCCCGGGCGAAGGACAACACCATGCCCGAAATCAGTCCCGGCAACACGAGGGGGAGGGTGATCCGCCGCAGGACAGTCCCGGGATGTGCTCCGAGCGTCGCCGCCACTGCCTCATACCTGCTGCCCGCCGACCGGATGGCACCCTCGAGGCTAAGCACCAGAAAGGGGAGAGCAACAAAGGTCTGGGCAATCACGACGGCGGTCGTTGAGAAGGCGATGTCGATGCCCAGGACCTGCAGGCTGTTCCCCAGCAGTCCTTGCCGGCCAAAGGTGTAGAGCAGGGCAATTCCGCCGACCACCGGGGGAAGCACCAGTGGTAGCAGCACCAGGGCCCGCAGCAGTTGTTGGCCGGGAAAGTCAGTGCGGGCCAGCACCAGAGCCATCGGCACCCCAAAGACCACGCACAGTATGGTGCTGATGAGGGAGGTCCGCAGACTCAAACCCAGGGCCGCCAGCGACGATTCGGACGTGATGAGCGAGAAAAACTGGAGCCAGTTCACCTGCGCGATCATTGCTGCGAGCGGCAACATGACGAAAAGCGCGCCGGCGCCGGCGACGACGAAGACCCATTGGGGGATCCCGTGGCGGATTGACGCGGTCCTTTCTGCTGGGCGTCCTTTTAGCCGCCGTTGGCTGCTGGTACGGCCGCTCATGGGGAGCCGAAGCCCGCATTGGTCAGGACCTCCTGACCCTCCGGGCCCGTCAGAAAGTCGAGGAAGGCGGCCGCAAGATCGGGGTTGCCGTTCGCAACCGCCCCCGCAGGGTAGAGGTTCACGACGCCTGCTGCCTCGTCGAAGGGCACACCTTCAACCTCGCCGTCAGCCGCCAGAACGTCGGTGACGTAGACCAGCCCGGCGTCGGCTTCACCGGAGCGCACCTTCCCGAGCACGTCTGTCACCGATGACTCCTCGCTGACAGCGTTCACCGTGATACTGGCTGCCTCCTGCGCCTGGGTGGCCGCGGCACCGCAGGGCACCTGGGGAGCGCACAGCACCACACTCGTCCCGGCGTCGGCCAGGTCACTGAACTGCTCGACACCCGCCGGGTTGCCCGGCGGGACAGCAATAATGAGGGTGTTGGTGGCAAAGGGCACCGGGTCTCCGTTGATCAGGCCCTCCTGGACGAGCCGTTCCATGGTGGCGGTATCGGCCGAGGCGAAAACGTCGGCGGAGGCGCCGGCGGACAACTGGGTGGCGAGCTCCGACGATCCGGCGAAGCTCAGGGTCACTGTCGCGCCGGGGTGTGCCACCTCAAAGTCGTCGGCCAGTTCGGTGAAGGTTGACTGGAGCGATGCTGCAGCGAAGACGGTCAGAGTTTGGTCGTCGGCCATGGAGTCGTTAGCCGGAGTGCAGGCACCAAGGGCCACAAGGGCACCGCAGGAGCCGATGGTCAGAAAACTGCGGGTCAGGAGACTGCGGGTCAGGAGAGCGCGGCTCCTGTGGCTGGGGAGGGTGGAGGTTCCGATCGGTCTAGTGCGCATCTCTGGATCTCTGTCCCGGGGTCTCGACAATGACGGTTGTTGACTTCACCACCGCGACAGCTACCGAACCCGGCTCCAGCGCCAGGTCGCGAACCGCCTCGGCGCTCATCAGCGACACCACCCGATGCGGCCCGCACTGCAGTTCCACCTGGGCCATGACCTTGTCCGTGACCACACGGGTGACTAGCCCCACAAACCGGTTGCGTGCCGAACTGTCCATCCCCGATGGGTCCTCGGGGAGGACTGCGCGTTCCTGGGCGAGGTGGGCCAACTCGAGTCCGTCGACAGTGGTGGCTCCCGGCCCCGACTTGTCGCTGGATAGGGTGCCGTCTTCCACCCAGCGGCGTACCGTATCGGTGCTGACCCCGAGGTAGTGGGCAGCATCTTTAATGCGTATTTGCGACATAAATGACACTCTATCGCAGCAAATGCCATCGCAGCTTTCATGGACTGCAACGCCGGGCTCCCTAGTGCAACGGTGCAAAAAGACATAGTGCCAAGGTGTAGAAAGACGTAGTGCAGGGGGCAAAGCGAAGTAGTGGCTGACTGGAGTGTCCTACTCTTTACGTGAGCGGATCATGCCCCCAGTTCATCAGCGAGTAGCGCCAACGAGAGTTTTCCAGGTCCGACGAGGGTTTTTGCGCCAGATGTCGGTGGATGTAGCCCACGACTTTGTGCATGTGCGCCACGTCGGCTTTGTTGAGGTCCGGTTTATTGGTCCGCAGAATCTTGACAATCCGCCGACCGGATTCATGGCCCACAGATTCCTTGCTGTCACCCTTTTGGCCGACGGCTTTGGAATCGTCGGATTCAAGCCAGCGCTCCAACGTGGAGGCGTTCATATTGACAGTTTGTTTCCAGTCGGACCAGATTGAATCCAGCGCCTCTTCGGAATCGCTCATGGTTGACGCTCCCCTCAGGTAGTTGGTGGTGCTCCGCCTCAGTAGCGGGCCCTGATAAAGCTAAGGATACTGACTAATGTCGGGAATGCATCATGACGTGGGGGAGGCCCGATCAGATGCGGTTGGCGCAGACGGGCCGCAGGTGGCTGGCCGCCAACGCGGCACTCTCCTCCACAAAGCGGGGAAGCCAGCCGAGGAAGCCGTAGTCCGGCTCGGAGGGCACCATGACCACTTTCGAGTCTGAGCATTGGCTCAGGTTCGTGAAGGCACGAAGCGCGTGATAGTCCGAGGTGACGACGATCATCGTGTCCCATCCCCGGTCCACGGCGAGGCGCGCCAGGGCCCGCGCCTCGCCGCGGGTGGTGCGCGGATCTGGTTCGAAGCACACCCGCGACGGGTGGGCCGGCCGCCTGCACAACTTGTCGGCGTCGACGTTGCCTGGAGTGTCGGTGTTGGACATGACCAGGACGGGGGCGCGTCCGGCGGCCACCAACTCCCGCCCAACAGGGAGGCGTTCCGAACTGTCACCGCCTAGCACCACGACGGCGTCCGCCTTGAGCCCGGCCACGTAGTCGGCGCCGAACACCGGCGGGTTGATGAAGAGGGAGTAGCAGGCGAGAAGCCAGACGCAAAACAGGGTGGCCACCAGGGTGATTGATCGTCGCAGCCACGGCCAGAAGGCACTGGTCGCTGGGGGAATCTTCACTGGACAAAGCTTACGGGCAGGCCCGCCGGTGATGAGGGATCAGCGGTGGTCGGAGCGCCGTCGAACCCGTCTGTACCCGCGTGGCGCGTTTGGAACTGCACCCGATCCGTGGTGAGGTGGGGCATGAGCGGCACACGCCGTCGCCGTCGGCGTATGCCGGGCCTGCAGGCTCTGGTTTGAGCAGGGCGGGCTTATCAGGCTAAGATAATACGTCGGTCATATGTTCTACAGGAGTTCCCATTAAGAGCGATCTCAGTTCGCCTTTGATCTTCAATGTCAAAGACCTCGGGCGCAGCCCGGGCAGCATGCGAACAATCGAAGAACATGTACCCGCACCAAAGGATTTCGGTGTGGTTCTCATCGGTGTTCAGGAAGGTTCCCCCGTGGAACTGGATCTGAGACTTGAGGCAGTTCATGAAGGCATTCTGGTATCAGGTACCGCAGACGTCGAGATTGTGGGCGAATGCGGCCGATGCCTGGATCCCATCAGGTACGGCAGCAGCATCGATGTACAAGAGCTTTTCTATTACGACGACGTCGAGTTGTCCGAGGGAGATGAACTTGTTGAAGAGCACCGGGTTGATCGGGATTCAATTGATCTTGAGCCGGTGCTGCGGGACGCAGTGGTAACATCGCTGCCGTTCCAGCCGGTGTGTCGGGAGGACTGCGAGGGTCTGTGTTCTGAATGTGGAGCACGCCTTGCGGATGACCCCGACCATCAGCACGAAATTTTGGATCCCCGCTGGTCCGCCCTCACCGGGCTGGCTGGCACTGCAGCGTCAAGCGACGCGGCAGCAAGTACAGAGTCTGTCGAGAGAGAAGAGAGTTAGTCGTGGCTGTTCCTAAGCGGAAAATGTCCCGCTCGAATACCCGTGCACGCCGGTCCCAGTGGAAGGCAACTGCGCCCAAACTGGTGAAGACCGTGGAGAACGGCCGCGTTACCTACAGCCTGGCGCACCAGGCCAAGGTAGTAACCGACTCCGCCGGCACTGCACTGTTCCTTGAGTACAAGGGACGCAAGGTAGCCGACGTCTAACGACCGCTGCATACCCCGGCAACGGGGTAATCGCAGCGTTCTTATGCGAACGCGTAAGTAGACGTGGCTACTACTGAAGACCTTTTGAAGCGTCTCGGTGTCTCTATAGACGCCGGGACGCTTCGTCTTGCCCTAACGCACCGCTCATTTGCCTATGAGCAGGGGGGGATCCCCACCAACGAACGTCTCGAGTTCCTGGGCGACTCGGTGCTGGGGTTGGCGGTCACTGACGCGTTGTACCGCGACAACCCCGACCTGTCTGAAGGTGACCTCGCCAAGCGGCGGTCCGCCGTCGTCAGCACCCGTGCCCTGGCCGGGATAGCGCGCGACCTCGAGCTGGGTCAGCATGTCCTGCTCGGCCAGGGGGAAAAGCTGACTAACGGCAAAAACAAGGCGTCAATCCTTGCCGACACCATGGAAGCTGTCATCGGTGCCACGTATTTGAGTAATGGTATTGAGGTTGCCCGAGCCATGGTGATGCGGCTGGTTGCTCCACTGCTCGGCAGCGCTGCAGCGATGGGTGCCGGCACCGACTGGAAGACCAGCATCCAGGAAATCGCCGCCGCACGCCGCCTCGGCGTTATTGACTACAAGGTCACAGGCTCCGGGCCCGACCATGCCCGTTCCTTCGAGGCTCTCCTCACGGTGGGCGGTCTGCCGTATGGCTCGGGATCCGGTCCGTCGAAGAAGGAAGCGGAGCAGGAAGCGGCTGCCGCGTCATGGAAGATGCTGCGGGTCGTCGCCGCGGAACCCAAGTCGTCCGCCTCCTCGGCGTCGGTCCCTGCTGCTGCCGCCCCGACCGAGGACGCTGCCGATCCTACTGCTGCCGATCCTGCTGCTGCCGCCACGACTTCGACTGAGTCAGCCTAGGCTTCACGATGCCCGAACTACCTGAGGTCGAGGTGGTGCGCCGCGGCCTGGCCCGCTGGGTGTTGGGGCGAACCATCGACGACGTCGACATCCTCGACTCCCGGTCCATCCGCCGTCATGGGCTCGGGGTCGAGGACTTTGCAGGAAATCTGGTGGGGGCACGGGTGCTGGACGTAGTGCGGCGCGGAAAATTCCTGTGGATGCCGTTGGCTGCGCCGGCCGAGACCGCCAGCGCTGGTTCTGCTGCTGTCGCACCGGTCGCTCTGATGGCGCATCTGGGCATGAGTGGACAGTTACTGGTGAAGGATGCCGGTGCCCCAGCGGAAAAGCATCTGCGGGTCAGGCTGACACTGTCGGCTGCCGAGGATCCGTTGACCGGGCCTTTGCCGCGGGAACTGCGATTTGTTGATCAGCGAATTTTTGGTGGTCTCTTTGTCACGTCAATGGTGTCCACCGCGGACGGCCAGCCGGGCGGCCTCGGGGAACACCCGGTGCCGTTGATTCCGGCAGAGGCTTCCCACATTGCCCGCGACCCGCTCGATCCGGCGTTCTCCTTTGACGGGTTCTACGCGAAGCTGCGACGGCGCAAGACGGGTATCAAGCGGGCGCTTCTCGACCAGGGCCTGATTTCCGGGATCGGCAACATCTACGCGGACGAAGCACTTTGGGCTGCCAGGGTGCATTTCGCGCGGCCGACCGACTCCATGCGCCGGGCCGACGCCCTGCGGTTGGTGGATGCCTGCCGGGACGTCATGGTCCGGGCGCTTGAGGCGGGCGGTACCAGCTTTGACTCCCTGTACGTGAACGTCAATGGTGCGTCCGGATACTTCGAGCGTTCGCTGAATGCCTATGGCCGGGAGGGTGAACCGTGCACCCGCTGCGCCAGCGATCCGCTGTTGCCGGGGGTTTCGCCGATCCGGCGAGAAATGTTTATGAACCGTTCGTCGTTCAGCTGCCCGCGGTGTCAGCCCAAGCCCCGGAATGGCCGCTGGTAGGTCCTGGCCGCTGTCTCCGGAACCTTTTGCCCACTTGTCCTCCACCCGGGAGACTTACCCACATAGCGCAAGTGGGTCGGTAGCAGGTGCCTAGGGTGGGTAATCATTGGGTATGGACACACTAGACGACCATGAACGAACCGGAGACGTTTCTGGATCTCGTCCAACGCTGCCTCCGACCTCTTAGATCCGACATCAGCACCGAAGGGAGGTCCCTTTCCAAGGCACTGCCGCCGTAATCCAAATGTGACAAAACCCCCGGAGCGAAATGTACAGTAAACGGCACGCCGGGTTCCGTTCAACTCAGCGTCCTCCCGACAGATTGCCTAATTCTGCCGCTGCCGCGAGGTCCGTTCGCATACATCCGGCAGAAGCGGGGGAACCAGTAGTGGTCGCCGAAAGACGGCCTAGGGGTGAAGGCGTGGCATCACGCCCGGGTGGCTCCCATCCGAATCCGACAGCTAACCTCGCAGGCACTGGGAGAGGCAACATCATGTCCAAGAATCGTTACATCGCGCGCCACCGTGCAACCCCGCCAAGCGCCATGCAGACCGTGTCCAAGGCAGTCAGCTCACACGCTGGCGCTATCGGACGTCCAGCAGCAGTCGTCGTCGCAGCATCAGGTCTGATGTTGAGCGCCGGACTGCCAGCCAACGCTGCTGGAGAAATCAACGTCCAGGCCGCGCCGGCACCTGTCGCTCAGGCTGCCAGCGCCCCCGCCCCGGGCACGACCACTCACACCGTTCAGGCCGGAGACACTCTGGGCAGCATCGCAGGCGCCTACGATGTCAGCCTTGAGTCGATCTTCACCGCCAACGGTCTCGGCTGGGACTCGGTCATCTTCCCAGGCGAGGTCATCTCACTGACCGGCAGCACCGGTCCGGCAGCGCAGGTAGCGGCACCGGCTCCAGCAACTCAGGTAGCAGCACCGGCCCCGGCAACTCAGGCAGCGGCACCAGTTGCCCCCGCCGAGACCAGCAACCTGGGCATCACCACCGCCTCGGAGGACATTCAGCCAATCGCTGCAGCGTCCACCGGCGGGCAGGTGTCCAGCGCAGGGATCGCCGGAACCGCCCAGTCAATGATCGGCTCACCGTACGTCTATGGCGGCACCAGCCCAAGCGCTGGCTGGGACTGCTCAGGGTTCGTGCAGTGGGTCTATGCCCAGCACGGCATCGATTTGCCCCGCACCAGCCAGGCACAGATGGGCGCCCTGACCCCCACCAGCAACCCTCAGCCAGGTGACCTCGTCGTCCAGAACGGCGGCGGACACATCGGCATCTACATCGGTGGCGGCCAGATGGTCAGCGCACTGAACCCAGGCCAGGGCACCCTGGTCCACGCGGTCAGCGCCATGCCACTGGTTGGGTACTACACCCTCTAAACCCTCCGCTCCGGCGGTACGGGCACGAGTATTCGGATGCGTCATCGGAGAAATCCGGTGGCGCATCCATGCTTTCCGGACAGAACGGTCACCGATAAGGTAAGCCAATGACACCAGAAGCAACAGACGGTTCAGGCCGGGTCAACGGAAGATTGTGCCACGTCACCGAGCCCGCGCACCTCGGTGACGAACTGACAATCACCCTCGGCTTCCTGCAGCGCCAACGCGACCTGGTGGCCTGGAAAATGGAGGGAGCCGACGATGACGTGCTGCGCTCAGTCGCAACTCCGACCGGACTCACCCTGCACGGGCTGGTGCGTCATCTGGAGAACGTCGAACGGTCATGGCTCAGGGATGTCTTCGCCGGAGAGCAGGGTCTCGACTATGACTGGACCGATGAGGACCCCGACGGCGAATTTCACGTCCCACCTCACACCGCTATGGCACGGCTGCTCGAAGACTATGCGGCCGAGGCTGCACGCTGCGACGCCGTGGTCCAGGCAGCCGTCTCCCTTGACGCCACCTCGTCACGGGACGGCTACACGCTCCGATGGATCCTTCAGCATCTGGTGGAAGAAACAGCACGTCACCTGGGCCACATCGATGTTCTGCGGGAACAGGCCGACGGCGCCGTCGGCGAAGAGCCGGCCAATGGCAATTAGGGCGCCGAGGGGGAGTGGGGAAGCCTAGCGTCCCTGATAATGCAGTGCCAGACGGGACAGACCCTCATCGATTGACACGGTCGGCGTCCAGGCCAGCAGCTCGCGGGTGCGGCGCTGATCAAACCAGTGAGCGGTCGACAGTTGCTCGGCAAGGAACCGGGTCATGGGCGGTTCGCTTTCGATGCCACCCCGCTGCCACACGAACTCCACCAGCGACCCAGCGACCCGCGCCATCCGGCCCGGAACCGACCAACGCGGCGGCTGCACCCCACCAGCCCGGCAAATCCCCGCGATCAGCTCGCCGATTGGCCTCGGTTCACCGTTGGTGACCACCACGGCCTGCCCCGCCAACCGGTCCACGCCGTCAAGCGCGGCGGCGATCGCTGCTGCAGCATTGTCCACATAGGTGGTATCGACCAGGGCGGTGCCGGCGTCCAGGAAGGGCAGACGCCCGGCCCGGGCGCGCTCCATCACCCGCTCCACCAACTGGGTATCCCCGGGGCCCCACACAATGTGGGGTCGGACGGCGGCGACCCGGAAGTTCTCGCTGCTGGCGGCCAGAGCCAGCAGTTCAGCCCGTGCCTTGGTTTGGGCGTAGTTACCCCGCACCAGGTCCGGGGTGGCTTGCGTGGCACCCTGTCCCACAAGCGCCTCGCCCACATGCGCCACCGACGGCGACGAAACGAAGACGACGTCCCGCACCCCAGCGGAACGCGCAGCAGACAGCAGCAGCCGGGTGCCCTCCACATTGACTGCCTCAAAATCGGCCGCAGCACCCGCGAAGGACACCTTGGCCGCAAGATGTACCACCGCGTCCCTGCCCTGCACCGCCCGCCGGACGGCCGTCGAATCGGTGACCGATCCGAGACAATCATCGATACCGGTCAGTCCTGATGGTCGACGCTGGAACGCCCGCACCTCGTGCCCCTGCGACCGGAGGAGAGCTGCCGTCACCCGACCCAGCATTCCGCTTGCGCCGGTGACCAAAACCTTCACAGGGCGCCGATCTTCCCGCCAGCGAGCACCCCGGCCGCCCAGGACGCCACCCGGGTTCTGTCGATCTTCGCGTTGTGCCGGATATCCGTGGGCAGCGAAGGAACCACCAGCACCGCCGACAGTTCAACCCCGGCGGAACGGGCTGCGTCTCGTGCGCCGGCGGCAAGAGCGGCAGGTGCCAGCCCCGGCTTCGTGACCGGTGGCACGGACTCCACGACGGCAACCACAGCTTGCGTACCGGTCGGCCCGACGCCGACCACGGCTGCCAGCCCAACGGCGTCGACGGTTTCGAGCGCCTGTTCAACCCCGACCGGGGTAACGACGCCGGTCGGTGAAGTAACGATGTGGGGAAGACGCCCCTCGACCCAAAGCCGGCCCTCGTCGTCGAAATGTCCTACGTCGCCGGTTCGGTGCCAACCGCCGGTCCGTGAGCTGTCACTTTGGGTGATCCACAGCCGGTGGTACCGCTCCTTGACGTGCGGGGCGCTGACCAGAATTTCGCCGGTAACCCCGGCTGCGGTGGTGGGTTGGCCGTTGGCCGTTCCTGACTGATCAAGCGGACTGATGGTGATGCGGGCGCCAGCGACAGCGCGCCCAACACAGACGCCGTTCCCGGCGTCGGGAACGGTCGACCCAGCGGCATAGGTTTCGGCGGACAGGATCGACTCGAGGTCGACGTCGGTAACCGGCAGCGCCTCGGTCATCCCATAGGGAGTGTGAAGAGACGCCGCCGGGAGGATCTCGAGCAGGTCCGTCAACAGCGACGATGGTACCGGCGCCCCAGCCGAAAGCAGCAGTGACACACCAGTCAACGCCTCCCGCCCCGCGGCCGTCAGGTTACCCCGGGTGGCAAGGATGTTCCTGAGCGCTGCAGGAGACGCAAACACGGCGGTGGCGTTGATCGCAGCGACGGCATCGGCAAGGGCCGCCGCCGACAGGGTTTTGGGCTTGGTGACGTCCATCGCGGGAGTGATCGACGTCGTTCCCAGCGCCGGACCGAGCAGCGCGAACGGGGCGAAACCGGCTACCAGACCGTCGCCGGGCTGGATCCCAAACGTCTGGGCGACGGTATCCCGCATCGCCGCCAACCGTCGATGCGTGTATACGACGCCCTTGGCGGGTCCGGTCGAACCCGAAGTGAACAGGATGGCGGCGTCGGCATCGGGATCCAGCACGTCAGCGGCAGCAGTCCCTGAAGCCGCAGTAGTCGCAGGAGTCACCGAAGCCCGAGCCCCGGCGGCTCGGAGCTCCGCCAGCGAATGCTCCACCCCCAGCACCTTCCGTTTGGCCGTGGGCAACGGGGCAACACTGATGCGGCGCCCCGGCCAGCGGAATAACCGCGCAGCGGTGAGGGCCAGATCAATGCCGACCAGGAAGTCGGGAACCGTACCCCGGACCGCCTTGCTCAGGCCCTGACGTCCGAGGCCCGCGTCAGCGACGATGATCACCGCCCCAATCCGCAGGCAGGCGTACAGGAGCACGGTCAGCTCAACTCCGGGAGGCACCATGAGACTGATCCGGCTGCCCCGGCTGACACCAACGCTCCGCAGGGCGGCCGCGAGGGACTGCACCTCAGCCTCGAGCCCCCGCCAGGACAGCGACCGTCCTATCGAGCCGTCGGTACCCATGTCGGCAACCGCCAATTGGTCCGCATCAGCCCCCTGTGCGCGTTGCGTCATCTCGTGGTCGAGCGGCGTGAACGACAACGCCGGACCAGCTTCGGGGCCCGGCGCCGCGGTGCTACCAAGCCACCGGAACAGCGGCGTCGCAATGTCCCGGTCCTCGCCCACCAGGTGGCCAGCACCCTCGAACCGGTGAATATCGGCCTGGGGGAGGCGCTCCGCAAGGTCATTGAGGTACGTGTCGGAGAATATTGGGTCCTCGGGCCCCCACAACATGAGCGCCGGCACGTTGAGGGTCCGGATGCCCTCAGCGATGCTCCGAAGCGCCTGATAGCTGGGATGCGACGGATTGGCAGGGATATCAGCAACAAAATCCGCGATCCCCTCACGCCGGGCGGCACCTTTGTACGGCAGCAGAAAAGCTTTCCGCACCTCCTTGGGCAGCGACGGCCGGGCCAGGGAATGGGTGACATCAAGGAAGGCCGACGTGTCCCTGGTGCCCCACCGGTGCACCAGTGGGTGCAGTGCCAGCCGAAGCGCAGCGGGAATCGGACGGTCGGGGTCCTGATGGATTGCCGTATTGGTCAGCACGACGCCGGCCACCAGATCTCTGCGCCGGTCGGCGAAGCCGAGACTGACCACGCCGCCCCAGTCGTGGCCCACCGTGGTGACCGGCGCGGTCAGTTCCAGAGACTCGACAAAGTCGGCCAGGTCAGTCACACGGTCAGCGAGGCGGCGGAACCGTCCGGTCCGTTCGGACAGTCCCATGTTCAGCTGGTCGACGGCGATCACCCGCCAGCCGTGTACAACCCCCGCGGCAAGGACGGTCCGCCACAGGTAGGACCAGGTGGGATTGCCGTGCACACACAGCAGGGTGCCACGGGCCAGCCCGGTTAGCTGGGAGCCGTTGTCGAGATAGTGCCAGCTGTTGGTGGTTCCTGCCGGGTCTACGGCGGCGGTGGACGGGACGTCTCGGTAGGCCGGCCACGACGGGTCGACGCCGGGAAGTGCTACCACGCAATCTCCAGCATCGCGGTATTCAGCCCCGAGCCGACGCCCATGCAGAGCACCCGGTCGCCCGAGGTGAGCGTCTGGGCCTCGGCTGCCAGGGTCATCGGCAGGGAGGCGGGACCAACGTTGCCCCACTTTTGGAATGTCATCGGCACCCGAGAAGGGTCCAGGTCGATCGCCTCGACAATGGCCTTCGTGTGGGTGCTGCTGACCTGGTGGGTGATGTAACGGTCCATCGACGTCCAGTCCCACTCCTGTTGTGCTTCCTTCCAGGCATCGACGACCAACTCGAGGCCGCCGTCGAGCAACCCTTGCGCATCCGTATACATGCCGTCCATGCCGCCGACGCACAGCTCATGGTGCTCGGTACCGGCACGGGCCACGCCGCCCAACACGCGGTGGGCCCCGGGATGGGCGTCAGCTGTCCCCAGCACTGCCGCGGCTGCCCCCGACCCGAGGGTGAGCGTGGCGAACTCCTGCAGGAAGCCCGCCCTGGTGGCGTCCGGCTGGTTGAGGCGGCGCAGCGTGGCTTCCTGGGTGGCCTGGGAATCCTCACCATTGACCACCATTGCGTACTGGATCTGCCCGGCTTCGATCATGTTCGCGGCGAGGGTAATCCCATTTACGAACCCGAGGCAGGCATTGGCGACGTCGAAGTTCATTGCCGACGACGGTAGCCCCAGCCCGTTGTGGATTTTGACGGCGACCGAAGGCTCAAGGTTGGTGCGGGTGACGGAGGTGTTGATGAGGAGGCCGATCTGCGAGGCCTCGATGCCCGAGGAGGCCAGCGCCTTGGCGCCCGCTTCGATGGCGGCGTCGTCAAACCGGGTCCCCGGAGCCCACCAGCGGCGTTCAGTGATGCCAGCCACCCGCTGGAGCAGGCCGCTGGAGAGCCGGAGGCGCTTGAGCGCCGGAGCCAAAACACGGTCAAACTCGTTAGAGGTGACGATGACCGGGGCCTCAACACTTTCCACGCCAAGCAGCGCTGTGTTGTGGTGTCGGAAGTTGAAATTGCCGGTCAAATTTCCTGCCTAGTCGACTTGTCGGTGCGCCGCGGTAACCTGCGCTGAATGGTCTCTGGGGCACTCGGACGCACAAACGAATCTGACGATTCGTTATAAAGCCTACTTCCTTTCGCATTCCCCAGCCCGCAGTGATGCCTAATTACGCGGTCCGTGAACCCACACAATGCTGCTGAACAGGCCCTCAACGCAGTAGATTGGGGGAAACCATCATCTTCTGGAGACCTAAGAGACCCTGTGCATCTGAAAAGTCTAACCGTGCGCGGCTTCAAGTCTTTCGCGTCCGCGACGACGTTCGACTTCGAGCCGGGTGTCACTGCCGTGGTGGGGCCCAACGGGTCAGGTAAATCCAACGTGGTGGACGCCCTGGCCTGGGTGATGGGGGAGCAGGGTGCCAAAACGCTCCGCGGCGGCAAGATGGAAGATGTCATCTTCGCCGGAACCTCGGGCCGACCGCCCCTCGGCAGGGCCCAGGTATCGCTGACCATCGACAACGCCGATGGCGCCCTCCCCATCGAATACGCCGAAGTGACCATTTCCCGCACCCTGTTCCGCACCGGTGGCTCGGAGTACGCAATCAACGGCAGCACCTGCAGACTCCTCGACATCCAGGAGTTGCTCTCGGATTCCGGGCTGGGCCGGGAAATGCACGTGATCGTGGGGCAGGGCCAGTTGGACAAGGTGTTGCACGCCACCCCCGAGGACCGCCGTGGGTTCATCGAAGAGGCAGCAGGGATCCTCAAACACCGTCGTCGCCGCGAAAAGACGGTGCGCAAGCTCGACGCCATGCAGGCTAACCTCACCCGTCTGACCGACCTGACCGGCGAAATTCGCCGTCAACTCACGCCGCTGGGTAAACAGGCCGACGTCGCCCGCCACGCCAGGACCGTCCAGTTCGATGTCAGGGACGCCCGGGCACGCCTGATGGCTGATGACCTGGTGCAGCTGATGAACTCCTTTGAGCGCGACGTAGCGGACGAGGCGGCTCTCAAGGAACGCCGCGCCGACGTCGAGCAGCTCCTCGCCGCCGGACGGTCCCGGCAGACCGACCTTGAACGGTTCGCTGCCGAGGCAACCCCCCGGCTCAACGCGGCCCGAGATACCTGGTATCAGCTCGCCAACACCCGTGAACGGTTCAGGTCGCTGGGCAGCCTCGCTGAGGAGCGTCGGCGGCTCCTTGGCGACAGCGCCGACGACGGCGCCTCCCGGGCCGGCGGCAGGACCCCCGATGAGTTGGATCAGCAGGCGGCGCGCGTCCGCGTTGAGGAAGCCTCGCTGCGGGATCGGGCTGAGGAACGTCGCGAAGTGCTCGAGACGGCCGTCGAACTGCGGGGCGACGCCGAGGATGCCGCGGCGGTCGAGGACAGACGGCTCACCGGGTTGCTTCGTGCTGCGGCCGACCGGCGTGAGGGCCTGGCCAGGCTCACCGGCCAGGTTGGCGCCGCCCGGTCACAGGTGGAGTCGGCCGAGGCCGAACTGGGCCGGCTTCGCGCATCCGTGGCCGACGTCGACGTGCGCCGTGCCGCCGCCCAGCAGGAGTTCGCCGCCCTGGAGGTGCAGGTGGCAGGGGTCGAGGAGGGCGAGGAGAACCTCGACGCACAGTACGAAACCGCCAGCCGTGCCCTGGCGGCTGTGCAGGCGGAACTGGAGGAGCTGACGAGCCAGGAGCGCGCCGCTGACCGTGAACGGGACTCGTTGCAGGCCCGCCGCGATGCGCTGGCGACCGGGCTGCAACGCAGGGATGGTAGCCAGGCGGTGCTTGACGCCGGCCTGGACGGAGTCCTCACCGCCGTCACCGACCTGATCACTGTGCAGCCGGGGTATGAGACGGCGATTGCCGCCACCCTTGGCACCGCAGCCGACGCCGTCGCGGTCGAGGACCTGCAGGCGGCCCAGCGGGTGCTGCGGCGGGTCCTTGACGACGACGCCGGCCAGGTGACGCTACTCGTCGCGGGAGTGTTGGGTGGGGGTGCGCAGTCCACGGAGGCAGCGGCGGCGGAGAAACAGGCACCCGAGGGCGCCGTGCTGGCGACGGACCTGGTCCGCTGCGACAACCGACTGATCGGCGTGGTAACCGGGTTGCTCGCCGACAAGGTGGTGGTTGAGGGACTCGCCGAAGCGTTTGCCGTGGTGGCGGCGCAGCCGCAACTGACAGCGGTGACCCGGGATGGCCAGGTGATCAGCGTCGCCTCGGCGCGGGGTGGCTCTGCCGGTGAACCGGGGGTCCTGGAGGTGCAGGCAGCGGTTGATGAGACCACCGGGCGGCTGGACGCCGCGGCCAACCGGATGGAACGCGCCAGATTTGAGATTGTTGCTGCCACCGCCCGGCTCCAGGATGCCCAGACGGCGGCCGACACTGCGCTAGAACAACTCCACGATTCGGATGCCCGGCTCGCGGCGGTCGCAGAGAAGCTGGGGCAGCTGGGATCGGTGGTGCGGTCGGCGGCAGGAGAGACCGAACGCCTGACCCGGCTGGCCGATGCTGCCGCCGCCAATCTGGCCGCCGAGCAGGACCGGCTGCACGAGATGACCGAGCGGCTTGCCGCCGCCCAGGAAGCCCCCACGGAGAGCGAACCCTCCACCAAGCATCGTGACCAGCTGGCCCTCGGCGCAGCCCAGGCGCGGCAGGCGGAGATGGAAGCCCGGTTGTCCTTGCGTAGCGCGGAAGAACAACTCCGGGCCATCACCAACCGGGCGTTGTCGCTGGAACGCGCAGCGCTGGCCGAACGGCAGGCACGCGACCGGGCCGCCGAGCGGGCGAGGGTCCGCCGCCTGCATGCGAGACGGGCCGCGGCCGTCGGGCAGGCGGTGCACAGCGCGCTCGCCTACCTCGACGTGTCAGTGGACCGGGCGGCCCGCCACCGGGATGCCGCCGAGGAGCGGCGGGCGCAATGGGACGCCGAACTGGCCGCGGTCCGCACCGACAACGACCGGCTACTCGCCGAGCTGGCTGAGCTGACCGACTCGGTGCATCGCGACGAACTGGCGCGCGCCCGGCAGCGGGCCAGAATCGAGACACTGGAGAACCGTTCGATTGATGAGCTCGGATTCACCACGGACCATCTGATTGCCGAGTATGGGCCCGACGTGCTGGTACCGGTCCCCGCAGCGGCCGCCGACAAATGGGCTGAGCTCCGGACGCCGGTGGACGACGCCGGAAATCCGCTACCCACCGGGACCCCCTTTGTACGAGAGGTCCAGGAGAAGCGGTTGAAGCGTGCCGAGAGGGACCTCGCATCGCTGGGGCGGGTCAACCCGCTGGCGTTGGAGGAGTTCGCCGCCCTTGAGGAACGCCACCAGTTCCTGAGCACCCAACTGGAGGATCTCAAAGCGACGCGCAAGGACCTGCTCGATATCATCCGCGAGGTGGATGAAAGGGTGGAGCAGGTTTTTACCGCCGCGTACCATGACACTGCCGTTCAGTTTGAGCGTGTGTTTGGGCGGTTGTTCCCCGGCGGCGAAGGCAGGCTGGTCCTGACCGATCCGGACAACATGCTCACCACCGGGATCGAGGTGGAGGCGCGCCCGGCGGGCAAGAGGATCAAGCGCCTCTCCCTGCTCTCGGGGGGTGAGCGCTCGCTGACCGCCGTAGCGCTGCTCGTCGCGATCTTCAAGGCCCGGCCGTCGCCGTTCTATGTGATGGACGAGGTGGAGGCGGCCCTTGATGACACCAACCTTGGCCGGCTGATCACCATCTTCGAGGAGCTCCGAGAATCCAGCCAGCTCATCATCATCACTCACCAGAAGCGGACCATGGAAGTGGCAGACGCGCTGTACGGGGTGACGATGAGGGGCGACGGCGTCTCCACGGTCATCAGCCAGCGGCTGGTGGACGCGTAGTCAGCTAGCCGGCCGGTACCGCTGTGACGATGACGTTCTTCCCCCACAGGTCGTCCGTGTAACAGCTGATGAGGACCACGCGGTGGGGCACAATGTCCCAGATGTCGCTAGTTTTCAAGGTGTCCTTATCGTGGGTCGTCACTGATTCGACGACGTAATCCAGCGTGCCCGTCTCAGTGGTCAGCGTGAGCGGATCCCCAACGACGACGTCGGTGCTCAGCCGGTTGAACGGCGTCTCGCGGTCCTCCCAGCTGTGCCCGGTGATGTAGGTCGTGTTCGTCGATCCCTCGCCGGGGCTGCCGTAGGAAGTCAGCCAGTACGCGTCGAGGGTAAATGGCGGCACAATCGATTGGGAGGCAACCTCACCCTCAGTCGGCGTCAGAGCCAGGACCTGAACATCGAAGTCGGCTGCGGGAACTGTGAGCCTGATGGGTGGTAAGGCGGCCGGTTCTTCCGTGCCGTCGTTGGTCGTCGGAGCGGCGGAGACGGTCAGACCCGGAATGGCCGGAGCCGATTCGACCGGAGAAGTCGGTTCAGCTGGAGGAGCCGATTCGACGGGAGCCGATTCGACCGGAGAAGTCGGTTCAGCGGGCTCCACTGCCGGCCGCGAAAGGGCGCTGGGAGTGGGTGCAGCAGACGTTTCGGACTGCGGGGAAATGCCGCTGGAGCATGCTGTCGAAAGAATCAGCAAGACACACGCCAGGACGTACCCTATCCCGCCACGGGCGGCGGCGGTTCGCTGCCGGTGTGGGCTGGGGGTGTGCTCAGAGTTCATCGGTCCTCGTTTCACGCTACGAGAGCGGCGCCGACAGCAATGGTCGTCGGCGCCGCTCTCGTGGGTGCTAGCTAGGGAAGGCGGAGTTAGCCGATCGTGCGCGTGTTGCGGCGCAGTTTCAGAACTGCCGCAGTTGCTGCTGCACCACCCGCTGCCAGGAGCGCGCCCAGTCCGAGGAAGCCTGGGGTCGCGGATGCGGACTGTAATGCCGGAGCAGCAGTAACCTCCGCGACGTCACCGGCCGACTGGATGTTCATTCCGCCGTTGGAGCCTGCCGCCCGGGGGGGGGTTCCTGACCCGCCCGCGCCACCGGCACCGCCGGTACCACCGCTGCCACCGCTGCCACCGCTGCCACCGACACCGCCGTTGCCGCCGTCGCCTCCGGTTCCGCCGTTGCCATCGGTTCCGCCGTCGACATCAACAATGATGTCAACATCAAGGAGCACGTCGCCGACTCCGCAGTTGGCGATCGCCGTCGCGAACAAACCTTCAAGTTCGACAATTTCGGCGTCGCTAATGCCAGGAGCGGAAAGCTGGAGCGAGACCAGATCTTCGAGGGCAGCATCGAGGGCACCCTGGGCTGCAAGAATTGCATCGGCATTGACTGCCACCTCGAGGGCCAGCTCAGCGGCGGCCACGTCAGCCTGGGCGTCAGCAACCACGACGACCGTGGCGTCCACAACCACCTGAAGATCGTCGACCGCAGCCTGCGCATCTGCTTCCAGCGCCACGGCCGCAGCCAGTGCCGCCCGGGCCGCCATCACGGATCGGTTTCCACCGCCAGTAGGGCATCCAGTGCAACCTGGGCGTTTGATACCGCTACATCAGCATCGACCTGAGCTGCCAGCGCAGCATCCAGGGCCACCTGGGCTGCTGCGATGGCAACCGGATCCCCGTCGGCAATGGCTGTCGCCAGGTCGGCTTCTGCAGTAACCACCGCTTCATCCGAGATGACCTGGGCAGCGACCGCCACGTCGAGGATTGCCTGTGCGTCAGCAATCAGGTCGGCCTGGACAACCAGCGCAGCATCGAGGGCAACTGTGGCATCGTCAACGTTGACACCGGCGTCGAGCAGCACCACCAGCGCAGCATCGAGGTCTCTTGAAGTGCGGCGTCGAGGTCCAACTGCGCTGCGGCGATGTCCACCGTTGAGGCATCCACCAGCGCGTCGAGGGCCGCCTGTGCGTCCAGTACTGACTGAAGGGCTACCGCAAGTTCGGCCGAGAGTTCGGGGTTGGCCCCGGTCAGTTCCAGGGCGGCGCGGAAATCCGCCTGCACTGCTGAACCAGTCGGGCTTCATCGAGGTCACTGGAATCAGCACGCACGGCGCCGACGCGATTATCCGTGTGGAAGCGGAACATCCCGGCGTCGTCCTGGTGGACGCACTGATTTCCGGCCACGGGCCGGCGGAGACCGTCTCGGAAATCTGTCGGCTCCCCGTCGCTCCCAAGGTAGCTATCCTGTCGGCCCACCGGACCGGTGACTCCGGCAGCGACATGGATGCTGCGTTTGCCGCCGGGGCATCGAGCTACATTGTGCGGGACCTTACCGTCGAGGACATAGCCGCTTCCTTGCGGATAGTGCACCGCGGCGGTCTGGTGAACGCTGTTTTCCCGTCCTGCCGACATGCCCCGCGGCCGGAGAACGGATTGGATGCACAACTGGCGAGCCGCTTCGAACTGTTGAGTGCACGCGACCTGCTGATTGTCGCCGCGCTCGCCAGCGGCCACACCAACCTGCAGATATCCCGAAAGATGAACCTGAGCGAGGCGACGATCAAGGCGCGTCTGGCACAGGTGATGCAGTCGCTGGGAGTGGATAATCGGGTGCAGATTGCCGTCGCAGCGGTAAAGGCCGGGATCCCAATTTCCTGCAGTTAGGCGGTGTTGCGTTCGGGAAGCGTCTCCCGGGCGCCCAGCCAGACCAGAAACGCCGCAAACGCGACGACACCAGTCAGGGCAAAGGCCCACCCGAAGGACAAGGCATCAACGAGCAGTCCAGCGATAATGGGCCCGATGATGGCGCCCGTGTCGGCACTCATCTGGAACGCTGCCAGCACCTTTCCTCCACTGCGCTGGTTGCCAATCACATCGGCGACGGCGGCCTGCTGGGCGGGGTTCATCAGGCCAGCCCCCAGGCCAGCTACCACCGAGACGCCGAGGAACATCACCAAATCCGTGGTGAAGCCGAGGCCCGCCATCGCCGCGCCGTTGACCGCCAGTCCGGTCAGCACCAGGGGTTTGCGGCCCAACTGGTCCGCCAGTCTTCCGGAAAAGGTCAGGGCCAGCGCGGTGCCCGCTGCGAAAAAGGTGAGCGCAATGCCAGCCACCTCAGGACCCTCGCCCAGTACCGCCGCGGCGAACAGCGGGACGAGAGCCATCCTCACTCCGAACGATGACCAACCGTTGGAAAACCCCGATGCCAGTGCCGCCCGGTAGGCAGAATCGCCGAGCGCCTCACGAACCGAAAGGGACGGGAGCGGCGCCGCGTTGGCTGCCTTGTCCCGGAGAGCCGAATCCCGCAGCTGGATAAAGACCAGCGCCGCGACGATGATCAGGGCCCCCGCATAGACGAGGAACGGAACCCGCAGCCCGAAAACGGCCAGCAGCCCACCGATCAAGGGGCCAAAGATACTGCCCAGAAGGAAAGCTGAAGCGTAGGAACCCGACACCCTGCCGCGCAGGCGCGGTGGCGCCAGCCGAACGATCAGGCCCATCGCCGACACGGTGAACATGGTGGAACCGATACCGCCCAGCCCCCGGAAAATCAGCAGCTGCCAATAATCGGCGGCGAACGCGCACGCCGCCGTCGACAGTGCGACGATCAGCAATCCCGATACATACACCGGCCGCTCACCGAGACGTTCGACCAGTTTGCCGCCCGCCGGGGCGAAGACCAGCCGGGTGAAGGCAAACGCGCTCACGATGATCGCCGATGCGGTCACCCCAAGGTCGAGCCGGGCCACAATCGGTGGGAGGTCGAAGCTTTGAGCGAACTGGGGGAGCACCGGTGCAACCAGTCCGAAACCGATGGCGATCACGAAGGCAGCGGCAATCAGGACCCGGATCTCCCGGGGGATGGTGATGCGTTCGGCGGGTTCAACGGCGGCCGTGCCGGTGGTGGGGGAGCGTCTGAGGCTGAACATGATGGGCTTAGTCTTTCACCAGTTTCCTCCCGGCCACGCCAGAGGCGTATGAGAAGCTAGGTCTGTGAACGAGACGACGCTCCAGATAGTAATTTACGTAGCCATTTCCCTCGCGGTGATCGGCTCACTCGCCGTACTCCTGCTGAAGGGACGCAAAACGCCTCCGGGCACCTACACCACCACCCGCGACGACGACGACCGCGTCACAGGTGGAACCGCCTGGACCTCCACCGACACAATGGAGCGACCGACGGGCACAGCGCCCGACGTCGTCGTCCCCGACGACCTGCGCGACCTCGATGAGACGACCATCGGCACCGAAACCGTGCCGGTGGAAACTCCCGACGAGGTGCAGGGTCGCCTGGCCCGCCTCCGCGCGCGACTGATCCGGTCGAACAACGCGCTCGGCAAGGGTCTGCTCGCCCTGCTGTCCCGCGACAACATCGACGAGGACGTCTGGGACGAGATCGAAGAGACGCTGCTGCTCGCCGACTTGGGCACTGAACCGACCATGGAACTGGTCGACGCACTGAGGGCACGGGTGAAGGTAGCGGGCAGCCGCAGTCCCGCCGAGGTCAAGGACATGCTGCGCCAGGAACTGATCAAGCTGGTCGATCCGACGATGGACCGTTCCCTCGCGACCGACCGGCACGCCGACCGTCCTGCGGTGGTCCTGGTCGTCGGCGTCAATGGCGTCGGCAAGACCACGACCGTCGGCAAGCTGGCACGTGTTCTGGTTGCCGATGATAAGGACGTCCTGTTGGGCGCCGCTGACACCTTCCGTGCCGCAGCCGCCGAGCAGCTCGCCACCTGGGGGCAGCGGGTTGGAGTGCCGACGGTGCGGTCCGACGTCGACGGCGCCGATCCGGCGTCGGTAGCGTTTGAGGCCGTGAAGGCAGGCATCGACGGCGAAGTGGACGTGGTCATGATCGACACCGCCGGCCGGCTCCAGAACAAGGTGGGTCTGATGGATGAACTCGGCAAGGTCAAGCGGGTCATCGAGAAGCTCGCCACGGTCGATGAGGTGCTGCTCGTGCTCGACGCGACCACCGGTCAGAACGGACTCAACCAGGCGCGGGTGTTTGCCGAGGTGGTGAACGTGACGGGCATCGTGCTGACCAAGCTCGACGGCACAGCGAAGGGCGGCATCGTCGTCGCGATCCAGCGTAGCCTCGGGGTTCCCGTGAAGCTCGTGGGTCTTGGTGAAGGCGCCGACGACCTCGCACTCTTCGAGGCGGAAACCTTCGTGGACGCCCTGCTCAACTAGAAGGTGAAGTGGAACACGGACACGGTTCCGGCCGTCACCGGCAGCTGTACCGATTCTGCACCCGGGACAAACCCGGGGATGGCTGGCCGATCGGCGGCCGGGATTGGCGCAGCGAATTCACCGTCGATCACCGTTGAATCCTCGGCACCATAGGACGGCCCGGCAAGCTGGGTCATGGAGCTCGTACGAGCCCCGGCCGGCAGTTGCACGGTGACATCGGTCTGCGCAGCAACTTCGGGATTGTTTTGGTTGACCAGGACAACACTCAGGCTGCCGTCGTCGTGCTGAACCGCATAACTGTAGGACAGGCCGCCACCCTCGGCGGCGTGCTTAAGGAACGCTCCGGGTGGGAGCTCGGCAACCATGGAGAGGCCGTAGTAGTTGGCCCGCTCATTGAGGGTCGCATCAGGCTGAAGGTAGGCTCCGCCCGAGCAAATGGACGACATGGGGGGGCCGCCCTCGCAGGTCAGCAACGAGCTGTGGAAGCTCAGGCGGGGAATCCCGAGCTGCGCGGCACTCAACGCGTAGTCAACGCTCCACAGCGCTGATGCGTGGGTCTTGGTGGTCTCGTTGGATCCAGGGCAGGCAGAAATCCCCGTTTCGGGGATCCAGGTTTCCAGGCCGGCCGCACTGGCCGGAGCAAGGGCCGCACGACGGTAATCCTCGGCGCGGTCATGGATCGGCGCCGCCATCAGGTTCTCCATGATGGGCTCGCCCAGGGGATCGTTGGATCCATCGCACTGCGAAAGCGGGTAGTGGTGGAACGAGAGAATCTTCTCCTGCTGCAGGTCGGCCTGGGTGAACGGCTCCCACCAGGCTTCGGCATACGTGCCCGGGCCGACGATCCGAACGTCTGGCGCAACGTCATACATTGCGTCGGCATACGCCTTCAGTTCGTTCAGGTAGTCGGGGATGCCCCACTCGGAGGGGCGCAGACCATTGGTGGGATACCCATTCGGCTCGTTGCCGATGGTGATTCCGACCAGCCGGTCACCGAAGATGTTGGCTGCGTGCTTGGTCATATCGGCAGCACGCTCGGGATCATAGTTGGCCAGATCCACAGTCAGGCTGATCGTGGCGTCGGCTGCCTCCAGGAGGGTATTGACCCGCTCCAGGTCCGCCGGACCGGCCGCACGCACTGGATGGGCCTTGTCGCCCTTGAGGTTTCCGGGGATTGCCTCGTTGGAAGAGGTCCAGAAGAACCGTCGGTCCACCGCATTGCCGCCGAAGCGAAGCATGGGACGCCCCAGACCAGTCAGGCTGGCCACGATTTCCGGATTGTCACCCGACATCCGCGGATCGGCCAGGTCCGTGGCTTCAAGCGATAGGCCGATGAAGTTGGACGGCAGTTCGGTGCCGGTTGGTTTGTCGGTCACCTCGATGGTCAGCGGCTCGACAGCTTCCAACGGCGAACCGGCCGGCGGTCCCGCCTGCTCATAGAACACCGTCGGTGCCGGCGGGAGCGGCTCGGTCGACGCCGGGACCGGTTCCGGTGGGGGAGCCGGCGATGTCTCCACAGCTGCGGCGCTCGACGTGGCCGGAGACGGTGACGATGACGATGACGACGATGACGACGGTGTCGCCCCCGGCTCGTCGTCCTGGACCAGGGCCGAGATGCCCACGCCGGCACCGATCAGCACAGCGACGGTCGCCAAGCCAGCGGCAACCATCACTTTGGGGCTCGGCCGGGTACGCGGGGCGGCTGCTTGCTCGGTCTCCTCCGGCAAAGGGTCGGGCGTGGGGCTATGAGGGTAATCGGACATTATTCTCCATCGTTGTCAGCTCTAAGCCAGTCTAACCAGCCCGCAGTCTTCCTCTTTCTCTACCCCCGGTCGGGTTCCCAGTCCAGTGGCCCGCCCCAATTCGAGTGCCAGTTCACCTGCCGGAAACATGTCTGTCACCCAGTCTTTACCGGGGCGCAAGTTCTGTAACCTCCCGGCAATCAATTGGTTCACGGCACCGAAACACAGCGCGGGCAGACTTGAAATCGCGGGAACTCCCCGCCACTCGCGAGAGGATGTGACGATGGATCTGACAGCAGGTCACGTCTGGGTAATGATTTCGGCCGCCATGGTGCTTTTGATGACACCCGGGTTGGCATTTTTCTACGGCGGCATGACGCGTGCCAAGGCCGCACTGAACATGATGATGATGAGTTTCATCGCCGTCGGGTTGGTCGGCATCGTCTGGGTTCTTTGGGGGTACTCAATGACAGGGGGCGACGGAGTCGCTCAGCTTTTCGGCAACCCCTTCGCCTCGTTCGGCCTCGAAGGCCTGATCGGCACCGAGGACATGATCGGAGCCGGCTACGGAGTGACCTTCGCCATCATCACCGTCGCCCTGATCAGCGGCGCCATCGCCGACCGGGCCAAATTCGGTGCCTGGTCACTCTTCGTCCCCATCTGGGTTACCGCCGTCTACTGCCCGTTGGCCTTCATGGTCTGGGGTGGCGGACTGCTCAGCGCCGACGGCGCAATCGGCGGTACCGTAGGTGAAGCTATCGACTTCGCCGGTGGAACAGTTGTTCACATCAGTGCGGGCGTAGCAGCCCTCGTCCTGGCTCTCATCCTCGGGAAGCGACAGGGCTTCGGCAAGGATCCCGCACACCGCCCGCACAATGTGCCGCTGGTCATGCTCGGTGCAGCTCTGCTGTGGTTCGGCTGGTTCGGATTCAACGGTGGTGCCGCGGGTTCCGCCGAAGAGGCTGGCCTCATCTGGGTCAACACCATGGCAGCCCCGGCGGCGGCGATGGTCGGCTGGCTGGTGCTTGAGCGCTTCCGCGATGGACGACCGACATCCCTGGGTGCAGCATCGGGTATCGTCGCCGGACTCGTAGCCATCACCCCGGCCTGCGCCAACGTCAGCCCCATCGGCGCCATCGGCCTGGGCCTGGTAGCCGGCGCAATGTGTGCCCTCGCCGTCGGCCTGAAATACAAGCTCGGCTTCGACGACTCGCTCGACGTTGTCGCCGTACACCTGGTTGCCGGCACGATCGGCACCATCGCACTTGGTTTCATCGCGATGCCGGTAAATGGCGAAGGCGGCGGCCTCTTCTACGGCGGGGGCGGCGGCCAGCTGCTGGCCCAGATTGTGTCGGTCCTCGTGGCCGTGACCCTCTCGGCAGTCATGACGGCAATCATCGGCCTCGGTATCCACAAGACCATCGGCTTCCGTATTACCGCTGACGACGAGGTCTCCGGCGTCGACCTCTCGGAGCATGCAGAGACGGCCTACGAATTTGGCGGCCTCGGCGTCGGCGGACAGTTCCACCCCACACACAATGTTTCGGCTACGGAGAATGCTTCGGAAAAGGTGAACTCATGAAGCTGGTAACAGCAATCGTCCGGCCGGATAAGCTCGACGGCGTCCGCGGAGCCCTGGAAACCTACGGCGTACAGGGCCTCACGGTCAGCGGCGCAAGCGGCTACGGAAGGCAGCGCGGCCACACCGAGGTGTACCGCGGCGCCGAATACACTGTCGACCTCCTCCAGAAAATCCGCGTCGAAGTCCTCGTGGCGGATGCCTGGGTCACCGACATTGTCGATGTCTTGGTCTCGACAGCCAACACCGGTCGGGCCGGTGACGGGAAGGTCTGGGTTATCCCGGTGGAGGACGCCGTCCGCGTCCGCACCGGGGAACGCGGCGACGCCGCGCTCTAGCCCACACCACACCGGTTGAAGTCACCCCTCATTTCGGGATCGGCCCAGTAACGGGCCTCCGGACGCGAGGGGTGACTTCGGCAGTTAACAGCTTGGGCAGTCAACCGCCGACGGTTATTTCTCCCACGCAGTAGGGCCCGCCGATCCGGCCGGATACTCGTCCAGCGGCACTTCGTTGGCTGCCCACGCGTCAAGCACCGGATCCACAATCCGCCAGCAGTCTTCGGCGGTATCCCCGCGTACCGACAGGGTGGGGTCACCGGTCAGCACCCCTTCGAGGACTTCGCCGTAGGGCAGTAGTTCCGACGCGTTTAGCCTGGCCTCGAGCACCGCCCGGTCCAGCGAAAAGATGTCCCCGGGTCCGTTCACGTCGATCTCGAGCTGGAGCGTCTCGGGTCCAAACCCGATCCGCAGCCTGGTGGGCGTGTCCTGACCGGTGAATCCCGCGGGCAGATGGCTTACCGGTTTGAACGTGATGAGTGCTTCCTTGCGTTTCCCGCCGAGTGCCTTCCCCGAGCGAAGGATGAACGGCACGCCAGCCCAGCGCGCGTTGTTGATCGAAACGGTGATCTCGGCGAGGGTTTCCGTCCCGCGGGAGGGGTCGACGCCGGCCTCGGCCGCGTAGTCGGGAATGCTGCGCCCGCCGATGGTCCCGGCCGTATACCGGGCGCGCCGGGTACTCGTCGCGAAATCCGGGTCAACCTCGCTGGCACGCAACACAGCACCAATGCCATCCCGGAGGTCGCGCTCGTGCAGACTGACCGGCGACTCCATCGCGAGGATGGCCATGGCGTGGAGCAGGTGACTCTGGATCATGTCCCGGAGGGCCCCGGCGCCGTCGTAGTAGCCAGCGCGGCCTTCAAGGGCCAGATCTTCGTCGTACACCACCTCCACCCGATCGATGTGCAGGTTGTTCCAGACCGGATCGAGCAGGCGGGTCGCGAACCTGAGGCCAAGGATGTTCAGCACGGTGGCCTTCCCCAGGAAGTGATCCACCCGGTGGATGTGATCCTCGGGAACCAGCTGAGTCAGCGTCTCATTGAGCCGGAACGCCGACTCCTGATTGGTGCCAAACGGCTTTTCCATCACCAACCGGGTACCGGCCGGCAGGTCCTCGGGGGAGAGCAGCTCGCACGCCTTTTCACTGATCGCCGGGGGCAACGCGAAGTACACGGCGACCGGCCCCCGCAGGGTGGCGACGAGTTGAGCCAGCGCACCGGGCGCTGTGACGTCGAGCTGCCGGTATTCGCTCGTGGTCCTGAGCTGGTCGAGCGCCGTCCGACCGTCGTCGTCGGCGTCCTCGGCCGCGGCGGCGAAGGAGTCCGTGAGCCGCGTCGCCCACCGCTCGGCGCTCCAGTCATCGGAGCCGGCGCCCACCAGGTGAAGACCAGTGGCTCGGCCGTGCCGAACCAGCCGGGCCAGACCGGGGAGCAACAGCCTGCCGGTCAGATCCCCCGACGCGCCGAGAATGAGCAGCGTTGCCACCTCCTGATCGGGGGAGAGCGGCGTGTGGTCCTGGACTGAGTTTGTATGCGTTTCCACACCACCACCCTGCCACGGCGCTACCGGGATGTCCCGCAAACCGCCAGCTGCCCCAGTTGGTACCCTTGATACCAGATCCACCATCCATCGAAGAAAGCAGTTCACGGCACGTGTTCAATTCACTCTCTGACCGGTTGACAGAAACTTTCAAGAACCTCCGTGGAAAGGGTCGGCTCTCCGAAGCCGACGTCGACGCCACAGTTCGCGAGATCCGGCGCGCCCTGCTCGACGCCGACGTCGCGGTCACGGTGGTCCGCGAATTCACCGCCAAGGTCAAGGAACGCGCTTTAGGTCTCGAGGTCTCGCAGGCGCTGAATCCGGGCCAGCAGGTCGTCAAGATCGTCAACGAGGAGCTCGTGGGCATCCTCGGCGGGGAAACCCGCCGCATTCGTCTCGCGAAGAATCCGCCGACGGTGATCATGCTGGCCGGGCTTCAGGGTGCGGGTAAGACCACTCTCGCCGGCAAGCTGGCCAAGTGGCTCAAGGGCCAGGGCCACAGCCCCCTCCTGGTGGCATGCGACCTGCAACGTCCCAACGCCGTCAAACAGCTGCAGGTCAATGGTGAGCGCGCGGGCGTGCCGGTTTTCGCGCCGCATCCGGGCGTCAGCTCCGAGTTCGAGACCGCCACCGGGGACCCCGTGTCGGTGGCCCGAGCCGGTGTTGCCGAAGCGCGCAGCAAGCTGTACGACGTCGTCATCGTCGATACCGCTGGCCGCCTGGGCATCGACGCCGAGCTGATGCAGCAGGCCTCCGATATCCGCGACGCCGTCAACCCCGACGAAGTGCTGTTCGTGATTGACGCGATGATCGGGCAGGACGCCGTCAACACGGCGCAAGCCTTCAACGAGGGTGTCAACTTCACCGGCGTCGTCCTCACCAAGCTCGACGGCGACGCCCGCGGTGGCGCGGCACTTTCCGTGGCGTCGGTCACCGGAAAGCCGGTCATGTTTGCGTCGACCGGTGAGGGCCTGAACGACTTCGAGTTGTTCCACCCCGACCGGATGGCCTCACGCATCCTGGACATGGGCGACATTCTGACGCTGATTGAGCAGGCGGAGAAGTCCTGGGACAAGGACGAAGCCGCGCGGATGGCGCAAAAGTTCTCCGACCAGGAGGATTTCACGCTCGACGACTTCCTGGCGCAGATGCAGCAGATCCGCAACATGGGGTCAATGAAGAAAATGCTGATGATGATGCCCGGCGCTGCAGGGATGCGGGAGCAGCTGGAGAACTTCGACGAACGCGAAATTGATCGCGTCGAGGCAATTGTGCGGTCCATGACCAAACATGAGCGGGTCGCACCGAAAATCATCAACGGTTCACGCCGCGCCCGGATCGCGCGCGGTTCGGGAGTGCACGTTTCAGAGGTCAACGGCCTGCTGGAGCGTTTCGGCCAGGCACAGAAGATGATGAAGAAGATGGCGTCCGGCGGTGGAATCCCGGGGATGCCCGGCATGGCAGGACCCGGTGGGTTCAACGGTGGTGCACGCAAGGGCAAGGCGGTGGCCAAGGGGAAGAAGAAGGCAAAGTCGGGCAACCCGGCGAAGGCGGCCCAGGAACGTGTCGACGCCGAGGCGCGGCGCAACCGGCCATCGGTGCCGTCCGGAGCAGCCTTCGGCGCGCAGAACGACTTCGATCCGTCGTCCCTCAACCTCCCGAAGGGCTTCGAGAAGTTCCTCGGCAAGTAACCGCCGATAGCACCTCAAAACCCTAAGGGCGGCGCAATGACCCAGGAGCGGATCGTGTTTGTCCACGGCAGTGGCAGCTTTGGCGCCGCCGCCTGGCCAACCCAGCATGCCCTGGCGAGTACCTACGATTGCCTCTTTCTTCGCCGGCACGGTTTTGAAGCGGGAGTTGAACCGCTGCCCACCGACTTCGTTGAGGACCAGCGGATCGTGGTCGACGCCCTCGGCGACGGTGGGCATCTCGTGGCACACTCACAGGGCGCTATTTCGGCCATGATGGCTGCCGTCGACCGGCCAGATCTGGTCCGGTCGCTGGTGCTTGTCGAACCAGCGTGTTTGTCCCTGACCACAGACCTGCCAGCGACGGCGGCTCATCGGGCGTTGGTCGGCCAGCTGTATGAGCGCAGTGACTCCCTATCGGATGAGGCGTTCTTGCAAGAGTTTGTCCGCCTCGTGTTTTCGACCGAGGCGCGTCATCCTGCGACCTCCGAGGCCCGACGTGCCGCCCACCGGCTGAGATTACAGTCGCCGCCATGGGAAGCTCCGCTGGATATCGTCCCCGGAGTTCCGACCCTGATCGTGACCGGCGGCTGGGAACCGCTCTATGAGGAGATCGCCGACTACCTTGCCATCACCGGCGCCCGCCACACGAATGCCCCTGGTGGCCATCGGCCTCAGGACGGTCCCGAAGGGGACTCCTTGATCCGCGAGTTCATCGATGCGCACGCGATGTCGGTTGACTGAAGCGAATCCTTCGAGTGACAGGCCGATCATGGTGAGCAATCCGGACATCGGGCATCAGACTGGACCGCGGTGAGCGGCATTTCGGCCCGCGAGGTCCAGATTGCCCACCTGCAGGCCGCCGGCCGCTGCCCCGCCCTACACTTGTGTGCATGATCAGCATCCGCGAGGCCGAACCGCTGGACATCGCCTTCCTGCCGGTGATCGAGGCGGCAGCTGATTCACTGTTGACCGTCATCAATGGCGCACCTTTGCCAAGGTCACTACCAGCCGGTGCATCCCGGTCGGAAATGGCTCGATCACTGAAGCTGCTGGTTGCAGGGCGTCCGTGTCTCGGCTTCGCCCGGCTCGAAGAGGTCGACGGCGGCGCCCACCTTGAGCAGCTCTCGGTCCTCCCTCATCATGCGGGGCAGGGGATTGGCCGCGGGTTGGTCGAAGCCTCGATGGGCTGGGCACGCCGCCAGGGTTACGGATCCATGACCTTGAGCACGTTCGCCCACGTATCCTTTAATGCCCGGTTCTACGCGAGTTGCGGATTCAAGTTGGTGCAGGACCTGTCACCGGCGCTGCTGGAACTCCGACGACGTGAAGCAGCCATTGGCCTCGACCACATTGGCCCGCGCGTGGTCATGCGCGCCGCGCTCTAATAAGCGGCCCCACACCGGTACCGACCCCCACCTCCTGCTGCCTCGGGCCCCGAATACGGCTTGCCGGGATGGGCCACGCCCTTTTGCTGCCAGCACCTGGGGAATGCGGTACGCCACCCCCAAAAGTGTTCGGTACATCGCCACCTAGGAAGACGATTCTCAAAGGGCGGGAATAACTTGAACGTTAAACTAGTTGATCCGGGTAACGCATCACGCAAAAAGGAGAACCCCATGACGGCCCCCCAGGATCTATTGCCCGCCGACCTGTCGATGGGCACCGTACTGCTCAAGGTCGGCGACCTACCCAGGATGGCCGATTACTACCAGCGAGCCCTCGGACTCGAAGTCATCGAGGAAACCAGTGAGGGCCTCCGCCTGGGCCGCGGAAACACGCCGCTGATTCACCTGGGGCCCGCAAAAAACCTTCAACTTCCGGCTCAGGGAGAGGCCGGCCTGTTCCACACCGCGCTCCTCTTCGACGACCGGTCGGCGTTAGCCGCCGCCGTCGCCGCCACAGCCCAGTACGACGCCGGTTTGTACGTGGGGAGCGCTGACCACCTGGTCAGCGAGGCCTTCTACTTCGCCGACCCTGAAGGCAACGGGATCGAACTCTACTTCGACAAACCCCGTGACACCTGGCAGTGGAGCACTGACGGCAGCGGAAAGACGGCAGGAAAGTCAGTCGTGATGGACAGCCTCCGCCTTCCAGCCGATGACTACCTGCGGGACCACCTGACCCAGGAAGCGGTGACAGCCCGGAAAACGGCCGCCGCCGTCGTCGGGCACGTCCACCTGCAGGTCGGGGATGTCGAAACGGCCGAAAAGTTCTACGTAGACACTCTCGGCTTCGAACGCACCGCCGGTTGGCACGGACAGGCCCTGTTTGTTTCCGCTGGTGGATACCACCACCACATGGCAATGAATGTGTGGAACAGTCGCGGTGCCGGACCCCGCAAGGACACGCTGGGTTTGGGCGAGGTCCTGATCCGGGTTCCTGCCGATGACCACGTCGGGGCGTTGGCGGACAGGCTGACGGCTGCCGGCATCGACAACCACCACACCGGCAGCGAACTCCGCTTCAATGACCCGTGGAACAACCAAATCCGGGTCGCTGTCGGTTAGCGTGGCGTGATTCGTGCTGGCGTCAGGGATCTGGCACAATAGACCTGTACTCGATCCGGGCAGCCCCTCTCTCTGCGCGCGCATCTTGTCCTTTTGAACCCTCAGAGGTGGCCCGCCCCACGGGAGCACTGAGTAGGGTTCACCCCTTTAGATCATCAAGGAGTGACCACAACAGTGGCCGTAAAGATTCGCCTGAAGCGCATGGGTAAAATCCGCGCACCTTTCTACCGTGTCGTCGTCATGGATGCACGCGCCAAGCGTGATGGCCGTGCCCTCGAGGAGATCGGTAAGTACAACCCCACCGAGGAGCCCTCGTTCATCGAGATCAAGTCGGACCGCGCACAGTACTGGCTCGGCGTTGGCGCACAGCCAACCGAGCAGGTTGCTGTGTTGCTCAAGATCACCGGTGACTGGCAGAAGTTCAAGGGACTCGAAGGCCAGGAGGGAACCTTGCGGACCAAGGCTCCCAAGGAAACCTTTGTTGCCCCTGAAAAGGGTTCGGTAATCGTTCCTGAAGCCATCACCCCCAAGGCCAAGAAGTCCGACGCCGAGGCACCAGCCGAAGCCGAGACGGAAACCGCCGAGGCCAAGTAAATTGCTGGCTGAAGCGCTGGAACATCTCGTCCGGGGAATCGTCGACAGTCCTGATGATGTCAAGGTTTCCCTGAAGAACAACCGCCGTGGGGAAACCCTCGAGGTGCGTGTTCATCAGGATGATCTGGGCCGTGTCATTGGCCGCCAGGGTCGCACAGCCCGCGCATTGCGCACCGTCGTGTCAGCCCTCGCCGATGGCGAACCGGTACGCGTGGACGTCGTCGACACGGACCGCCGCCGAGGCTAACAGCGCTTCAGCACACAGCTGCAATACAGTAGTTCAATGAGTTTGGCCCCACACCGGATAATGGTGGAGGGGCCAAATTTATGCCCACCTAATCCAGGAGTGTCAGATGGAAGTTCAGGTTGCCAGGATCGGCAAACCCCACGGTATTCGCGGCGAGGTCACCGTGCAACTGTTCACCGACGCGCCCGAAGACAGGTTCGAAGCCGGCGCCATTTTCCGCGTCGAACCGGCCACCCTCAGCCCGCTGACGGTCAGCGGCGCCCGCTGGAACAAGGACATCCTGATCCTCGGTTTCGACGGGTACGCCGATCGAAACGCCGCCGAAACCCTCCGTGGAGCCAAACTGTTCATCGATACCGATGAGGCCGATGACGACGACGACGCCTGGTACGAACACGAGCTGGTGGGCCTTGAGGTGCGGGTCGGGGACGACGTCGTCGGCAAGGTCAGCGGACTTCGCACCCTCGAGGTGCAGGACCTGTTGATCGTCGAAACCTCGGCCGGCCACGAAACGCTGGTCCCGTTCGTGAACGAAATTGTGCCCGAGGTCAATGTGGCTGGCGGCTACGTGCTGCTCACTCCACCGGAGGGCCTGTTCGAACTGAATCTGCCCGGGTCCAACCAGGCGGGACCCGACGATGGCGAGGTCAGCGAACTCGACGACGACGCCCCAGCAAGCGACGCCCCTGCGAGCGACGCTGCGGCCGGCACCGAGGGCAGCGGACGCTAAGTGCGCATCGACGTTGTCAGCATTTTCCCGGAGTATCTGGCCGCCCTTGATCTTTCGCTGATCGGCAAGGCGCGCCAGGAGGGGCTGCTCGATCTGCGGGTCCATGACCTGCGCAGTTTCACCACCGACCGTCACCGCACCGTAGACGACACGCCCTACGGTGGCGGGGCTGGCATGGTGATGAAACCTGAACCGTGGGCGCTGGCGCTGCAGTCAGTGATCGACGCGTCGCCAGCGGAGGGCCGTCCGGTGCTGATCGTTCCCTCTCCTGCGGGGGAGGTATTCACCCAGCGGATGGCCCACGACCTGGCCAAGGAACCACACCTTGCGTTCGCCTGCGGCAGGTACGAAGGGATCGACGAACGGGTGCTCGACTGGGCCGGTGACCAATTCGACGTCCGGCCGGTGAGCCTGGGCGATTACGTCCTCAATGGTGGGGAGGTCGCCGTGCTCGCGATGGTGGAGGCTGTCGGCAGGTTGCTGCCCGGAGTGGTGGGTAATCCCGACTCGCTGGTTGAAGAGTCACACTCCGATGGACTCCTGGAATACCCGGTCTACACCAAGCCCTCCGACTGGCGCGGCCGCGGTATCCCCGAAGTCCTCCTCAGCGGGAACCACGCACTGATCGCCCGGTTCCGGCGGGACGAGCAGTTCCGTCGCACGGCCCAGCGTCGCCCGGACCTGCTGGACGGGCTGTCGACCGGGACGTTGAGCAAAGCGGACCAGGCGGCACTGGCGAGGCTGGGGTACGCCGTCGTCGGCGGCGTACTGACACGCCAACCGGTGAACGCCCCGCCAAGCGGTGACTGACTGGGCTCGCTCCTATGGCATAATTGAACTTTGTGTCACTGGGTTGTTTCCTGCCACAGGGGGAGAACTACCAACAGACTGACACGCTGGCGGCCCACCTAAGGGTTTGCTGGTCTCCTAATTTTCGGCGGACATTGCCTAGGCCTTGACCGTTGTGACCAACGTAAATGACCTGTGGCGTTTACCAGGAGCAATATCCATGCATATTCTTGACGCCGTCGACGCAGCATCACTGCGTACCGACATTCCCGCATTCCGCGCCGGTGACAACCTCAAGGTGCACGTCAACATCATTGAAGGCAAGAACACCCGTGTTCAGATCTTCCAGGGCTTTGTTGTTGGCCGCCAGGGCGATGGCCTCCGCGAAACCTTCACTGTCCGCAAGGTCAGCTTCGGTGTTGGCGTGGAGCGTACCTTCCCGGTCCACTCTCCGGTCCTCGACAAGATCGAGGTCGTTTCACGCGGCGACGTCCGCCGCGCGAAGCTGTACTACATGCGCGATCTCCGCGGCAAGGCCGCCAAGATCAAGGAAAAGCGCGAACCCAAGACCGCCAAGTAACACCCCTTTTTGAACCGCACCATGCCGGGATCAGATCTTCCCCGGCACTCTGCGGGAGCACAACCAGAACGCCGGCCCTTCCGGGGCTGGCGTTTTGTGCTGTCCGCACTCCTGGTTGCCATGGTGCTGGCCTCGGTGCTCAGGGCGACCGTCGCGGACATCTACTACATCCCCTCCGAATCGATGCAGCCGCTCCTGCAGGAGGGGGACCGGGTGCTGGTCTCCCGGGTCGAGCGGGAACCGCAGCGCGGAGACGTTATCGTCTTCGACGGCCGGGGATCCTTCGACCCGATCAGTGGAAGCGGGACAGCAGAAATATTCGGCACTATCGGTCACTGGCTGGGAGTCTCGGGCAGCGACACCGTCTACGTCAAGCGGGTGCTCGGCGTCGGTGGGGACACGGTGTCGTGTTGTAGCAGCCCGGGTGGGCCGGTCGAGGTGAACGGGAACCCGCTGAAGGAGCCCTACGTTTTCCTCTCGGATGCCCCCAGCGACCAACAGTTCGAGGTGGAGGTCCCACAGGGTAAATTGTGGGTAATGGGTGACCACCGCTCCGCCTCGTTCGATTCACGGTCGCTGCTGGGTGCTCCGGGTGGAGGATTGATCTCAACCGAACGGGTCCTCGGCCGGGCCGTGCATACGATCTGGCCGCCCTCACGGTACGGCCCCATCGAACGTTTCAACGATTGACCAACCACCAACTTTAGGTAGTGACCAGCAGATGGCAACGAGCATCCCCGGCAAGCCGAACGACGACGCTGACGCCCGCCCGGATGCTACCCGCGCTTCGTCGTCGGGGAGCCACCGTCGTGGCTCGTCGAAAAAGAGGAAGGCGGACGACGACGGCGCCCGCGGCCTGGGCGGGTGGCTCAAGGAAATCCTCATCATCGTGGGTATCGCGATCCTGCTGTCCTTCCTCATCAAGACGTTCCTGTTCAGGGCGTTCTTCATCCCCTCAGGCTCGATGGAGGACACCCTCGAGATTGACGACCGCATCTTCGTCAACCAGCTCGTTCCCGCCCCGTTCGACCTGCAGCGCGGTGACGTCGTCGTCTTCCAGGACACGGAAGGCTGGCTGCCCGCACCGCCGCCCGGCACCGGGCCGGGCTCCAACTGGGTCAAAGACGGGTTGATTTTCGTCGGGCTGCTCCCGGACGACACCCAGCAGCATTTGGTGAAGCGGGTCATCGGGATGGCCGGCGACCGGGTGGTGTGCTGCGACGACGACGGGCGGATCACCGTGAACGGCGAACCACTCGAGGAGCCGTACCTCTTCCCCGGTGCGAGTCCCTCCGATACCGAGTTCGACGTAACAGTTCCTGAAGGCAAAATCTGGGTGATGGGCGATCATCGCAACGCCTCGGCCGACTCCCGCGCCAACATGGATAAGCCCAACTCGGGGTTCATCGACGTCGAGGATATTGAGGGAAAGGCGGCGGTCATCGCCTGGCCGCTGGACCGGGCGGGTTTCCTCGGCAACTACCCTGACGTTTTCGATAGCGTGCCGGAACCCGCAGTTGCCTCAGACGAGACGGCTCTTTCGTCGCGATGAAGTCTGCCGCTCCGACGCTTCGTTTTGAACGGTCCTTCCTCGATGCTGGCCATCGGTACCTGGCCGGGTGCGACGAGGTGGGCAGGGGCGCCCTCGCCGGACCGGTCTCGGTAGGCCTGGTGGTGATTGACCTTTCGGCGGTGAAGGGGCTTAGGGGAGTCCGCGACAGCAAGCTGCTGTCGCCCGCAAATCGGGTTCGACTGGTGCCGCGAATCAAGAAATGGGCCCTCGCTCATGGGGTGGGGCACGCTAGCGCCGTCGAGATCGACGCCCTCGGGCTGATGCGTGCGCTGCAGTTGGCAGGTAACCGCGCGTGGGAGCAGGTTGTAAGCACCGCTCGACCCGATGCGGTGATCCTGGATGGGAACCACGATTGGCTCTCACCGCGAGTGCAAGCCGCGCTGTTCGAGGCTGAGATTTTTGGCACGAAGGCTGCTGGCGCTGGGACTGTCAACGCGGAGACGCTTGCCCTCGGGGCGTCCGACACCGAAGTGTTCACCGGCTGCGACGTCCCCGTCCACACCCGCATCAAGGCAGACCTCCAGTGTCTGAGCGTGGCGGCAGCGAGCGTGCTGGCCAAGGTGGAGCGCGACGCCATGATGGTCGCCTACGCCGCCGACCACCCCCAGTACGGTTGGGAGATCAACAAGGGGTACGCCACCGTTGGTCACCGCGCGGCGATCGACGGGCTTGGCCCCACCGGCCTGCACCGCACCACGTGGCGGTTAGGGACCAGGGATAGCATCGGCATGCCCCGGATGGAAATTGGGGGATGATGGGGACATGAGTGCTGAGGACCTTGAGAACTACGAAACCGATATGGAGCTGCAGCTCTACCGCGAGTACCGCGACGTCGTCGGCCTGTTCAGCTACGTGGTGGAGACCGAACGCCGATTTTACCTGGCCAACCACGTCGACCTGCAGGCGCGATCGGCCGACGGCGAGATTTACTTCGATCTGACACTCCAGGACGCGTGGGTGTGGGATGTCTACCGCACGGCACGGTTCGTGAAGAACGTCAGGGTGATCACCTTCAAGGACGTCAATGTCGAGGAACTGACCAAGTCAGACGACATTGCGCTGCCGAAAGACGGCCCACTCGGGAACTGAACCCCCATCTACCTCTTGACGTCTGGTCAGGTGTTCGCTAACGTACAACCTTATGGTTGTAGATCAGTTATCCGGCATCGAGGTGGACCGGCTGTTTCAGGCATTGGCCGATGCTACCCGCCGGGACATCGTCGCCCGAGCGCTGGTCGTCGACTACTCGGTATCCGGATTGGCCGCCCACTACACCATGAGTTTCGCCGCAGTGCAAAAGCATGTGGCCGTCCTGGAACGCGCCTCCCTCGTGACAAAAGAGAAGCGCGGAAGGGAGCAGATTGTGCGGGTTCATCTCGAGGGATTGAGACGGGCACGGCGGCTGCTTGAGGAGTACGAGGCGATCTGGCGACAGCGCGTCGACCGAATTTCCGCCATCCTGGCTGAGGAAGAAGGGAAACCACCATCATGACAGTTATCACTACACACAAAGACCTTGAGGCATTGACCCTCACGGTCATTGCCGAGTTTGATACGAGCACCGAGCGGCTCTGGCAGGTGTGGGCGGACCCGCGGCAACTCGAGCGCTGGTGGGGGCCACCAACCTGGCCCGCAACCTTCGATAGCCACGACTTCGTACCGGGCGGAAAAGCCAGCTACTTCATGACTGGTCCCAACGGAGAGAAAAGCCGCGGCTGGTGGAAGTTCACCGCCATCAACGAGCCGACTCACCTCGAGTTCGATGACGGCTTCGCCGATGACAGCGGGATCCCGGTGGACGAGCTGGGGACAACCCATGGGGCAGTCACCTTGGAGGCCATCGACGGCGGAACCCGGATGACGACCGTGTCGAGTTTCGAGAGTCTGGACCAGCTGGAGAAGATGATCGACATGGGAATGGAAGAAGGCATCAGGGAAGCGATGGGTCAGATCGACTCGGTGCTGGAGCGTTCCTCGGTCTAACCCGCCCGGAGTTTCAATTGGTCGTCGCCTGTGTCGATCGTTGACCTCAGTAATTCAGCGGCACTAGTCCTGCACAGGACTAGTGCCGCTGGACTTTCCCACATAGCAGATAAATCGGGACACCTCCGGCGCCAGCCGTATCAGGCTGGAACCGGAGGTGTTGTGATGTTGGCGAAAGACAGGCTGGGCCGAAGAGGAGAGGCGCTGGCCGCTGCCTATCTCGAGCGGGTGGGGTTACAGCTGGTGGACCACAATTGGCGGTGCCCGCTGGGCGAGATTGATTTGGTGGCCATTGACGGCTCCACCCTGGTGATCATTGAGGTGAAAACCCGCTCCTCGCTGAATTTCGGCCATCCGCTGGAGGGCATCAGCGCGGTCAAGCTGCAGCGGCTCTATTTGCTGGCAGCTCAGTGGGCGCTGGCTCATGACCTGCGCTTCCCCGAGGTTCGGGTGGATGCTGTCGCAGTGGTCGACGACGGCACCGGCAGTCCCCAGATCGAGTATCTGCGGGCGGTGACCTGATGCCGCTGGGACGCACCTACGCCGTGTCGTTGGTTGGACTGAACGGCTACATCGTCGAGGTTGAAGCCGACATTGGTCAGACCCTCCCCGCGTTCGTGATCCTGGGGCTCCCCGACGCGTCGCTGAATGAGGCCCGCGAACGGATCAGGGCAGCCGCTCGTAACGCTGGCCTTCCCCTGAGCCGCCGCAAAATCACCGTCAACCTGATTCCTGCCTCACTCCACAAAAAGGGCTCGGGCTTTGACCTGGCCATCGTGATGGCAGCTCTCGCCGCTACCGGCGATGTTCGTGGCTGTGCCGACACGGTGTTCATTGCCGAGGTGGGCCTCGACGGTCGGCTTCGGCCAATTAGCGGCGTGCTCCCCGCTGTCATGGCTGGTGTCAAGGCCGGCCACACGCGCTTTGTCGTGGCCACCGGTAACCACGGCGAGGCAGCGCTGGTACCGCAGGCGGAGGTGAAGGGTTTCGCCAGCCTGGCCGAGGTATTCCTCGCCTTCGGCGCCGATCCAACAAAAGTGACCCTCCCAGAGCCCGCGTTGGACCCGGTGCCGGTACCGGCTTCTGCCTCGCCTCATCCCCGAATTTCGTTGAAGGACATGGCTGACATTGCTGGCCAATCCACTGCCCGCTTCGCCATCGAAATCGCTGCGGCCGGTGCCCACCACATGATGATGGTGGGCCCACCCGGCGCCGGCAAGACAATGCTGGTTGAGCGCATGCCGAGCATCCTCCCCGACCTCAGCGATGACGAGGCAATGGAGGTGACGGCCATCCACTCGCTCGGGCGGATCCTCTCCTGTCGGGGGCTGCAACGGCGACCGCCCTTTGAAAGCCCCCACCACACGTCGTCTACCGCCTCAATCATCGGCGGCGGAAGCGGCATACCGCGCCCCGGTGCAGCATCGCGCGCGCACCGCGGCGTGCTCTTCCTCGATGAGGCGCCCGAATACCAGCGCGGTGTGCTTGAGGCGCTGCGTGAACCGCTGGAGAGTGGTGAGCTAGTGCTGCACCGCTCCGCCGGCACCGCCTCCTACCCTGCCCGGTTTCAACTCGTCATGGCGTTGAACCCGTGTCCCTGTGGACTGGCCAGCGGCAAAGGGATTGACTGCGTGTGCACCGCAGAACAGCGACGTCGATATTTTAACCGCCTGTCCCAACCGCTTCTGGACCGGGTGGATCTGCAGCTTGCCGTATCGCGGGTCTCGCTTGCCGACTACGCCGACGGCGCCACAGCCGAAACTTCGCAGGTCATCGCGGCGAGGGTCGCCGCCGCGAGAGCAGCCCAACGGGAACGCCTGGCCAAATGGGAGGCCACAACCAACGCTGAAATGTCTGCCGCGGTGTTGAACGACGAGCTTAGGCTCCCCAGATCTGTGACTGCACCGGTGGACCGTGCCATGGAAAAGCAGACACTGACGATGCGTGGCCACGATCGGGTGTTGAGGGTGGCCTGGACCCTGGCAGATCTGGGTGGACGCACATCACCCATCACCCACGACGTTGACGTCGCACTGACCCTTCGCCTTCAGGAGACTCCATCGTGACACCGTCACCGGATCCGACCATTACCGCGCGGGCCGCCCTCTCCCGCCTCTTCGAGCCATCAGACACGGTAGGTCTTGCGCTGGTGGTCGCCGCCGGACCGGTCGATGCTTTGAGGATTGCCACCGGTCAGATAACAGTCGGGCCACGGGTGATTCGGGAGTTAACGGGACTACTCGAATCGCAGGGGATCAGTAACCGTGCGCACGCGCTCCACGAGGGGCTGGAACGATGGAGACCGCGGGTCGCCGACCTTGCACCCGACCGAGACCTTGCGACGCTGGAACGCCTGAACGGGATCCTGATTACCCCCGAAAGCGACCTGTGGCCCGCAGCACTCGACGACCTGCAACTTACTGAACCATAGTGCCTCTGGGTGCGCGGCAACTTCTCGCGAGGCATTCCCGAACTCGACCGCATGGTGGCAGTTGTGGGATCACGCGATAGCACCGCCTACGGCGCAGCTGTGACTGGCGACCTCGCCGCAGGCCTGGTTACGCGCGGCCACACGGTGGTTTCTGGCGGGGCCTATGGGATTGATGCTCAGGCCCACCGCTCGGCGCTTGCCGCGGCGGGAGAGGATCATCCGATGCCGACCATCGGCGTTACCGCATGCGGTGTTGACCGCTATTATCCCGCCGGTAACGAGCAGCTCCTTCGCGAGACAGCGCGTCGGGGCCTGCTGGTTGCGGAAGTTCCGCCCGGCTCCTCGCCGACGCGGTGGCGGTTCCTGCAACGTAACCGCCTCATCGCCGCACTGTGTGCGGTGACCGTAGTGGTGGAGGCCCGGTGGCGGTCGGGGGCACTGAACACCGCCCACCACGCGGCCGGCCTGGGACGAGCGGTCGGGGCAGTGCCGGGGTCGGTGCACTCGGCAAACTCGGCCGGATGCCATCGCCTGCTGCGCGACGGAAGCGCCGTCTGTGTCACCGATGCCGCGGAGATTGCTGAACTCGCCGGACCCATCGGCACCATCACCGTCCCCGAGCCCGACGAACAGCAGGCAGATCATGACGGACTCAGCGTCGAAGACCTGCTCCTTCTCGATGCCCTCCCCGTGCGGGCGTCCACCACGGTCGACAGGCTCGCCTCGGTGGCCGGCCTGAGTGTCCGCGATGTCCTGGCCGGGCTGAGCCGGTTGGATCTCAGTGCCCTCGCGGAACGAACCGACGACGGCGGCTGGCGTCGCGGAAACACCCGTCGCAATCACACCTGAGTCGCAACGATAAGAGAGGAACCATCCCATGAAGACTCATAGGTTCATCGCCAGTCCGATCGGCCGGCTACTGCTGGTCGTGGAACGAGGGGTACTGACGGCTGTCTATCACGAGGTTCACGATCCGCCGCCCGTACCATCGGCCGTCGGCGTCCCGTTCGCCACACTCGCGGTCGCTCAGAGCGCTGCCGGCACGCCGGTAGGTCCAGCGGTCACGCCGCCAGGACTGGGAGCCGGGGCGCTGGGAGGTAATAACCCGGGGGCCGGGGACCGGGTAGCCAGTGGCGTCACCGCCGCGGGTCTGAAAGCCGACGCAGCGACCTTCGAGCGTGCAGTGGACCAGTTCAGTGCCTACTTTGCAGGCACCAGGCGGGCCTTTAGCCTACCCGTCCATGCCAGCGGAACCGACTTTCAGCAGCAGGTCTGGGGCGCCGTGTTGGGCATCCCCTATGGGGAAACGCGAAGCTATAAGGATCTCGCCGCCCAACTGGGAAATCCGTCGATGGGGAGGGCCGTTGGCGCCGCTATCCGGGTGAACCCGTTGTCGATCATCATTCCGGGGCATCGGGTGGTCAGGTCCAGTGGCGGAATCACCGGCTACTCGGCGGGCCCGGACATCAAGAGGTTCCTGCTCGACCTTGAGGCGGGTGACGCTGCGCGGCCCGCGGCCTGACGACCATGCCATGCCGCAGTGCTCGACCGCCGTGCGGAGCGCCTCCTTGAGGATACGCACCGCAGGGCCCACAGTAAGAGGATGGAGCAGCTGCCAGAACCGTTCGAACCCATCGTGGGGCGGTACCAGAGCTATCTGAGCGCTGAACGCAACCGTTCGGTCCACACCATCCGCGCCTACCTCGCCGACATTGGTGGGCTGCTCCGCTTCGCCCACGGCGCGGGTGTGACGCGCCTGGATGAGTTGACGCTGGCCGATCTCCGATCCTGGCTTGGGTCGATGGACGCGCAGGGCCAGGCGCGGTCCACGATCGCGCGGCGTGCTGCCACTGTCCGGAGTTTTCTGGCCTGGGCGGTGCGCGAGGACCTCATCGCGGTTAACCCGGCGCTGCGTCTCCGTGCACCCAAACGGGAAAAGACACTGCCCGGAGTGCTCTCCGGGAAACAGCTTGAGGGGGTATTTGGTGCGTTGCACAAGGCAGCGGTCGAGGGTGACCCGGTTGCGCTGAGAGACGCCGCACTCGTCGAGGTGCTGTATGGCACGGGCATCAGGGTGGGGGAGTTGGTGGGCCTCGACGTCGACCACCTAGACATGGACCGTCGAACCCTCCGCGTGCTCGGCAAAGGCAACAAGGAGCGCACAGTTCCCTATGGGGTGCCAGCGGCCCACGCGCTGGATGACTGGCTTCGACGCGGCCGCCCGAAGCTAGCCGCGGCCGCAAGCGGGCACGCGCTGTTCCTCGGCCAACGCGGCGGACGGATGGATCAGCGACAGGTCCGGTCAACGGTCGAAAAGCTGTTCAGCGCTATCGCGGACACCTCGGCAACCGGCCCGCATGCGCTCCGTCACAGCACGGCCACCCACCTATTGGACGGTGGCGCCGATCTGAGGGCCGTGCAGGAGATCCTCGGACATTCCAGCCTTGCCACCACCCAGCTCTACACCCATGTCTCGGTCGACCGGCTCCGCAAGAGCTATGAGCAGGCCCACCCGCGAGCCTAGCGAGGGGTCCCCGACGGGCTGTAACTAGCACCCACCTCGTTGCAGTGGCGCAATCAGGCGATGTAAGGCAGAATGAACCCTAGTCTGCCGTGTCGGCAGACACATCCAGAAAATTTCGTTCCTGTTGCAGGTCGTTGGGGAAGACGTACCTACAGCTATGGAGGATGGAATGTCTGGTATCACGGCGCGCGGAGTGTTGTATATTCACTCAGCCCCTTCTGCGCTATGCCCACATATCGAGTGGGCGATCGGTTCGGTGATTGATCAGCGAACCGATCTAGAGTGGTCCCCTCAGCCTGCCTCACCGGGTATGTTCCGGGCCGAACTTTCATGGGTCGGGACTCAGGGATCCGGGGCTCAGTTGGCGTCAGCGCTACGGGGCTGGGCTCATCTGCGTTACGAGGTCACCGAAGAGCAAAGCGCCGGCGCCGACGGCGGCCGATGGTCGCACACCCCCGATTTGGGTATCTTCCATGCCACTACAGACGTGCATGGCAACATCATGGTTACCGAAGACCGGATCCGCTATGCCTACGAGACAGGTGCCGGTGACCCGGCTGCTGTCTACCATGAGCTTTCTCTGGCCCTTGGCGAGTCATGGGACGAAGAGCTCGAGCCCTTCCGCCACGCCGCTGAAGGCGCGCCAGTCAGGTGGCTCCACCAGGTGGGTTAATAACCCTTGGTGTGCCAGCCCTCAAGTGGGCCAACCCCCGAACGTTCTCTACAGCAGAAGGCGCCTACCCTGCGGGGTAGGCGCCTTCTGTGTCAGTGGCGAATCCGGCGATTGGCTAGACGCTCCGCACCACAATCACTGCGTTGTGTCCGCCGAAGCCGAACGAATTGCTCAACGCGACCAGGTCGCCCTCCGGCAGGGTGCGTTCCGTGGTGACAATGTCCAGCGGAATCTCGGGGTCCTGATTTTCCAGGTTGATGGTCATTGGCATCCTGCGGTCGTGCACAGCGAGGACCGTCATGACAGCCTCCACCGCACCGGAGGCGCCCAGCAGGTGGCCGGTCTGCGACTTGGTTGCGGACACCGCCACATTGTCAATGTGCGAGCCGAGAGCGGTCTTCAACGCCACGTACTCTGGCTTGTCGCCCACCGGGGTGGACGTGGCATGGGCGTTAACGTGGGCGATGTCGGAGGGCTGTACCCGGGCGTCAAACATTGCTGCCTTCAGGGCACGGGTTGCGCCGAGCCCGCCGGGATCGGGCGCCGTGATGTGGTAGGCGTCAGCGGTGACGGACGTGCCAGCCAATTCGGCGTAGATCCGGGCGCCGCGGGCCAACGCGTGCTCTTCCGCCTCGATCAAGAGTGCTCCCGCGCCCTCGCCCATGACAAAGCCGTCGCGCTCGGTGTCGTAGGGCCTGGACGCGTGCTCGGGATCGTCGTTGCGCCGGGACAGGGCATGCATTGAGGCGAACGCAGCAATAGGCATGGGGTGGATGGCTGCTTCGGCGCCGCCGCACATCACCACGTCAGCTTTGCCGGAACGAATTAGCTCAAGCCCCTGGTGCAGCGCTTCGGTACCCGAAGCGCACGCCGACACGGGGGTGTGCGCTCCCGCCCGGGCGCCAAGGTCAAGGCTCACAGCGGCGGCGGGGCCGTTGGGCATCAACATGGGAACTGTCATGGGCAGTACCCGTCGTGGGCCCTTGGCGCGGAGTGTGTCCCACGCATCCAGCAGCGTCCAGACACCGCCAATGCCGGTGGCGAATGCGACTGCGAAACGGTCATGGTCAACTTCTTCAAGCCCTGAATCCCGCCACGCTTCACGGGCTGCAATGACCGCGAACTGGGTGGAAGGGTCCATGCGCTTGGCTTCGACGCGTGAGAGGACCTCGCTGGCGGGGGTGGTGACCTGCGCGGCGAAGGTCACGGGCAGTTCGTACTCCTTGACCCAGTCGGCTTCGATGGTTCGAGCACCGGAAACACCTTTGAGGGCGTTCTTCCACATGGTGGGAACGTCTCCGCCAATTGGCGTCGTCGCGCCCAGTCCGGTGATGACTACTTTGCGTGCCATGGTTCACTCTCTAAAACGTGGGGTGTGGCTGTGGAACGTAATGGTGTGCGCCTTCGGGACCGCCGGCACCAGTCGGTGCTGGCGGTCCCGAAGGTGGAGCATACTTAGGCCTGCGCGCCGGCGATGAAGTTGACGGCGTCGCCGACGGTCTTCAGGTTCTTGACCTCTTCGTCGGGGATCCGGACGCCGAACTTTTCCTCGGCGTTGACCACGATGGTCATCATCGAGATGGAGTCGATGTCCAGGTCATCGGTGAAGGACTTGTCCATCTCAACCGACTCTGGGGCCAGGCCAGTTTCCTCGTTGACGATTTCGGCCAGGCCGGCCAGGATTTCTTCGTTGCTAGCCATGGATGGCTCCTTTTCTTGTCTTGCCGGATTACAGATCCGACATGGATAATCAAACCGCGGTTGACGGTTTGGCTTGGGGAAAACTAGGGAAGTACTACCACCTGCGCGCCGAATACCAAACCGGCACCAAAACCGATCTGTAAGGCAAGGCCCCCACTGAGGGTGGGGTGTTCCTGCAGCAGACGGTGCATGGCTAGGGGAATGGAAGCGGCTGAGGTGTTTCCAGCGTCAACAATATCGCGAGCCACCTCAACGTGCTCGGGAAGCTTCAGCTGTTTGACCATTTCGTCGATGATGCGGATGTTGGCCTGGTGGGGGACAAATGCTACAAGATCATCGGCGGTAACTCCCGCCGCGTCAAGGGCCTGTTGAGCGACCTTCGCCATTTCCCAGACCGCCCACCGGAAGACCGTCTGACCATCCTGGCGCATGGTGGGCCAGGACACCTTCGGCGCGTCCTCGAGTGCCCCGCCCACAGTGCCAACCGAGGCCAGCTCAGCGTCCCGGAAATCCAGTAGCGAGTGGGACATCCTGATGGCCTGGTGCTTGCTGCCATCGGACCCCCAGACTGATGGGCCAATGCCAGCGCTTTCCGCCGGCCCAATTACCACAGCCCCAGCGCCGTCCCCGAGGATGAACGAAATGGTCCGGTCGGCGTTGTCGATAAAATCAGAAAGCTTCTCGACACCGACCACCAAGACGTATTCTGCGGTTCCAGCGTGGACCATCGCGTCGGCCTGGGCGATGCCGTAGCAGTAGCCGGCACAGGCAGCCGAAATGTCGTAGGCAGGGGCTGGCGTGGCTCCCAGTCGGTCGGTGAGCTGTGCAGCCGCCGACGGCGTGGCGTAGGGGTGCGTGACAGTCGAGACCAGGACCGCGCCCACTTGAGACGCCGCAATCCCAGCGTTCTCCAGTGCGGACCGTGCCGCGGTTTCCGCCATGTCAATCACACTGGTGTCCCGATCGGCGCGATGCCGGGTGACAATACCAGTGCGCTGGCGGATCCATTCATCGGACGAGTCGATCCACTGACAGACATCCTCATTGGTGACAATGACACTGGGACGGAAAATTCCGATCCCGTGAATGCGGGTGTGCTCGCGCAGCGGAGCTTGCTTCAAAGCCGGGACGTTCACTGGTGCCCTTCTGCAATGGGGAAAATGACCGGATCGGGAGTGCGTGAGTGCTCGTCGATAAACGAAGCAGCGGCATCGAGATCCTCTGGTGATTTTACGGCCATTGCCGGTGTACCGCGCATTCCGCGCTTCATCAAGCCTGTCAAAGTTCCTGCCGGCGACAGTTCGACGACGCCGGTTACGCCCATCTGCTCCAGCCGTGCCATGCAGAGATCCCATCGGACTGGCCGTGAGACCTGGGCAATCAGACTGTCAAGATTGCCGTCCCCCGTCACCACCGGCGCGCCATCGAAGTTCGAGAGCAGGGTCGCGACGGGATCCATCGGCGTCAGGGCGGGCCGCAACGTCTGGAGCGCGGCGGCAGCGGGGCTCATATGGTGGGTGTGGAACGCGCCGGCGACCTTCAGGGGAATCACCCTGGCCTTGGCTGGTGGGTCGGCGGTGAGTGCTGCCAGCTGTTCAAGGGTACCGGCGGCGACCACCTGACCACCACCGTTGCTGTTCGCCGGCGTCAGCCCGTGCCGTGCAAGGACCGCGGCGACGTCATCGGGGTCGCCGCCCAGGACCGCACTCATCCCGGTGGCGACGACCGCCCCGGCCTCGGCCATGGCGGTGGCCCGCACCCGGACAAAGGACACGGCGTCCTGTTCGGACAGGGCTCCGGCAATGGCCGACGCCGTCAGTTCGCCCACCGAATGTCCGGCCACCACGGTGGCGGCGGTCATCGGACGGTCGGCGAGGAGCACACGGGCGGTTACCAGCCCGGCAGCCACGATGAGGGGCTGCGCGACGGCGGTGTCCTTGATCGTCTCCTCATCGGACGTGGTGCCGTGCTGGATCAGATCCAGGCCAGCCTGGATGCTGAGGGACTCAAGATGTTCACGGACGCCCGGGAGTTCCAACCAGGGGCTCAGGAAACCGGGTGTTTGGGACCCCTGACCGGGGCAGACAATTGCAAGCACTTATCAAGCTTTCCAAACTGGGAGAGGATTATTGGGTAGCCCGGTGCACGAAGCTCCGGAGGCCGCTTTGTAGGAAGTCTACAACGAGACGGGGGGTTACGGACGAGTAACAGGGCGCTCCGACGGCGTTGAGGGCGGCTGGCTCAGCCGCCCCACCACCAGCGCTGTCTGGAGTACAAACGCCTCACGGGGGAGCAGCGGATCCCAGCCGGTGATGTCGCAGACCCGCCGGAGTCGGTACCGAACGGTGTTGGCGTGCACGAAGAGCGCGCGGGACGTGGCTTCAAGTGAGTGCCCCAAATTAAGGTAGGCCGACAGCGTTTCCTCGAGGCCGTTCGACGCGCCGACCAGCGGACGGTAAATGTTTCGGATGAGCGCTTTTCGCGCCGTGTCGTCGCCGGACATGACCCGTTCGGGCCACAGGTCGTCAGCGGCGACCGGGCGCGGCGCTGCCGGCCAGGCCCGCGCCGCGGTGAGCCCGGCGAACGCTGCCTGCGCGGAACCGCTGGTAGCCACCAACGATTCGGATTCGGGCCCGTAGACCACCGGTCCCGGACCAAAGAGGTCACTAAGTCGGCTATAAATGTTTTCCTTATTCTCCACCCCGCCGAGCACCAGGATGAGGCGGTCCCCCTGGATGCCTACCAGGGTGTCTTCGGCAATCCTGTCGGTGGTACGACGCAATTCGCTGAGGAACATTGCGTTGGGTTCCGGCGGCGAACTGCCTACCATCACCGTGATCCTGGCCTGGGACTTCCAGCCCACCGCGGCAATCCGGGAGCGCAGGGCATCGGAACTTTCTCCGCGGAGGATGGCATCGACCACCAGCGCTTCAAGGCGGGTGTCCCATGATCCTCTGGTTTCAGCGGCCCGAGCGTAGACGTCGGCCGCGGCGAAGGCCACCTCCCGCGAATAGCGCAGGACTGCTTCGCGAAGCGCGCCCTGGTCAGCGTCGGCAGCGAGGTCAGGCACCCGGTCCTCCACCACCTGAACCACTACGCGGATCAGCTGCAGGGCCTTTTGCAGGCTGATGGACCGGGTCAGTTCGGTGGGGGCCGTGCCGAAGACATCGCTGAGCACCCAGGCGGGTGACACCGGGCGCTGATACCAGTTCACGAAGGAGGCGATCCCCTTCTGTGCCACGAGGCCCAGCGCAGACCGTTCATCGGGCCGGAGGCCCCGATACCAGGGCAGCGACGCGTCGAGTTGCTGGAGGGTAGCCGTGGACAGGGCACCGATTTTCAACTTCAGCCGCACCAGAGTGTCAGGATCGGCCTCCGGGATCTGGGTCCTGCGGGAGCTGGGTGGGAAAGGGCGTTCGGACACGGGCATTTCTTGAGCATACGGCCGAAGCGGGCCAAGGCCCATTTTGTGTGGAGGCTACAAACACGCCGCCACCTTGATGAGTGCCCAACCAAAACTGCCCTGGCGCTCGGGACCACCGGTTACCACCGACAGACCGAGCCCCAGGGCAGTTTCAGGGAAGACTGACCCCGCAGCGAGCTAGCTGTCGCCGCCGGTGTTCCCGGTGGTGCCGGCGTTGACGTCGAGCAGCTTGTACTTGTCGATCGCTTCAGCCGGTGCACCAGCATCAACCTCGCCACGGCGTGCCAGCATCTCAAGTGCCCGCACAACCACCGAATGGCTGTCGATCTTGAAGAACCGTCGCGCTGCAGCCCTCGTGTCGGAGAAACCGAAGCCGTCAGCTCCCAGGGTGGCGAACTCGTTGGGCAGGAACTGGCGCACCTGGTCCGGTACGGCCTTCATATAGTCAGTCACAGCCACGATGGGGCCGGTGGCGCCTTCGAGCTGCTGGGTAATGAATGGTACCCGTGCCTCGTCGGACGGGTGGAGGAACGCGTCTTCCTCGGCTGCCAGCCCGTCCCGCCGCAGTTCGGTCCACGAGGTTACCGACCAGACATCAGCGGACACGCCCCAGTCCTCGGCGAGGATCCGCTGGGCGTCAAGCGCCCACGGAACCGACACGCCGGAAGCGAGCAGCTGCGCCCGTGGACCGTCGATCTTGGCTGGGGATAGCAGGTAGATGCCCTTGAGGACGCCCTCGACGTCGAGCTCGTCCGGCTCTTTCGGTTGCAGGATGGGCTCGTTGTAGACGGTGATGTAATACATGAGATTTCGGCTGTCCGAACCCTCACCGTACATCCGGTTCAACCCGTCCCGCATGATGTGGCCAATCTCGTAGCCATATGCCGGGTCATAGGTCACCACTGCAGGGTTGGTGGAGGCCAGGAGCGGTGAGTGGCCGTCAGCATGCTGCAGGCCCTCACCGGTCAACGTGGTGCGGCCCGCCGTTGCTCCGATGATGAACCCCCGGGTCATCTGGTCGGCTGCCGCCCAGTAGGAGTCGCCGGTGCGCTGGAACCCGAACATCGAGTAGAACACGTAGACGGGGATCAACGGTTCGCCGTGCGTCGCATAGGCGGTCCCCGCGGCGGTGAACGCCGCAACGGAGCCGGCCTCATTGATGCCAGCGTGCAGGATCTGACCCTCAACCGACTCCTTGTAAGCCAGAACGAGGTCCCGGTCCACTGAGAGGTAATTCTGACCGTTCGGGTTGTAGATCTTTGCGGTCGGGAAGAACGAGTCCATCCCGAACGTGCGGGCCTCATCCGGAACAATCGGGACAATCCGTTTCCCGAATTCCTTGTCCCGCATCAGATCCTTCAACAGCCTGACAAACGCCATGGTGGTGGCGGCCTGCTGCTTTCCGGAGCCCCGCTTGGCCACTTCGTAGGCGTTATCGCCCGGAAGGGTAATCTCGGTGTGCTCCTTCCGGCGCTCCGGGACAAAACCGCCCAATGCCTTGCGGCGGTCAAGCAGGTACTTGATCTCCGGGGCATCGGCTCCCGGGTGGTAGTACGGCGCGTTGTAGAGATCGTCGTCGATCTGCTCATCAGTGACGGGGATGCGGAGGTGATCCCTGAACGCCTTCAGATCTTCCGAGGTGAGTTTCTTCATCTGATGGGTCGCGTTGCGCCCCTCGAAGTGCGGCCCCAGGCCGTACCCCTTGACGGTCTTCGCCAGGATGACCGTCGGCTTGCCCTTGAACTCGGTTGCTGCTTTGTAAGCGGCGAAGACCTTCCGGTAATCGTGTCCGCCGCGCTTGAGCTTCCAGACCTGGTCGTCGCTGTACTCAGCGACCATTTCCTTGGTCTGGGGCGTCTTGCCGAAGAAATGCTCGCGAACGAATCCGCCGGATTCGGCCTTGTAGGTCTGGTAATCGCCGTCGGGGGTGGAGTTCATGATCCCCACCAGGGACCCGTCCTCATCCTTCTCCAACAGCTCATCCCACTCGCGGCCCCAGACCACCTTGATAACGTTCCAGCCTGCGCCCCTGAAAAAGGCTTCCAGTTCCTGCATGATCTTGCCGTTGCCGCGGACCGGTCCGTCGAGGCGCTGCAGGTTGCAGTTGATGACGAAGTTCAGGTTGTCGAGGCGTTCGTTGGCTGCGAGCTGCAGCAGGCCACGTGACTCGGGCTCGTCCATCTCGCCGTCGCCGAGGAATGCCCACACCTGCTGGTCGGAGGTGTCCTTGATCCCTCGGTTGTGGAGGTACCGGTTGGACTGGGCCTGATAGATGGCGTTCATGGGGCCGATACCCATCGACACGGTAGGGAATTCCCAAAACTCCGGCATCAGACGCGGGTGGGGATAGGAGGAGAGGGCATGGCCCTCCTTCGACTTTTCCTGACGGAAGCCATTGAGGTCTTCCTCCGTCAGGCGCCCCTCGAGATAGGCCCTGGCATACATGCCGGGGGAGGCGTGCCCCTGGAAGAACACCTGGTCGCCACCGCCGGGGTGGTCCTTGCCGCGGAAGAAGTGGTTGAAGCCCACCTCGTACAGGGTGGCGGCACCCGCGTAGGTGGAGATGTGTCCGCCGACCCCAATCTCGGGGCGCTGGGCACGGTGCACCATGACGGCGGCGTTCCAGCGCATCCACGCTCGGAACTTCCGCTCGATTTCCTCGTCACCGGGGAAATCGGGTTCCTGATCCACCGGGATGGTGTTCACGTAGTCAGTGGTTGTCACCATCGGCACGCCGACGCTGCGTGCACCAGCGCGCTGCAGCAGTGAGCGCATGATGAACTGGGCCCGTTCGGTGCCCTGAACCCGGATCAGGTCATCAAGCGATTCAATCCACTCTGCCGTTTCCTCTGGATCACCGTCCGTGCCGCCGGTCAAATTGCTTAGAATTTCCGGTCCACCCTGCTCTACAGCCACGCCAAACCTCTCCCGCGCCGCAGATGATGTCTGCGATGCTTAAAACTCCCGCGACGGAGCAGTGCCCCGAAGCCTGTCTGGAGCCACAATCCGAGACCGCCGGATCGTGACGGATCACCTAGTTACTCTAGCCGCGACGCGTCGGGGATGCGTAGCCGAGACTGCGGAGCAGTTCGCATTCTGCTCTCGGCACAGACCAGAACCCGCGAAATGACGGTGAACGGGTCGGAATCCGCGGGTCCACTGCAGCTATAAGCTGTAGCTAAGCCCCCGTAAGATTCAACCGAAACTCGCGCTGGCTTGATGCATGGCGTTAAAGGGTGTTGGCTGGTAATAATGCATAACAAGGTAACTAGCAGTCTCTTGGGAGGACAACAGTGAGCGAGGCCGAAGCCGCCACAGCGGATACCGTGGCGGGCAAGTTGGGTTTCAAGAACGGGGACCTGCTGCAGGAACTCGGATATGACGAGGATGTGGACTTTGATTTCCGGGCCACTCTCGAAGATGAAACCGGGTCGGAATTGCTCACCGAAGACGACCAGGACGTGGTTGACGGGGTGCTCCTCTGGTGGCGAAGTGAGGACGGAGACCTGGTCGACGCCCTGGTCGACGCCCTGATCTGCCTCGACGAAGGCGGCACTGTGTGGGTTCTTACCCCCAAGTCAGGACGCGACGGTTACGTGGCGCCGGCGATCATCCAGGAAGCCGCTCCTACCGCAGGACTGCACGCGACGTCGTCTGCCGGGGTGTCCAAGGACTGGGCTGCTACCCGATTGGTCAGCCGGCGGAAAAGCTAGCATGACCGGGCTCCCGGCGATCGGTGGGCCAGCGCCCGACTTTGAGCTAGCCAACCAGTTCGGCGAGCCGATCCGTCTCAGCGAGCTGCGTGGCACTCCCGTTGCGCTGGTGTTCTATCCGTTCGCCTTCTCGGGGGTGTGCACTGGCGAACTGTGCGAGTTGCGGGACAACCTGGCCATGTTCGACGACGAGGGTGTGCGCCTCCTTGCCCTCTCGGTCGACTCGAAGTACACGCTCCGCGCCTACGCCCAGGATCAGGGTTTCACGTTCGATTTACTTGCTGACTTCTGGCCGCATGGCGACGTCGCCGCCCGGTACGGCGTGCTCGACGCCACCCGCGGCTACGCGGAACGGGTTACCTACCTGATCGACTCGGCGGGGATCATTGCGGCCACCCTCCGGACGCCGCTGGGGGAGCCACGCAAACTTGACGACTACCGATCCGCGCTCGCGGCCCTCCCGGCAGCAGTCCAGCACCGCGGGTCATGACAGGCCACGCCGCAGACCCCCAGGCCGTTCGGCGGGGCTTCGGATTGACCGGATTCGCCAGCGCAGATCCAGTCGCCGCTGCTGGCACCCTAGCCCACGAACAGCGTGGGCGGATGGGGAAGGTGGTCAGGCTCCTGACCGGGCGCCGGCTCGCTGTCCTCACCGGCGCTGGCCTGAGTACTGATTCGGGTATTCCCGATTATCGGGGGCCGCACTCGGTTCCCCGCAACCCGATGACCTATCAGCAGTTCGTCGGAGACGAGGCGCTACGGCGTCGTTACTGGGCTCGCAACCATGTGGGCTGGCATCACCTTCGCCACGCTGACCCCAATCCAGGTCACCGGGCGCTGGCCGGGTTGGAGGCCCGAGGACTCCTTTCCGGGCTCATTACGCAAAATGTTGACCGGTTGCACTCGGCTGCCGGACACATGGACGTGATCGACCTGCATGGCACCTATGACCGCGTGGTCTGCCTGCAGTGCCGGCGGCGTTACAGCAGGTCCGATATTGCCGTTGTCCTGGAGCGGCTGAACCCCGGTTATCTTGAACGGGAGTCCGATGCCGGGGATGTGGCGCCCGACGCCGATGCCGACGTCGATGACACCGGCGACTTTGTCATGGCGTCCTGCCCCACCTGTGGGGGCATGCTGAAGCCGGACTTCGTGTATTTCGGGGAGAACGTTCCCAAGGATCGGGTCGCGGAGGCCTACCAGGTGGTCGATTCGGGGGCTGCGCTGTTGGTTGCTGGCTCATCGCTCACGGTGATGAGCGGGCTGCGTTTCGTCCGGCACGCAGCGAAGGCTGGCAAGCCGGTGGTCATCATCAACCGGGGGAAGACCCGCGGCGACGATCTGGCGACCATCCTCGTCGATCTGGGAGTCTCGGAAGCGCTCACCTTCCTCGCCGAATCATTACCCGATCTTGAGTAGCTGTAGGCGCACGCGGATTGGCATTCGACCTGGAATGCCAGTAGAGTAAATTTTCGTTGGTTGGCCGGTCCGAGGATCGCCGATCGCATATTTGGGTCTTTAGCTCAGCTGGTAGAGCGCCACGTTTACACCGTGGATGTCATCGGTTCGATCCCGGTAGGACCCACTATTGAAACCCCGCTTTGCCAAGCAATAGTGCTTGAGAAGGCGGGGTTTCTCGGTTTCAGAGCAGACAGTGGGGCAGGGAAGTCGAGTGCTGGACCGTAGAGTATCGAAACGCGCCGCCAGCGCCACGCTGCTATGCCTGATGGTGGGATTAGTGGGTTGCTCGGCCTCCGATGACGGAACGGCAGGGGCTGGCGAACCCCGTGAGGCCTCCCGGCAACGTTTCCTTTCGGAGTTGCGTGATGCCGCCCCCGATTCGGCGTACTCCAAGGACGAGCAACTCATCGCCACGGGAGAGCGGGTCTGCGCGGAGTTGGCAGCCGGTGCAGACCTCGACGAGCTTGGGGCCCGTGACCCGGCGGAAAACCTTACCGACGAAACTGTCGAACGTATTCGGATCACCCAGGCCCTGGCGTCAGAGCATCTATGCCCGGACGCCGCTTGATTATCTGACCTTGTCGAGTTCGGCGCCGAGCGGCCCAGCCAACGCCAGACTGAATTCCGTTGTGATGTGGTGCTCGTCCCGGTAGACCAGCAAATCCCCGATGATGGACGGGCAGATCTCGGTACACAGGTAGCCGTTGAGGTCGACAAACGTCGAGTTGGTTCCCTGCGCGGCGGCCCGCTCCTCTCTGGCGCCGAGCTCCTTATCAAGGCCCTCGGCGCGCGAAAGGTCACAGGCGTTGGCGTCCTCGGTGTGCTGGGACAGGCAGGACAGCGGTGACGCGGGATGCCGCGGAGTGTCGGCCAGCACCAGGGCACGCGATGACTCGGGGAGCGCGGACAGCGTGGAACGCAGTCCGGTTTCCCACTGCTCCAGCAGCCCTCTCGATGAGTCAGCCGGAGCCACGTCGCCGTAATTGCTGAGCAGAACCAGTTGGGGGTTCAGCTTCTCAATGTAGTCAAGGGCGCTCCGGCGCCACTGTTCGCACTGAGAATAGGGCGACTGTTCGTGTAGGATCTCGATGTCCACCGACGGGCAACTCGACTTGGTGAGGTTATGCAACCGATACGAACTGCCGGTGGCGTACGCGTCGATGGCCGGGAACCACTGGGCTGCATGGGAGTCGCCGAACAGGACAATGTCCAGGTCAGCTTCCTCGTCGCCATACACGCACCCTGATTGAACGTCGGTCACAGCGAAGTCAGCGTGGCAGCCGTCGTCGTAGGTCTCAGGAATGCTGTCCGGCGCGTCGCGCAGGGTGGGGGTCAGATTGGCAGGAACGAACCCAGATCCGGCCGGGGAGACCTGATGCGAGTGCGATGCGGCATCCCTGGAGGAGGCGATCGGGGTGGTGCTCTGCACAGCGCTGAGCCCCGCCGCGGTCGCAACGAACATCAGCGACGCCCGCGCGGTCATGGCGATGACCCGGCGTGCCCGCACCGGGCCTGCCGGAGGGATGGCGGAAACGGTTCTCGACGTACGTGTACAACAGAACGGCGAGCGGGACGCTCAGCGCACCCAGGGCGAGCGTGACAGGCAGCGGCAGCGGATTCTCATAGCCGACCGCGGCCTGTGGGACGATCAGCAGCGGCCAATGCACCAAATAGATCGAGTAGGACCAGGCGCCCACCTTCTGCATTGGTGCCCGGCTCAGCAGCACTCCAGCGCCGATGCCCGGGCGCGAGCTGCCGCAGACGATGGTGACGGCGGTGGACAGCACGGGCAGCAGTGCAGCCCAGCCGGGGAACACCGTGGCCGCGTTGAGTGCCAGCAGGCTTACCCCGATACCCGCCAGCCCCACCCACGTGCCGATGGCCGATGACCGGGCGTTGAGATTGATCATGCCCGCGTGCAGTGCGAAGGCAGCCAGAGCGCCGACGCCCAACTCCCAGGCCCGGGTGGGCAGGAGGAAAAAGGCTGCCGGCTGCGATGTACTCGTCAGGAGGACACAGAGGATGAAGGAGAAGACAACGATTGCCAGGACCATCCAGAACAGGCGTTTGATGGACTTCCTGGCGAGTAGGAAGCCCACCAACAGGATCAGCGGCCAAAAAAGGTAGAACTGCTCCTCAATCCCCATCGACCAATAGTGCTGGAAGGGCGATGGTGCCGTTTCAGCAAGGTAATCGGACCCCTGCAAGGCGAACAACACATTCGGGACGTACAGCGCGGTCGCGATGGCGTCCTGCAGTGCCCCCGGGCGGGTGGAGGGCGGTAGGAACAGCAGCGAGGCCACGGTAGTCAGGGCCAGCACAGCGAACGACGCCGGGATGATCCGCCTGATCCGTTTGGCGTAGAACTCCCCAAACGGGATCCGGCCGCGGGCTTTGAGCATCGAAATCAGCTGGCCAGTGATCAGGAATCCGGAGATGACGAAGAAGATATCCACACCGACGTAACCGCCGGGAACCGCCGCGAGACCAGCGTGATAAAGGACCACCGCCCCCACCGCGACAGCCCGCAAACCCTGAATATCTGGCCGGAACGCCGCCGACTGTCGGGCTGCGCGGTGCGAACTATCAAGTCCTTTTGTCGGTAACCATCTCGCCTTAATCTATCAATTCGACAACAATGTATCGATTCCTGCCAGGCTTGGGCAGGATTATGAAGCCGAAGCTCCCCTTCATGATCCGACACCGTCTGGCCAGTGGACTGCCAGCGGTAATAGGGTGAAAGAACTGTTTCGTGGCGCGGAGCTGCCTGGCTGACCGCGCATCGGCCCCCGTGGTTGGGGGCATAACCCCAGTATTGGAGACTTCATGAGTGCACAGATCGGTGTCACAGGCCTAGCAGTCATGGGCGCAAACCTGGCCCGTAACCTCGCCCGCAACGGTTACACAGTCGCGCTGCATAACCGTTCGGTCGAGAAGACCGACGTCCTGCTGGAGAAGCACGGGCACGAAGGCGACTTCATCCGTACGGAGACGCTGCAGGAGCTGGTCGACTCGCTGGAGACCCCGCGCCGGGTGCTGATCATGGTCAAGGCCGGAGCGCCGGTCGATTCAGTCATCGGCCAGCTCGAGCCGTTGCTCGAACCAGGGGACATCATCATCGACGCCGGCAACTCCCACTACGAGGACACCCGCCGCCGCGAGGCTGCCCTCGCCCAAAAAGACCTGCACTTTGTCGGAGTCGGCGTCTCCGGCGGTGAAGAGGGAGCCCTGCTGGGTCCCTCGATCATGCCTGGCGGTTCCCGTGAGTCCTACGACTCGCTGGGTCCCATGCTCGAAAAAATCTCCGCCAAGTACGACGGCGAGCCCTGCTGCCGGTGGATCGGCACCGACGGTGCCGGACACTTCGTGAAGATGGTCCACAACGGCATCGAATACGCCGACATGCAGGTCATCGGCGAGGCCTACGACCTGCTCCGGTCCGGTGCCGGCATTGAGCCAGCCGAACAGGCCGCGATCTTCACTGAGTGGAACACCGGCACCCTGTCCTCCTTCCTGGTTGAAATTACCGCCGAGGTCCTCGCCCACACAGACGCGGCTACGGGGAAGCCCTTTGTCGACGTCGTTGTCGACTCTGCAGGCCAGAAGGGGACGGGCCGCTGGACTGTAGTGTCGGCGCTGGAGCTGGGCAGCCCGACGTCGGGCATCGCCGAATCGGTGTTCGCCCGCGGACTGTCGGCGCAGCGGGACCAACGTGCCGAAGCGCAGGAGATTCTCGCGGGCCACGAGGGGACCGTTGAACTGCCTGAATCTTTCGTTGAAGACGTTCGCCTGGCGCTCTACGCCTCGAAGCTGGTCAGCTACGCGCAGGGCATCGACATGCTCACCGCCGCCGCGAGGGAGTATGGCTGGGACCTGCAGCTCGATGAGATCGCGTCGCTGTGGCGGGCAGGCTGCATCATCCGGGCCGAACTTCTTGACGACATCATGAAGGCCTACGCCGAAGTCGACAGCCGCCCGCTCAACCTGCTCCTCGCCCCAGCCTTCGCCGAGTCGATCGCCGGTGCGGTTCCGGCCTGGCGCCGGGTGGTCTCCACGGCGGTGCAGCTGGGCATCCCGGTACCGGTGTTCTCGGCGTCGCTTGCCTACTACGACGGCCTGCGCCGTCGTCGGCTCCCCGCAGCTCTCACCCAGGGCTTACGGGACCTGTTCGGCGCACACACCTACAACCGGGTCGATAAGGACGGCACCTTCCACACCCTGTGGGGGGAAGACAAGGCTGAAATCGAGGCAGTGGACACCCACTAGTCCTGTTAGACATCTGATGGTCCAGGCAGAAATGCCCGGACCATCAGATGTTAACCAGAAAATCTAAATGTAGAGCGCCGGATCGATGTACTCGGCCGGATCCACCGCGGGCAGGGTTTCCCGCGCTGAATCACGGTGCCGGAAGGTCGCCGGGATACCCGTCGCGATCGAATCCGGTGGCGTGTCCTTCACGACGACGGCGTTGGCTCCGATGGCGCTCCCGGCACCAATGGTGATGGGGCCCAGCACCTTCGCCCCAGCACCGATGGTGACCCGGTCGCCAATCGTCGGATGCCGCTTGATCTTCTCCAGCGAGCGGCCGCCCAGGGTGACCCCCTGGTAGAGCATCACGTCGTCGCCGATCTCCGCGGTGCCGCCGATCACCACACCCATGCCGTGGTCGATGAAGAACCGCCGGCCGATGGTTGCGCCGGGATGGATTTCGATCCCGGTGGCGGCGCGTGCCAGTTGGGCGAGCAGCCGTGCCGGAAACCGAAGGCCCGGCCTGGCCCACATGCGGTGGGTCAGGCGGTGCACCCAGATGGCGTGCAGACCGGAATAAACCAGCCCATTCTCAAAGGAGCCTCGGGCGGCCGGATCGTGCTCTCGGGCCGTCTGAAGATCCTCGTGCAGTCGCGCTAGAAAACTCACAGACCACTTTCTGTTGGGAGGGCTTAGCCCCGAATATCGTCGAACAGGACAGTTGAGATGTATCGCTCACCGAAGTCGCAGACCACAGCCACAATGAGCTTACCCGCGTTTTCGGGTCGCTTGGCGAGCTCCAGGGCCGCCCAGACAATGGCGCCGGACGAAATGCCACCCAGGATCCCCTCCTGCGTTCCGAGGGCACGGGCTACGCGCACCGAGTCCTCCACCGAGGCATCGATGACCTCGTCGTAGGCGTTTTGGTCGAGGATCTCGGGGATGAAGTTGGCGCCCAGACCCTGGATTTTGTGCGGACCGGGGGCGCCACCGTTGAGGATCGGTGAATCGGCTGGTTCCACGGCGACGATCTGCACGCCAGGCTTGCGTTCCTTGAGGACCTGCCCGACGCCGGTGATGGTTCCGCCGGTGCCCACGCCTGCCACGAAGATGTCGACGGCGCCGTCGGTGTCCTCCCAGACTTCTTCGGCGGTGGTGGCACGGTGAATGGCAGGGTTGGCCTCATTGGCGAACTGGTGGGCCCAGATCGCGTTTTCGGTGGTGGCGACAATGTCCTTCGCCTTCTCCACGGCGCCGCGCATCCCCTCGGAACCTGGAGTCAGCACAATCTCGGCGCCGTAGGCACGCAGCATGACGCGGCGTTCGGTGGACATGGTCTCTGGCATCGTGAGCAGCACGCGGTAGCCGCGTGCTGCGCCCACCATGGCCAGGGAGATCCCGGTGTTTCCCGAGGTTCCTTCAACAATGGTGCCGCCGGGCTTGAGCGCTCCCGCTTTCTCGGCGGCGTCGATAATCGCGACACCGATCCGGTCCTTGACGCTGTTCGCCGGGTTATAGAACTCCAGTTTCACGGCAACCTGGGCGTCGAGGCCCTCGGTCAGGCGGTTGAGCCGCACCAGCGGGGTGCGTCCCACGAGCTGGGTGACGTCGTCGTAAATCTTTGCCATTGGTACCTGCCTAGGTTGGAAGTCGGGGACTGCTCGCCGGGTGCTCCGGTGCACGCTGGGATTCAGCCTAGCGGCGCGGGTGTTCGCGCGGGTGGGAACGTTACTCGACCAGCCACTGCGCGTAATACTTCCGCGCCTTGGCGAGCTTCGGGTTGATGATCACCTGGCAGTACCCCTGCTCGGGATGTTTGACGTAGAAGTTGTTGTGCCATTCCTCGGCTGGATGGAAACGGGGCAGCCGGGTCACCTCGGTGACGATCGGCTTGGACCAGCTTTCCTGATTCCGTTCGACCGCACGCTCAAACAGTTCCTTTTGCTCGGTGTCCTGGTAGAACATCGACGACCGGTACTGGGTCCCGACGTCGTACCCCTGACGGTTCAGCGTGGTCGGGTCGTGGGAGACAAAGAACATGTCGAGGATCACTTCCGGGGGGATGATCGACTCGTCGAAGGTCACTGCCACCACTTCGGCGTGACCGGTGGTGCCGGTGCAGATCGCCTCGTAATCGGGGTCCGGGGTGTGTCCACCGGTATAGCCGGAGATGACGTCGGTGACGCCGCGGGTTTTTTGGTAGAGGGCATCAAGGCACCAGAAGCAGCCTCCGCCGAGCACGAATGTCATCATGCCTTTAACAATGCGTTGCCTCACCAGAAGATTCCCGGAGCTTGAATCCAGTCTTCCGGCCGCCCGATGGGAATTGGTCGACGGCGGCCCTAAGGGGTACAACTGGTGCTATGGAACCGGACCATCAGACGACTGAGCGACCCGCCGAACAGGCCGATCCGGACGGGCAGGTCGACCCTGCTCCGCAGATTGATCGGGCCGGGCAAATCGCCCCTGGTTCCGCAACACCGAGTGTGGGCGACGCGATGCTGGCTATCGAGGAACTGTGGCCGGAGGCTCTCGCGGAGAGCTGGGACGCTGTTGGCCTGGTGGTGGGGCGGGCCGACAGCAGCGCCGCGAAAATCCTGTTCGCTGTGGACCCCACCCACGACGTCATCAGCGAAGCCCTTGAATGGGGAGCTGACCTGGTCATCGTCCATCATCCACTGATGATGAAACCGGTCAATTCGGTGGCGGCGAGCCACTTCAAGGGCAACGCAGTACATCGTCTGATCGAGGGTGGCTGCGCCCTCGCGACGGTGCACACGAATGGCGATAGCGCCGTCGGGGGCGTCTCCGACGTCCTTGCCGATGCGTTTGGTCTGCAAGAGGTTGAACCGTTGTCAAAGGCCACCGATGGTCTGCCCGAGGAAGGCATCGGGCGGGTGGGAAACCTTGGCGAAGCGACCACGCTGGGCGATTTCGCCGCCGTGGTGTTCTCGATCCTCCCCGCGGTGGCCGGCGGTGTCCGGGTTGCCGGTGACCGTGACGGGGTGGTCCGCAGGGTGGCCGTTTGCGGAGGCGCGGGCGACAGCCTCCTGGACCAGGTGCGGGATAGCCGCGCCGATGTCTATGTGACGGCCGACCTACGCCATCACCCGGTCTCGGAGGCGCGTGAAGGGGCGGAGAACGGCAGGCCGTACCTGATTGACGTATCGCACTTCGGCAGCGAATGGCTGTGGCTGACGCCCGCGGCCGCGGCCCTGGAGAATGTGTTGGCTGATCAGGGCTTCACAGCCGACATCAGGGTCAGCAGCGTTAACTCCGACCCCTGGGATTTTGTCCTCACCGCTGGCCAGGACTAATCCTGGCCGCCGCGGCGGCCGGCCGACGGTGACCACCGGGTTCGGTGGCGCCCGGCCGACGGTGACCACAGGGTACGGCGTGCAATAGGCTAGCTGGACGGCTCATCGGCAACCGCGGAGGTAAATACTGTGGCAAAAGCACCACCGGCAGAGCAGCTTCGGCTGTTGGAACTACAGGCGCTCGATTCGCGGTTGAACCAGCTGCAACGCCAGGCGGCCTCGGCGCGGGCCAACCCCGCCATCGTTGAACTGTCTTCCCAACTTGAGGGTACCGACAGCGAACTGGTAAGCGCTGCGACGGTCCTCAGCGACCAGGAGCGGGAGCTGACCCGTTCCGAGGACGATGTGCAGTCGGTGGTCAACCGCCTTGAGCGCGACCAGAAACGCCTCGACAGCGGCACTGGCAGCCCCAAGGATCTCACTGCGCTTCAGAGCGAGGTTGCATCACTGACCAAACGCCGCTCCGACCTCGAAGACATTGAGCTCGACATCATGGAGCGGGTCGAAACGGCTCGGGAAGCGAAGCAGGCCGCCCAGCAACGAAAGGAAGACGCGCAGGAACGGCTCAGGTTTATTGAATCCACCCGTGACGCCGAGCTCGCCGCCATTGATGCTGAAGCCTCCTCGGTCAGGGCGCAACGCGGCGATCTTGCGGCAACGTTCGACGCCGGATTCGTGGCTCTTTACGAAAAAACCCTGGCCCGCCGCGGCGTCGGCGCGGCCCGGCTATTCCACGGCACGTCGGAGGGATCGGGGATGCAGTTGAGCCCCGGCGACCTGGCCGACCTCCGAAAAGCAGCCGAGGACGACATCGTGTTCTGCCCGGATTCGGGGGCAATCCTGGTGCGCTCCGCCGAGTGGGGCAACTGAACGGTGCCCGTGGAACAAACCCTCTTCGACCACTCCGACGAAACACCCACCAAGTCCTCAGACCCACCCCTTTTGATCGTGGAAGCTGACGGCGGGTCCAGGGGCAATCCCGGCCACGCCGGCTACGGTGCGCTGGTGCGTGACCCCGAATCGGGGTCCATTCTCGTGGAAAAAGCCGCCTACATTGGGAAGGCTTCCAACAACGTCGCCGAATATTCCGGACTGGTGGCAGGCCTGGAACTCGCGAACGAACTGGATCCCACCTGCCGCATTCTGGTCAAGATGGATTCCAAACTGGTGGTAGAGCAGATGGAGGGGCGTTGGAAGATCAAGCACGCCGACATGCGGGCTCTCGCCACCAAGGCGCGCGCGGTCCTGGACCCCAAACGGGTCAAGTACCAGTGGATCCCCAGGGAGCTCAATAAGGACGCCGACCGTCTCTCCAACGAGGCCATGGACGCTGGCATGGCCGGTATTCCCTGGATACCGCGTACCAGATCGCAGAAAACGGATGGCGTGTCTGGCACCGCCACCGACGTGGCGGACGACGGGCCGGAGCGAGTTAAACCACCCACAGGGCGGCTGCATCATATTGAGCTTTGGGTCCGGAACCTGGCGGAAGCCTCCGAGTCCCTGGGCTGGCTGTTGCTGCAGCTCGGTTTTACGGAGAAGGACTCATGGACCGGCGGCGTCAGCTTCACGGGCGCCGATGGCTTGTACGTGGTGATCGAGTCGGGTCCGCACGTCACCGATGAACCTCACCAGCGTCGTCGTCCTGGGCTGAATCACCTGGCGTTTCAGGCGGGTACTCCGGCAGAGGTGGGTTTGCTCGCGCGCCGCGCCACCAGCCACGGTTGGACTACATTGTTCGCCGACGCGTATCCGCATGCTGGCGGCCCGGATAGCTATGCCGCCTATCTGGAGAACGACGCCGGGTTTGAAGTTGAGCTCGTCGCTGACTGGGCTGGGCCGGCTGCAGCCAGGTAGCGCGTTTAGCCCGGCAGGATAATGCTGAGCTGGGCTGGTTTCCGCGTCGTTGCCGGGGTGAGCTCGGTTGGCCATCGTTCACGCGTCGCGGCGAGGAGTTGAGCAGGAGTGCCCGGCTGGTTACCCCGGCGGGTGAGCAGGTGCCGTGCCAGCAGCCCCCGGGTATGTTTCGCTGAATGCGATACCACGGTGCGCTTCCCATCTCGTTCCTGTAGCACGTTCACCGCCACCGTCCGTTCCGGTAACCCCGCCCACGCCGACGCGTAGGTGCTGGAGCGGCAATCGACCACCAGCGCGTCGCCGGACCTCTCGTTGAGCGGGCCGCCCAGCCGTTGCTTCCAGAACGAGGAGAGCGTCCCAGTTTCCGGGAGCGACACCGACATGGACAGCCGGTAGGCAGGGATAGCGTCAGCAAACCCGAGGGCGCCCCAGAGCGCGGAGATCACCACCACGGATTCCTGAGCTTTCCGGCGCTGCACCGGGGTCAGTGTCTTGTAGCCCAACGCGTCGTAAAGCACGCCAGAGTAGATCGTGTAGGCGGGCGCCGCGGGCTGATCAACCAGGGTGACGTTCCGCAGCACCTCGGCGCTGAGCGAATCACCCACGCCGAGAATGCTGTGGGCCTCGGCGGTGGCACTGGTGGCCGATAGGGATGTCAGCACGGTCTGTCGGGCAGCAGTGAGCTCAGGAAACTCAAGGGTTTCGAGGTCCACCGCCAGGCCCTTCACGGCGGGCGATTTACCTTCGGACGGCGGCAGCAGAATTAGCACCGCACCACTTTACCCAATCACCCCGGTAGAATCGATAGTGGATGGGTTGACCAGGCGGTCGCGTTGAACCGACTGAAGTGCTACATGCATGGACGGCGGTTCGCCGAGGAACGTCCGGGCTCCGCAGAGCAGGGTGGTGGGTAACGCCCACTCGGGGTAACCCGCAGGAAAGTGCCACAGAAAACAGACCGCTGGGCCGCGCAGAAATACGCGGCGTAGTAAGGGTGAAAAGGTGGTGTAAGAGACCACCAGCGTGCCGGGTGACCGGCACGGCTCGGTAAACCCCACCCGGAGCAAGGCCAGACAGGGCGCGTTTGAAGGCTGCTCGCCTGAGTGTCCGGGTAGGCCGCTGGAGGGCGTCGGTAACGGCGTTCGTAGATGGATGGCCGCCACTTCTCCGCCGGCAACGGCAGGGTGGAACAGAACCCGGCGTATCGGTCAACCCATCCCCTGCAATTCTGTGATTATCGGGGCGGCAAACCGGCCGGTCAAGACCCCAGATTGAACTTTCAACAAAATTTCCAATTTGGCCGTTCTGTCGTAATGGCTCGGCTACGCTGTCTCAATGACCGACACCATGGCGCCGCGGAAGTCGCTGCTGGTACGCAACCCCAATTTCCGAGCGCTGTGGCTTTCCGGCACTGTCGGAGTGCTGGGAACTGCGGTCACGTCCATTGCGTTTCCCGTCATTGCCGTCGTCGAACTGCAGGCCAGCGACTTCGCTGTCGCAGCACTGGCAGGGATGACCTTCCTCCCATGGCTCCTGCTCGGGTTACCGGTGGGGGTCTGGGTGGACCGCTGGCCGCGGAAGTCCGTCATCGTCTGGTCCCTGATCGGCCGGATCACCGTCCTGGCCACCATCCCGGTGACGTTCTGGCTCGGCGTAATGTCAGTGGCCCAATTATTCGGCGTCTCCTTTCTGGTGGGCCTCTCGGCGGTCTTCTTTACCCTGGCCGACCAGGCGCTGATTCCGCAGGCCGTTTCGAAGGATGAGCTGGTTGAAGGCAACGGCCTGATGACCGCTTCCTCGGCGTCGGCCGATGCGGCCGGCCGCGGAATGGCGGGCTGGCTTACCGTGGCAATTGGTGCCTCAAACTCGTTGCTGGTCCAGATCGCGACGTCGTTGGCCTCGCTGTTCGCCATCTCATCCCTGAAGCTCAAGGAAGCGCAGCCGCCTCAGGGGGAGCGGCGCATCTTCAGGGAGATGAAGGACGGGCTGCGCTACACCTTCAGTACCGGCCCGCTGCGCGCGATCCTGTTCAACGCGGCCCTCTGGAATCTGGGCGGCAGCATGGTTGCCTCGTTGCTGGTGCTCCTGGTCCTTCGTACCCTGAACGAATCTGAAATCTGGCTGGGTGTGCTGATGGCCGCCGCATCGGTCGGGGGGGCATTAGGCGGTATTACTGTCAAACGTGCCACCGAGCGGTTCGGGTCCGGGCCGGTCTGGCGCTACGCGATGATCCCGGGTGTGTTCGGATACGCCTCCCTGCTGGTGATGACGCCGGGCTATGGCATGCTCTGGGGCGTTCTGGGCATGTTCGTGATGGGCGTGTGTATCGCCTGGAACATTGTCGTCGGGTCGGCCTTTAGACAGCGGGTGTGTCCGCCAACCATGATGGGCAGACTCGGTGCGGCCTCCCGCATGGTCAGCTGGGGCATGCTCGGGGTGGCAAGTATTCTCGGCGGGGTCCTGGCGGAGCTGGTAGGCATCCGTCTCGCTGTACTTATCGGCGTCGTCCTTGCGGTCGGGGCGCCGCTGGTGGCGGTCTTCGGGCCGTTGCGACACGTTGAGCGCCTCGAAGACCTCGAGCCCGAGCAGGAGCCGGAAACAGAGCCCCGGAACGCCTGACCCGTCCGGAGTGGACCGTCGGTGGTTCAGTGACCGAACGGGTCCGGATCCACCCCGGGCAACCAGGTCAGTCCTGGAACGCCCCACGCGTTGTTCTTGATTGCCTTGCGTGCCGCGCGCACGTAAGGTTCGACAAGCCGGTCGACGTACAGCCTGCCTTCAAGGTGGTCGTATTCGTGCTGCATGCAGCGCGCAAACCAGCCCGTGGCGACAAACTCGAGCGGTTCGCCGAAGCCGTCAAAGCCAGTGACCTTGACCCACTCGGCACGCTTCAGGGGGAAGGACTCGCCGGGAACCGACAGGCAGCCCTCCGACTCCTCTTCCGGGTCAGGCTCGGCGCCGGAGACCTTCGTGGTCACCAGCGACGGGTTGACCAGCACCCCGCGCGGCGGCACGTCGTCGTCGTTCACCATCCCATACACGAAAATCCGCTGGCCCACGCCGATCTGCGGTGCGGCCAGTCCCACGCCGTTGGCCTCATCCATGGTCTCGAACATGTCGGCAATAAGGGTGCGTAGCTGCTCGTCAAACTCAGTGACGACGGCGGCGCGGCGGTGCAGCACAGGCTCACCGGTGATGGTGACTGGGTGAACGGTCATGATCGCTTTCCTGGAACGTATTGGGAAAAGTCAGGGGGTGGGTGTTAGCCAGCGATGTGGCGGCCGACGACGTCGCGCATGATTTCGCTGGTACCGCCGAAGATGGTGAGTAGCCGGGTGGCGAGGAATGCTTGGGCGACCGGGTATTCGAGGATGTATCCGTACCCGCCATGGAGCTGGAGGCAGCGGTCGGTGATGGAAGTGGCACGCTCACTCGCCCAGAGCTTGGCTCGGGCGGCGCCGGCGGCGTCAAGGGTGCCAGCGTTGAAAGCAATCATGGCCTGGTCCACGTAGGTTTCGGTGACCTCAACCTCGGTGAGGATGTCGGCTAGCTGAAAGCGGGTGTTCTGAAAATCGATGACCCGTTCACCGAATGCGTTGCGTTCCTTGGTGTAGGTAACCGTGGCCTCATAGATGGCGCGGGAAACGGCCGAGGCGGCGACGGCGATCGCCAGCCGCCCCTGCGGCAACTGCTCGGCGGCGTACCTAAGCCCGTGGCCCAGTTCTCCCACCAGGTTGTCGCCCGTGACCCGGACCTCGTCGAAGAACAGCTCGGCGGTATCCGAGGCTTTCAGCCCCATCTTGTCGAGCTGCTTCCCGGTATTGTAGCCCTTCCCCTTCTCGACCATGAAGAGCGAGAAGGAGTCGGCCGAGCCGCGGCCGGTGCCGCCATCGGTGCGGGCCATTACCAGGGAAGCGTCGCCGCTGATGCCGTTGCCGATGAAGGTCTTTTGCCCCGAGATCAGCCAATCGTCGCCGTCGCGCACTGCCTTGGTGCGGATGCCGCGCAGGTCGCTCCCGGCGCCTGGTTCGGTCCAGGCGACGCTGGTGACGCGTTCGCCGGTGACCATTGGGGGGAGCCAGAGGGCCTTGAGATCGTCGGAAGCATAGGCGAGGAGGTGGGGGAGCACCATGTCGTCGTGGAGATGGAAAGCCAGTGCGACGGCGAGATGGTTGGTTTTGGCGAATTCCTCATCCAGCACCGCGCGGAAGCGGTAATCCGGCATACCCGCCCCGCCGAATTCCTCAGGCACGGCGAGGCCCAGGAGCCCCTGCTCACCGGCAGCGGTCCACATCGAGCGCGGCATGAGGTGATCGCGGTCCCACTTCGCATAATGCGGCGCCACCTCACGGGAGGCGAATTCGGCTGCGACCTCGCGGAACAGCAGATGGTCTTCCTCGAATACTGTGCGTTCCATGCGGTGCAACCTCCACGGTGGTTGAACGCCGGCTGACGCCGGCCTCGGTCCTACAGGTAAGGCCGCCCCCGATATTCATCAGGAACGGCCTTCCGAGGTCATGCTTTTGACCTTTTGGGGTGAGTAACGGGGCTTGAACCCGCGACCTCCTGGACCACAACCAGGCGCTCTGCCAACTGAGCTATACCCACCATGTGCCTTCGGCCAAAATGCCAACTCCGCGGGATGAATCCCGTTGGTTGTCACCTACAAAAGGCAGCGCAGACAAGTCTACACAATTTTTGGGGTCCCTCTGCCACCGCCAGGGCAACCGAGGGATCCAGTCCTTTACTATTCGCCCATCGACCCGGCAATTGCCTTGCTGGTGGCCGAATCAGGCCCGGGGCTGGGCACGAAAACCGATTCGCGGTAGTAACGCAGCTCACGGATGGAATCGCGGATATCGCCGAGGGCCCGGTGTCCGCCGCTCTTCGCGGGGGACTGGAAGTAGGCGCGGGTGAACCACCGGCGGGCGAGCTCCTTGATGGTCGACACATCGATCACGCGGTAGTGCAGGTGCTCAATCACTGCGGGCATGTCACGGGCCAGGAACGATCGATCGGTTCCGACAGAGTTGCCCCCCAGCTGAGCCTTTCGGGGTTCGGGAACCCACTTGGTGATGTAGCTGAGCACCTCGGCCTCCGCCTCCGCCATGGTGATGCCCTGCGGCAGTTCAGTCAGTAGCCCCGACGTTGTGTGCATATCGCGCACGAAATCACCCATCTGGGCGAGGGCGGCGTCGTCGGGCTTGATGACGACGTCTACCCCGTCCCCGAGAATGTTCAGCTCGGAATCTGTCACGAGAACTGCAACTTCGATGAGTGCGTCAGCTTCGAGGTCAAGCCCCGTCATTTCGCAGTCGATCCAGACAATGTGTTCATTAGATATCGGCACACCCCAAATGTACCGTGAGATCAGGCGCGGGAGTGGCTTCACTGGCGGCCGCCGGCACGCCAGTCCACCGACCCCGCAAACCCAGATCAAGAATCCAGAAGGAGCCTGCACAGGCCACCGAGATAAACACACCCCACGCAAGAAGGTCATAAACGGGTTTCTGCCGTCTGACAGATACCGCACTGTGGCGCCCCAAGCCATCAACCACCAAATCGTCAGGGAATACTGGTGCTGCCCAGTTCAGGCTCAGATCGACCCTGCATGACGCCTTGAGGAGTGCGGCGATCCCGGTCCGGGACCAGGGGGCAATGCTAAAATCTAGCCAGTCTGCCCGGCCGACAGCACACCGGTCCGGTACCAGCAGTCCAGCACCACAGCTTTCTCGAGCATCAATGCAGTTCCCGAAGGCCGCAAGACAGAGATCTATTGATTGACCAATGATTGGATAACCCCAGATGACTGCCCAGGTGCCGGCCGACGCCTCGCAGCCCCGGACGGACGCAGCGTCGCCCGACCGGCCGAACGTCGCTGTCATCCAGGGATTCGTCGGATCCTTGCTGATGATGATCGGTTCCTATGGTGTGGGCTGGCTATCGCTGGCTTCCGTTGAGTTGCGCCGGGTGCCCACCATCATCTGGATGCGGTTTGAACCGGCAGGCGCGGTGGTGTCGGTGCTGATCCTGGCCCTTGGCGGCATGCTCCTGGTCCGTTCCTGGTTGCGGCTTGGCCAGCGCCTGCACGGCTGGGGGCCCGAATCCCGGCCGGTAATCCTGCGTGCTGTCGTCGCCTGGGGCGCGCCGATGTGCCTTGCTCTTCCGCTCTTTAGCAGGGACGTGTTCGCGTACATTGCGCAGGGCCAGGTGATGGTGTCCGGTCTGAACCCGTATGTCGATGGGTATTCGCAGATCTCGAACTACCTACAGATCGGTGCCGACGATATGTGGGCCCAGAGTCCCACCCCGTACGGTCCGGTGTTCCTGTGGATCGAAGCCCTGGTTGTCGCGATCACCAACGGGCAGCCGGATTTTTCGGTGTTGCTGTTCAGGCTGATCGCGATCGTCGGTGTGGCGCTGTGTGTCTACTATGTGCCCAAGCTGGCCGAACTGCACGGCGTCAACCCCAACCGCGCCCTCTGGCTGACCGCCGCCAACCCGCTCTTCCTCATCAATTTCATTGCCAGCATTCACAACGATTCGTTGATGATCGGCCTTGCTCTCTGGGGTCTGCACCTCGCGGCAACCCAGAAACCGTTGCGCGCCATCGTGATCGTCACCCTTTCAATAGCCATCAAGCCCATCACCTTGATCTTCCTTCCCTTCATGGGGTTGATGTGGGCGGGAAAGGGGGCCAGCTGGTCACGGAAGTCTCTTTATTGGGCGCTGACCGCTGGCATGTCCTTCGGAATTCTCTGGATTATGGGGATGATCAACGGATTTGGGTTTGGCTGGGTGGGAGCGCTGAGCACCCCCGGTAGCGTGTGGATCTGGTACGCACCGATTGGCTTCCTGGGCATGATTGTCATGATTCTCGCTGACGCGCTGGGCTTCGACGGTCAATCGTTCGCCGAGGTGGTGTACCTGCTCGGCCGTCTCGTTTCGCTTGCCATCATCGGGTGGCTGATGTTCACAGGGGAGCACAGCAGGCTGGTGCGGCGGCTGGCTCTCGCCTTCGCTGCCATCGTCTTCCTTGCGCCAATGATTCAGTCCTGGTACGTGGTCTGGCTGATCCCATTGTTCGCCGTAACGGGAATCCGCAACGACTGGCAGGTCAAGACCCTGTACTTCATGGTGTCCTTCTTCATGATCTACGCAATCTCGGATCAGCTGGACATTTTTCCGTACTTCGAGCTGAGTTTGACGGTGGCCCGGCAGGTGGCTGCAGTGGTGGCTTTGGGCTTCGCCCTATACCTCGTGTTCCTCGATCCGAAGACCAAAATCCTGTTCAGAAAACGCTACGGGGAGCCAGTCGCAGGAGAACTGCGCTAACCCCTGGAGCCCTCCCAAACATGCTTTCTAGGCCCGAACCGGCGATACTTGGTCAATGACCGACTCCACAGAACACATCATCAGCGGCGATTTCGAGATATCCGACTGGAGTCCTCAGCCCTACACAGTTCCGGGATCGTCCAGCGAGCTATCCAAAGTCAGCGCCACCAAGGTCTTCAGTGGGGACCTTATAGGAACCAGCTCAGCCGAGCTTTTGATGGCGGGCAACGACTTCGGCGCCGGCTACGTCGCGTCGGAGGTTTTCACCGGGTCGGTCGACGGTCGGATGGGCACCATGATCGTCCAGCATTGGGGTATCGCCGAAGGAACAGCTGCAGCCAGTTCCGGCCACATCATCCCCGGGTCAGGAACAGACGGGCTCAAGGGCATCTCGGGCAAGGCAGTCTATTCGCAGGACGCGGCCGGTCAGCACCATCTGGAGCTCAAGGTGACCTTCGACGCGTAGTGTTTGACCGCAGGCGGGCCCCTCGGCGCGGCCGCCCGGCACCGCCCGCCCGCCCGGTGTGGTGGATGCCGTCGCATGTCTGGCCCGGTTCCCCCGGTTCTGGCCCGGTTCTGGCCCGCCCGCCCGGTTCTGGTGGCCAATCTAGACATACCGGTCCGATATTCCCATCCCGAATGTCCGGGTTGACCCCTCGTGTCCAGCATGCGCACCGTCGCGACGACGGCGGGCAGCGTAGTAACCTAGAAAAGTCGCCCCCGTAGCTCAGTGGATAGAGCAACGGCCTTCTAATCCGTTGGTCGCGCGTTCGAATCGCGCCGGGGGCACCAAGCATTACCGCGGTGACCGGCTGGCTACGCCGACCGCGGAGCAGCGGGCCGTGGAGATCGCAACGCCAATGCGATTAGACGGCGCACGATCGTCCTGGCTGGTATGCGACCCCGCAGGTATGCGGCCCCGCAATGATGCCGGCCACGCAATTGCCCTGACCGTGCAAAATCGCTGACCAGACGATTTCGGCGATGGACGTCTTTTCCTCCACACCGCACCGGCCTCTCGGATTGTCCACATTCCAGCGTCGACCAGCCCGCAGGGCTGTCCTTGGGGATGGAATTGGTTGTGCTGGCATGCCCGCCAGCGCACCCAATTCCGCTGAAGGGGAATTCGATGAGCGACAACATCACAGTTCGAGGCTATGTAGCCACCGATATGAAGTCCGGAGTCGCCGAGAGCGGCCTTGCGTACGCCAATTTCCGAATGTGTTCGACCGAACGCCGGTTCGATCGGAACAACAATTCGTGGACTGATGGGCAAACCAACTGGTACGCAGTGTCAATGTTCCGTCAACTCGCAACCAATGCTGGGGTCAGCATCAAGAAGGGCGACAAGGTGGTGGTGAGCGGCCGCCTTAGGGTACGGCCGTGGATCCGTGAGGACGGGCGTACCGGTACCTCGGTGGACATTGACGCCGAGACCGTCGGACACGACCTTATGTGGGGGACCGCGCACTTCCATCGCACCAGCTCCGACCGCTCGGGTGGCGACTCGTCCACCGCAGGTGATCCGCTCGATGTGGATGCGGCCGACGTGAACTTTCCGAACGTGGATCAGGACACAGGAGAGATCCTCGGTGATACGGGCGGGTACGCTGACGCAGCAGGTGATCCCGCTCCCTCCGACTCAGGTCCCTCCGATGCAGACGTGGGTGGGGGCCTGGGCGCAGGCAACGTCACCCCGGAGGGTCAGGGAGGGGCCGACGGCGGGGATCCGGCTGGTCATGGGGATCCGGAGGGACCCTCTGGTGACCGACCCAAGTCCAAGCGGTCCGGACGCCAGCTCACTGATGCACCATTCTAGAGGGCGGGTGGGTGCGCGGGGGTGATGAACGTGTAAGGGCTAGCGCAGGTCAGCGCGAGCTGGCGCACACAAATGGGAGATAGTTGGCTGCACCGACTAGCCTTGAGTCATGGCGGAATTTATCTACACAATGACCAAGGCACGCAAGGCTGTCGGCGACAAAGTTATCCTCGACGACGTCAGCATGTCCTTCTACCCCGGCGCGAAAATTGGCGTCGTGGGCCCCAACGGCTCGGGCAAGTCCACCATCCTGAAGATTATGGCAGGCCTGGACACCCCTTCGAACGGTGAAGCGAAGCTCAGCGCTGGGTACTCGGTAGGGATCCTGCTGCAGGAACCTCCGTTGAACGAGGAAAAGACTGTCCTGGGCAATGTGCAGGAAGGCGTCGGCGAGATCTACGGCAAGATTCAGCGGTTCAACGAGATTTCCGAAGAGATGGCCAACCCCGACGCTGACTTCGACAACCTGCTTGAGGAAATGGGCAAGTTGCAGGAAGCCATCGACGCGGCTGACGCCTGGGACCTGGACTCGCAGCTGGAGCAGGCCATGGACGCGCTGCGCTGCCCGCCACCGGAGACTGACGTCACCATCCTCTCCGGTGGTGAACGGCGCCGCGTCGCCTTGTGCAAGCTGCTGCTGCAGAAGCCTGATCTGTTGCTCCTTGATGAGCCCACTAACCACCTCGATGCTGAGAGTGTGCTGTGGCTGGAGCAGCACCTCAAGAGCTACGCCGGCGCCGTCCTCGCCGTAACTCACGACCGGTACTTCCTGGACCACGTTGCCCAGTGGATTGCCGAAGTGGACCGCGGCCACCTCTACCCCTACGAGGGCAACTACTCCACTTATCTGGAGAAGAAGCGTGCCCGTCTTGAGGTGCAGGGCAAGAAAGACGCGAAGCAGTCGAAGCGTCTGACCGAGGAACTCGAATGGGTGCGCTCCAACGCCAAGGGCCGCCAGACCAAGTCCAAGGCCAGGCTCGCCCGCTACGAGGAAATGGCCTCGGAAGCCGAGCGGACCAAGAAGCTGGACTTCGAGGACATCCAGATCCCGCCGGGCCCACGTCTGGGCAGCCAGGTCATCGAGGCGACCGACCTGCGAAAGGGCTATGACGACCGCATCCTGATCGATGGCTTGTCCTTCTCGCTTCCCCGCAACGGAATTGTCGGAGTGATTGGTCCCAACGGTGTCGGTAAGACCACGCTGTTCAAGACCATCGTGGGGCTCGAACCCATTGACGGGGGCAAGCTGACCATCGGTGATTCGGTCAAGATCTCCTACGTTGACCAGTCACGTGGCGGAATCGATCCCGAGAAGACCCTGTGGGAAGTTGTCTCCAACGGACACGACTTCATCCAGGTGGGCCAGGTCGAAATGCCCTCACGCGCCTACGTGTCCGCCTTCGGCTTCAAGGGCCCGGATCAGCAGAAGCGTGCGGGAGTCCTCTCCGGTGGTGAGCGTAACCGTCTGAACCTGGCGCTGACGCTCAAACAGGGCGGAAACCTGCTCCTTCTTGACGAACCGACCAACGACCTCGACGTCGAAACCCTTTCCAGCCTGGAGAACGCACTGCTCGAATTCCCGGGCTGCGCCGTCGTGGTCTCGCACGATAGGTGGTTCCTCGACCGGGTGGTCACCCACATCCTGGCCTACGAGGGCACCGAAGAGAACCCGGACAAGTGGTACTGGTTCGAAGGAAACTTCGAGTCCTACGAGGAAAACAAGGTGGAGCGCCTCGGCCCCGACGCCGCAAAGCCTCACCGCGTCACACACCGCCGCCTGACCCGCGACTAACAGCGGACCCACTGGAAAAAGGAGCGCCCCGACCGTCAACGGTCGGGGCGCTGTGTTGACTCGACCCCGATCTAAACCCAGATGGCGCGGGGCTCAGGGAACCCGGACCATCCCCTCCTGAGCCACTGTTGCGACCAGGTCGCCGGCCCGGTTGAAGATCTGGCCGGTCGATAGCCCGCGCGCGCCCGAGGCGCTGGGGGACTGTTGCACATAGAGCAACCACTCATCCACCTTCACCGGACGGTGCCACCACATGGCGTGGTCCAGACTTGCCACGCTCATCCCCGGGGTGACCCAACTCAGGCCATGCTGGCGCAGAATCGACTCGAGCAGCGTGTAATCGCTGGCATAGGCAAGGGCTGCCCGATGCAGTCCCTGATTCTCGGGCATTGGTGAAAAAGTCCTCATCCAGACCGCATTTCGTGCCACCCGATCGCCGCCGTGCTGCACATACAGCGCACCATCAACATGGCGAATGTCGAACGGCCGGTCAAAGGACCACGCCCGTGCCAGCGGGTGATCCAGCTCGCCCAGCAGGTCGGCGGTGCTCGGCAGCGACTCCGGGTCAGGCATCCCCTCAGGCATCCGCTCCTGGTGGGACAGTCCGTCGTCGGGCTGCTGGAAGGAAGCGATCATCGACAGGATGGGAACACCATTTTGGTAGGCGTGGGTGCGCCGGGCCGAGAAGGAGCGCCCGTCACGCAACCGCTGCACCCCGAAGGTGATCGGTTCAAAAGCATCTCCCGCCCGCAGGAAGTAGGCATGCATGGAGTGGACCTCCCGCGTCGGCTCGACCGTGCGGATCGCTGCAATCAGTGCCTGGGCCAACACCTGACCGCCGAAGATTCGACGCCCCGCCTGCTGTGCTGAGGTGCCCACGAAGATTTCCTCGTCGGTCCGCGCTCCATCCGCGCTGCTTAGATCGAGCAGGTCGACCAGCGTTTGGGTTGGCTCGACAGTGGACTCGACAGCCATCGGTCAGTTCTCCTCGTAATGCAGTGATTTAGTGATGCGCGGGGTAGAAGCGCCGCAGGAACGACGCCGGAGGTACCTCTGACCTTAGTTGCACACGCGTCCGTCCCTCAACACCACCCGGGTTTGGGTTGCAGCGTTTAGTTGGGTCGTGAACCGTTTGAGAGGATGGAAGCATGCCCCGGATCCAGCGCTTCCCCATTCAGCTCCGCTTCGGCGACGAAGATTCCTACGGACACGTCAACAATGTGCGATTCCTTCAGTACCTCGAAGACGCGCGCGTACAGTTCATCCACCTGCCCCTCTTGGATGCGGCCCAAGGCCGCGGTGAACCGTCAGACACCCTCCTTGACCTGATTGGCCCGGATCACTTCACCCTCGTGGCACGGCACGAGATCGAGTACTCGGCGCCGCTGAATTACCGCCCCAGCCCGCTGGAGATCAGCATTTGGGTGACCGGTGTCGGCGGCTCAAGCTTTGACCTGGGCTACCGGATTGCCGAACCCGACGGAACGGTCAGCTATGCGCTGGCCGCCTCCACCATGATCCTGGTCAACCGGACCACTGGTCGGCCCACAAAACTTAGCGACCCTCAACGGGCAACTCTTGAGCACTGGCTTGGCGAACCGGTGGCCTTCCGACGTCGACAGAACGCGTGACCGGTGAAGTCACCCCCGGCGTCAACTGAACTGGTTTTCGTGGAACCGCTGGTCGTCGCCGACCTGCGCACGTTCATCGCCCGGGCCAGGGCGGCTGAAGACGGCGCCGTCCGGTTTCAGGCGTCGGGTTCCGTGCTCGCCGCCTATATCTGCATTCTGCGACCGCGGATCCTCGGCGAGGCAACGCCCACCGTGTTGGGACTGCGGACTATGCCTTTGGCCACTCCTGCGCGCGTGGACACGACCGTTGCCCTGGCCTCGGTGTCGGATCGACTCGCGCGGATGGGAGAATCCGACGTCGTCATGCAGATCCCGCCGACCACAGTCACTGAAAGCTGGTCGGGAGTTTTGCCCCCGCGGGCGGGCTGGGAACCCCGGGGCGATCTCAGCTCGGATCTGGTAGAGACGGCGGCCAGGAACGGTATCCGCGAAGTCGCCGAAACGGTCCCGAACAATCCCGGAGCCCTGATCGTGAACAGCGCCCGGGGAGCCATCTGGGGCAGAAGCATCGAGGATCTGTCAGTCGAGGTCCCCGCCGGTGCAGCCTTTGGCGCCTTCGCCCTGGGATTCCTGGCGAAGGATGAACGGCCGTCAATCCTGACCAACGGCCGCTGGACGAGGATCAGCACCTCACGCGGCCATGTGCTTTCACGCACCCCGACGGTGCTTTGAGAAAACGGTGCTTTGAGAAAACCGTGCTGTGAGAAGCCATGCCGTGAGCCATGACAGGGTCTCCCAGCCGTCAGGCCGAATTGACCATCGAATGGGCTGCCCGTTCGAGGTAGTCCCACAGGGTCGTTTCGTGGAGGGGTGCCAGCTCCAGGGAGTCGAGGGCGGCGCGCATATGCGTCAACCAGTGATCCCGGGCCTGCGGCGACACGGTGAACGGCATGTGCCGCATCCGTAGTCGGGGATGACCTCGCTGATCACCGTAGGTTTTCGGGCCGCCCCAGTACTGTTCGAGGAACATCAGCAGCCGCTCCTTGGCGGGTCCAAGGTCCTCTTCCGGGTACATCGGGCGCAGCAACTCATCGTTGGCGACGCCGTCGTAAAAGGCGTCAACGAGTTTCACGAACACGGGATGCCCGCCGACCGCCGCATAGAAGTTGTCGGTGTAGGCAGGTTGGTCGAACCGCGGTCCCACCGGCGTCAGTTTAGCGAGCGGCTCCCCGAACCGGGAGGGGATGGGAATACCTTCGGCGTCTCCGGGCGTGGTCATGGTTTATCTCCAGTTGGTTCGGCGGCCGCTACCGGGGCCACATAGTCTCCCTGTGAACGGTTGCCCACCTTCATGATGTCCCCGTTGCGGATGTACCAGATGGCGCCGTTCTCGTCGATCAGGCGGGTGATCCGCAGTCCGACCGACTGCACCACCCCCACGGTGTCGCCCACCTCGATCGTGTCACCAATTCCATACTGGTCCTCAAGGGTGATGAAGAACCCGAGGAACGCGTCTCTGATGATTTCGCGGGCGCCAAAACCGATCGCTATGCCCACGATTCCCACGCTGGCGAGGATGGGACCGATGTCCACGCCGAGCGCCTGCAAGGCCATCATGATGGCGATCACCGCAATGGTGAGCCCTGAGACACTGCGCAGGAGGGCACCGATCGTCTCGGTGCGCTGGACCCGCCGTTTGTGGTCCAGGGTGCGAAGCACCGGTTGCGCCCATTTGAAATGCGGCTTCTTGAACAGGTCGGATCCGTCCCTGACCCGCCGGACCATCCGGTTGATGATGAAGCGGACCACCAGCCACAGCACCAGCGCCGCCATGAGAATGAATGCGGCATTGAGGAGCTGATCTCCTAGATCAAACTGCATGGTGGCGTGACCGTTTCCTTCACTGGCGGGGGTTTCTCTCCGCCCGCGGCGGAAAGGGTGTCTGCTTCTAGGCTAGCGCCGTAGGCTGAGCCGATGCGCATCCTGATCCTCGGCGGTACCGTATTTCTCTCCCGGCGGATCGCCGAACTGGCCCTTGGTCTGGGGCACCAGGTCACCTGTCTGGCCCGGGGGACTTCGTCACCCCCGCCGGACGGAGCCGTCTTTGTCCGGGCCGACCGGGATGGCCCAGCCCCGTACGCCGCCGTTGCCCAGGACTGGGACGCCGTCATCGAGGTGTCGTGGCAGCCGCACCAGGTCAGGGCAGCCCTCGAAGCGCTCGCCGCACGGACCACACACTGGATCTACGTCTCAAGTTGCTCGGTCTATGCGGATAACACGGCGCCGAGCGCCGACGAGACCGCTGCCCTGTTGCCCGCCTACGACGGCGACGGGCCCGCTCCGAACGAATCCTACGGCGAGGCGAAGGTGGCGTGCGAGCACCTGTGCCAGCAGTACCAGGACGGGCAGGTACTGATCGCCCGGCCCGGGTTGATCTGCGGCCCGGGCGACGGCAGCGACCGGTTCGGCTACTGGCCGGCCCGGCTGGCCCGCGGAGGCGAGGTGCTGGTCCCCGCCATCCGGGACGCCCCCACCCAGACCATCGACCTGGACGATCTCGCTGAGTGGCTCATCGGCGCCGCAGACCGGCGGCTGACCGGAGTGTTCAATACCGTCGGGCCGTCAGTGAGGTTCGAGGACCTGATCGACATCACCGCAGCGCAGGTCGGGTTCAGCGGTTCCCTGACCTGGGTCGAAGCCGCCTGGCTCGCCGACCATGGTGCGGCGTACTGGGCTGGCCCGGATTCCTTGCCCCACTGGCTGCCCGAAGGCTATGAAGGGCATGGCGCCCGCTCGGTCGACGCTGCGCTTGGCGAAGGCCTCCAGCAGCGGCCAGTGCAGGACACGATCACCCGGGTGCTACAGGACGAACGACGGCGTGGGCTCGCCCGGGAACGGAAGTCGGGACTGACGTCCGACGCCGAATTCCGGCTCCTCGCCCGGTGGCACCAGGCGGGGAATTAGGCGCGCTGCTGTGCGTCCTCGGCGACCACGACGACCGGCTCATGGTTGACCGGAAAATTCACTGACCGCGCGATGAAACATGATGCGGCGGCGTCCCGGTGGATGGCTTGGGCCGTGTACTTGAGCAGCTGGTCAGTGATCGTCACGCGCGGTTTGAGAGTAACGCTGAGGAACTCACCGCTGCCGTCGGCGTTCAACCGCATGGTGCCCACGGCCGCGTCCTCATAGGCAGTGACCACCACGCCGTTCTTCACCGCCATATGAAGGTAGGCCAGCATGTGGCATTGGGAGAGCGCAGCAAGCAGCAACTGTTCAGGATTCCACCGGTCCTTATCCCCATGGAACGTGGGGTCCGCCGTGCCAAGCAGCGTCGGCGGACCCACCGCAGACACTTCGTGCTCCCGGCCGTAGCCACGGTACGAACGGGTGCCTTCGCCGCGATTACCGGTCCAGGTGACGTCTACCCGATAGTGATGCTCGGAGAGGTTCATGTCTCAAAACTACACCCCAAAATCCCTGTTTTACCGGTCTACCGCCTGGGCTTTCAGAGCCCGCGCGATTCCATCCTGACTCTCCAGGATCAACCGCCGCAGGGAGGTACTCTCGGCGTCGAGCGTGTCGAGGAAAGCCGACGATTTGTCGAGCGTGTCCTGGGTCGTCAACCGTGACGGGTACAGGCCCACGATGATCTGCTGAGCAATCTCGTGGGTCCGACCCGCCCAGATGCCCTGCGCCGCCGCGAAATACTTGTCGACGAAGGGCGTGAGAACCGCCGGGTCATGAACGCGCATGAATCCGGCGATTGCTGACCGCTGGGCCGCGTTGGGCAGATCCGACCGCTCCACGATGTTGTGCCAGGCGTCGGCTTTCGCCTCGGGTGTGGGGATGGCCGCTGTGGCTTGAGCGGCAGCGAGCTGCCCGGTTGCTGTTGCATCGCGCTCAAGCTCGGCGTCAATGTCCTCCTGTCCGAACCTCCCGCCGGCCACCAACGAGGTAACGAGTTCCCAGCGCAGATCGGCGTCGACCTCCAACCCCTCGGGCACAGCAGAGCCGGTGAAAATGGCTTCAATCGAATCAAGGTGCACGTCGGTCTGCGCGTGTCCGGCGAACGCCTTCACGAACTGCAGCTGGGAATCCGAGCCGACGTCGGCGCGTTGGGCGAGCTCCCACAGGCTATCGGCGGCCGCGATGGTCATCGCCGACCGGTCAGCAGGGTTCACATAGAACGCGAGGGTGGTGGCGAGCTGGCGGAGCAGCACCAGCACCACCGACGAGTCGGATTCGGCCCCAATGTTCTGCAGGATCAGCTCCACATAGTTCCGGGCCGGGGTTTCGCCGTCGCGCGCTGCGTCCCACGCCGAGGCCCACACGAGGGTGCGGGGGAGTGAGTCGTTGAAGTCCTTGAGATGACGGGTTGCCGTGCGGAGGGACACCTCGTCGAGGCGGATCTTGGCGTAGGCCAGGTCATCGTCGTTGAGCAGTAGCAGGTTCGGCCGGGTGCGTCCCACCAGCTCCGGCACATCGGTGCGTTCGCCGTCGACGTCGAGCTCCACCCGGTCGGTGCGCTGCAGCTTGCCCTCGGCGTCGAGGGTGTAGAAGCCGATGGCGAGCCGGTGTGGGCGGATCGTGGGGTATTCCGCCGCCGCCGACTGGAGCACCGCGAAACCGGTGATGACGCCGTCGTCGTCGGTCGTCAGTTCCGGACGCAACGTGTTCACTCCTGCGGTTTCCAGCCACAGCGCCGACCACTCCTTGAGGTCGCGGCCGCTGGCGCGCTCCAGCTCGGAGAGCAGATCGCCCAGCTCTGTGTTCTTCCAGGAATGCTTGCCGAAGTATTCCCGGACGCCCTCCATAAATTTGTCCTGGCCCACCCAGGCCACCAGCTGCTTGAGCACCGAGGCGCCCTTGGCGTAGGTGATGCCGTCGAAGTTCACCTGGACGTCTTCGAGGTCGTTGATGTCGGCGACGATCGGGTGGGTCGAGGGAAGCTGGTCCTGGCGGTAGGCCCAGGCCTTTTCCAGGGACGCGAAGGTGGTCCACGACTGCTTGAACTCGGTGGCCTCGGCGGCCGCGAGAGTGGACATGAACTCGGCGAAGGATTCATTCAGCCACAGGTCATTCCACCAGCGCATGGTCACCAGGTCGCCGAACCACATGTGTGCCAGCTCGTGCAGGATGGTGATGGCCCGGCGTTCAACTGTGGCGTCAGTAACCCGGGACCTGAAGACGTAGCTCTCCAGGAAGGTTACGGCGCCGGCATTCTCCATGGCACCGGCGTTGAACTCGGGCACAAAGAGCTGGTCGTATTTGGCAAACGGGTAGGGAGTGCCGAACTGCTCCTCGAAGAAGGTGAAGCCCTGGCGGGTCAAGGCGAAGACGTTCTCTGCATCAAGGTGCTGCATCAGCGACTTACGGGCAAAAACACCCAGTGGGATGGCCCGCCCGTCCGAGCTGGTGAGCTCGCTGCGCACCGACTGGTAGGGACCCGCAATCAGGGCGGTGACATAGGAGGACAGGACGGGGGTTGGCTCGAAGGCCCAGGTGGCCTTGGCGCCGCCGTCGGCCGATCCGGCGTCGACTGGTGCGGGCGTGGGGGAGTTGGAGATGATGTCCCAGTGCGACGGCGCTGTCACGGTGAAGCGGAAGGTGGCCTTGAGGTCCGGCTGTTCGAAGACGGGGAAGACACGCCGCGAATCCGGGACCTCGAACTGGGTGTAGAGGTAGACCTCGTTATCCACCGGGTCCACGAAGCGGTGCAGGCCCTCACCGGTGTTCATATAGAGCATGTCGGCGTCGATGACCAGCTCGTTGGAGGCCGCCAGGCTGGGCAACTGGATACGGATGCCGTCGGAAACCTCGGCCGGGTCCAGCTCGATACCGTTCAGGGTCACGAGCGACACACTGTGGGTGACTGCGTCGATGAAAGTGGAAGCCCCCTGGCTGGCCTCGAACTTCACCACCGTCCTCGACCCGAAGACTGTGTCACCGCGGGTGAGATCGAGATTGATGTCGTAGGAGGTGACTGTCACAATGTTGGCGCGGGCTCGTGCCTCGTCGCGCGTCAGATTCATGCCTGGCAAGGTGATGCCTTTCGAAAATGGTGGCGGATGCCCTGCGGGTGGCGGGCGTCGTCTGTGATGCAGCTTACGCAGCACAGCCATTCTTCCACCAGCCGAGTCACACGTGCACCTCGGGGAGGAAGTACCCTTGACAGCACACACCCACCTCATCGAAACGGATTTTTCATGCGCGTTCATATCGCTACCGACCATGCCGGCATGGAGCTCAGTGCCCACCTGATCGAGCACCTGCGCCGCTCCGGTCACGAGGTTGTTGACCATGGACCCCAGGCCTACGACGCCGAGGACGATTACCCCGGGTTCTGCATCAACGCCGCGCAGGCTGTGGTCATTGACCAGCAGGCAGGGCGTGACGCGTTGGGTATTGTGCTGGGCGGGTCAGGTAATGGAGAGCAGATGGCCGCCAACAAGGTACGAGGTGTGCGCGCCGCTCTGGCCTGGAGCCTGGCGACAGCGAAACTGGCCCGGCAGCACAACGATGCCAATGTGGTGGCGGTCGGCGGACGGCAGCACTCGGTGGCTGAGGCAACCCTGATCATCGAGGCGTTCCTCGCCGAGCCGTTCAGCGACGCCGAGCGGCACGCGCGCCGGATCGGGCAGATCGCCGCCTATGAGACCACCGGCAGCGTCAGCGGGTAACTGCTATGCCCGAAGGCCATTCAATTCACCGGCTCGCGTTGCAGCTGTCATCAGTCTTCGGCGGCCAGCGGGTGGCAGCATCGAGCCCACAGGGCCGCTTCGTGGCCGGCGCGGCGGGCCTGGACGGCCGCGTACTGACCAGCGCCACGGCTCATGGGAAGCAGCTCTTCGTTGAGTTCGCCGACGCCCCCGACGAAAGTCCAACACCGCCCATCTTCCTGCGGGTGCATCTGGGGCTCTACGGTGCGTGGAGCTTCGGCGGCGACAAGTCCTTCATGGGGGCCTCAAGCATCGGAGCGCCGCGCAAGATCGGTGAACGGGAACTTTCCGGCGCGCCCCATGCCGCCTATGACGGACCCCCGGACCCGGTGGGAGCGGTCCGGTTGCGGCTGGTCAGTGATGACGGCTGGGCAGACCTGCGTGGTCCGACAGCGTGCGAGGTAATCACCGAACCCGAGCGGGACGCCGTCGTCGCCCGTCTCGGCCCGGATCCGCTCGCGGACGACGATACCGGCGACGACGTGCTCCGGTTCACGGTTGGCCTGCGCAAAAGCGCCAGCCCCGTGGGTCTGCTCCTGATGAATCAGGCGGTAATCGCCGGGGTGGGAAACATTTACCGGGCCGAAGCGCTCTTCCGGCAGAAGCTGTACCCCTGGCGCCCGGGTAAGTCGATCAGCAGTCAGGACGCAACGGCCCTGTGGAACGACATCGCCCTGACCATGCGGGACGGGGTACGTGCCGGACGAATCATTACGACGTCGCCGGCCGACCGTGCGTCGTCGTCGTCGCGGGTCAAGCGCGGGGACGCACACTACGTGTATGGGCGGGCGGCCTTGCCCTGCCGTCGGTGCGGCACTCCCGTTGCCGTTGCCGAGATGGCCGCACGGAAACTGTACTGGTGTCCCGGCTGCCAGGCGCCTTGAAGGCTCGTCAGGATAACAAGAAAGCACCCCGCGCCGTGTTGGTGGGGGTACTTTTTCGCTACGTTTCGCCGGAAGATCCACCAGCATTCTGGAGGGGATGACGGGAATCGAACCCGCATCATCAGTTTGGAAGACTGAGGCTTTACCACTAAGCTACATCCCCTGGAAACCTGAGCAAATCACGTGATACTTTGTGGCTCAGGCCGTCGGAACGCCTATAACTACACCACAGGCAGGGCCGTTTAGCCAAATGTGCAACTGGAGCGAAAGTTACGTAGACTGATGGCTGCACTTACGGGGTGTAGCTCAGCTTGGTAGAGCGCCTGCTTTGGGAGCAGGAAGTCGCAGGTTCAACTCCTGTCACCCCGACTCTGCATTATCGCCGCGGATACCGTTCCGGTAGATCCACGGACGCCGTGTGGTCATCATCTTCAATCATTCAGGAGTACTACGCCGTGAAGAGCGCTGTCGAAAACCTCACTCCCACGCGAGTGAAGCTAAATGTGGAGATTCCTTTCGAGGAGCTCAAGCCCAACATTGATGCGGCTTACAAGACCATCTCCGCGCAGGTCCAGGTTCCGGGCTTCCGTAAGGGGCGCGTCCCGAACCAACTGATTGACCAGCGAGTGGGTCGCGGCTACGTCATCGAGACCGCCATCAACGATGGTCTGAACGGCTTCTACCAGAGCGCCGTTCAGGAAACCGGGATCCGTCCCCTGACCCGTCCTGAGGTCGAGATCACCGAGGTGCCGGATCCGGCGGCGAAAGATGGACAGCTCCTGTTCACCGTCGAGCTGGACGTTCGCCCGGAGATCACCCTCCCCGAGTATTCGGGCCTCGAGGTAACCGTCGAGGCCGCTGAGGCGTCTGACGCCGACGTCGATAACGCTCTTGATGAGCTGCGCGGCCGGTTCGGAACCTTGACCGCGGTCGACCGTCCCGCTGCTGACGGTGACTTCCTCACCCTGAGCCTGGTAGCAACCGTCGACGGCGAGCAGGTTGACGCCGCCCAGGACGTTTCGTACCAGGTCGGCTCCGGCACCATGCTCGAAGGCATGGACGAAGCCGTCACCGGTCTGAGCGCCGACGAGGACGCAATCTTCGAAACCACCTTGGCTCGCGGCGACAACGCCGGCAGCAATGCCCAGATCAAGGTCGAGGTTTCTGCCGTCAAGGAACGCGAACTGCCTGAGGCTAACGACGACTTTGCACAGCTCGCCAGCGAGTTCGACACGATTGCCGAACTGCGGGCCGATCTCACCAAGCGCGCGGCCGATGAGAAGGTCACCGAGCAGGGTGTTGAGGCCCGCGATCTCGTCCTGGAGAAGCTCATTGAACTCATCGAGGTTCCAGTTCCGGCAGCGTTCATCGACGATCAGCTGGAACAGCACTTCACCGGCGAGAACGCCCACGCCAACGCTGAAGGCCACGACACCGAAGAGCACCGCACCGAGATCCGCGAAAACACCGAGCAGGCGTTCCGCAATGAGATGATCCTCGACGCGATCGCTGAGAAGGAAGAAATCGGTGTTAGCCAGCCTGAGCTGATTGACTACATCGTGTCGACGGCTGGTCAGTACGGCATGGAGCCAAACCAGTTCGCCCAAATGCTGGATCAGAGCGGACAGGTTCCGATGATCGTCGGAGAAGTTCGACGCCGCAAGGCACTCGCCAAGGTGCTGGAACTCGCCGTCGTGAAGGACAGCTCCGGTGCGGTTGTCGACCTGAGCGATTTCGTTCGCCCCGGCGACGAAGCAGCCGACGCCCAGTCGGAGGTCGAAGCCCCGGGGGACGAAGCCAACGAGTCAACTCCGGACGTGCCTTCGGAGGATGCCCCCTCGGAGGCACCCGTCGAGAAGAAGCCGGCCAAGAAGGCGCCTGCTGCCAAAAAGCCGGCTGTTGAGAAGGAGTCGGCTGCGAAGGCGACCGCCACCAAGAAAGCTGCCCCCAAGAAGTCAGCGAAGGCCAAGGCTGCAGCTGATGAAGAGTCCGGCAAGGCTTAGTAAAGCCTCGTCTCACCATTAACGATTGAGGGCCGTCTTCCCGTTGGGAGGGCGGCCCTCAGGCGTTAACATCCGCAGCCCCCGCGCTGGTGCGCCGTCAGCGAACAGCCTCCGCAGCGGGATCAAACGACCCCCCAAACAAGTTACTGTCCAATGAGAGACAAACGGTCGGCTGCCGGCATCCGGTAGACCGACCAGAGTGAGAGGCTAACTTCCAATGGCAATCGAACCCACCACACCGACCATGGCGACCGTAGACCCCGCTGGCCGGGATGACTACATCTATAACCGGCTCCTCAAGGAGCGCATCATCTGGCTCGGCTCCGAGGTCAGGGATGACAATGCCAACGCCATCTGCTCCCAACTGCTGCTCCTGTCGGCCGAAGACCCCGACAAGGACATTTTTCTGTACATCAACTCGCCGGGCGGGTCAGTCACCGCAGGGATGGCCATTTACGACACGATGCAGTTCATCCCCAACGACGTCGTGACAGTCGCCACCGGGCTTGCCGCATCAATGGGACAGTTCCTCCTGTCCTCGGGCACCAAGGGCAAGCGCTACGCCACGCCGCACGCCCGTGTGCTGATGCACCAACCGTCCGGCGGTATCGGTGGCACGGCCTCCGACATCAGGATCCAGGCAGAACTGATCCTGCACATGAAGCGGGTCATGGCTGAGCTCACCGCAGAGCAGACCGGGCAGACGGTCGAGAAGATTCTCAAGGACAACGACCGCGACAAGTGGTTCACCGCTCAGGAGGGCCTGGAGTACGGATTCTTCGACAAGATCGCTGCGCATGCCAACGCGGTATCGGGCGGCGGCGGCACGCAGCGCGACTAACCGCTGCGGCCTGCACCCCTACCCACCACAGCAGAGACCACCCAGGAGAGACCATGAACCACAATTTTGGAGCCGCAGCAGGCGGCACCGCACCCCAGTTGCCGTCCAACCGCTACGTACTTCCGCAGTTCGAAGAGCGCACCCCTTACGGCTTCAAGCGCCAGGATCCGTACACCAAGCTGTTCGAGGATCGCATCATTTTCCTCGGTGTGCAGGTTGACGACGCGTCAGCCGACGACGTCATGGCCCAGCTGCTGGTCCTTGAGTCCACCGACCCGGAGCGGGACATCACGCTGTACATCAACTCCCCGGGCGGATCGTTTACCGCCATGACAGCGATCTACGACACGATGCAGTTCATCCGGCCGGAAATCCAAACCGTGTGCCTGGGGCAGGCCGCCAGCGCGGCAGCCGTTCTGCTGGCGGCCGGAGCCCCCGGCAAACGCCTCGCTCTCCCGAACGCCCGGGTCCTGATTCACCAGCCAGCACTCGGTGGTGGCCAGGGTGGCCAGGCTTCGGACCTAGAGATCCAGGCCAACGAGGTCATGCGGATGCGCACCTGGCTTGAGGACACGCTGGCACTGCACAGCGGCAAGAGCTCGGAGCAGGTCAACATCGACATCGAGCGTGACAAGATCCTGACGGCCGCGGATGCCAAAGCCTACGGGCTGGTGGACGAGGTCCTGACGTCCCGCAAGATGACCCCGCCGAAGATCAACAAGCCGTAACCAGCTTTCCGCAGGACCGGGCCCGTGGTGTGAAACAAACGCACCACGGGCCTTCTGATGCTGAATAGCAGTCTCAATTGTCCTAGAGTGGAAGGTAGCCGATTCCGGCAACCTGGACATTGGCTGCCTATTCAACAGATCCACGTAAGGGGACTGACATATGGCTCGCATTGGTGAGAGCACAGATCTGCTTAAGTGCTCTTTCTGTGGGAAAAGCCAGAAGCAGGTCCGCAAACTGATCGCCGGGCCCGGCGTCTACATTTGCGATGAATGCATTGATCTCTGTAACGAGATCATCGAGGAGGAACTCTCCGAGGTCGCCGACCTGGGCACCTTCGAGCTGCCTAAGCCCCGCGAGATCTTCGACTTCCTGCAGGAATACGTCATCGGGCAGGAACCCGCCAAGCGTTCGCTCGCCGTCGCCGTCTACAACCACTACAAGCGGATCCAGTCTGGGCACACCCCGCGCAACACGGGAAACCTTTCCGACGCGGTGCCTACCGAAGACGTGGAGATCGCCAAGTCAAATATTCTTCTGATCGGACCCACCGGCTGCGGCAAGACCTACCTGGCGCAGACCCTTGCCCGCCGATTGAACGTTCCCTTCGCCGTCGCCGACGCCACGGCGCTCACGGAGGCGGGTTATGTTGGCGAAGATGTCGAGAACATTCTGCTCAAGCTCATCCAGGCCGCTGACTATGACGTCAAGAAGGCCGAGCAGGGCATTATCTACATTGACGAAATCGACAAGATTTCGCGCAAGAGCGAGAACCCGTCGATCACCCGTGACGTCTCCGGCGAGGGTGTCCAGCAGGCCCTGCTGAAGATTCTTGAGGGTACCGTCGCCTCGGTGCCACCCCAGGGTGGTCGCAAGCATCCCCACCAGGAATTCATCCAGATTGACACCACCAATGTGTTGTTCATCGTTGCCGGAGCCTTTGCCGGGCTCGAAGAGATCATCGGCTCGAGGGCAGGACGCAAGGGCATCGGCTTCGGCGCGCCACTGAGCTCGCTGAAAATGGAAGAAGCCAGCTATGGGGATGTGATGCCCGAGGATTTGCTGAAGTTCGGCTTGATCCCGGAGTTCATTGGACGGCTGCCTGTCATCACCACGGTGACCAGCCTGGACCAGAAATCGCTCATGCAGATCCTGACGGAGCCGAAGAACGCCCTCATCAAGCAGTTTCAGAAGATGTTCATGCTCGACGGCGTTGAGCTGACCTTCGAACCGAAGGCTCTTGAGGCAATTGCTGATCAGGCGCTGGAACGCGGCACCGGAGCCCGTGGGCTGCGGGCGATCATGGAGGAAGTGCTTCAGCCGGTGATGTTTGACCTGCCGAGCCGGGACGATATCGCCACGGTGGTCATCACCGAAGCGGTGGTCGCCAAGAAGGCGGAGCCCACCCTCATCTCGCACGACGTCGTCGCGAAGCGCCGCAATAAGTCAGCCTAACGAGCGGTCTGCCGGAATAGGCTGGTGAATGCTCCGGTTGTACGAAGCATGACTGAAACGAACGTTCCCACAGACAGCGTCCAAAAAGCCGATTTCTGGTTCGACCCCGCCTGCCCCTTCGCCTGGGTGACCTCGCGCTGGATCGAAGAGGTGGAAAAGGTCCGCAGCATCAAGGTGGACTGGCACGTGATGAGTCTTGCCGTCCTCAATGCGGGCCGGGACCTCCCCGAGGAGTACCAGGAGTTCATGAAGCAGGCCTATGGGCCGGTGCGCGTGATCATCGCTGCAGCCGAACTCCACGGCAACGACAACATCAAGAAGCTGTACGACGCCATGGGCACCCGGATTCACCAGGAAAAAAACGAGGACTTCGCTGCAGTTATCAGCGAGTCCCTTGAAGCAGTCGGTTTGCCCGCAGAGTTGGCCGCCTACGCCACCAGCGAGGAATACGATCCCCAGCTCCGTGCGTCGCACCAGGATGGAATCGACCGCGTTGGCGATGAAGTGGGAACGCCAGTCGTCGCGTTCAACGGCACCGCCTTCTTCGGTCCAGTGCTGACCCGCATTCCCCGCGGTGAAGATGCAGGACGGATCTTCGACGGCGCGGTCATGCTCGCCGAGTTCCCCGAGTTTTTCGAACTGAAGCGTTCACGCACCGAAGCCCCCGTTTTCGACTAAACAGGTAGCCAGGACGCAGAGAGGCCCCGCAGACTACCTGGTCTGCGGGGCCTCTTCACGCCTGACCTGAGCGCTACACCGCCTCGACGGGTGCCAGTTCCACCTCGAAGACGGATAGTTCGCCTTCGGCCTCGGCGAGGCGCAGTTCGCGCACGTTTCCCGCTGCGAGCAGATCGTTCAACCCGGCGTTGAGCTGGCGTAGTTGCGCAGCCGAGCCGTTGACGACGGCGCTGAGCACCTCGGTGCGCTGCTTCACCTTCGCCTCGGACTTCGACCGGCGGATGCCTCCGAGTGCGAGTGCCACCGTGCCGAGGACGCCGGTGTCGGCGGTGCGGATGGTGCCGGTGAGGTGACCCGACGTCGGCCATTCGGTCCGGTGCACCGATCCGGTGCGCCACCAGCTCCAGACCTCTTCGGTAGCGAAGGGCAGGAACGGGGCGAACATGCGCAGCAGAGCGTCAAGCGTTGTGGCCAGCGTGGCCAGCACCGAGGCCTGCTCGGCCTCGCCCGCCGCACCGTAGGCGCGGTCCTTGATCAGCTCCACGTAGTCATCGGTGAAGGACCAGAAGAACGTCTCGCTGAGCTGCAGGGCCTTCGCATAGTCGTACTTATCGAACGCGGCGGTCGACGCGTCAATGACCTGCGCCAGCTGGGCCAACAAGGACAGGTCCAGCTGGTTCGTGACCACCGAGGTGTCATCGGTGAGGACCGTGTGCTCGGTGGCACCCAGGTTCAACACAAACTTCGACGCGTTCAGCAGTTTGATCGCCAGCCGACGCCCGATCTTCATCTGGGCGATCTCATACGCGGTGTCGGCGCCCAGCTTGGCTGAAGCGGCCCAGTACCTGACGGCGTCGGCCCCAAATTCCTCGAGCACGTCGGTGGGGACCACCACGTTGCCCTTGGACTTGGACATCTTCTTGCGGTCGGGGTCAAGGATCCAGCCGGACAGCGCAGCATGCCGCCAGGGCGCCGAATCCTGCAGCGCATCTGCGCGCACAGCGCTCGAGAACAGCCAGGTTCTGATGATGTCGTGACCTTGCGGCCGAAGATCGAACGGGAAGACTTTGGCAAACAGGTCAGGGTTCTTCGGCCAACCACCCACGATCTGGGGTGTCAGGGACGAGGTGGCCCAGGTGTCCAGAACATCGTTTTCGCCCACGAAACCGCCCGGCTGGTTGCGCGAGCTTTCCTCGAAGCCTGGGGCGGGCTCGGCGGCCGGATCCACGGGCAACGCATCGTGGGAGGGAACGATCGGGGTCCCGTATTCGGGTTCACCGTCGGCGTCCAGCCGGTACCAGACCGGGATCGGCACACCGAAGAAACGCTGGCGGGAGACCAACCAGTCACCATTGAGGCCTTCGATCCAGTTCTCGTATCGGGACCGCATGAACGCTGGATGGAAGTCGATTTCCCGGCCCCGCTGAATGAGCTTCTCCCGCTTGGCCTCGTCACGTCCACCGTTGCGGAGGTACCACTGGCGGCTGGTGACAACCTCGAGCGGCTTGTCGCCCTTCTCATAGAAGTTGACCGGGTGGACCACCTTTCTTGGCTCGCCCTCCAGTTCCCCGCTGGCGCGCAGCAGGGCGGCAACGCCTTCCTTGGCACTGAACACGGTCTTCCCCGCGATCGCAGCGTAGTTTTCCTGCGCCTTCCCGGTGCTGATCCACTCGGGGATTTCGGACCGGATCCGCCCGTCGCGGCCCACAATGGCGCGGGTCGGCAGCTGCAGTTCACGCCACCAGATCACATCGGTGAGGTCACCGAACGTACAGATCATTGCGATGCCGGTGCCCTTGTCAGGCTTGGCCAGCGAATGGGCCTTGATTTCCACCTCGACGTCGAACAGCGGCGACGTCACAGTGGTGCCGAACAGGTGTTTGTACCGGTCGTCGTCGGGATTGGCGACCAACGCCACGCAGGCGGGTAGCAACTCGGGGCGGGTCGACTCGATGAAGATCTTTTCCCCGTCCGAGGTGTGGAACGCGATCCGATGGTAGGCGCCAGCCTGTTCCCGGTCCTCGAGTTCGGCCTGGGCCACTGCGGTGCGGAACGTGACGTCCCAGAGGGTGGGAGCCTCGGCCAGATAGGCGTCGCCAGCGGCGAGGTTCTCCAGAAACGCACGCTGGCTGACGGCCCGTGAGGTGTCGTCGATGGTGCGGTAGGTCAGGTTCCAGTCCACCGACAGGCCAAGGGTGCTGAACAGATTCTCGAAGACCAACTCATCCTGGACCGCGAGTTCCTCGCACAGCTCGATGAAATTCCGGCGGGACACGGCGTCGAAGTCACGCTGGTTCTTGGGCGGCTCGGTGGGAGGCGTGTAGCCGGCGTCGTAGGCGACCGACGGATCGCAGCGCACTCCATAGTAGTTCTGGACCCGGCGCTCGGTGGGCAGGCCGTTGTCGTCCCAGCCCATCGGGTAGAACACGTTCTTGCCGCGCATCCGCTGGTACCGCGCGACGACGTCGGTCTGAGTGTAGGAGAACATGTGGCCCACGTGCAGCGAACCGGATGCGGTCGGCGGGGGAGTGTCAATCGAGTACACCTCCGCCCGGGACGTCTCGGGGTCGAAGGTGTAGGTGCCGTTCGCCCGCCACTGCGCGGCGAGTCGGGACTCGAGACCCTCGAGAACCGGTTTGTCAGGGACATTTACGGTTGCGGGCGTGTCTGTGCCCGGAGTGTGTTCAGCCATACCGGCAATTGTTTCACGATAAGTTGGATCCATGACTTCCCCCCAGAACACGCCGACCCAGCGATCAGCAGTTGTCACCGGAGCAAGCACAGGCATCGGACAGGCCACGGTCCGCCTCCTTGCAGCCCAGGGGTGGCGGGTTTTCGCCGTCGCCCGGCGCGCCGACCGCCTGGCGGACGTTGCCGCCGAGACCGGGGCCATCGCCGTGCCCACCGATATCACCGAGGACGACGACGTCGAGCGGCTGCTCGGCATCGTCACCGACGCTGGCGGCGCCGATACACTGATCAACATCGCCGGAGGAGCGCGCGGCGCTGACCGGATGGTCGAGGCGAAAACCGCCGACTGGGACTGGATGTACCAGGCCAACGTGGTCGGGACCATGAAAATGATCAGGGCTTTCCTTCCCCTGCTGCGGGCGCAGGCAGTGGGTGGCACCGTCCTGAACCTCACCTCCACTGCCGGCATGGTCTCCTATGAGGGCGGTGGCGGCTACAACGCGGCGAAAGCGGCCCAGCGGGCCATGACCCAGGCGCTCCGCCTCGAAGAAGCCGAGCACGGGGTCCGCGTGATCGAGGTACTGCCCGGACTGGTGCACACCGAAGAGTTCTCCCTCAACCGGCTCGGCAGTGCCGACGCCGCATCAAAGGTGTACGACGGCGTCGAAAAGCCGCTCACCAGCGGGGACGTCGCGGATATCGTCGCCTACGCGGTCACGGTGCCCCATCATGTGAACCTCGACGAGATCGTCGTCCGACCGCTGGCGCAGGCGGCGGCGCACAAGGTGATCCGGAAGCAGTAGGCCCGGGTACCGGAGGCCCGCGCGTGCCGCCCGGTTTCCGCTAGACTTATAACAACAGCTTTGACCCGGCCATCACCGGTGAGCTTCCGGAAGAACCTCCGCCGTGCGCCAGACGGATCACCAATCAGGCGTACAGCGGGGTAGTAGAACCGGACGGGTAAGCCCGTCACAGCGGTCACGAAGTGGCAGCCGCGAGAGGTTTTCTTCTCGCTGGCGGCAAGTGAGGTGGTACCGCGGGTTCAACGTGGGGTTGCAGGCTGACCCAATTGTTGGACACGTCCTCGCAGGTAATGAACCACACCTTGCCTACAGGATGAACAACATGCCACAGATCTACCCCAAGGCCACCAGCCTTGACAGCGCCGTTGGCGCTTCCGTTTCCTCGGCGTCGCCGAGTTCGTCCTCGGCGTCGCCGAGGTTTCCTGAGATCGAGGAACGCATCCTCAAGTACTGGGGCGCGGATGGTACCTTCCAGGCGTCGATCGACCAGCGCCACGCCGATCTGCCCGACGGCGCTAATGGCTCCAACGAGTTCGTCTTCTACGACGGCCCCCCGTTCGCCAACGGGCTACCCCACTACGGTCATCTCCTCACCGGGTACGCCAAGGACCTGGTCGGCCGCTACCAGACCCAGCGTGGTCACCGCGTCGAACGCCGCTTCGGTTGGGACACCCACGGCCTGCCTGCCGAGCTGGAAGCCATGAAGCAGTTGGGCATGAGCGACAAGGCGCAGATCGAAGCGATGGGCATCGACAAGTTCAACGACGCCTGCCGCTCGTCCGTGATGAAGTACGCCGTCGAATGGCAGGACTATGTCACCCGCCAGGCCCGCTGGGTGGATTTCGACAACGATTACAAGACACTCAACATCGACTACATGGAGTCGGTCATCTGGGCGTTCAAGAACCTGTACGACAAGGGGCTCACCTACAACGGCTACCGCGTGCTGCCGTATTGCTGGAAGGACGAGACGCCGCTGTCCAACCATGAGCTGCGGATGGACGACGACGTCTACCAGGACCGCCAGGACCAGACGGTCACCGTCACGTTCCCTCTCCTTGGTGGCAGCTCGGCGCTGTCCCAGGAGCTCGCCGGAGTCCACGCCCTCGCGTGGACCACCACACCCTGGACCCTGCCCACCAACGCGGCCCTCGCCGTCGGGCCGGACATCACCTATGCCGTGGTTCCCGCCGGCCCGGCGCTGGCCGACGACGAGCGGCGCTTCCTGATCGCCGCCGACCTCCTGGGCAATTATGCGAAGGACCTGGGCTACCCCTCCGCGAAAGAAGGTACTGCCGCCGTCGAGCGGTCCCTGCAGGGTAGCGAACTCGCGGATCTGACCTACGAGCCCCTTTGGGACTACCTCACAGACCCCGAGCAGGGCGGCTACCGCAACGCCTTCCGGTTCCTGGTCGCCGACTACGTGACGACCACCGACGGTACCGGCATCGTGCACCAGTCGCCGGCCTACGGCGAAGAGGACCAGAAAATCTGTGAGGAGGCTGGCATCCAGGTCATCCTCTCCGTGGACGAAGGAGCCCGCTTCCTGCCCATGTACGGCCACGGGCCGCTCGCTGACATCGTGGGACTGCAGGTCTTCGACGCCAACAAGCCCATCACCCGGGTGCTGAAGGACGGTGGCCGGCTGGTACGCCAGGCCAGCTACGTGCACAGCTACCCACACTGCTGGCGGTGCCGTAACCCGCTGATCTACCGCGCCGTGTCCTCCTGGTTCGTCGAGGTCACCAAGATCAAGGACCGGATGGTTGACCTGAACCAGGGCATCAACTGGATCCCGGAAAACGTGAAGGACGGGCAGTTCGGGAAGTGGCTGGCCAACGCCAGGGACTGGTCAATCAGCCGAAACCGGTACTGGGGCAGCCCCATCCCGGTCTGGCAGTCCGACGACCCCACCTACCCTCGCACCGACGTCTACGGCTCGCTCGCCGAAATCCAGGCGGACTTCGGCCGGCTGCCGTTGAACAAGGCAGGGGAGCCCGATCTGCACCGCCCGTTCATCGATGAGCTGACCCGCCCCAATCCCGACGACCCGCGGTCGCCCGAGGAGGGCCAGTCAACCATGCGCCGCGTTGAGGATGTCCTGGACGTCTGGTTCGACTCCGGGTCCATGCCCTTCGCCCAGGTGCATTACCCGATGGAGAATCAGGAATGGTTCGAGTCGCACAACCCTGCCGACTTCATCGTCGAGTACATCGGCCAGACCCGTGGCTGGTTCTACATGCTGCACGTGCTGTCCACCGCCCTGTTCGACCGGCCCGCGTTCCGCAACGTCATCAGCCACGGCATCGTCCTCGGCAACGACGGGCAGAAGGCGTCCAAGAGCCTGGGCAACTACCCGGACGTCACCGAGGTCCTGGACCGCGACGGCGCCGACGCCATGCGCTGGTTCCTGATGTCGTCCCCCGTGCTGCGCGGCGGCAACCTGATCGTCACCGAGCAGGGCATCCGCGACGGCGTGCGGCAGGTCATCCTGCCGCTGTGGAACGTGTGGCACTTCTTCAGCCTGTACACGAACGCTGCTGCCGGCGGCGCCGGGTACGAGGCGAAATCGGTGAGCCCGGAACAGGCCGATCGTCTCGCCGAGCCACTGGACCGGTACATCCTCGCCTACACCGGAAATTTGGTGCGGGACACGACGGCAGCACTCGACGGGTTCAACATCAGCGACGCCTGCGAGGCGCTGCGCCGCTACCTGGACACCCTGACCAACTGGTACGTGCGGCGCAGCCGGCAGCGGTTCTTCGACGAGGACACTGATGCCTTTGATGTGCTTTACACCTGCCTCGAGGCCGTGTGCCGGGCGGCAGCCCCGCTGCTTCCGCTGGTCACCGAGGAGATCTGGCGTGGACTCACCGGTGGTCGCTCGGTGCACCTGACGGACTGGCCCGAGGCAACAGCGTTCCCTGACGCTGCGGAGCTTGTCGAACACATGGAGCGCACCCGCCAGATCTGCTCCACCGGGTCCAGCCTGCGCAAGGCAGCGAACCTCCGTGTCCGGCTGCCGCTGTCCAACCTGACGGTCGTAGCGCCGTCGGCCGGTGACCTGATGGGTCAGTACCAGGGGATCATCGCTGACGAGTTGAACATCAAGACCGTTCGGCTGCTTGATGCGAAGGACGCGTCGCCCGAGGAATTCGGGATAGTGCAGAAGCTCGTGGTGAACGCACGCGCGGCCGGACCGCGCCTCGGCAAGAACGTGCAGGCAGCGATCAAGGCCGCCAAGTCCGGCGACTGGTCGGTCTCCGCGGACGGCGCCGTGACTGCGGGGGAGCTGCCGCTCGAACCCCACGAGTACACGCTCGAAACCGTTGTTGCCGACGACAGCGACAACGCCGGCAAGGCCGTCACGGTCCTGCCGGGCGGTGGTTTCCTGGTCCTTGACACCGTGGTGACCGAGGAACTTGCGGCCGAAGGCTCGGCGCGGGATGCCATCCGTGCCATCCAGCAGGCCCGACGCGACGCAGACCTTCACATCAGCGACAGGATCACCACCACCCTGGGTGCCGCACCCGAGCTGGTCGACGCCCTGACGTCGAACGCAGCACTCATCAAAGCGGAAACGCTCACCCACGAGCTTCAGGTCGTCGCCGCGGCGTCGGCAGACGGCCAGCCAGCAGCCGGCGAGTTCACAGTGACAGTAGAGAGGCACCCATGAGCCAGCAGACCCCGGAGCCGATGGGCTCAGAGCCTGCAGCCTTCGACCAGTTCTCGGTCGAGAGCGTCTATGCGGAACTGTTGAGCCGGGCACCCGAGAACAAGATGGAACCCCGGATGGCACCGATGCTTCGGGCCATGGAAATCCTCGGTGAACCCAACAAGGCGTACCCGATCATCCACCTCACCGGGACCAACGGTAAAACCTCCACGGCGCGCATGGTCGAAAGCATCCTGCGGGCGCACGAGCTCCGGACGGGCCGCTACACGAGCCCGCACCTGAGCCGGGTCACCGAGCGCATCAGCATCGACGGCGAACCGGTCTCCGACGAAACCTTCGTCAGGATCTGGGACGAGATCCGTCCGTTCCTGGAAATCATCGACGCCGAGCTCGAGGCGGAAGGGAATCCCCGGCTGACCTACTTCGAAAGCGTTACCATCCTTGCGTTCGCTGTCTTCGCCGACGAACCCGTCGACGTCGCCATTATCGAGGTCGGTTTGGGCGGCATCACCGACGCCACCAATGTGGGCGATGGCCAGGTGGCAGTGGTCACGCCGATCTCGCTCGACCACACTGAGCTCCTCGGCGACACCGAATACGACATTGCTCTGGAAAAGTCGGGCATCATCAAACCCGGCGGTTTCCTGATCAGTGCCGCCCAACCCCAAGAGGCCGCCCAGGTGCTGCTGGAACGGGCGCGCGAGGTTGGTGTGGAGTTCCGATTCGAGGGAGTGGAATTCGGGGTCGAAACCAGGACCGTTGGGGTCGGCGGACAGGTCCTGTCCATCAACGGTATCGCGGGCCGGTACGAAGAGCTGTTGCTGCCCCTGCATGGCGCGCATCAGGCACAGAACGCCGCCGTCGCCGTCGCAGCGGTGGAGGCGTTCATTGGTGGCGGAAGCAGGGAACTCGATGCGGCGGTGGTCCGTGAGGGTCTGAGGACCGTTACGTCGCCGGGACGGATCGAAGTGGTGCGCACCGCACCCAGCATCATCGTCGACGCCGCCCACAATGCCGCCGGCGCCAAGGCGACCGCCGCGGCAGTCAGGGAGTCGTTCGACTTCAGCAGGCTCATCCTGGTGGTAGGTGTGCTGCAGGACAAGGACGCAGGCGCCATCCTGGCGGAGCTGCATGAGGAGCTGGGCGGAATTCTTGAGGACATCTGCCTGACCCAGTCGAACTCGCCCCGCGCTATTCCCGCCGCTGACCTTCTCCAGGATGCACTGGCGGCTGGATTCGCCGAAGAACATGTCCACATTGCCGAACGCCTCGATGACGCCCTGGAGTGGGCAGTCATGAAGGCCGAGGAAAACAACGACCTCGCGGGAGGCATCCTCATCACCGGTTCCATCACGGTGGTGGGGGAGGCCCGGACCCTGCTCGGCAAGTAAGGCGGATTGACGATGGAACAAAATCGAAAGCGCCGGATGACCAAGGCGCAGCGGGAGTGGCGGCCCGGGACGCCGAAAAAGCGGCGTTCCATCAAGGTGACCTTTGCCTCGGTGGTCCTCACCCTGGAAGCCCTGGTGGTGCTGTTCGCTACCCTCGCGGCGTTTGGTCTCCTCCGCGACACCATTCCACCCGCACTGATCCTGTCGGTCGGCGTGATCCTCGCGCTGGCGCTGGTGGGTGCGTGCGCCTTTCTCACCAAGCCCTACGGTATTGCCATCGGCTGGGCGCTGCAGCTGCTGATCATTGCCACCGGGATTATCGAGCCCACCATGTTCCTGATTGGTGTGCTGTTCGCCCTCACCTGGCTGTATGGGATCCGGACCGGCAGGCGCCTGGACGCGGAGAACGTGGAGCGGGACCGTCAGCAAGCTGAATGGGAACTGGCCAACCCCGAGGGCGGGTCGGAGCCCAGGGCTAATCTTTAGTAGAGTTCCACTGGCTATATCCAACACTTTGGAGGACTTCTGTGAGCGCTGAACGCACTCTTGTACTGATCAAGCCCGACGGCGTTTCCCGCGCGTTGACCGGGACCATCCTGACCCGGGTAGAAGCCAAGGGGTACACCCTGGTGGACCTGAAGCTGGTGTCCGCCACCCGTGATCTCCTAGAAGAGCACTACGCCGAGCATGTCGGCAAGCCCTTCTTCGAGCCACTCGTTGAGTTCATGCTCAGCGGGCCCATCGTTGCGGCCATCTTCGAAGGCGAACGGGTCATCGAGGGCTTCCGTTCCCTTGCCGGTGCCACCGAGCCAACTGCTGCCGCGCCCGGCACCATTCGAGGGGATCTCGGCCGGGACTGGGGCCTGAAGGTCCAGCAGAACCTGGTTCACGGGTCGGACTCAGCTGAATCCGCCCAGCGTGAAATTGGGATCTGGTTCTCCTGATCCCGCAGCAATGCTCCGTTACCCCGGGCATCGAAAGGTGCCTCGGGTAACGGGTGTTGTAGCGTAGTGCCATGACTGAATATCGCAGACTCGGCAACTCCGGACTGAACGTTTCGGTAGTGGGGCTGGGGTGTAACAATCTGGGTCGCGCCGGAACGCCGACGGAGACTCAGCGTGGTACCAACGCCGTGATCAATGCGGCCGTCGACGCGGGGATCAACTTTTTTGATGTGGCGGATTCCTACGGCAAGACGCCCGGTCTGAGCGAGGAAATGCTCGGCAAGGCCCTCGTCAAAAACCGCGACGACGTGCTGATCGCCACCAAATTTGGGCTGGACCTCAAAGGTGCCAACGGCCCCGATTGGGGTGCCCGCGGCTCGCGCCGCTACATCATGAAGGCTGTCGAGGCCTCCTTGCGGCGTCTCGGCACCGACTGGATCGACCTGTACCAGTTTCACGCGCCCGACCCGCTGACGCCGATCGACGAGACGCTGTCGGCCCTCCATGCGCTGGTCCAGAGCGGCAAGGTCAGGTACATCGGGCATTCGAACCGTGCCGGCTGGCAGATCGCCGAAGCAGAGTTTGTTGCCCAGCTGGGCGGGTATACCCCGTTCATCTCCGCCCAGAACCACTGGAATCTGCTGGAGCGAAAGATCGAGGCCGAGGTGGTTCCTGCCGCCGAATCCTACGGGATTGGCGTGTTGCCCTTCTTTCCGCTGGCCAACGGGCTTCTGACCGGCAAATACGGCGCCTCTAAGGTACCCATCGGTAGCAGGCTGACCCATTCCCGCACCAACCTGCTGGATGGTGCTGACTGGAACCAGCTTGCCGACTTCGGTGCGTTCGCCCGGGCCCGTGACCTGACCGAACTTCAGGTGGCGTTCTCTTGGCTGGCGGCTCAACCGTCAGTGGCGTCGGTCATTGCAGGGGCCACCAAGCCGGAACAGATCCAGCAAAACGCTGCAGCCGTATGCTGGGTGCCCTCCGAAACGGAGCGCCAGGAACTCGACCGGATCTTCCCCAGGACAGCTGGCTAGCCATGGCATGCGAGGGCTGCACTACAGCTTCACAGCTCGACTTCGACTTCAGCATGGCCTTCCAGCCGATCTACGACGCGGCTGCCGACCGCGTCTGGGGTTACGAGGCGTTGGTGAGAGGTATCACAGGGGAAAGCGCTTTTGAGGTCCTGTCCCAGGTTTCACCCAAGCAAAAGTACCGTTTCGATCAGGATTGCCGGGTCAAGGCTATCGAACTGGCAGCGCGGCTGTTTCCTGCGGGCGAGCAGCTGAAGCTCTCGATCAACTTTATGCCGAACGCTGTCTACGAACCGGCTGCCTGCCTTCGTGCGACACTGCGGGCAGCCGGACGGTGCAGCTTTCCGCCGTCGTCAATCATGTTTGAATTCACCGAGAACGAGGAGGTCGCGGATACCGGACACCTCACGAATATCATCACCGAGTATCGGAAACATGGTTTCACCACAGCCATCGACGACTTTGGCGCTGGACATGCGGGGCTGGGGCTCCTCGTCGATTTCCAGCCCGACCTGATCAAAATCGATATGAAGCTTATCCGGGGAATCGACACCAGTCCGGCGCGGCAGGCCGTCGTTACCGGCATCGTGGGCATGGCCAGGGACCTCGACATCACGGTGCTGGCAGAAGGCATTGAGACTGAGGCGGAGTTTCTGACCCTCAAGGCGGCGGGTATCGGCCTGTTCCAGGGATATTGGTTTGCGGAACCCGCATTTGAGGGGCTTCCGCAGTTAAATCCTGGGACGGGCGTCGCCGGGGGCGGGGGCGGTGAGCAACCTGGAGATCGGTGAGTAACATATCGCTCACCGATCTCCAGGTTGACCCCGCCGGTCCAGGTCCCCCACCAGATGGCAGGTGCTGTCCTAACCCGCCGAGTGGAAGGTCTTCCAATTGACCCGCTCGGAGGCCCCCACCCGGTCCAGATACGGTGTGATACCGCCGAGATGGAACGGCCAGCCAGCGCCAAGGATGACGCACAGGTCAATATCCTCGGGGGCAGCGACCACGCCCTCGGCGAGCATCCGGCCAATCTCATCTGCAAGAGCATCCTGGGTCCGGCGCAGCACCTCGGCACCGTCCGACGGAGAGTTCCCCCGCGACATCAGGGTCAGGGTTGCATCGGGCACCGTCTCAGTGCCGTCGTCACCCTTCACCCACAGGCCCTTGATCCCCGCGTCAATCAGTTTCTGCTGGTTCGCTGAGACGTGGAAACGGTCGCCGAACGCAGCATGCAAGGACTCCTGCACATGCTGACCGACCGGTAGGCCGACCAGGGCTAGCAGCCGGAACGGAGTCATAGGCAACCCCATCGGGCGCAGGGCGTTGTCGGCCGTTTCCGCGTCGGTGCCTTCGTCGAAGACGGCTGTGATCTCGCCGAACATCCGCCCGAGAATCCGATTGACCACAAACGCCGTAGCGTCCTGCACCAGCACTGCTGATTTTTTCAGTTCCTTGGCCAACGCAAAGGCCGTCGCCAGGACAGCGTCGTCGGTGTGCGGCGCCTTGACGATCTCCAGCAGCGGCATGGCGGCTACTGGATTGAAGAAGTGGAAACCCACCACCCGCTCGGGGTGGGCCAGATCCGCTGCCATCTCCGTGACGGACAGCGAGGAGGTATTGGTGGCCAGGATGCACTCGGCCGACACCACGGCCTCCACCTCAGCGAAGACTGTCTTCTTGACACTCATCTCCTCGAAGACCGCCTCGATGACGAAATCTGCGTCAGCGAACGCCTCCTTGGAGACCGATCCGGTGACCAGCGCTTTGGTACGGTTTGCCGCATCTGAGGAGAGCCGCTTCTTTGACAGCAGCTTGTCCACCTCGGCATGGACGTAGGCTACGCCCTTATCGACACGCTGCTGGTCGATGTCGGTGAGAACCACCGGGAGCTTGAGCTGACGGGCGAACAGCAGGGCAAGTTGTCCGGCCATCAGGCCGGCACCGACGACGCCGACCTTCGTCACCTTGCGTGCCAGTTTGCGGTCCGGGGCGCCTGCTGGACGCCTGGCCCGTTTCTGCACCAGATCCAGGAAGGCGTAGACGGTCGAATGGAACTCGGGGGTCTGCATGAGGAAGGTCAGCGCTTCGCACTCGGCGGCGGCCGACTCTTCACGGGTGAGGGTCTTCCCGGCCTCAAACAAGTCGAGCACCCTGCCCGGCGCGGGCGCGGCATTGGAGGTCTTGGCGGCCACGAAGGCACGCCCCGCTGCGGCTGCCGCGTCCCAGTCGCCGTCGGTGTAGGTGGCGTGGCCGGCGCGTCGGGCCACAACGGCCGAGGAGTCTGTGAGTACCGCGGCCGCCCAGGCGAGCGACTGCTCGAGGAAGTCGGCGGGTTCAAACAAAACGTCGGCGATGCCCAGCTCAAACGCGGAGCGCCCGTCCAGCATCCGGTTGTTGCTCAGCGGATTTTCGATCATGACCTTCACGGCGGCCGCCGGTCCGATCAGCCGGGGCAGCCGGTAGACCCCGCCCCACCCCGGAACCAATCCGATGAAGGCTTCGGGCAGGCCAATGCCGTTGGCTCCGGTGGAGATGGTGCGGTAGTCGGCCGCGAGGGCAATTTCAAGGCCGCCGCCGAGTGCCACACCGTTGATGAACACGAAGCTGGGAACGCCCAGGCCCCCCAGCAGGTGATAGGCCTCGTGGCCCAGTTCGGCCATCAGCTGGCCATACTGGGCGGCTTTGAGTGACTTGACGGTTGACAGGTCGGCCCCAGCCACCAGGAAGTAGGGCTTCCCGGTGATGCCGACGGCGGCCAGCTCGCCCTTGGCAGCGCGTGCCTTCAGCCCCTCCAGCACCCGGCCCAGCTCAATCAGCGTGTTCGGGCCTAGCGTGGTGGGCTTGGTGTGGTCCAGCCCGTTATCCAGGGTGATCAGGGCCAGGGTCCCGGCGTCATGCGGCAGCGGAATGTCCTGGACGTAGGAGTGAGTGATCACCTCGTCCGGGACCAGTGCTGCGAGTTCCTCAAAACGGTCAAAGCTCATGCTGCGTCCTCCGCTGTGGTTGCCGAGTAGTCGGGGTGGTGGGGGTTTTCCCAGATGACGGTGGCGCCCATGCCCAAGCCGATGCACATGGTGGTCATGCCGTACCGCACCGTCGGGTCCTCCTCGAACTGCCGGGCAAGCTGCAGCATGAGCCGCACGCCCGAGGATGCGAGGGGATGCCCGACGGCAATGGCGCCGCCGTAGCGGTTGACGCGGGGGTCGTCGTCGGCGATGCCGAAGTGGTCCAAAAAGGACAGCACCTGAACCGCGAAGGCCTCGTTGATCTCAAACAAGCCAATGTCCTCGATGGACAGCCCGGCCTGCCGCAGTGCCTTCTCGGTGGCAGGAACCGGTCCGATCCCCATCACCTCTGGTTCGACGCCGGCGAAAGCGTAGGCGACCAGGCGCATCTTGGCCGGCAAACCCAATTCTGCTGCCGCATCGGTCGAGGCCAGCAGGGCGGCGGTGGCCCCGTCGTTCAGGCCGGCAGCGTTGCCAGCGGTTACCCTGCCGTGGGAACGGAACGGGGTGCGCAGCGCGGCGAGGTCCTCAGTTGAGGTGCCGGGGCGGGGCGGTTCGTCGACGGTGTTGAGGGTCCAGCCAGCACCGTCTTTCCGGGAGGCGACGGGAACCAGATCAGGCTGGATCTGCTCTCCCGCATAGGCGGCAGCCAGCTTTGTCTGGCTGGCGACTGCGTAGGCGTCAGTGCGGTCCTTGGTGATGGCAGGGAAGCGGTCATGCAGGTTCTCGGCCGTGTTGCCCATGTTCAAGGCAGCCGGATCAACCAGCCGCTCGGACATGAACCGGGGATTCGGGTCGGTGTCGGTCCCCATCGGGTGGTTTCCCATGTGTTCCACGCCGCCGGCGATCACCACGTCGTAGGCACCAAACGCAATGCCTGACGCCGTCGTCGTCACCGCAGTCATGGCTCCGGCGCACATCCGGTCGATCGCGAAGCCGGGGACTGACCGGGGGAGACCGGCGAGGAGGGCAGCGGTCCGCCCAATGGTAAGACCCTGGTCTCCGGTCTGGGTGGTGGCGGCGATGGCGACGTCGTCAATCCGCTCCGGGGGAAGGGTTGGGTTGCGGCGCAGCAGGTCGCGGATGCACTTCACCACGAGATCGTCGGCCCGGACGCCCGCGTAGATGCCTTTTTCGCCTGCCTTGCCGAACGGAGTCCTGACCCCGTCAACGAAGACGACGTCCCTGATGCGGCGGCCTGCGGCGGTCTTTGCTGGCACTGGAGTGGTGCTCACCTGTTGCTCCTCATTGAGTCTGTACTCGGTTTGAGATCATGATTGACCCTATGTTACTCGCGGGTAACTTAGGCTGCAAGGACGGCAGGAAGAGTCGATCACCGCTGAGATGGTTTTAGCGGGCGGAGTCGGCGGTCCGGACGACTTTTTCGGGCAGGGGATCCGGATCGAGGAAGGCCACGGTCAGCACTGCTGCCGTCTTCTCTACCTGCCAGGGACGGGCACCCAGTTCCGCGAGCGCCGTACTGACTGAGTCAAGAGTGATGTCAGACGGCGGCCGCCAAGCCACCCGACGCAGATAGTCGGGCGTCAACAAATTTTCGATGGGCAGATTCAAGGTCTCTGCTATGGCTGCCAGCCGGGGGCGCGCGGTGGCAAGTCGCGCCGCGGCCTCGAGGTCCTTGTCGGCCCAGATCCGCGGGGGTGGTGGTGAGTTGGTCGGAAGCTGGAGCTCAGGCAGCTCCGTCAGTGAGCGGGCGTCGCTGATGCAGCGCAACCAGCGCGGCGCCTCACGCGCCGCAGCCCGGCCATGGAAACCGCTGGTGCCCAGCAACTGGGGAACAGTGGCAGGCATTGCCTTGGCCGCCGCAAGGATAGCCGAATCAGGGATTAACCTGCCGGGCGCGATGTCTCTGTTCTTCGCGAGATCCTCCCGTTCCTGCCACAGTTGACGAACCGCCGCCAGCTGGCGGCGGTCGCGGATCTGGTGCAGCCCCGAATTCCTGCGCCACGGATCAACGCGTGGCTCAGCAGGCGGGGTCTGACGGATGTGCTCGAACTCCTGCTCAGCAAAGTCCAGTTTGCCGTCGCGGGTCAGGAGGTCGATGAGTTCGCGGCGTAGTTCGGTGAGCACTTCGACGTCGAGGGCGGCATAGCGCAGCCATGGTTCGGGAAGCGGCCGTCGAGACCAGTCAGCGGCCGAGTGCTCCTTGGCGAGGGTGTACCCCAGCAGGCTTTCGATCACGGCGGCCAGCCCCACCCGGGGCATCCCGGCAATGCGGGCAGCCAGTTCGGTGTCGAACAGCCGGTCAGGCCACATGCCCAGTTCCGAGAGGCAGGGGAGGTCCTGGGAGGCTGCGTGGAGGATCCATTCGACGCCCTCCAGCGCCTCGTCGATGATGCGTAGGTCGGTGAACGGTTCGGGGTCGATCAGCCAGGTGCCTGATCCCTCGCGACGGATCTGCACTAGGAACGCACGTTGCCCGTAGCGGAAACCCGAAGCCCGCTCAGCGTCAACTCCCGCCGGTCCGGTGCCCTGTGCCAGGGCCCGCGCCGCCCGTTCCAGGCCGGCCTGGGTATCGATGACCAGCGGCACTCCGTCCTTCGGTTCGCTGAGGAGCGGGAGTGGCTCTGCGGCGGCCTGATCGGGCGCGCCATCACCTTGAGCGGGGTCGTCAGGAAGCTGGGAGGTCTGCGAGGTCATGGTCAATCCAGTCTAGCCGCGCGATTCGGACGACCGTGCCAGCGTTTCGCCGAGATTTAGCCGAGTCATTAGTGGGCGGCGCTAGTTTCTACGCCGATGTGGCAGCGACACCACGCCGTCCGGGAGCGGGGGGAGGCCCGCGAAGGTGCAGACCATGTCCGCCCAGGCCTCAAGATGATTCCTCACCAGGGATGAGTCGGGAGTCCAGGATGCCCGCAGCTCAATGTCGATGCTGTCCGGTCGGTCGGTCAGGGTGCCGTAGCTCTCCGAAAGAATCCGGGTGGCAGTCCCGCCGGCAGAACCGTACTCCGCGCCGTGATTCTGGAGGGCTTCCACCAGCCAGGTCCACGCGACCGAGCCCAGGAGCGAGTCGTTGCCCATTTCGGGTTCGAGTTGCGCCCGAATGTAGGTGACTATCCGAAAGGTCCCATCCCACAACTCGGAACCGTTCGGGTCATGAAGGAGGATGAATCGTCCGGTGGCCAGCTCTTCGGGTTCCGTGCCGGCGAAGGCAGCCCGCGCGGGTCCGTGCACGGGCATCCGTTGCGGTCCGGCCTGGAATACCTCGGCGCCCAAGGCCACAGCAAAAGGGGCCAGCCGCGAGGGGGCGGGAATTTCGTCCAGCCGGATCTCGCTGCGGCAGGTCGCCTGTCGGAGTTCTGTCAGGGCCGACAAAAACTCACGGGGCATCGGGGTCAGGTCGCCAATTGCGCTCACTCACGAAGGCTATGGCACGCCGCCGCCCGCTCCGGGCAGGCTCGCCGATGGACGGCGGCGGATTATGAGGAAGCGGGTCGGCCTAGGTCTGGCCCCCGCTGGCTGCTGTCTCCCTGCGGATTGCGGCAGCGAAGGCGTCAACATCCTCGGGGGTGGTGTCGAAGGAGCACATCCAGCGCACCTCGCCGGTGGAGACATCCCAGTCGTAAAACGCAAACTCCTCCCGGACCCGGTTCGCTGCGTCGCGGGGGAGCACAGCAAAGACTGCATTAGCTGCGGTCTGCTGCGTGAGTTGCACCCCAGGGATCTCGCTGACCAGCGAGGTGAGGCGGGCGGCCATCGAGTTTGAGTGGACCGCCGACCGCAGCCACAACCCGTCTTCCAGGAGCGCGATCAGCTGGGCGGAGATGAAGCGCATCTTCGAGGCCAGCTGCATGTTCATTTTGCGGAGATAGGTCAGCCCGGTGGACGCCTCAGGATTCAGGACCACAATACATTCCCCAAACAGCAGGCCGTTCTTGGTGCCACCGAAGGAGAGGATGTCCACGCCGGCATCCCGGGTGAAGGCCCTTAACGGCAGATTCAGGGCGGCTGCAGCATTGGCAAGGCGTGCTCCATCCATGTGCAGGTGCATGCCGCGGGCGTGCACGTGATCGGCGATCGCCCTGATCTCTTCAACCGTGTACAGGGTTCCCAACTCGGTGGTCTGCGTGACGGACACTGCCAGCGGCTGTGCCCGGTGCTCGTCGCCCCAGCCCCAGGCTTCAAGGTCGATCAGTTCCGGGGTGAGTTTGCCGTCAGGGGTGGGAACGGAGAGGAGTTTGATCCCGGCGATACGTTCTGGCGCCCCATTTTCGTCCTTGTTGATGTGAGCGGTCTGGGCGCAGATGACCGCACCCCACCGGGGCAGCAGGGACTGCAGGCTCAGGACATTGGCGCCGGTTCCGTTGAAAACGGGAAACACCTCGATACCCGCACCGAAGTGTTCCTGCATAAGTTCCTGCAGACGGTGGGTGTACACGTCGGCGCCGTACGCGGTCTGGTGGCCGCCGTTCGCCGCAGCCAGAGCTGCGAGAACTTCGGGGTGAACACCCGAATAGTTATCCGATGCGAAGCCGCGAACCTGGGGGTTGTGAAGGGAGGCAGAGGGCGCAATGGTTTCAGTCACCCCTCAATTATCACCCAGCTAGTGTGGCCTCAAACGCTCCGGGAAAAAAGTGCCCACTGATGGCCATCCACTCTCCGCTGGATGAACGGTTCATTACGCCCCGATGAACACCTGTTGAACGAGACATGAAACGGTACTACGCTGCTGTGTGCCCGAGGACGGGCTGGATGTCGAGGGTGTTCGTTGAACATCCAGGCACCTGGAAGGCAGAGGGCGCCATGCTTGGCCGTATTCTTCGCGTGACCCGACGGATCGGTGTCATCGTGGGACGCATTGTGGTCCACCTCCTGCTCGGAGCGGGGATCGCACTGCTCATGGCCGCCGTCATCATCCGCTTCTACTGGGGCGAGATCTCCGTCAACCAGATGCTCCTGAACATTGTCGCCGTGGAAACCGATGGCGGGGGCGGAGCGATCGTCTGGATCAGTGTCCTGGGAATCGGCGTGCTGCCCCTGCTCGTTACGGTCGGGATTGCTTTGTGGCAATACTTCCGGCGGCGCAGGCGTCGTCGCGATGATGACAGCCTACGTGCTCGTCGCTCGCAGTGGACCCCGCGTACCGTCTCCACCGCTCTGGTGGCCGCGGTAGTCGTCGGCGGTACCTCTGCCTTTGCCTCGACTGTGGGTGTGGAGGACTACCTCGAGGCGGTCAACTCCCGGTACGACATCGCCGACTTCTACACGGAGCCTGTCGTCACCGACGACGCCGACAAGCGCAACCTGGTGCTGATTTATCTTGAGTCCGGCGAGGCCACCCTCGCAGACGACGAACTCTTCGAGAAAGATGCTTTCGCCCCCCTCAAAGCGGTTACCCGGGCATCAGACGGCTGGCAGAGCGTGGACAACCTCCAGCAGTATGCGGGCGGAGGATGGACGATGTCCGGGCTCATCTCGACGCAGTGCGGCATCCCCTTGAAGGGCATCGGCTCCGCCGCGGGCGGTGGTGCCTACAACGCACTCGGAGGCAACGTCGACACCTACCTTTTGGGGTCTACCTGCCTGGGCGATGTCCTGGACAAGCACGGCTACAAGAACGTCTTCCTGGGCGGCGCCAACGCTTCCTTCGCCGCGAAGGACGTCTTCCTGGGCAGCCACGGCTACTCCGAGGTGAAGGACCTTTCCGACTGGCGCGCGGCGGGTGAGCCGGCCCAGTCCTTCCGCAGCGACTGGGGACTGAGCGATGAACGCCTCCTGGCCAACGCGAAGGACGAAATCGACGAACTGCATGCAGAGGCGGAGAGGACCGGTCAGCCGTTCAACCTCTCCCTGCTGACGCTCGACACCCACGAGCCGGTGCACATCTACGACTACTGCACCGTGGATACACAGAGTGAGGTCACCTCCGTGTTTTCCTGTTCCATGACGCAGGTGGCCGGATTTGTGGACCATCTCAAGCAGAAGGGCTATCTCGACGACACCGCTGTCGTGATTATGGGTGACCATTTGAAGCAGTTGGGCAACGGGTACGCTTTCAGCAAGGAGTTGGGTGACAGCAATAACCGCAGCATTTTCAATCGTATCTGGGTCCCGGACAGGGACAGGAACAGCACCCTGCGCCCCCATGTGGACCAGCTGAACATGTACCCGACCATCCTCGAAGCCGCCGGACTGACTCTGCAGGGTCGAGAGGCCGGGTTGGGTGTGTCGGCTTTCGCATCGAGGGCCGCGGTTGGTTCAGCGCAGGCACTGCAACCGAGCCTTTATGCCGAACTGGTGAAATCGCTCTCCCCACGGTTCTACGCGAAGGCTTGGGCTGGCGAGGAGGCCGTCGCGCAATAGCGCTGGTGACCTCTAGCCCGCCAGGATGATGCGCTGGCCATTGATGGTGGTTGCCTCGTCCGCGTAGAGCCCGACCACCGCCGCCGCGAGATCATTGACGTGGGTGTAGCCGGGAAACTTGCGGTCCGGGTGGGCGGACCTCAGCGCGTCGTCAACCAGCGCCTTGACCACGAGGATGGTGGCGGCGGAGGTCAGGCCGGCAGAGGTATTGCCGAAGTCGTCGGCGGTTGGCTGGTCCCGCCAAAATCCGTCCGCCACCGCTCGGGTCCAGGTTTCCGCGGCCGACTTGACTGCCGCGTAGGAGGCCACCGCCGCCGTCGGGCTGTCCACGGCAGTGGAGGAAACGATCGCCAGCCGTCCCGTCCGCGATGCCACAAGCGGAGCGTAGAAGGCGCGGCTCGTGTTTCTGAGGGTGGTGAGCCCGCTGGTGTGGAGAGCCGTGTAGTCGGCGTCGGACTGTCCGGTGATTCCGCTGCCCCCGCGCCACCCTCCCACCAGGTGAATCAGGCCATCGACTGACGGGTAGTCGGCGGTGAGCGCGCCGGCCAGGTCGGTGACTGCCGGCGCGTCGGTGAGGTCGCAGACCCTGCGGTCAACCTCCCCAAGGTGGTCCAGGGCGCCCTCAAGTCGGGCCGCATTCGATCCGACGGCTACCACCGAAGCCCCGTGCTGCCTCAGCCGGGTGACGCAGGCGACGCCCGACGCCCCCGCCGCACCAGCCACCACCACCGTCAAACCGTCCAGGGCGGGGGTAACAGTACTCACGCGGCGGTCCCGGTGATCCCAGCGGTCGACTCAATGACCTGTTTCATTTTCCGGTCGAGGGCCTCAAAGAACATGGAGAGCGGGAATTCGTCGTCCAGGACGGCGTCGGTCAGTCCGCGGGGAGGGCCGGTCAGCTCGAGGGCGTCGGGCCCCTTGGCCCAGACCGACGCCGGGTGGGGCGTCACGGTTTCAGTGACCAAATCGTAGGCGGCAAGCCAGTGGGCGGTCTTCGGCCGGTCGATGGACCGCCAGTACAACTGCTCAATTTTTTCGCCGAGGGCAATGACGACGTCGGGAACGTCGGCCCAGTCAATGCTCAGACGGCTGTCGGTCCAGTGCAGCACGTGGTGCTGGTGCAGCCAGGCGAACAGGAGCTGACCGCCCAGGCCGTCGTAGTTCCGGACCCTACCGCCCGTGATGGAGAAGCGGAAAATCCGGTCGAAGATGACCGCATACTGCACCAGCCGGGCGTGGCGGCGGGTTTCGTCCGGGGCTGACTCATCCAGGGCGATCTTCACCGATTCGCGGAAGGCGGTGAGGTCACACCTGAGCTCTTCGAGGGAGTACAGGAAGTAGGGCATCCGCTGCTTGATCATGAAGGGGTCAAAGGGCAGGTCCCCGCGCATGTGGGTGCGGTCATGGATGAGGTCCCACATGACAAAGGTGCTCTCGGCCAGCTGTTGGTCTGCAACCAGCTCAGCGGCTTCGGGCGGGAGCTCCAGTTTGGTGATGTCAGCTGCGGCCGTGACCACGCGGCGGAAGCGCGCTGCTTCACGGTCGGCGAAGATGGCGCCCCAGGTGAACTGCGGAGTGGAGCTAACGGCCACCGTCTCCGGGAAGAGGACGGCCGAGTTGGTGTCATAGCCTGCGGTGAAGTCGAGGAACCGGATCGGGACGAACAGCTTGTTCGAGTAGTCTCCCGCTTCCAATTCGGCGATGAATTCTGGCCACAGCACCTCGATCAGAACTGCCTCGACCAGCCGGTTGGTGCTTCCATTCTGGGTATACATCGGGAACACCACCAGGTGCTTCAGGCCGTCGACCCGGTGCTGTTGCGGCTGGAACTGCAGCAGTGAGTCAAGGAAATCGGGCACTCCGAAATCCGAGGCCTGCCAGGCGCGGAAGTCATCAATCAGCGCGGTCAGGTAAGCGGCGTCGTGGGGAAAGATCGGCGACAGCGCCGTGATGGCCTCGATGATAGCGTCGACCAATTCGGCTGCGGCGGGAACCTCCGACCGCTCCGGGACGGACCCGTCCTTGACTTGGAGGGTCTGCAACGCCGATGCAGCAGTCTTGAGTCGATGCCAGGCGGCTGAATTTTCGGGGGCATCGGCGCGGGAGACGGCAGGGAGCGTGGCGCAACCGACCCGGGCGGGGCTGATGTCTGTGGTCGTCGAGGTCATAGGAAAGAGCCTAGCAACTGAATAGGGTTCCTTATGCGAAATACCGCTAAGCATAAGTAACTCTTATGACGCCATGGTTGCTGCTGCAGGGGAGGCCCAGCTTTACTGGACCTCCCCTGCGTCAGCGGGCTAGCCCTGTTCAACCAGTTTCATGGACACCGAATTGATGCAGAACCGCTGGTCGGTGGGGGTACCGTAACCCTCACCTTCGAACAGGTGGCCCAGGTGCGAATCACAGTTGGCGCATCGGACCTCGGTGCGCTTCATGCCCATGGACGTGTCGTGCAGGTAGCGGACAGTGTCCTGAGCCAGCGGGGCCCAGAAAGAGGGCCAGCCGCAGTGCGAATCGAATTTCTCGTTGCTGGTAAACAGGTCGTGGCCACACGCACGACACTGGTAGACACCCTTCATGTCGTTCTCGTAGTACTCGCCGGTGTAGGGACGTTCGGTACCGGCCTGGCGGAGGACGCGGTATTCCTCGGCGGTCAGCTCTGAACGCCATTCCTCGTCGGTCTTCTGGACAGGGACATCGCGGGGTTCTGTTGTGCTCATGATTTCTTCAACGCCTAAGAACCGCCGATAAATCCCGAACCGGAGTAGAGGTGCAGCACCGGCACTCCCAGTCGATCCTGTGCCTGGTTGGCCCAGTCGGTGTGCAGCGTGTCGGCGACGGCGTGTGGCCGGGTGATGACCACGGCCTGGCGGGCACCATGTTCAGCGACTGCCTCCACCAAGGCTTCGACGGCGTTGCCGGTTGCAATGAATCCGCGCGCCGAAAGCCCGTGGGACTCGGCCACCCGCATGGATGACTCGAGCGCTGCTTCGGCGCTGATCCGTGACTCCTGTGCTGATGGCTGCCCCTGGGACAGGTCCCGGAACGCGCCGGAGAATTCCAGCAGGCTCAGGTGGTGGAAGAACTCGGCCAGCACATTCTTGTGGCGGTCGTCAGGAATCAGCACCAGCAGCGTGGCCGGCTCGTCGCCGACCAGGGTCGACAGGTTCTTTGCATCACCGTCGTTGAGGCTTTCTTCGGTCAGTACCACTATCGTCTCGGCCATGAGCCAAGACTAGTGCTCAAGCAGCCGACGCCCTAGCATCCGGCACGACGGGGGCGACACGACACCCCGAGGCTGTGTGTCGACGATCCTTAGAACGTCAGGCAAGAATGGGGTATGCCTAAACTTAGCGCCTCGGTGCCGGCGCCGACCGAAACCGCACCATGGGTCAAATGGACCATGCTAGGGATAGGGATAGGTGGCGCCGTCGGGTCGACGGTAGCGGCCGCCACCTCGGGCCTTGCTGCCCACTTCGCACGGCAGGTAGTGACGCCGGCACGCGTCAGGGATGAAAACCTCGACATTCTTGCGGTGATCGGAACAGGTACCGGACAACAGGTCATCCTTCCGGCAAACGACGATACTACGGTCGAGGGAACGTACAGCCTTTACTTCGATGGCGGCCGCGGGCACGCCCGAATCGGAGCAATTCTGTCCTACGTACCACGTGAGGGCACCGTGCAACGTGAGGTGGAGGCCGTCTATGCGGGTCACCTGCCAAGCGCCACCAGAGGATGGTGGAGCGGCGCCGTCTACCCCTCACCGTCGTCGCTTGGCTTCGCCGAGGAAGAGGTGGGAATCCGTGTCGATGGGGGAGTGGCCCCCGCATGGTTGATCCGGGCCGAGGAATCCTCGAAGGATTGGGCGGTGATGGTCCATGGCCGGGGGGTACAGCGGACCGAGGGGCTGCGGGCCGTGCGGTTGGCCCGCTCACTCGGGATGACCTCCCTGCTGGCCTCGTACCGGAACGACGGCGAAGCCCCGCATGCCGCCGACGGCAGGTACGGGCTGGGGATGACAGAATGGCGGGACGTCGAGGCGGCAATTGACTATGCAGTGGCCCACGGCGCCGAGGGTGTGGTGCTTTTCGGCTGGTCAATGGGCGGTGCGATCTGCCTTCAGACCGCAGACCTCTCCGGGCACCGTCAGCGGATCAAAGCGCTCGTCCTCGACGGACCGGTGGTCAACTGGATTGAAGTTCTTGCGTATCACGCACAACTCAACCGGATCCCCGCGCCGATCGGGCGGCTGGGCCAGTGGCTGCTGACCAACCGTGCCGGCCGTAAGGTTACCGGGCTCGCAGCGCCGCTCGACCTGAAGAGCCTTGATTGGGTGGCCCGGGCAGAGCAGCTCACCATTCCAACACTGATTATCCACAGCGAAGACGACGAGTTTGTCCCGGTGGGTCCCTCAGCTGAACTGGCCGAACGAAATCCGGCCTTCGTGACTTTTGAACGGTTTCACCGGGCCCGGCATACCAAGGAATGGAATGTCGACCCGGTGAAGTGGGAGCAGACGGTGGCCGCCTGGCTCGCCCCGGTGCTGCACGGTCGTACCCGGCCGGGCGTCCGGGCCTGACCGAGTGCGTCGTCTGAGCTAGCCCGGACGACCGGCCCGGACCTTTCGTTTGATCCGGCCGAGCATGGCGGTCATCCCCCGCATGCGGAGCGGTGTGATGGCTCGGGTGAGCCCCAGCCGATCCGGGACGTCGTCGGGGACGGCGAGAATATCGGCGGAGGACAGACCGTCCAGGCCCTCGAGCAGCACGCCCGCAAAGCCGCGGGTGGTGGGCGCTTCCGGCGGCGCGGAAAAGTACAGGTGCACAATCCGCTCGGCGTCCTCGCCGATCTCGACGTTGAGAAACAGCGGCGTCTGACATTCGACCACCTGTTCCAGCAGCTCCGGGTGGTCCCGAAGGTGCTGGGGCAACTCGGGGAGACCCTGGGAGAACTCAAGCAATAACTGCAGTCGGTCGGGTTCGTCGAGGGCCTGAAAGTCCTCGACGATCTCCTCCAACTTGGCGGGAAGCGGCGTCGTCACGATATCGGAACCTCGCCACGCTCTTCACCCTTGACGATCGGGACCCGCACAGCGTTACCCCACTCGGTCCAGGACCCGTCGTAATTGCGCACCCGGGTGAACCCCAGCAGATGGAACAGGACAAACCAGGTGTGGCTCGACCGTTCCCCGATGCGGCAGTAGGCGACGACGTCGTCGTCCTCCTTCAAGCCGACCTCGTCACGATAGATGGCGTCGAGCTCCTTCCTGCTCCGGAAAGTGCCATCCTCGGCGGCGGCCCGGGCCCACGGCACCGACGCGGCGGATGGAATATGGCCACCCCGGAGGGCGCCCTCCTCGGGGTAGGCGGGCATGTGGGTGCGCGCACCGGTGTACTCATCCACCGAACGGACATCGATCAGGGGCTTCCCGAAGTGGTCCAGAACGTCGCTCAGGTAGGCGCGGATGGGCGCGTCGTCGCGTTCCACCACCGGATAGTCGGCGTTCTGGGCGGCAGGCACCTCGGTGATGGTTGGCCGTCCCTCGGCCAACCACTTGTCGCGGCCACCATCCAGCAGCCGGACGTCCTCATGGCCGAATAGGGTGAACACCCAGAGCGCATAGGCCGCCCACCAGTTGCTCTTGTCGCCGTAGATGACGACGGTCGAGTCGCGGGAAATGCCCTTCGCTGACATCAGCTGGGCAAACGCGGTGCCGTCGACATAATCGCGGGTAACCTCATCATTGAGATCGGTGTGCCAGTCCACCTTCACTGCTCCGGGGATGTGGCCAGTGTTGTAGAGCAGCACATCCTCATCAGACTCGACCACGACCAGCGACGGGGTATCGAGATTCTCCGCCAGCCAATCGGTGGAGACGAGCCGTTCCGGGTGGGCATAGTGAGCGAACTTCTCATTGGGGTCTGCTGCGACTGACATCCGTGGCCTTCCTCGTGACGTTTATGTGGTTCCTACTAGCCTAACCACGGGCACCCCCAATTATTTCCGGGCGTTCACCGCACGCCATAATTGTGCGCTATCTGGTGTCCGGAGGGCGTCCGGTCGGCGCAGGTGCCGTATTCTTGCCTACCGTGGCAACTATCGAGCAGCTCACCCAGCGGACCCCCAAGGTGTCGGTCGACGAACTTCTGACAGGGTTCTATCCGTCCCCGCGCTTCGGCGACGTCTCCTTTGACAGTTATCGCCCGGACCCCGGTCAGCCCTCGCAGGCCGCAGCAGTCAAAGCCTTGTCCGAGTTCGCGGACATGGTCAATCAGCCGGAACCGACGGGACTGCGTAAACTGTTCGGAGCAAAGAAGGCTCCGGCTCGTGCTGGGATCTATTTGGACGGCGGTTTCGGCGTCGGCAAGACCCACCTGTTGGCATCACTTTGGCATGCCACCTCCGGCGAGAAAGCCTTCGGGACGTTCGTCGAGTACACGAATCTGGTGGGAGCCCTGTCCTTCCGCCGTGCGGTCGATGCGCTCTCCGGGTATGCGCTGGTGTGTATTGACGAGTTTGAGCTCGACGATCCCGGTGACACAGTCCTGATGTCCCGTCTGATGCGCGAACTCGCTGACGCCGGGGTCAAGCTGGCTGCGACGTCGAACACCCTCCCGGGTTCGCTGGGCGACGGACGGTTCGCCGCCGTTGACTTCCAACGGGAAATTCAGGTGCTCGCCGATCAGTTTGACGTGCTCCGGATCGATGGGGAGGACTATCGCCACCGCGGGCTCCCTGAGGCGCCAGTTCCTTTCACCGAAATGGGACTTCATGATCGGGTGCGGGACCTCAAGGGTGTCGACGGGCTGCTCGCCGAGGACACATTCGGTGACCTGGTCAAGCATCTCGCCGGCGTGCACCCGAGCCGGTACCGTCAACTCATCGATGGGGTGGATTTCATCGCCTGGCACAACGTGGCGACCATCTCGGAGCAGGCCGTTGCGCTTCGGTTTGTGGTCCTCGCTGACAGGATTTACGACAAGGACATCCCGGTGCTCGCCAGCGGCGTCGCCTTCGACCAACTTTTCACCGAGGAAATGATGACCGGTGGGTACATGAAGAAGTATCACCGCGCGGTGTCACGACTGACAGCTCTGGCGCGTCAGGGCAGCGAGCTGTAGCGCGGCGGCGGCTCGGCCGCCAGCCAGCACAGCCCGTAGCACTCCTCCTGGCACGCAAAAAGTGCCGGCGCCGCCTCGCGACGGGACCGGCACTTTTCTGTCGAGCAGTAGGTCTTATACGGCCGGGGGAGTCCCGGGACCAGCTGGCCGGCTGGTGTCCCCGCGGTCGGTCTTATCGACCATTTCGGAGGCTTTGGACTGAACCTTGTCGATCTTGTCGGCGTACTTGCCTCCGGTCTTGCTGTCAACGAAGTTGCCAGCGTGACCGATGCCGTCCTTGATCTTTCCAGAGTTTTCGCCCACCAGTGCGGTTGCCTTTTCCTTCAGCATCCCGGCCTTGCCTTTGAGCCCGTCAAATACCGACACAGGCACCTCCTTTCGATCCGGGAACCTGATGTTCCCTCTGCCATCTATCGTAGAACGTCCGAATGGCAGTTCCAAGGACAAACCCTGTGCTTTGGCTGGTATCCGCCGTAGGCGTATTTTCGCCGGAAATTGCCCTAGGGCCGGGGGTGTGGCAGCGTAGTAGGGTCAGTTGGCACCCGGACGAGGTGCGCCGTACCCGGTCAGCGACAAGACGGCGTTTCAGGAGTGAGACTGTTATGGCTTGGATTGTTTTAGTCGTATCCGGCGTGCTCGAAGCCGTGTGGGCTACGGCCCTGGGAAAGTCCGAGGGGTTCACCCGGCTGGCACCCACCATCATTTTCGGTATCGCGGTGACGCTCAGCATGGTCGGACTGGCGTGGGCCATGCGGACGCTGCCTGTAGGGACGGCCTATGCGGTCTGGGTAGGGATCGGCGCGTCATTGACCGTTGCGTACGCCATGATCTTTGACGGCGAATCCGCGTCAATCATCAAGGTGCTGTTGGTCCTGGGGATCGTGGCTTGCGTGGTCGGCCTGAAGCTACTGCACTGACCCCCGGTTGTAAGGGCGTCATGGGTGCTGTGAAAAGTGGAGCGGACGACGGGATTCGAACCCGCGACATCCACCTTGGCAAGGTGGTGCTCTAGCCAGCTGAGCTACGTCCGCGAAAAAGCGGTACCCAGTGGATTCCGAAGAACCACGGAGAACCGCTTTGAGTGGGCGATACTGGGATCGAACCAGTGACCTCTTCCGTGTCAGGGAAGCGCGCTACCGCTGCGCCAATCGCCCATCGAAATGGGTGCAAGCTTTCGTACTGGAGGTGGGGACGGGATTCGAACCCGCGTATACGGCTTTGCAGGCCGCTGCCTCGCCTCTCGGCCACCCCACCGTGCCTAGTAAACCAGGACCGCCGAAAATGCTCCGGCAGTTACAGTGACTTGCGAGCGGACGACGGGATTCGAACCCGCGACATCCACCTTGGCAAGGTGGTGCTCTAGCCAGCTGAGCTACGTCCGCATTGTTGACTGATGATCCATAACCCGCAATAAACTGCTTGATTTACGGGGTTATTCGTCGTTTTCCAACGAGTAAAAACTCTATAGGAGGAAATGGGGTTCGTCCAATCCGCATCAGTGCCCGTGGGAAAGAGCCGAATGTAGATTGTCGGTATCCGGTGTCAGACTGGAAGCATGACTCAACCGCTGCTGGCTCATTCGACTGAGCACGGACGCATGTACTCCCGGTCGACCACTGATCGCCCAATTGTTCCGTCGATTACCACCGTCATTTCGCAGGCCACCACCTCGCTCGATGGGTGGATCGGCTATATGGCCGCGAACGCCGTCGCCAACGATCCCCGGGTGCCCGCGGCACTAGGCAATCCGTCGCAGCTTCGGACGGTGATCAAGGATGCTTCGGTCGCCGCGGAACGGTACCGAGATGAGGCTGCCGGCCGCGGCACCAGGGTGCACTACTACTGCGAGCAGGTTGCGCTGCGGGATCTTGAGCAGCCGCACGACGTCGACGCCGCCCGACTGGCCCTGGCCGAGAACGGTGAGGAGGCCTTCGCCGCCCGTTTCGACGAATGGTGGACGCTGTACCAGGTGCGACCCATCGCCGCAGAGCTGACCGTGTGGAACCACGAGGTCGGCTACGCCGGAACCCTCGATCTCCTTGCCGAAATCGGCGGGCGGATGTGCCTGATCGACTTCAAAACCAAAAACACCGACCGTGACGGTCAGGTCAAGCCACTGGATGACAAGGTGGTGATGCAACTGGTCGCCGGAATGAAGGCCCAGGAGGCCCTGGTCGACGGCGAAGCGGGTTCCTGGGAGCCGTGGAAATACGACCACGAACTGATCCTGTTGGGAGTGGCGATCGGTAAGACCGAGGTACGGGCGATGCGCGCCAACCCCGATGTTCTGAAAGAACACTGGTTCCGGTTCTGCGCGCTGAGACGGTCGTGGGAGGCCGGACTCGACGCCGCAGCCGCCGGCCGGGCGCTGCTCCCCATCGGTCCGCCGCCGGTCCCGGCCGCTTAGCTGACAGCCGGCATGCAAACCGTCAACCGATGGGAGTGCCGGTTCCCGCCTAGAATGGCAACGAACCCGGTGAAGGATCAACACGCGGTGAACCGGCAACGTCCGGTGAACGATCAACAGTGCACCATCAATTACTGAAGTGTCTACAACGTTAGGATTCCCCAGCGCATGGCCGTCTTGAGCATTCGGATCATCGGCGACCCGGTACTGAGAACCCCTGCTGCAGAGGTCACCGGGTTCGGCCCCGATCTCGCCCGACTGGTCGCTGACATGGCGGACACCATGGACGATGTACGCGGCGCCGGCCTTGCGGCCCCTCAGGTGGGCATCAGCCTGCGGGTATTCACCTTCAGGATCGACGACGCCTCGGGGTACGTCGTGAATCCACTCCTCGAAGTGGGCGCCGAGGTGGGGCCCAAAGACACGGAAGGGTGCCTGTCCATTCCCGGGCTTGGCTACCCGGTGGAGCGTGCCAGCTGGGCCAGGGTGAGAGGCGTGGACGTATATGGGGATCCGGTCGAGTATGAGGGCACCGGCATGCTAGCCCGCTGTTTCCAACACGAGACCGACCATCTCAACGGATCGCTCTACATCGAACGATTGGCGGGGGAGCACCGGAAAGCTGCCATGCGGGCCATTCGGAGCTCAAACTACTCGGCCGTCGCAGACCGGACGGCACGGGAGCGGTCGCAGTCCATCGGATCTAGTTTCGGGTTCGGCAATCCCTCGGTTCAACCCACCGGACGGCAGGCCGTGCAGGCACCCGGCCGCGGGAGCAGGCAACCATGAGGGTGGCCTTTGCTGGCACTCCGACCGTTGCGGTGCCGTCCCTTGATGCGCTGGTGGAAGCAGGATTCGACGTCGTCGCCGTGTTGACCCGCGAAGACGCACCACTCGGGCGGAAACGGGTACTGACTCCCAGCCCGGTGGCCGCCCGGGCCGCGGAACTGGGCATCCCGGTGATTCGGGCCAACCGGATTGAGGGTCCGGTTATTGAGCAGATCGCTGCGCTCGGCGTCGATGTGGCGGCGATTGTTGCGTATGGCGGACTGGTTCCGTCAGCCGCACTTGACCTCCCGGTGCACGGGTGGATCAACCTTCACTTCTCGCTGCTGCCGGCCTGGCGCGGCGCGGCACCGGTGCAGCATGCAGTGATTGCCGGGGATGAACTCACTGGAGCGTCCACCTTCCGCCTTGAGGTGGGCCTTGATACCGGGCCGGTGTACGGGACCATGACCGAAGCCGTGCGGCCCAGCGATACCAGCGGGGAGCTGTTGGACCGGTTGTCTCACAGCGGCGCCGTCCTTTTGGTGCAGACGTTATCCGCTGTGGCGGCGGGCCGTGCCGAGGCGGTCCCCCAGCAGGGTGCCGTCGGTCTCGCTCCGAAACTCACCATTGACGACGCGCGGGTGGACTGGTCCCAACCGGCACTCGCCGTCCGGCGACGGATCAACGGTGTAACGCCCGAACCGGGCGCCTGGACCCAGCTCGGAGACCAGCGGGTGAAGGTCGGTCCGGTGTCATTGACTGGTCCGTCACTGACTGGTCCGTCACTGTCCGGGTCGTCACTGACCTCGGACGTGGGCGCAGACCTGGCACCGGGCGAAGTCATACTGGACGGGACCTCAGTGCTGGTGGGCACCGGCTCGACCGCCGTCGTCCTTGGCGAGGTCCAGCCTGCCGGCAAAAAGAAGATGCGAGCACAGGATTGGGCGCGCGGCGCCCTGCAACAAGGAGAGCTGGTTTTTTCGTGACGAGGAATTTTTCGTGACCAAGCAACAGGGACAAGGCAACGCTGGCGGTTCGGAACGCCGTCGTAACGCTGCCGGCCGTGAGCGCAACCGGCCGGAGCCGCGCGGGTTTTCGACCGCTGCGCCCTCAGAGCGGACCCGACGCGCGGACCCGGCGCGCCTGGTGGCGTTTGAAGTGCTGCGAGCGGTCGCTGCCGATGATGCCTACGCCAATCTTGTGCTGCCCGTCAGTATCAGAAAGCACCGGCTCGACAAGCGTGATGCCGGGTTCGCCACCGAACTGGCGTACGGAGCGCTCCGGGGGCAGGGTACATACGACGCCGTTTTGGCGACGTGCGTTGATCGGCCCCTGGAAAAGCTTGACCCGGCGATTCTTGACGCACTGCGGATCGGCACCCATCAGTTGCTCGCCATGCGGGTACCAGCCCACGCCGCCCTGGACCAGACAGTGGGCCTGGCCCGCGCGGTCATTGGCGCCGGACCGTCGGCCCTCATCAACGCCGTTCTGCGGCGGGTCTCCGCGAAGACCCTTCAGGAATGGGTTGCTGAACTCACCGCCGGCCTCACCGACGCCACCAAAATCAGCTCGCTCACGCATAGCCACCCCGAATGGATTGTCCGCGCCCTGCGCCAGGCCCTCGTTGACCACGGCCGCGACGTGTCCGAGATCGAAACCCTGCTGGCCGCCAATAACGCTGCACCGGTGGTCAACTTGTTGGCCCTCCCCGGGCTGGGGTCCCTGGACGAGGCCTTCGAAGCAGGAGCCGAGCCCGGTGAACTCGCCGAAGGGTCGGCCCTGTTCTCCGCGGGTGACGTGGGCCGCCTGGAAAGCATTCGGATCGGCACCACGAGGGTCCAGGATGCAGGGTCCCAACTGGTCGCCCGAGCCCTGGCCGCCGTCGAACTGAACAGCGAAACCACGGGCGGTGGGACCGAGGACGGGCTCCAGTCTGAGCAATGGCTGGACCTCTGCGCGGGCCCCGGAGGGAAATCGGCCCTGCTCGGAGCGCTCGCTCAGCAGCGCGGCCACACCCTGGTGGCCAACGAACCAGCCGAGCACCGCGCCCAACTCGTGCGGCAGGCACTCCGGCCGCTCGATCCAGCGGTTTGGACCGTGCGCGTCGGCGACGGTCGGACCGTGGCCGACGAATTCCCCGACACTTTCGACCGCGTCCTCGTCGACGCCCCCTGCACCGGGCTCGGCGCACTCCGCCGTCGCCCGGAAGCCCGGTGGCGCCGGAAGCCCTCCGATATTGCGGGACTCGGGACCCTGCAGCGTGAACTGCTCGCCGCAGCCCTGAAGGCCGTCCGCCCCGGTGGAGTAGTGGCCTATGTCACCTGCTCGCCCCATCCGGCCGAGACTTCAGCAGTGGTCGAGGACTGTCTGCGCCGCCGCGACGACGTTGAGCTCATCGACGCCGGAGCAGCGCTCGACGGCGTCAGCCTCACCGGTGCGCTAGCGGCCGGCCACGAGTCGACGGCCCAGCTGTGGCCCCACGTCCATGGCACCGACGCAATGTACCTGGCATTGATCCGCCGCACCGCGTAACCACTGACCGTCCCCGGAGTGCCGCCGAGACCCCCGCGGTGATCCCCTGGGATCTAGAAGGCGGCACGATCTGCGCAGCTGTGGCGGGTGTCGTCCGGTGACTGCGCAGTAGTGGTGGGTGTCGCCACTCTCACCCCGCCACTACCGCGCAAATAATCACGAAGGCGCCGCGATGGGATGGAGCGACCCGCCACTACTGCACAGAATCGCCCGACGGACGCGGGCCCGTTGTGCGGGGGGACGTAGGGTGATGGGGGAGAGCCCCGCCCGAGGAACCCCGATCAGGGACCACCGACCACCTCAGCTTCAAAGGAGCGCCATGACTGCCTGCTGCATCAACCCAAGCATCCTGTCCGCCGACTTCGCGAACCTCCAGACCGAACTGGCACGCATCGCCTCGGCTGACGCGGTGCACGTTGACGTGATGGACAACAGCTTTGTCCCCAATCTCACCCTGGGGCTGCCGGTGGTCAAGCGGATTCAGGAGATCAGTCCACTCCCGCTGGACATTCACCTGATGATCGACGACGCAGACCGCTGGGCCCCCGGTTACGCCGAATTGGGTGTCGCCTCGGTAACCTTCCATGCCGAGGCGGCCGCCGCGCCGATCCGGCTCGCCCGCGAACTCCGCAGCATCGGCTCAAAAGCGGGGCTTGCGTTGCGCCCAGCAACGCCCGTCGAACCGTACCTGGATCTGCTGGCCGAGCTGGACCTCCTGCTCATCATGACCGTCGAACCAGGATTCGGAGGACAGCCGTTCCTCGATGTCATGCTGCCCAAGATCCGCAGGGCAGCCGACGCGGTCCGGGGGAGCGGCCTCGCAGTTGCCATTCAGGTCGACGGCGGCATCACCGAGGACACCATCCTGCGTGCCGCCGAGGCCGGCGCGACCGTCTTCGTTGCGGGCTCCGCTGTCTACGGCGCAGCTGAGCCTGACACCGCGGTCGGGAATCTCCGCGCTGCGGCGCAGCGCACCGCTGACAAGCGCCAGTAGTTCCCTCCCGACGAAAAGCGGGCTGGGCGGAAACGGGACCGGGTGAGGTCAGGGGTCAACAATCATGATCCTGATCGAGCGTGAATCGAGTGCCGCCTGCTTCAGGATGTCGAGTCTCGGATCGGGCACCACGAGGAACTTCATTTGCGGGAGGGATTGGTAGTCCCGCAATAGGGGGTTCGCTAGGGTCTCGGCGGACAGCGGCCGGTCGCCGCCCAACTGGAGAGCGCCCGGATGATGTTCACCGAACAGCCGTGCCGCGTGCAGTGCCGCGGCGTCGGCCAGCCCTGACGCCTGATTGGCTCGACGCCGGGCGAACCGCTGCTGGGACCAACCGCCGGCCGCGGTTCGGGACTGCACATATTTGGTGCCGGTCTTCGACGCGGTCAACCTGCCATTCTCGGCCACGCCGACCGCGTAACCACCCCGCCGCACCAGCACGATCCCGATCAGGCGCTCACTGGTGGCCGAGGCAATGAGGTCATCGACGCTTGTACCGTCAGGGCCGGATTCCGCCGCAAAGTTCCCCGGCGGCTCCAGCAGGGCCACGCACCCGTTGGTGCCGCGCAGCATCAGCCCGCCGCGCGAGCGGACGTCGGCGTCATGCTCTGCGGTCGCCGCCAGGCCGCCGTTCCCGGCAACGAACCGCTCCACCCAGCCGGGCAGGCGTTCGGGCGACACCAACACGTGGCGCGGTGATCCCATGACTACTCCTTCTGCCCGCTGACGGCGTGTACCTTGGCTCCAGCGCGGCTGCCGATGCTCCCGCCGTCAGTGCTTCACAGTAGCCTTGGCAGTGTGAATGATCTATTCAGTGCAGCCTACGGATCTGACGACGAGGACGACGACGCCGCGCCCACCCGCAGCGCCAGCAGCGAACGCCACCGGAGCCCGCTCGCGGTCAGAATGCGTCCTCGCTCCATCGACGAAGTGGTGGGGCAGCAGCACCTCCTCGGGCCGGGCTCGCCCCTGCGCAGCCTGGCCGGCGACGCCGACCGCACGGGACCGGCCGGACCGTCTTCGGTCATCCTGTGGGGCCCGCCGGGAACAGGCAAGACCACCCTCGCCCACGTCATCGCCCGGGGTCGCGGCAGAACCTTTGTTGAGCTCTCAGCCATCACCGCGGGAGTGAAGGACGTGCGCCGGGTCATGGACGAGGCGCTCACCGCCCGCGACCTACACCGCACCACCACTGTGCTGTTCCTCGACGAAATTCACCGGTTCAACAAGGCGCAGCAGGACGCTCTGCTGCCCGGTGTTGAGAACCGGTGGGTTGTCCTGATCGCGGCTACCACTGAGAACCCCTCGTTTTCGGTGGTGTCACCGCTGCTGTCCCGGTCCCTGTTGCAAACCCTGAAACCCCTGACCGAAGTCGACGTCGCTGGCCTCCTGACCCGGGCAGTCGAGGATCCGCGCGGCCTCGACGGGTCGGTGCGGGTCAGCGATGGCGCCATGGAGCACCTGGTCCGGCTCGCCGCCGGGGATGCCCGCCGTGGTCTGACGGCGCTGGAAGCGGCTGCGGGTGTTGCCCATTCGGCCAGCGACGATCCCACTATGCCCGTGCTGGTGGAGCTAGAGCACGCCGAGAAAGCTGTCGATGTGGCCGCCCTGCGGTATGACCGCGCCGGGGACCAGCATTACGACGTCGCCAGCGCGTTGATCAAGTCCCTGCGGGGGTCCGACGTCGACGCAGCGCTTCACTACCTGGCGAAGATGCTCGAAGCGGGGGAGGACCCCCGTTTTGTGGCACGACGGCTCATGATCTCGGCGGCTGAGGACGTCGGCATGGCGGACCCGACGGCGCTGCAGACAGCCGTTGCCGCCGCGCAGGCGGTGGCGCTGATCGGCATGCCGGAGGGACGGATCATCCTGGCTGAGGCCGTCGTGCACATTGCCACGGCACCCAAGTCCAACGCGTCCTACAACGGAATCAACGCAGCTGTCGCGGATGTGCGGGCGGGCCGAGGCCAGGGAATCCCGCAACATCTGCGGGACGCCCACTACCCCGGGGCCAAACAACTAGGTCATGGGAGCGGGTATGTGTATTCGCATGATGAGCCGCACGGCATCGCTACCCAGCAGTACGCGCCCGACGATCTGGCCGGGCACAACTACTACCTCCCGACCGACCGGGGCGCCGAACGGGACATTGGTTCGCGGCTGGCGCGCCTCCGGCGGATCATCCGCGGGAAGTGACTCCCCGGTGATTCCCCAGTGATTCCCCGGTGCCCGCCCGGCACTGCTAGGATTGTCGGTTGACTGGCAAGTCGCGTTGCGCGCACCCACCATCTACTAGATATTCGCTCCGGCGGTCTCCTGTAGTCATGGGTTGCCCGCAGGGTGAACTGTAGTACCGGGAAGCGGCCACTCCCGGCTCTCCGCAAGTGGAGGCCAGCGACACTGAAAGTGCCTGCCGTTCAGCTGGGTTACACCGGTTGAACTGCAGTGCTGCTTTGCCGCAAAAATAATGGAAGGTATTCGTGGCTAACAACACACGTGCCCGCCGTAAGGTTCGCATTTCGCGTGCCCTCGGCATTGCTTTGACCCCAAAGGCCGAAAAGTATCTGGAACGTCGGCCGTACGCGCCCGGCCAGCACGGACGCGCCCGTCGCAAGCAGGACAGTGACTACGCTGTACGGTTGCGCGAAAAGCAGCGTCTGCGCGCCCAGTACGGCATCCGCGAAGCCCAGATGACCCGGGTCTTCGAAGAAGCCCGTCGGACCAAGGGCCTGACTGGTGAGAACCTGATTGAACTGCTCGAAATGCGTCTCGATGCCCTGGTGCTCCGCGCCGGTTTCGCCCGCACCAGCGCGCAGGCCCGTCAGCTTGTGGTTCACCGTCACATCATGGTTGACGGTTCACGCGTTGACCGCCCGTCCTACCGCGTCGCCGAAGGACAGCTCATTCACGTTCACCCTCGCAGCGAGGTCCTCGACCCGCTGCAGGTTGCCGCCGCAGGCGCGCACCGCGACGTGTTGCCAGCAGTTCCCGGGTACCTGGAGGTCCAGTTGGACAAGCTTCAGGCTCGCCTGGTGCGCCGCCCCAAGCGCTCCGAGGTCCCCGTGACCTGTGAAGAGCAGCTCGTGGTGGAGTACTACGCACGCTAATTCCTGCGCTATTTCAGCAAGGATCCTACTCGAAGGCCCGCGGCACACGCCGCGGGCCTTCGAGTAGGTAAGGTACAGAGGTAACTTATCGCCGCTGAGCTATCGACGCCCAGGCGGCCTACCTGATTCAAAAGGAGACACGATCCATGTCTGGTGGAGATATCGCCGGTCTCATCGCAGCCGGTGTGTTCGCAGTGCTGGTAGCGCTGCTCGCTGTGCCGGTGTGGAAGCTCGGTAAAGTTTTTGACGAACTGCGGACCACCATCAGGTGCCTCAGCAACGAGACCACCCCCCTGATCGAAGAGGTGACAAGCACTGTCACTACCACGCATCAGCAGTTGAAGAACGTTGATGGCATCACGTCCAACGTCTCCGACGCGACAGCCAACCTCTCCGCCCTGTCCTCGCTGGTCGCAGCTACCGTCGGCGCACCGCTGATCAAGGTGGCGGCGTTCTCCTACGGGGTCCGGACCGCCCTCGCCGGTCGAAGCAAGCCAGCCCCCCGCCGTCGGAGCCGTTGAGGAAACCATGAAAAATACAATGATTATGCGGGTTATCTGGATGGGTGCCGGTGTCGCTATCGGCGTGATCGCCGTGCGCAAGCTGACCTCGGTTGCTGACAGCTACGGACCGGCCGGGCTGAACCGTGCGATGGGCGAGGTCACCGACGGCATCGCCAACTTCGCCGATACGCTGCGATCCGGAATGCAGGAGCGCGAAGCCGACCTCCGCGCGGCCCTTGGCATCGACCCCGCCGCCAGCCGCCCCGAGCGGGCCGGTCACTGACTTGCCCGCTGGCTTTCAGGCCGGCCCTGCACTGCGGATCCAGTGAGGCGCTACCCACAGGATCCTTCACTGAACAGATCATAAGGACTGATAGCTTTCATGAAATCGCATGAGATTGCACGCCGCTGGCTCGCCTATTTCGAGGGCAAGGGGCACACTGTTGTGCCGTCGGCGTCGCTGGTGTCGACCGACCCGTCCCTGCTGTTCAATATTGCTGGCATGGTTCCTTTCATCCCTTATCTGACGGCGCGCGAAAAGGCGCCGTTTGACAGGGCCACCAGCATTCAGAAGTGCATCCGGACCGGAGACATTGAGGAAGTCGGCAAGACGGCCCGCCATGGCACGTTCTTCCAAATGTGCGGCAACTTCTCCTTCGGTGATTACTTCAAGGAGGGCGCCATCCCCATGGCGTGGGAACTCCTGACCTCCTCTCTCGACGACGGCGGTTTCGGCCTGGACCCCGACCGCCTCTGGGTCACCGTGTATCAGGACGACGACGAAGCCCTCGCCATCTGGCGCGACCAGGTGGGCATTCCCGCCGAACGGATCCAGAAGCTTGGCGAAGCCGAAAACTACTGGAGCACCGGGCAGCCCGGCCCCGGCGGCCCCTGCTCGGAAATCTTTTACGATCGTGGACCGGAGTACGGTATTGCCGGCGGTCCCGCCACCGACTCACCCCGGTACATTGAAATCTGGAACCTGGTGTTCATGCAATACCAGCTTTCAGCGGTCCGCAGCAAGGAAGACTTCGATATCGCCGGCGAGCTGCCAGCGAAGAACATCGACACCGGCCTGGGCCTGGAGCGCCTTGCGCTGGTGCTGCAGGGTGTCGAAAACATGTACGAAACCGATCAGGTTCGCCCCGTCCTCGACCGTGCTGCCGAACTGTCAGGCAAGACCTACACGAGCGCGGAGTCGGACACCGATCCGCATCACACGGACGACGTCCGCATGCGGGTCGTCGCCGACCACATTCGGTCAGCCCTGATGCTCATCGCCGACGGCGTCACCCCCTCCAACGAGGGCCGCGGGTATGTGCTGCGCAGGCTGATCCGCCGTGCCGTCCGTGCCATGCGCCTGCTCGGCGTCGAGCGCGCGTGTCTGCCGGAGTTGCTGCCGGCGTCCCGGGATGCCATGAAGGGCACCTACCCGGAGGTGGAGAAGGACTTTGAGCGGATCAGCCGGATCGCTTATGCCGAGGAGCGTGCGTTCCTGCGCACCATTGCCTCGGGCACCGCGCGCCTCGAAGGAGCGGTCCAGGAATCCAAGGCTGCAGGCCGGCCTCTGTCCGGTGAGGACGCGTTCGCTTTGCACGACACGTTCGGGTTCCCCATCGACCTGACCCTGGAAATGGCCGCCGAGGCTGGCCTGGCTGTCGACGCGGACGGGTTCCGGGCGCTGATGCTGGAACAGCGCCAGCGTGCACAGGCCGACGCCCGGGGCAAAAAAGCCGGTCAGGCCGACCTCTCGGTCTTCACTGAACTGCTGGCCAGCGGCCAGACAGTCTTCACCGGGTACGACGAGCTCACCACCGAGTCACACGTCGCCGCAATAGTGCGCGACGGCGTCGCCGTGCCCGCTGCGGCCCAGGGCGAGGAAATCGACCTGATCCTGGACCAGACCCCGTTCTACGCCGAGGCTGGTGGTCAGGCCGCCGACGTCGGCCTCATCACGGGCAACGGTTTCGTCGTCGAGGTGCTGGACGTTCAGCGACCCGTGAAGGGTCTGAGCGTGCACCGCGCCGTCGTCAGGGAGGGCGAGTTGTCGGTCGGTGCACCGGTCGTGGCAGCCGTGGACCGGCAGCGTCGTCACGCGGGGGAGCAGGCCCACTCGGGTACCCACATCGTGCATGCCGCCCTGCATCAGATTCTCGGCCCCGAGGCGCTGCAGCGCGGCTCTTTCAACAAGGCCGGTTACCTGCGGTTCGACTTCTCCTGGGGTGAAGGGATCAGTGCCGGGGCCAAGTCGGAGATCGAAGAGGTCTCCAATATTGCCATCCGTAACAACCACACGGTGGAAACCAAGCTGATGAAACTCGCCGAGGCAAAAGCGCTCGGCGCGACAGCGCTGTTCGGTGAGGCTTACGGCGACACCGTGCGGGTGGTCGAGATTGACGGCGACTGGTCTCGTGAACTCTGTGGCGGCACCCACGTCGGGTCGACGTCGCTGATCGGTTCCCTCACCCTGCTCGGTGAACAGTCGGTGGGTTCAGGAAACCGACGGGTCGAAGCCCTGGTCGGCATGGACGCGTTCCGTCATCTCGCGGCTGAGCGTGCATTGGTCACCGAGCTGTCCGACATGCTCAAGGTGCCGTCAGTCCAGCTCCCGGAACGGCTGTCCGCCACCCTGGCCAAGCTCAAGACAGCCGAAAAGGAACTTGAACGGCTCCGCAGGGAGGCCCTGAGTGCTTCCGCTGCGGCGCTCACGGGGAGCGCTGTCGACGTCGACGGCGTCCGCCTCCTCGCACACGACGCTGGCACGATAGGCGGCGCCGACGACCTGCGGACTCTCGCACTGGATCTCCGGAACCGGCTCGGATCGGGCCCCGCGGTGGTGGCGACTGCGGGAGTCAGCAACGACCGGCCCATGGTGCTGGTGGCGACCAACGAGGAAGCCCGCGCGGCCGGCGTGAAGGCTGGCGCCCTGGTCCGGGTTGCCGCCGGAATACTCGGTGGCGGCGGTGGTGGTAAGGACGACGTCGCCCAGGGTGGCGGCTCGGACCCCGCTCAGGTTGGCGCCGCCCTGACGGCCATCCGGGCCGCTGTCGCGTCCCGCTGACCGGCTCCCGTGGCATCAATGACCGATCACCCAGCCATTCCTGCCGACGACTATCCGCGCGGCGTCAAGCTCGGCGTCGACGTTGGGATGGTCAGGGTGGGAGTGGCCAGCAGCGACAGCGGGTCTCTCCTCGCCACACCGGTGCGGACCATGAAACGGGATCTGAAGAAGAAGTCAGACCTCAATATCCTGGTCCGGGAGATCACCGAGCGTGACGCGGTTCAGGTGTTTGTCGGGTTGCCCCGGAACCTGAACGGCAGTGACTCGGCCTCAACTGACATGGCGCGCGGGTACGCGGTGGAGCTGGCGAACGCCATCGCGCGGGCGGGCCTTTCCGTCAGCGTCCGGCTCATTGACGAGCGACTGAGCACCGTTTCAGCGCACCGGTCGTTGCGTCAAGCTGGCTTGAATACCCGCAACCATCGTAAGGTGGTAGATCAGGTGGCAGCTGTGGAAATTCTCCAGCACGCCATCGACATGCAACGGTCGCAGCTGCGGGATGTGGGGGATCCGGTCGCAGCGCGGCAGCGGATCCACTCATCAGGGGATCCGCTGACCCCTACCAAGGAGCCAGACATTACGGACAACAGCTGCGAAAGGAACCCCGAACTGTGAGCCATCAGCACCCGCAGTTCCCGGCCGCCGACAGCGAGCCTGGCCGTCACACCGACGACGGTCGGCACGACGACGGGTACGACGATCCTCACGAGGAGACAATCCAGCCGGTGGAACAGTTCTTCGAACCACGGTCGGGCCACGGGCGTACCCGCCGGCCCTCGAAGGCCAAACTGCGTCGGCGTCGGCGCCGTACGGTGATCATGCTGGTGGTCGTCCTTGCCTTCATCGGCGTGGTTGTGGCCGTATCGCTCATGCTGCGTGACCTGCTGGGGCTCAACGACATTACCGACTACGCAGGACCCGGCGAGGGCAGCGTGGTCTTCACCGTCCCCGAGGGTGCCGGCCCACTGGCCATCGGCACTGGCCTCGAAGCCGAGGATATCGTCGCTGACGGGTCCGAATTCGTTTCCGCCCTGCAGCAGGTAGCGGACGGTCGGGAGGTGCAGCCCGGGGAGTATGAGCTGAGTTACCAGATGACCTCCGAGGGTGCCGCCCTTGCCCTGCTCGACGTTGAGGCGAATAAGGTGAACTACGCCGCCGTCGCGCAGGGCCTCCGGCAGGGCGAAACGCTGGATATCCTTGCCGAATCGACGGCCATTCCGCGTGAAGAATTCGATGAGCTGGCCGCCGAACCCACCCAGTTCGGCCTCCCCGAGAACGCAAAGAATCTTGAGGGCTACCTCGCACCGGGTGAATACAGGTTCGACGTCGACGCGACCGCGACCGAGATGATCCAGAGCATGGTGGATGCGTCGTTCGCCCTGCTGGAGGACGCCGGGGTCACCGATCCCGCGGAGCAGTTCAAGATCCTGACCATCGGCAGCATTATCGAAGCTGAGGCAGGTGAAGCCGATTACGCTGCGGTGTCCGGTGCCATAGAGAACCGTTTGCAGGAAGATAATACCGAGACAAACGGGCTCATCCAGTCCGACGCGACGGTCACGTATGGCCTGGACCGGCGGAGTTTTGACTTCACCGAAGAGGAACGCGCCGACGAATCCAATCCCTACAACACGTTCGCCAACCCGGGATTGCCGGTGGGACCGATCGGCTCGCCGGGGGCCGAGGCCATCGCAGCGGCAGTCAATCCCGCCGACGTGCCCTTCTACTATTGGGTCACTGTCGATCTCGACACGGGCGAAACCAAGTTCTCCGAGACCCTCGCCGAACATGCTGTTTATGTTGCCGAATACCAGGCCTGGTGCTCCGAGAACCCCGGCAGGTGCAGCTAGGTGATCTCGTCGGCGGTCTCCGCCGCAGGCACACCTGACCGTAACCGCCAGCAGCGGGCAGCAGTGATCGGGAGCCCCATCGTGCACTCCCGATCACCAGCGCTGCACCGTGCCGCCTACGCCTACCTGGGCTTCGACTGCAGCTACGACGCTATCGAGGTTCCGCCGCCGGAGTTGGAGTCATTCGTCGCGCAGGTCCGCGCCGCCGACGAGTGGCGCGGCGTCTCGGTTACCATGCCACACAAGGCAACCATGGTTCCCCTGGTGGACCGGTTGAGCGGACCCGCTGCAGTGATTAGGGTCCTGAACACGGTAACTGTCGACGGGACCGGCCCGGAGCGTGTCTTGACCGGCCACAACACCGACGTCGCCGGCATTGTCGGCGCGCTTAGGTACGGCGGGGTACCCGACCCTCCCGGCTCGGCAGTCGTTCTGGGCGGCGGGGGAACTGCGGCAGCGTCGCTGGCGGCGCTGCAACTGCTTGGTGCGGACCGGGTCACCGTCGTCGTCCGTTCCCCGGAGCGGGCCGCCTCCCTGCGGAACCTGGGACGGACCCTCAACCTCGGTATTGAGCTCCGGGAGTGGAGCAGTGCAGCGCAGAGTGTCCGGAACGCCAATGTCGTCATTTCCACGTTGCCTCCGCGCGGCGCCGACATGCTCGGTCAGGAACTCCTCGCAGCCCCTTCAGTACCGGCAGCAGTTCCGCCAGTGTTGCTTGATGTCGCCTACGAGCCCTGGCCCAGCCCTCTCGCCAGCGCCTGGCACTCAGGGGGAGGCGTCATCGTTCCGGGGCTGGAGATGCTCATCTATCAGGCGGTGGAGCAGGTCAGACTGTTTTCGGGGACCGCTTTCACCGATGAGGCTGCGGTCCTAAAAGTCATGTGTGACGCGGTCGGAGCTCCCGCACGCTGAAACAGCAGCGTCACCGTGGCAGGATTGGAAGCATGTTGCGTTGGTTAACTGCCGGAGAATCCCACGGACCGGCACTGGTGGGAATTATTGAAGGAATGCCCGCGGGCGTGGAAATCACAAGCAGTGATATCCAGGCCGCGCTGGCCCGCAGGCGTCTCGGCTACGGTCGGGGCGCCCGGATGAAGTTCGAGCAGGATCAGGTCAGCATCATCGGGGGTGTCCGGCACGGGGTCACGCAGGGCGGGCCGGTCGCCGTACAGGTGGGCAACACCGAGTGGCCCAAGTGGGACCAGATTATGTCCGCCGACCCGGTGGACCCGGCCGAACTGGCCGAGCTGGCCCGTAACGCGCCGCTCACCCGCCCGCGTCCGGGCCACGCCGACTTCACCGGAATGCAGAAGTACGGGTTCGATGAGGCCCGGCCGGTACTTGAGCGTGCCAGCGCCCGGGAAACGGCTGCCCGCGTTGCCTTGGGCGAGGTAGCCGCACGATTCCTGTCCGCGCTCGGCATCAGTCTCGTCAGCCACACGGTTGCTATCGCCTCGGTCGCTGTCCCCGAAGGTTCAGCGCTGCCCCGGCCCACCGATGTGCTTGCCCTGGATCAGGATCCGCTGCGCTGCTTCGACCGGGAGACGTCCCTGGCCATGGTCTCGGAGGTGGATGCCGCCCACAAGGAGGGCGAAACCCTCGGCGGCGTGGTTGAGGTAGTGGTGTACGGACTGCCACCGGGTTTGGGAAGTTACGTCCACTGGGACCGGAGGCTCGATTCCCGGCTCGCTGCGGCACTCATGGGGATTCAGGCCATCAAGGGCGTCGAGGTGGGCGACGGGTTCCTCACCGCGGCCCGGCGAGGGTCGAAAGCACACGACGAGATGGTGCGCGGTGACTCAGGCATGATCGAGCGCACCAGCAACCGCGCAGGCGGGATCGAAGGTGGCATGAGTATCGGCGACACCCTCCGGGTTCGCGCCGCCATGAAGCCCATCGCTACCGTCCCACGGGCTTTGCGCACCATCGATGTCAGCACCGGAGACGCAGCCCGCGCCCACCACCAGCGCTCCGACGTCTGCGCCGTACCAGCAGCAGGCGTGGTCGCCGAGGCCATGGTGGCCCTGGTGATTGCCGAAGCGGTGACCGAGAAGTTCGGCGGGGACTCAGTCCAGGAAACCGCCCGCAACCTCGCCGCGTACCTGGCAGCCATTCCCACGTCGCTGAATTCGGCCGGGAACTGATGCCCTCACCCGCCGTCGGGCCGGTAGTTTTCATCGGACTGATGGCTACCGGAAAATCCGCCGTCGGAGCCAGCCTCGCCGCCCGCCTGGGCTGGAGCTTCGTCGACACGGACCAGCTCATCGTCAAACGGCACGGTCGGATCAGCACGATTTTCGCCCAGCAGGGCGAGCCTGCGTTCAGGGCGCTGGAGGCGCGGCTGGTCGCCGAGGTTCTCAGTGACGCTTCAGCCAACCAAGTGGTCTCACTGGGCGGCGGCGCCGTCCTCGACGAAGGAACCCGGACTCTCCTCGGCGGCGCGCGGGTAGTCTTCCTGGACGCTGACCTGAGTACCGTGCGAGGCCGGATAACCCGCGACCGGAGCAGGCCGCTCCTGGCCGGCGACCCGATCGAAGCCTGGTCCCGGATGGATCGGGAACGCCGACCGGTTTACGAAAGCCTGGCCAACTATGTGCTCGACACCCGGGGCCGCAGCATCGATCAACTCGTCGCCGAGCTCACCCAAGAACTGCAGTCCGCACAGAACAGTCAGCCTGCACAGAACAGTCAGCCCGCACAGAACAGAGGAAGGGACAGTCATGGCGAATGAGCCGACAGCCGCCAAAGACCCGACAGTCATCAAGGTCACCGGAACCACCACGGCTGAAAACTATGAGGTCATCATCGGCCACGGGCTGCTGGAACGGCTCCCGGCCGTCCTGGGTGAGCGGGTGCGCCGCGTCCTGGTGATCCACCCACGGGCGCTCAGGAGCACCGGCGACACCGTGCGCGCCGAGTTGGCGGACGCCGGTTTCACCGCCGTGACGGCAGAAATTCCCGACGCCGAAGAAGGCAAGCATATTCAGGTAGCCGCCTTCTGCTGGCAGGTCCTGGGGCAAAACGACTTCACCCGCTCCGACGCAGTCGTCGCAGTGGGTGGAGGAGCGGTCACCGACCTGGCCGGCTTCGTCGCTGCCACCTGGCTGCGCGGCGTGAAGGTGGTGCACCTTCCTACGAGCCTGCTCGGTATGGTTGACGCCGCCGTCGGCGGTAAGACCGGAATCAACACGGCCGAGGGTAAAAACCTGGTCGGAGCGTTCCACCCACCGGCGGCCGTTCTGGCGGACCTCGATGCTCTGGCCACGCTGCCCCGCAACGAGCTGCTGACCGGCATGGCCGAGGTAGTCAAATGCGGTTTCATCGCCGATCCACGCATCCTTGAGCTGATTGAGGCCGATCCCGCTGCAGTGTCTGACGCCGGCTCCGCCACGGTCCGGGAACTCATCGAGCGGGCCGTGGCCGTGAAGGCCGAATTTGTGTCGGAGGACCTCAGGGACCACGGGCGCCGCGAATTCCTCAATTACGGGCACACCCTGGGCCACTCCATTGAACTAGCCGAACGCTACTCCTGGCGTCACGGCGCCGCCGTATCGGTGGGACTGGTGTTCGCCGCCGAGCTTTCCCGCATGGTCGGCCGGCTCAGCGACGAGGCAGCCGACCGCCACCGCAGCGTTCTCGAGCTCCTCGAGCTGCCGGTGACTTATCGCCGGGACCGTTGGGCGGCCCTGCTGGACGGGATGCGCCGGGACAAGAAGTCACGGGGTGACCTCCTACGCTTCGTGGTGCTCGACGACGTCGCCCGCCCCGGAATGCTCGAGGTACCCGACACCTCGCTGCTGTTTGCCGCCTACCAGGAGATTGCTTCCTAACACCGCACCGCGCCCGGTGGTCGCACCGCAAGGTAGAATGGGCTCTGGACTTTTCCCACCTCATCACATGTGGCTCCGGATGTTACTGCCCGGGCGCTGATGGTTTAACACGAAAGAGACCCTGTGGCTACCACAAACGACATCAAAAACGGCACGGTGCTAAAGCTTGAAGGCAACCTGTGGAACGTTCTCGAGTTCCAGCACGTCAAGCCAGGCAAGGGCGGCGCCTTTGTCCGTACCAAGCTGCGCAACATCCTGTCGGGCAAGGTAGTCGACAAGACTTTCAACGCCGGCCTGAAGATCGAGACCGCCACAGTGGACCGCCGTGATTACCAGTACCTGTACAAGGACGGCGAAGATTTTGTGTTCATGGACACCTCGGACTTCGATCAGCTCACCGTTCCCGGCAAGACTGTCGGCCCGGCCGAGAATTTCATGCTCGAAAGCCTGATGGTCACCATTGCCATGCACGAAGGGTCGGCCCTCTATGTCGAGCTTCCACCGTCGGTGGTTCTCGAGGTGACCTACACCGAGCCGGGTCTGCAGGGCGACCGCTCCACCGGTGGCACCAAGCCGGCCACCGTCGAAACCGGTTACGACATTCAAGTCCCACTGTTCCTGGAGACCGGCACCAAGGTCAAAGTCGATACCCGGACTGGCGATTATCTGGGACGCGTCAACGAGTGAGCGCCCGCAGTAAAGCCCGCCGCAGGGCACTCGACATCCTTTTCGAGGCGGAGCAGCGCTCCGTCTCGCCCCTTGAGGCGCTCAAAGCCCGGCGCGAGAAGACCGACACGGTGGTGGCCCCCTACTCGGTGGACATCATCGAGGGCGTCATGACCCAGGGCGAGCAGATTGACGAGTTCCTGGGCACCTACTCACAGGGCTGGACCCTTGACCGGATGCCGGCAGTGGACCGGATGATCCTCCGGGTGGGCGCCTGGGAGTTGCTTTACAACGCGGACGTGCCCGACGGCGTCGCCGTTAGCGAGGCGGTCGAGCTCGCTAAAATGCTCTCCACCGACGAGTCGCCAGCCTTCGTCAACGGCCTGTTGGGTCGCCTCCAGCAGCTCAAGCCGACGCTGCTCGCCTAGCAGCAGCGCCCGGCCCTGGCTGGGCCGTTGGCCCAGCGGATAAAGGCATAGCCTTGCCCGGAAATCGGTAATAACATTGGTTATTACTGGATTCACTGGCAGGGAGAAAAGTCATGAAAACCAAATCTTCGTTCGGGATCGAGGCGCTCCGCCGCGGCATTGAGGGACGGGACGCCACCCTACTGGCATCGCTCTACTCGGAGAATGCGGAGCTTACCGAAGTAGACAACGAGCACCCGCCGGCGCGGCCGCGTACCTTCCGGGGCAGCGAACAGATTGCCGAGCATCTCCGCGATGTCTGTTCGCGGGAAATGTCCCACAAACTGGAAAGCCCGGTGGTAAGCGGCAATCGGTTGGCCTACACGGAGGCCTGCCGGTACGACGACGGTACGGACGTCCTGTGCATGGCCACCGCCGATCTGGACAGCGAGGGCAAGATCGTTCGGCAGGTGGCGGTCACCGCCTGGGGCAGCTGAGCCGTAGCCAGAACTGAGCCGGATCCCGGGACTGAGGCGTAGGCTTCAAGACGGCGTAAATTCAAGACGGCGTAGGTTTCAAGACGGCGTAGGTTTCAAGACTAGGTTCCGTCCCGGTGGTGTGCGTTGCCCGCTGCCGTTCTCACGAGTTCGTTGCGGAGCCGGGTGACGTCGGCTAGGAGCAGTTGTTCGCGGGCGAGGTTCAGTTGCGGGTCATGGCCGGCAAGGAGGCGCTGCCGGGTAAACGCCAGGCGGGTGGCGGACCTGATGAAGGCCTTCATGCTGCGCTGTCGGCCGAACCGGCGTGACCAGCCGAGCGCCTGCGACCGCCCGCCCCTGGTGGCCAGCATGGTGACTTCCTGCGGGGTGAACCAGCCAGCCGCCGCATAGCCGCCGAGTCGGTCCTCGGTGAGGCGCCGTTCGGCCCGCCGCAGAACTATGATGCTTGTCAGTGCGGCGAGAAAGAGCGGGAGCTGGATCAGGAAGTAGAACTCGAAAAAGTCGGTAAACAGCACCAGCAGGCCGCCATTCCACAACATGTGCCCGGCAATAGCCGGCACCAGGCCCGCTACGAAAGCCGGAAAGATATACCGTGTGCCGGTGCGGGCAACGGCCACGCCCAGCACCGCACCCAGCGCGGCGGTAAACATGACATGGGCAAACGGGGAGAACAGGCCCCTGATCACGAAGACCGCAACCAGTTCACCCAGGCCACCGCCATCCAGTGCCGCAGCCCCGAAGTACAGAATATTTTCGGTGAACGCGAATCCCGCGCCGACCATCCCGGCGTACACAATGCCGTCCACCGGCCCGTCAAAGTGGCTACGCCGGGAGTACACCAGCACCAGGACGCCGAGCCCCTTGGCGATTTCCTCCACCAGGGGCGCCTGCAGTACGGGGCCGATCACGTCCGACGGGGTCGACGCCAACGCGAGCGACAGCAGTTCTGTGACATAGCTTCCCAGAATCAGGGTCGCGACTACCGAGATGCCGGCGCCCCACAGGAACGCAAACCAGAGCGCGCCGCGCGGTTCGGGATCCCAACGGTCAATCCACATCAATCCCGCCACGCAGATGGACAGCGGGATCAACGCGAGAATTCCGCACACGATCAAGGCTCCGCCGCCGAGGGTAGTGCTGAGGAACCAGGTCAGAATCACCAAAACCAGCGCTGCCACGGCCACCAGAAGCACATTGAGCACACCGGGACCCCGACGGATGGCCCGGTCCCATAGGGGCTGGACAGGTTGCGGTGATCCCCAGGGTGGTGGTGCAGTAGTCGTTTTCGCGGTTGCTCTCATCTTCACAGACTAGATCGTCACGGGGCTGATCGGGATGGGAAGGTCGGTTACCCGCTGTGATAGTTTTGACAACGCAACCAACCTTTAAGTTCCGTCCTGTGAGGCGGGGAAGGAGGAAGCGTCCAATGACCATGCCTGCACCTCAGCCCGAGAGTGTTGTGTCGCGTGTCGTTCTCGCCGAAGCCGATATTGACCGAGCGCTTACCCGCATCGCCCACGAAATCCTTGAAGCCAATAAGGGCACCGCTGATTTGGTGCTGTTGGGCATCCCGCGGCGAGGTTATCCGCTCGCCCAGCGTCTTGCCCGCAATATCGCCGCAGCCGAATACCAGGCCACCGGGTCGCGGCTTGATCCGGCCCTCATAGTGGGCCAGCTTGATGTGACGATGTTCCGTGACGACCTCCGCCACCACCCCACCCGGCCGCCACTGCCAACCCAGCTGCCGCCGTCGGGCATCGACAACAAAGTGGTGGTCCTGGTTGACGACGTCCTGTATTCCGGGCGGACCATTCGCGCCGCTCTTGACGCCCTGGTGGACCTCGGCCGTCCGCGGGCAGTCCGGCTGGCGGTCCTCGTGGACCGTGGCCACCGCGAGCTGCCCATCCGCGCCGACCACGTAGGCAAGAACCTCCCCACGTCATCGGCCGAAAAGGTCCGCGTTCAGCTGGCCGAAATCGATGTGGTGGCCGGCCGGCCCGTCAACCACGTGGTGATCGAGGGCCCGGCATGAGGCACCTGCTCTCCACCCGCGACCTGTCCCGCGAGGACGCCATCCGTATCCTCGACGTTGCCGAGGAAATGTCGGCGGTCGGCGAACGGGAAATCAAGAAGCTCCCGGCCCTCCGCGGCCGGACGGTGGTGAACCTCTTCTTCGAGGACTCCACCAGAACCCGGATCTCCTTCGAGGCCGCAGCCAAACGGTTGTCCGCTGACGTCATCACCTTCGCCGTCAAGGGCTCCTCGGTGTCCAAGGGCGAATCGCTGAAGGATACTGCGCAGACCCTTGAGGCCATGTCCGCCGATGCGGTGGTGATCAGGCACTGGGCGTCCGGTGCGCCGGCCCGGCTGGCGACGTCGGACTGGATCGATGCGGCGGTGATCAACGCTGGCGACGGGATGCATGAGCACCCCACCCAGGCGCTGCTCGACGCGTTCACGCTTCGCCGCCACTGGGCGAAAATCTCCGGCGTCCCCTCGGTGGGCTCCGACCTGACGGGGATGGCGGTGACGATCGTCGGCGATGTCCTGCATTCCCGGGTGGCCCGCTCCAACCTGTGGCTGCTGGAGACCCTTGGCGCTTCGGTGACACTGGTCGCCCCGCCCACCCTGGTCCCGGTAGGCGCCGAGCAGTGGCCGTGCAGGATCACTTACAACCTTGACGAGGCGCTGGCGGCGGGCCCCGACGCGGTGATGATGCTGCGGCTGCAGGCCGAGCGCATGAACGCGGCCTTCTTCCCCTCGACCCGCGAGTACTCCCGGCGTTGGGGGTTCGACGACGCCCGGCTGGCGGCGCTGGACACCCACGGACTGGAACACACGGTCATCATGCACCCCGGCCCGATGAACCGGGGCCTTGAAATCTCGGCTGCAGCAGCAGATTCACCCCGCTCCACGGTTCTTGCCCAGGTGCGCAACGGCGTCTCAGTCAGGATGGCCGCCCTCTACCTCCTGCTCTCCGGCGAGGACCAGCCCCATTCCAGCGCAGCCAGCACCCTTACCCAGGAGAACCCACGATGACCTCACCAGCCCCGGCCAGCTACCTCATTCGCGGCGCAGCGCTGCTTGGTCAGGAACGGGCAGACCTGCTCATCTCCGACGGGATCATCGCCGGAGTCGGCCAGAGACTCTCAGCTGCGGGCGCCACGGTCATCGACGCCGATGGTCTCGTTGCGCTCCCCGGTCTGGTGGACCTGCACACCCATCTCCGCGAACCAGGCCGCGAGGACGCGGAGACTGTCGAAACCGGGACCCGCGCCGCCGCGCTGGGCGGGTTCACCGCGGTTCACGCCATGGCCAACAGCACTCCTGTGGCCGACACCGCTGGGGTAGTCGAACAGGTCTACAGCCTGGGACGGCGCGCCGGTTGGGTGGAAGTGCGCCCCGTGGGCGCTGTCACGGTGGGTCTCGGCGGTACCCAACTCGCCGAACTCGGCGCCATGGCGGACTCCCGGGCCAGCGTCAGGGTGTTCTCCGACGACGGCGTGTGCGTCAGCGACCCCGTCCTGATGCGCCGCGCGCTTGAGTACGTCAAGGCGTTCGACGGCGTGATCGCCCAGCATGCCCAGGAACCCCGACTGACCGAGGGCGCCCAGATGAACGAGGGCACTGTCTCCGCGGTGCTCGGACTCGCCGGCTGGCCCGCCGTCGCCGAGGAAAGCATCATCGCCCGGGATGTCCTCCTGGCCCACCACGTGCAGTCCCGGCTGCACGTCTGCCACGTTTCAACAGCGGGGTCGGTGGAGATCATCCGGTGGGCCAAGGCCCGCGGCATCAAGGTCACCGCCGAGGTCACCCCGCACCACCTGCTGCTCACCGACGAACTGGTCCGCAGCTACAACCCGGTTTACAAGGTGAACCCGCCGCTGCGCACGGGCGAGGACGTCCAGGCTCTGCGCGAAGCCCTCGCCGACGGCACCATCGACGTCGTGGGCACCGACCATGCGCCGCACCCCTCCGAACACAAGGACTGTGAGTGGGCGCAGGCAGCGATGGGCATGACCGGACTGGAAACCGCGCTGTCAGTGGTGCAACACACCATGATCTCCACAGGGCTGATGGACTGGGAAGGGTTCGCCCGGGTCACCTCGCGCACTCCGGCACGGATCGGCGGCCTCGACCACCAGGGCCGCCCCCTGTCCGAGGGCGAGGCAGCCAACGTCACACTCGTCGATCCGGCGGCACGCTGGGTAGTCGATCCGGATAAAATGGCCACCATGGGCCGCAACAGCCCGTTTGCCGGCACTGAGCTCCCTGGGGCCGTCCACGCCACGTTCTTTAGGGGCCACCCCACAGTGCTGGAGGGCCGCTTGAATACACCACACCCGACTGCAGCTGAGGAATCATCATGGACTGGCTAACGCCCGTCGCCCTATCACTGGGCACCATCGCCGTCGTCGTCGCCCTCGGCGCCTTGGGCTGGCGCAATCGCCTCGCCCGGCAAAGGGATATCCCGGCCCCGTTCGAGGCCCCCGCAACCCTCAGCGAGCCGCTGTACGTCGCGAACGGACAGTACGTCGTCACGACGACGGCGGGAGACTGGCTCGATCGCATCGCCGTCCATGGGCTGGGCGTCAGGTCCAACGCCACCGCGAGTGTGCATGAGGAAGGCATCCTGATCGTCCGCGGCGGCGCACGTGACCTGTTTATCAGGCGGTCCGACCTCATCAGCGCCAGGCTGGACCGGGGGATGGCCGGCAAGTTCGTTGAAAAGGACGGACTGGTGGTGTTCACCTGGACCCTCAACGGAACCGCCGTCGACACCGGCTTCCGGACCCGCCGCGCCGACGCCCGCACCGGGCTCCTCCATGCCGCCGTGGACCTCGCACCAACGGACCACCGGCACGCAGCCGCGCCTCCACCGATCACCGCTCACCGCACCCCGTCACAGACCCAGAACCCCCCGAAGGACGTACAGTGACAGATTCCAGCCAGCCCGCGCCAGAGAGCGCCGCAGTCCTGATGCTCGAGGACGGCCGCACCTTCCGCGGCCGCAGCTACGGTGCGCAGGGCACCGCCCTGGGCGAAGCAGTCTTCGCCACCGGAATGACCGGGTACCAGGAGACCATCACCGACCCGTCCTATGCCCGCCAGCTGGTGGTGCAGACGGCACCCCACATCGGCAACACCGGGGTAAACGCCGACGACGCCGAATCCCGCCGGATCTGGGTGGCCGGCTATATTGTGCGTGACGCCGCCCGCCGCCCCTCCAACTGGCGATCCGAGCAGAGCCTCGATGGCCAGCTCCGCGACCAGGGCATCGTCGGCATTCAGGGCGTCGACACCCGGGCCGTCACCCGCCACCTGCGTGAGCGCGGCGCCATGAAGGCAGGGATCTTCTCCGGACCGGCGGCCACCGGTTCCGACGCAGACCTGCTGGCACTGGTCGCCGGACAGGAGTCCATGGAGGGTGCCCGCCTCGCCGATGAGGTCAGCGCGACAGCCCGGTACGTTGTTGAACCGTCCGATCACGGCTGGGAGGGTGAACCCCTGTTCACCGTTGCCGCCCTTGACTTGGGGATCAAATCCATGACCCCCAAGCACTTCGCCCAGCGGGGGGTGCGCACCGTGGTGCTTCCCGCCAGCTCAACCTTTGCCGAGGTGGCGCAGGAGCATCCCGGCGGCGTGTTCATGTCCAACGGACCCGGCGACCCGGCCACCGCCGACCCGCAGGTCGCCCTGCTCCGCGAGGTGCTCGACGCCCGGATCCCGTTCTTCGGCATTTGCTTCGGAAACCAGATCCTGGGCCGCGCGCTTGGCTTCGGCACCTACAAACTCAGGTACGGGCACCGGGGCATCAACCAGCCCGTCCTTGACCGGCGCACCGGCAGGGTGGAAATCACCTCCCAGAACCACGGCTTCGCCGTCGACGCGCCCCTCGACGGCCCCACTCCGGCCCCCGAGGCCCGCTTTGGCAGGGTCGAGGTCAGCCACGTGAGCCTGAACGACGGCGTCGTGGAAGGCCTGGCCTGCCTTGACCTGCCCGCTTTCTCCGTCCAGTACCACCCCGAGGCGGCAGCGGGCCCCCACGATTCCGCGTACCTGTTTGACCGGTTCATCCAGTTGATGACCGACACCCGCTCCGATGACCAGCCGGGCAGCGCCAACGATAAGGAAACCAACTAGATGCCACGCAGAACCGACCTCAAGAGCGTCCTGGTCATTGGCTCCGGTCCGATCGTCATTGGCCAGGCCGCCGAATTCGACTATTCGGGAACGCAGGCACTCCGGGTGTTGAAGGAGGAGGGCCTGCGGGTCATCCTGGTGAACTCCAACCCGGCCACCATCATGACCGACCCGGAATTTGCTGACGCCACCTATGTGGAACCCATCACCCCGGAGGTGGTGGCGAAGATTATCGAGAAGGAACGCCCCGACGCCCTCCTGCCGACCCTGGGCGGGCAGACCGCCCTCAACACAGCGATCGCTCTCGACAAAAACGGGGTGCTCGACAAGTACGGCGTGGAGCTGATCGGTGCCAACATCGCGGCCATCGAACTGGGGGAGGACCGCGAGAAGTTCAAGGGCGTCGTCGCCCGCTGCGGCGCCGAATCCGCCAGGTCAACGATCATCCACTCCATTGACGGCGCCCTGGACGCCGCCACCGACCTCGGGTACCCGATGGTGGTCCGCCCCTCCTTCACCATGGGAGGCCTGGGCTCGGGTCTCGCGTACGACGAGAAGGACCTGCGCCGGATCGTGGGTCAGGGCCTGCAGTACAGCCCCACCACTGAGGTGCTCCTCGAAGAGAGCATCCTCGGCTGGAAGGAGTACGAACTCGAGATGATGCGGGACAGGAACGACAACGTGGTGGTTGTCTGTTCCATCGAGAATCTTGACCCGGTGGGCGTTCATACCGGCGACTCGATCACCGTAGCCCCGGCCATGACCCTCACGGACCGCGAGTACCAGCGGCTGCGTGACATTTCGATCGCCATCATCCGTGAGGTGGGCGTCGACACCGGTGGGTGCAACATCCAGTTCGCCATTGAGCCCGACACTGGCCGCATCGTCGTCATTGAGATGAACCCGCGGGTCTCCCGGTCCTCGGCGTTGGCTTCCAAGGCCACCGGCTTCGCGATCGCGAAGATCGCCACGAAGCTGTCCCTCGGCTACACCCTGGACGAGATCCCCAACGACATCACCCAGAAGACTCCGGCATCCTTCGAGCCGACCCTCGACTACGTGGTGGTCAAGGTGCCCCGGTTCGCCTTCGAGAAGTTCCCCGCCGCGGACCCCACCCTGACCACCACCATGAAGTCGGTGGGCGAGGCGATGGCCATCGGCCGTAACTTCACCGAAGCGCTCCAGAAAGCGCTGCGATCCCTGGAGCAAAAGGGCTCCCAGTTGTCCTTCGACACGTCGATCGATATTGACGTACCAGCCCTGATCACCGCAGCCAAACGGCCCACCACGGAGCGGCTCGCCCAGGTCCAGCAGGCACTGCTCGGCGGCGGCACCATCGACGAGCTGTACCAGGCGACGGGCATTGATCCCTGGTACCTGGACCAGCTGGTGCTGCTCAACGAGGTTGCTGCGACGGTCCGGGAGGCGCCGTCGTTGACCGAGGATTTGTTGCGGCTCGCCAAGCGCCATGGCTTCTCCGACGAACAGCTCGGCTCGCTCACCCACACCCCAGAGGCGGTGGTGCGCGGGGTCCGCCACGCCCTCGGGGTGCGGCCGGTCTACAAGACCGTCGATACGTGCGCCGCCGAATTCGCGGCTTACACCCCCTACCACTACTCGTCCTACGACGAGGAGGACGAGGTGGGCCCCCACGCCAAACCCTCCATCATCATCCTGGGCTCCGGGCCCAACCGGATCGGCCAGGGCATCGAGTTCGACTACTCCTGCGTCCATGCGTCGATGGCGCTGCGTCAGGCCGGTTACGAGACCGTGATGGTCAACTGCAACCCGGAGACTGTGTCCACCGACTACGACATCTCCACCCGGCTGTACTTTGAGCCGCTGACCCTGGAGGACGTCCTTGAGGTCATCGCTGCCGAGCAACGTACCGGCGGCGTGCTGGGCGTGTTCGTGCAACTCGGCGGGCAGACTCCGCTGAAACTGGCTCAGGAACTGGCCGACGCCGGCATCCCGATCCTCGGCACGTCACCGGAAGCCATCGACCTGGCCGAGCACCGCGGAGCCTTCAGCCGTGTCCTCGACGCCGCCGGGCTGATCTCGCCGAAGAACGGCACCGCCGTCTCCTTCGAGGACTCCAAGAAGATCGCTGACAAAATCGGCTACCCGGTCCTCGTTCGCCCGTCCTACGTCCTGGGCGGTCGCGGCATGGAGATTGTCTACGACGAAGCGAACCTTTCGCGCTACATCGCCAACGCCACCGAGATCACCGAGGCGCATCCAGTCCTGATCGACAGGTTCCTTGAAGACGCCATCGAGATCGACGTCGACGCCCTCTACGACGGCACCGACCTGTACCTCGGCGGCATCATGGAACACATCGAGGAAGCCGGGATCCACTCCGGGGACTCGGCCTGTGTCCTGCCGCCGATCACGCTCGGCGCCGACATCCTGCAACGCGTCCGGGAAGCCACCCTGGCCATCGCCGAAGGGGTGGGGGTCCGTGGACTGATCAACATCCAGTTCGCCCTTGCCTCCGACGTGCTGTACGTCCTGGAAGCTAACCCCCGGGCGTCGCGCACCGTGCCCTTCGTCTCGAAGGCCACCGGGGTGCAGTTGGCCAAGGCCGCAGCGCTGATCGGTACTGGCGTGCCAATCGCCGCCCTGCGCGCCGACTATGGTCTGCTGCCCGTGGTCGGCGACGGCGGCGATCTGCCCCTCGACGCTCCCGTCTCGGTCAAGGAAGCGGTGCTGCCATTCAGCAGGTTCCGCACCACCGATGGCACAGTGGTAGATTCCCTGCTCGGACCGGAGATGCGGTCCACGGGCGAAGTGATGGGAATCGACAAGTACTTCGACACCGCCTTTGCCAAGAGCCAGGCCGCGGCGAACGCTGCCCTCCCCACCGAGGGACGGGTGTTCGTCTCGGTCGCCAACCGGGACAAGCGCTCGATCATCATGCCGGTAAAACGGCTGGTGGATCTCGGCTTCGAGATCCTGTCCACCGGCGGCACCGCCGATGTGCTGCGTCGCAACGGTATTCAGGCCACCACGGTACGAAAGATCGCCGAGGGTACAGGAGACCAGGGCGAGGGCACAGTGGTCGACCTGATCACCGACGGCACCATTGACATGATCATCAACACTCCGTCCGGCGGCCAGGCCCGCGGCGACGGGTACGAGATTCGTGCCGCCGCAACGTCCTACGGGCTGCCAGTAATCACCACCATCCCCGAGTTCGGCGCAGCGGTGCAGGCGATCGAGGCAATGCGATCCTACGAATGGTCGGTCACCAGCCTGCAGGAACACGCCGCCAACCTGCGTGCCGCCACCGAAGCCCGCGATGCAGGACGCTAACCTGACCTTCGGTGCGCGTCTCGCTGCCCGGATGCAGGCTCGGGGTAGCCTCTGCGTCGGAATCGATCCGCACCCGGCGCTACTCAGAGCCTGGGGGCTGAGCGACGACGCCGCCGGGTGTGAACGGTTTGCCCTGACGGTGCTGGACGCGGTAGGGGAGACGGCCTGCATTCTCAAACCACAGGTGGCGTTGTTTGAACGGCACGGGTCCGCTGGGCTGGCAGCGCTGGAACGCTTCCTCGCCGCTGCCGCAGACCAGGAGGTGCTGACCATCGCCGACGCGAAGCGCGGCGATATCGGCTCCACCATGGCCGCCTACGCGGACGCCTGGCTGCGGAATGGGTCGGCGCTGGCTGCCGACGCAGTGACCTTGAACCCGTATCTGGGGTTCGAGTCGCTGCGCCCCGCCCTGAAGCTTGCTGCCGAGACCGGCCGCGGAGTGTTCGTGCTGGCCCTGACCTCCAACCCTGAGGGTGCCGAGGTTCAGCACGCCCGGGTGAGAAGTGCTGGAGCGGGACCCGGCGGCGGGCCTGACGCCGGCCCCACGGTCGGTCACGCCGTGGCCCGGGTGATCGCCGACGCCGCGGCCCGGGAGAACCGGGACGCCGTCGGGCTCGGTTCGGTGGGGTTGGTGGTCGGAGCCACAGCGGGCGTTGCGGTACGTGAGCTCGGCCTGGATCTTGGCCGGTTGAACGGTCCGATCCTGGCACCAGGAATTGGCGCCCAGGGCGCAGGGGCCGCTGAACTTACTGACACGTTTGGTGCTGCATCAGCCCTGGTGCTCGCCAGTGCCAGCCGCAGCATCCTCGCTGCTGGACCCGATCCCGACAGGCTGCGGGCGGCTGCTGAACTCGCGTTGGCTGACCTCGGCAATTGATTTTGGGACCGCAGTACAGATAGGTTCAGTGCAAGCCCATTCCACAAGAATTGCATTTGCCCGAGCGTTCAGCGCGGGACGGTGCCTACTGCAGGGGAGCACTTGTGAGCTTGAAGCCGCTATCCGACTCCGAACGGACGCAAGCGCGCGAAAAAGCCACAGCGGCCCGTGCGGTCCGGGCTGAACTGAAGGTGAAGTTGAAAACCGGGGAGACCACTGTCAGCGAGGTGGTCAACGGGATGTCCAGGGATGAAGCCGTCAGCCGGTTGAAAGTCCTCGACCTCCTGAAGGCTCTCCCCGGGGTCGGTGACGTGCGGGCTGCGGGCATCATGAACGACGTCGGCATCGCTGCGACGCGCCGCGTACGTGGGCTGGGAGTCCATCAGCGCCAGGCCCTGATCGAACATCTAGCAAAGCAGGATCCTTCGCCCTGACCGGGGCGAACCCAGGAACCCTACAAGTGAGGAACCACGTGTCGCAGCCTCGGCTGACAGTACTCGCCGGGCCAACGGCCGTCGGTAAGGGAACCGTATCGACCTTTATCCGCGACAACTATCCGCAGGTCTGGCTGTCGGTTTCGGCCACCACCAGGCCCGCCCGGCCGGGGGAGATGGATGGCGTCCATTACTACTTTGTCAACAACGACGAATTCGATGACCTGGTCGCGTCGGAGCAGATGCTGGAATGGGCGCTGGTGCACGGACGGAACCGCTACGGCACCCTCCGCCGAACAGTGGACGCCGCCATGGCCGACGGAAAATCGGTGTTGCTGGAGATAGATCTGCAGGGCGCGCGACAGGTCAAGGAGTCGATGCCCGGTGCGAATTTCGTGTTTCTCGCCCCTCCTAGCTGGGAGGAAATGGTGCGCCGGCTGGTCGGCCGCGGGACCGAAAGTGAGGAAGAACAGCGGCAACGGCTGGAAACCGCTAAACTAGAACTTGCTGCGGAACCTGAATTTGATCATACGGTGGTCAATGACAGTGTTCAGCGGGCAGCGGACGAGCTTGTATCACTGATGGGACTGAGTCCTCTGGAGCGCTAGACACGCGACCCGGGAGCTCGGCAGCCACCAACAATCTGAACCATTTACGGAGTATTTGTGTCAACACAGCCTGAAGGCATCATCAACCCGCCGATCGACTCTCTGCTGGAGGCGTCGGACTCGAAGTATGCCCTGGTGATCTACGGCGCCAAGCGCGCCCGTCAGATCAACGCGTACTACTCCCAGCTCCACGAGGGCCTGTTCGAGTATGTTGGCCCGCTGGTCGACACCCGCCTGAATGAAAAGCCACTCTCGATCGCCCTGCGCGAAATCAACGAGGGCATGCTCGTCTCCACACCGGTCGAATCCACCGAGCAGTAATAACGCGTCTCCTCATCACGTGCGCATAATTCTCGGAGTCGGGGGAGGGATCGCCGCCTACAAGGTGGCGTCCCTCCTCCGACTTTTTACTGAAGCTGGGCATGACGTCACGGTAATCCCCACCGACGCCGCCACGCGGTTCGTAGGAACTGCCACGTGGGAGGCCCTGTCCGGCAACCCGGTCAGCAACAGCGTGTTTGACGACGTCGATAAGGTCAACCACGTCCGTCTGGGGCAGCGCGCCGATTTGGTTGTCGTCGCGCCCGCCACGGCTGACCTGCTCGGGCGGGCAGCCGCTGGCATAGCCAATGATCTGTTGACCGGGACCCTGCTGATGGCCGGCTGCCCGGTCCTGATGGCGCCCGCGATGCACACCGAAATGTGGCATCACCCGGCCACCGTCGCCAACGTCGCGACCCTCCGAAGCCGTGGCACTGTGGTGCTCGAGCCTGCCTCCGGGCGGTTGACCGGCACCGATTCCGGTGCGGGCAGGCTCCCCGAACCCGCCAACATTTACGCCGCCGCATTGGCCGCCTATGGTGCGGCACATGGTTCCGCAGCAAGTCGTGCCAGCGGGGGCGCGCCCGTTGACGGTTCCCTCGTGGGCCGGCGGGTTGTCATCACGGCCGGAGGCACCCGCGAGCCTATCGATCCGGTCCGATACCTCGGCAACCGGTCCTCGGGCAAACAGGGCATGGCCCTTGCCGTCGCTGCCCTCGCCGAGGGGGCAACCGTAGAATTGATTGTCGCCCACATCGAGGTGGCGGCGCCCGACGGCGTCGAACTGGTTCGGGTGGAAACCGCCGAAGAGCTGAGGCTTGCCACCCTCAGCGCAGCCAAACAAGCCGACGTGCTGATCATGGCTGCAGCGGTAGCCGACTTCCGGCCCGCGGAGCCGGTGCTCACCAAAATCAAGAAGCGCGCCGATGGCGTCAACCCGGTGATCATGCTGGTGCGGAACCCCGATATCCTCCGGGAAGCAGTCGAGCAGCGCAGCGCAGTTGAGCAGCGCAGTGCGGTTGAGCAGCGCGGCGAGGCGGGTGCCGGACCGGTCATCGTCGGGTTCGCCGCCGAAACCGGCGACCCGACCGGAAGCTCCCTGGACCATGCACGGGAGAAGCTGGCGCGTAAGGGGTGTGACTACCTGGTGCTGAACCAGGTGGGCGATGGCAAGGTGTTCGGCCGTGATGACACGGTCGCAACCATCCTCGACGCTGGCGGCGCCGAACCTGTTGAGGTCATCGGATCCAAAGCCGACCTAGCCGCTGCTGTGGTGGCCCGGGTAGCGGCAGCCTTATCCGGCCGTGGCTAGCCGCGCGCCAGCCACACAGCCCCGCACACAGTCCGTCACATAACCCGCCATCCTGTCGGTCGAACCAAGTAGAGTGATCAAGTGAATTCAGCCCATCCCGTCCGCAGCGACCTGCGCCTGTTTACCTCGGAATCTGTCACCGAAGGACATCCGGACAAGATCTGTGATCAGATCAGCGACGCCATCCTCGACGCCATGCTGGCGAAGGACCCCAAATCGCGGGTCGCAGTGGAAACCCTCGTCACCACGGGCCTGGTCCATGTGGCAGGCGAAGTCACCACCGAGGCTTATGTGGAGATTCCCGAGTTGGTGCGTCAGACCCTGCTGGGGATCGGCTATGACTCGTCAGCGAACGGGTTTGACGGCGCACGCTGCGGCGTGTCGGTGTCGATCGGCCAGCAGTCACCGGAAATTGCCAACGGTGTCTTCAACTCGCTGGAAACCCGGCAGGGCACCGGGCTGGACCCCTATGATGCGCAGGGCGCCGGGGACCAGGGCATCATGTTCGGGTATGCGAGCGATGAGACCTCGGTGCTCATGCCAACCCCCATCTGGCTGGCCCACCGCCTCTCCGAACGCCTGACCAAGGTGCGCAAGGACGGTACCCTCGACTATCTACGTCCCGACGGCAAGACCCAGGTCACCATCGGTTACGACGGCGACGTTCCCGTTTCCGTGGATTCCGTCGTGGTGTCATCCCAGCACGCACAGGGGGTCGACCTGGAGCAGTTGCGGGCTGACCTTGTCATCCACGTCATCGACCCGGTCCTGGCGGCTTCCGAACTGGACGTCAGCAACGTCCGGCACATTCTCAACCCCGGCGGCGACTTCGTCATCGGTGGCCCGGTAGGCGACGCCGGTCTGACCGGACGCAAAATCATTGTCGACACCTACGGAGGCATGGCCCGCCACGGCGGCGGCGCGTTCAGCGGCAAGGACCCCTCCAAGGTGGACCGCTCGGCTGCCTACGCCATGCGGTGGGTGGCCAAGAATGTCGTCGCCGCAGGGTTGGCTCGGCGCGCCGAAATCCAGATCGCCTATGCGATCGGTATGGCGCAGCCCGTCGGGATCTACGTCGAAACTTTCGGCACCGAGACCGTCGACCCGGCCGCCATCGGCAAGGCAATCCGCGAGGTCTTCGACCTTCGTCCGCTCGGCATCATCAACGCCCTGGACCTGCTGCGGCCGATCTACCAGAAGACCGCCGCCCACGGCCATTTCGGGCGCGAGGATGTCGGCTTCAACTGGGAACTCACAGACCGGGTGGACAAGCTGCGGAGCTATTTCAACGCCTAGGACGCGCTTGTCCGGCGGGGAACACGGGGACGGTTCCGGCGGCAGCGGCTCTGCACAGCCCCCGCGACGCAGCGTGCCCGCAGCTACCAGCCGCGCCCTGAAGCGGCCGGATGGGTTGGGCAGTGGGGGAGCCGTGCAACCGTCGCTGCTGCAGGGATTCCCGACGGCGCCGCACTCCGTGGGAGCGCCGGTGCCTGCCGGGGACCTCCCGGTAGCCCAGGTCATTCTCGATTCACCGTTGCCGCACCTCGACCGGGTGTTCGACTATGCCGTGCCCGAGGAACTCGCCGGGTCGGCCCAGCCCGGAGTTCGGGTGAAGGTGCGTTTCAGCGGGCGGGAGCACACCGGGTTTATCGTTGAACGCTCGGCCACCAGCGAAAGCACCACCCGGCTGCTGCCGCTGATGAAGGTCCTGTCGGAGCAGCGGGTCCTCACTCCGGAAGTGCTGGCCCTCAGCCGTGCGGTTGCCGCTCGCTATGCCGGGACCGTCAGCGACGTACTCAAGGTGGCCATCCCGCCCAGGATGGCGCGGGTCGATACTGCTTTCGCCGTTGCGACAGAATTTGCTGCGCCTGGCCCGGCAGTTTCTGACTTCGCTGCGCCCGAACCTTTTGCGCACGAACCTGCTGCGCCTGACTCCGCTGCGCCCGGCCCGGCCGATCCGACGGCGGCCAGGGAAGCTCTTTTCGACCGTTACAACAACGGCGCCAGTTTCCTCCGGCATCTAGCCGCCGGGCACAATCCCCGCGCGGTGTTGACCAGCCTCGGCGGGTACGGCCCGCGGGACTGGCCCGCCGAGATCGCCGAAGCGGTGGCCGCGGTCTGGCACGCAGGGCGCGGCGCCGTCGTCGTCGTCCCCGACCAGCGGGACCTGGCACGCGTCGAAGCGGCGCTCGACCACCGGCTTGGCGCTGGGAATGTGGCGCGGCTCACCGCGGAGGACGGCCCAACCCCCCGCTACCGTAACTTCCTGAAGCTACTCCACGGTCGGGTGCGGGTGGCGGTGGGCACCCGGTCGGCAGCCTACGCTCCGGTTCAGGACCTGGGCCTGGTGTGTGTGTGGGACGACGGCGATGAGCTCCATCAGGAACAGCGGGCGCCCTACCAACACATCCGTGAAGTGTTGCTGCTCCGCGCCGAGCAGGAGGGCTGTGCGGCGTTACTGGCAGCGGGGTCACAAAGCACCGAGGCGCACCGGCTGGTGTCCACGGGGTGGGCTCAGATGATCGCTGCCAATCGTTCGGAGGTCCGCCGGAGCGTGCCGCGGGTCATCCACACGGGGGACGAGTTTCAACTGGCCCGGGATCCGCTCGCTGCCCGCGCCCGCATTCCGCATGTCGCATGGCAGGCCGCCTCCGAGGGACTCGCCCGCGGTCCGGTGTTGCTGCAGGTGGCACGCACCGGGTTCTCGCCTGCCCTGGCCTGTGAGGAGTGCCGCGAACCGGCCCGCTGCACGGCGTGCACCGGGCCGCTTGCCCAAACCGGCCGCGGCGGGGCTCCCGGATGCCGCTGGTGCGGAAAGCCCGACCCGCGCTGGACCTGCGCGAACTGCGGGAGCCCACGGCTGCGTGCGACGGTCGCCGGTGCCACCCGGACCGCCGAGGAGCTGGGCCGGGCCTTCCCCGGGTCGAAGGTGTACTCCTCCGCCGGGGAACACATTCTCGACACCGTACCCAGCACGCCAGCGGTGGTGGTTGCCACCCCGGGCGCCGAACCGCTGGTGCAGGGCGGCTACGCGGCGGTGATCCTCCTGGACGGTTCGGCGATGCTGTCCCGCGAATCCCTGCGGGCTGGGGAGGACACTCTGCGCCGCTGGATTACCGCAGCGTTACTGGCCCGCCCTGCTGCCGACGGCGGGCTGGTGGTGATCACTGCCGACGATTCGACGGCGGTGGGGCATCTGGTGCGCTGGGACCCGCAGGGCGCGGCGGGCCGCGAACTCTCCACCCGGACCGACCTCGGGTTGCCGCCCGCCGTCCGATTCGCCGCATTGTCCGGATCCAGGGAGGCGCTGGCGGCCTTTTCCGGGGATCTCGATTCGGGGCTATTCCTGCGAACTGTTGGTCCGATGCCTGTCCCAGGGCGGACCGGTCGCGCGGCGGGTGGGCGGCCGGCAGGACACGGCCAACGAGCCGATGAATCCGATACCCAGACCTCCAGCGTGGATCAGCACCGGCTGCTGTTGTTCTTCAGCTACCGCAGCGCGCCTGCGGCGACTGCGTGGCTGAAGGCCCGTAAGTCGGCCATGTCAGCCAAAGGGACCACCGAGCCCGTGCATATCCGCTGCGATGCTGCGGACCTGATCTAGCTGATCCCTCGGCGGAATGGGCGGAGTCTGCCGAGCCCTGCCCGGCCGGCGTACTCGACCGTTGCAATGGTGGCAGCCTCGAGCAGCTGATCTGCCGACCGGTTCCAGGAGTAGGTTCCAGCCTGAGCCTTGCCTGCCTGCGACACCCGCTGCCACAGCTCGGGTTCCGCCAGGGTACGGACTGCCGCTGTGAATTGAGCCGGCTCGTCGGGGTCCACATAGAGGGCAGCATCCCCACCGACCTCCCGGAAAATCGGGGTGTCCGCGGCGATCACCGGGGTCCCGGCGGCCATGGCTTCGACGATCGGGAGGCCATACCCTTCGGCGCGGGATAGGGTCACCAGGGCGGCGGCCGAGCGCAGCAACTCCTGGTAACGCTCATCGCTGACCCCGTTGTGGAAGATGACCTGTTGCCCGGGTGGAATCAGTCCCGCCAGCTCGCCGCGACGGCTAGCGGTGATCCGACTGAGCAGGTGCAGCGTGTACCCGTCGAGTCCCCGCAGACCCGCGACGATTGCCTCAACATTCTTGTACGGCATGAAGGATCCCATGTACAGCAGGTCCCGGCCAGGCTCAACACCCGCTGCACGAACCACGGTATCTGCCTGCGGTGCGTTGCCGACCAGCCGCACCGGACGACGTGTCAGCCGATGCTCAGCCATAAGCTGACGGGTGGTCTCGGAGATGGTAGCAACGACGTCGGCCCGGTTGAGCAACAGCCGCTGTGGCCAGTACGCCAGATGGTAAAGCCGCCAGAGCGCCCTCACCGGAAAGGGGAGGAAGCCCGGCGGTTGCGGGTTCTGGTAGTAGATCAGGTCATGCAGGGTGAGCACCAGGGGATACGTGCGGCCCCAGGTTCCCATTGTCTGCATCGGGCAGATCACGACGTCGGGTCGCAGCCGATTGATCCGGGCCGCCACGAACAGCTCACGCGGGGACAGGGGGGAATTGATCATGACGTGGGGGACGTCGGGGAGCAACTTCAGCTGGCGCTGGTCGGAGACGAGCATCACCACTTCGGCACGCTCCGCTACCGCTGCGATCAGGCTGGCACCGTAGCGGCTGATGCCGTCATGCTGACCCAACCGCGTGAATCGGGCATCGAACAGGATCCTCATCGGAGAGTCTCCATCAGGAAAGTGTCGATCAATCCAGCAGCCTCGCCGGGGGTTTCATAGTGCACCAGATGCCCCACCCGTTTTATGATCTCCAGCCTGCAGTCGGCGATCATTGCGGCGAGTTCCCGCTGACCGGTGACTGAACCCAAATCGTCCTTCTCCGCCGCGATGAGCAGCACCGGCATCGCGAGCTGCGCCGCGCTGTCCCGCACCGTGCCGGTGATCGATGCCTGGAACGCCTCCAGCAGTACCCGGCGGCTGGCGTACTTGCTGAAATAACTCAGATGCTGGCCATGAATGTACTTGCGCAGGGCACGGTTCCGGGTTTTGGCCAGCAGGGAGCTCATCCCAAGCACTATCAGCGGATTACCGAGCAGAGCCAGACCAAGCTTCTCGGGGAGCGCAGCCCCCACTCGGTAGTACAGGGCAGCCAGCTTCGAAGCGAACCGGTTGGAGCCCTCGAGGGCGGGTTCGCAGATCGGGTTAATGAGTACCAGGGCTGCGATCGCCGTCGGGTGGGATGCTGCCCACCGGGCCGCCACAATGGATCCGAACGAGTGCCCGAGGAGCACGGAGTCGTTGGCGAGGCGGAGCGCCGTGACGCTGAAGCCGACGAAATCGGCATACGCGTCGACGTCGTGAATCCCGTCCAGCGCCTCCGATTGGCCGAACCCGGGGAGGTCAGGAACGACGACCCGGTGCGCGGGCAGCTCTTCGACGATGCGGAGCAACCCGTGGTGATCACCCCTGAAGCCGTGCACCATGAAGACGGTGGGCCCAGCCGGATCCGTGCCGGATACCGGTGGGAAGTCCCAGTAGCGCTGGGCCGCACCGCGGTAGGACAGGGTCATCATGGTGGCCTCGCGGGTCACCGTGATGGGGGGGATGGGCACGATCTAGTTCACCCGATCCGGGTGGGAACCGAAACGGGTGTCCCGGTCGAGGCCTTGCAGCGCTTCAAGGTGCGCGGGGCTGAGGTCGAATCCGTAGACGTCGAGGTTGCTGGCGATGCGGGCGCGGTTGCTCGCCTTGGGGGTGACCGCGTGGCCGGACTGCACATGCCAGCGCAGCACCACCTGGGCCGGGGTTCGGCTCAGCTCGGATGCGATCCGACCAATCACCGGGTCAGCCAGGATGGCGCCCCGGCCCAACGGGCTCCAGGCCTGGGTGAGGATGCCGTGGGTGTCGTGGAACTCACGCAGGGCGTGCTGCTGGAGGTAGGGGTGCAACTCGACCTGGTTGATGGCGGGGACTACCGATGTTTCAGCGAGCAGCCGTTCAAGGTGGGGAAGCTGGAAATTGGATACCCCGATGGCCCGCACCCGACCATCGTGATACAGCTGTTCCAGCGCGCGGAACGTATCGACGTAGAGGTCCTTGTCCGGGCAGGGCCAGTGGATCAGGACCAAGTCAACGGCGTCCAGGCCGAGCTCCTTTTGGGAGGCATCAAAGGCGCGCAGGGTCGAATCGTAGCCGTGATGGTCATTCCACACCTTGGTGGTGACGAACACGTCGTCGCGCTCCAACCAGCCGGCGGCGACGGCGTCGCGCACTGCGCTGCCCACCCCCGCCTCATTGCTGTACATCGCGGCGGTGTCGATGGTGCGATAGCCCGACTCCAGCGCCAGGGCGCACAGGTCCCGTGTCGCTTCGGGCGGCACCTTGTACACGCCGTAGCCGATCTGATCGATCTGTACCCCGTTGTTGAGCGCAATTTTCGGTGCCTTATGCATACCTCGACCATACCGAAGTGGGCGTGGGTCAGCGGGACCCGCCGTGCACCAGCCGCCGTGCCGAGCCCTCATCAAGAATCAGATCGGTGGCGAGGCCGGCCGCCAGCGCGCCGCGCAGCCCGTTGATCTTCGTCTCGCCGGACACCACACAGATCCGCCTGCGGACCTGCCTGAGCAGGTCGAGTTCGGGGCCGGTGCTGCGTTGGTTAAGGAGGAGGTCGCTGTGCGAACCGTCGGCCCTGAAGAACATGGTTGCGACATCGCCGACCACGCTGTGTTCCTCCAGGGCGCGTAGGTCGGCGTCGTCGAGATAGCCACCCGAGTACACGTGGCTGGGGATGCCAGCTCCGGTCGAACCGACGCCGAAAATGGCCATGGTCATCCGCCGCTGGAGGTCGAGAATCCTCAGGACGCTTCGTTCCGCCCACATGGCGGTCTTGGTCTCGGCATGATCGAAGAAGGCTGGCACCGGGAACTGTTCCACCCGGGCGCCGTAGGCCTGGCCGAATCGGCGCAGGATCTCGCTGGCATAGGTAATGCCGGTGGTCTGGGTGTTGCCGGCGCCGTTGAGCTGCACGATGGTGCTGTCATGGGTGACCTTGCGGGTCAGGTGATAGCTGACGGCGCTCACCGTTGAGCCCCAGGCCACGCCAATAATAGCGTTGGAGTCGACGAGGGGGCCGATGGTGCGCGCTGCCTGGATGGCGACGCGGTCCAGTACCTCGGAGTCGCTGACAATGTCGGTCACCGGAACCACATGGGCTTCCACCCCATACTGGCGCCGGATCTGCTGTTCCAGGGACGGCGCCCGCTGCAGCGGATTGTTCACCTGGATCTGCACCAGACCGGTTTCCCGGGCCATCGACAGCAGTCGCGACACGGTCGAACGCGAGGTCCGTAGCTCGCGGGCAATGGCGTTCATGGTCAAATCCTGCAGGTAATACATCTGGGCGGCCCGGAGGGCGTCACCGCTCCTAGACCGCTTGAGGTCCTCAGCGGAAGATTGTGCAGCGGAATCGGTTCTTTCAGTCTCAGGTCGAACGTTCATAGCCAAATCCTCAGTCTCTCGTGCACGTATGTGCAACACCATTGACTATTATTCCCAGCATTTCAAGAATAGGTGGAACGGCTGCGGATCCAGTGCTGCCGAATGACGTCGAGGAGAATGTTTTGGCTGAATCTGCCAGTGCTAATGGTGCAGTCAGCACACCCGCTGAACGGCCAGGGGTGCAGCAGTTGAGGAAGACGTCGCGCGCCTCGGTGCTGATCATTGGTGGCGGGATCAATGGCGTGGGAACGTTCAGGGACCTTGCACTCCAGGGCGTCGATGTGACTCTGGTGGAGCGCGGCGACTATTGCCAGGGAGCCTCGGGGGCGTCCTCCCACATGATCCACGGCGGAATCCGGTACCTCGAAAACGGCGAGTTCCGGCTGGTCCGCGAATCGGTGGTTGAGCGCAACGCCTTGCTGAAAACGGCACCCCACTACGTCAAACCGCTGCAGACCACCATCCCCATCTTCAGCACCTTCTCCGGGATTCTCGCTGCACCGCTGCGGTTCCTCACCCATCGCCAGCACGGCCAACCGCGCGAGCGGGGTGCCTTCCTGATCAAGGCGGGCCTGACCATGTACGACTGGTTCTCCCGGGACGGCGGGGCCGTGCCGCGGCACCGCTTCGCCGGTCGCCGGGTGTCGCTTGCCCAGCTTCCTGACCTGCGGCCCGATGTACGGTACACGGCCACCTACTTCGACGCGTCGGTGCACAACCCTGAACGGATGACCCTCGACGTCCTCCGCGATGGCCTTGCCGCTAATCCCGAAGCTCGGGCCAGCAACTATGTCAGCGCAATTGGGCGTGACAACGGGTCGGTCCTGCTTCGGGACGAACTCACTGGTGAGGAATTCAGCTTCGCCGCCGACGTCGTCGTCAATGCGACGGGTGCCTGGGTCGACGGGACCAATGACGCCCTCGGCGAGGCCAGCGCGTTCATGGGCGGCACCAAAGGCTCGCATATTGTCCTGGATCACCCAGAATTGCTTGCGGCCTGCGCAGGACGCGAGATTTTCTTCGAACACATCGATGGCCGTATCGTGTTGGTCTACCCAATCGGTGATCGCGTTCTGGTGGGCACCACAGACATCGACACCGAGATGGACACGCCCCCCGTGTGCACACCCGAAGAGGTCGACTACTTCATCGAGCTGATCGGTCACGTGTTCCCGGCGATCGTTGTGGAGCCGGCCGATGTTGTCTACAGTTTTTCGGGCGTCCGCCCGTTGCCGCGGCACGACGACACGCAGCCAGGTTTCGTGTCACGTGACTACCGGATCGAGAAGCGGCAGGATCAGTCGGGAAGCCGGGCAGTGACCACGCTTAGCCTGGTTGGCGGCAAGTGGACCACTTTCCGCGCCTTGTCCGAGCACTTGACCAACGACGTCCTGGCCATCCTCGGGAAACAGCGGACGACGACGACTGCCGGTCTGGCGATCGGCGGTGGACGGGGCTTCCCCACCACCCCGTCCGGCGAAAAGGCCTGGGTGACTGCCCACGTTGAACCCGGACTATCCGCCGCGCGCGTCGAGGGTTTGTTGACCCGATATGGAACCCGCGCCGTCGACGTCATCGACTACCTGCGGGCTGGCCCCGACCGGCTGCTGTCCTCTACGCCGGAGCTGAGCCGCCGCGAGCTGGCCTACATGGTTGATCACGAGCAGGTGGGCCACTTGGCCGATGTGTTGATCCGCCGGACCTCGATTGCCTTCAGGGGGTTGGTGACCAGCGAGTTGCTGCAGGAACTCGCTGATACCCTTGCCCCATTGGTGGGCTGGAGCGGCGCCACAGCCGCGGCAGAGATCGAACTGGCTGAACGGGTGCTGCGGGAGTCGCACCACGTCAGTACTGAAGATTTGGTTGCGTAGCGGTACCTGGCGCGCAGCTAATTGTCGCTCCCTGAGCGGCTGTAGGACCAACGGCAGCAGCTGCCGGGGGGAGCAAGAGAACCACAGCCGTGGGCTGGGTTCGCTAAAAATGAATAATCAAAGGAGTCAAAGATGTCTCTGGAAGCATTCGTTGCCGAAATGTTCGGCACCATGCTGCTGTTGCTGCTAGGTACAGGTGTCGTTGCCAACGTCGCGCTGGCCGGTACCAAGGGCAACAACGGCGGATTCTTGATGGTCAACTTCGGGTGGGGCCTGGCGGTGTTCGCGGGCGTTTACGTCGCGGCGCTCTCGGGTGCGCACCTGAATCCCGCTGTCACGGTCGGCCTGCTCGTCAACTCCGATATTGACGCGTTCGGCCCCGATATCGACAAGTCATTCGTCAATGTGTTGGCGTATTTCGCTGCGCAGCTTATTGGAGCCATGCTCGGTGCCTTCCTCTGCTGGCTGGCCTACAAGCAGCACTTCGACGCTGAGCCCGACCCGGCCAACAAGCTGGGCGTGTTCTCCACCGGACCGGCCATCCGGTCCAGTGCCTGGAACCTGATCACCGAGATCATCGGGACCTTCGTGCTGGTGTTCGTGGTCATCGCTTTCGCCGGCACACCCTCGGGCCTCGGCCCACTCGCCGTCGCACTCCTTGTTGTTGGTATTGGTGCGTCCCTTGGCGGGCCCACCGGTTACGCCATCAACCCGGCACGTGACCTCGGTCCCAGGATTGTCCACGCGTTGCTGCCCATCAAGGGCAAGGGCGGCAGCGACTGGGGTTACTCATGGGTGCCAGTTGTCGGTCCACTGATCGGCGGCGTACTGGGTGGCCTGGTTGCCATGCTGGTCACCTTCCCCGCAGTTACCGGCTAGCACAGTCCTTCGTTAGCACACCTACCCGGTGCGACGGTCCCGAGGCCGCCCGCGCCGGCACCATTTACCGACGGAATACTCAAAGAGGAGCACTACATGTCGAAGTACGTTATTGCGATTGACCAAGGCACCACCTCCAGCCGGGCGATCGTCTTCGATCACAGCGGGGACATTGTGTCTTCGGGTCAGAAGGAACACGAGCAGATCTTCCCCAAGGCAGGCTGGGTGGAGCATGATCCCATCGAAATCTGGAACAACACCCGCGAGGTCATTGGCAACGCGTTATCGCAGGCGAACCTGACGCGGCACGATATTGCCGCCGTCGGCATCACTAACCAGCGTGAGACGGCGGTGGTCTGGGACAAGACCACCGGTGAACCCGTGTACAACGCGATTGTCTGGCAGGACACCCGTACGCAGTCCATTGTTGACGAACTGGCGGCTGATGGGGGAGTGGAGCGGTTCAAGCAGCAGGTCGGACTTCCGCTGGCCACTTACTTCTCGGGCACCAAGATCAAATGGATCCTTGACAACGTTGAGGGCGCGCGGGCGAAGGCCGAGGCCGGCGAACTGCTGTTCGGCAATACCGACTCGTGGGTCACCTGGAACCTCACTGGAGGTACCGACGGCGGTGTACACATCACTGACGTCACCAACGCCTCACGGACCATGTTCATGGACCTGGAGACCCTGTCCTGGGACGACGACATTCTCGCCGCGTTTGGCGTGCCGAAGTCCATGATGCCGGAGATCAAGTCATCCTCCGAGGTCTACGGAACGGTCCACACGTCGCAGCTGCTGCGTGAAGTTCCAGTTGCAGGCATTCTCGGTGACCAGCAGGCGGCGACGTTCGGGCAGGCGGCGTTCGAGAAGGGCGGAGCCAAGAACACGTACGGCACCGGCAACTTCATGATCGTCAACACTGGTGAAGAGATCGTTCACTCCAAGAACGGACTTCTGACCACCGTTTGCTACAAGCTCGGTGACGCCAAGGCGGTTTATGCCCTCGAGGGTTCGATCGCCGTAACGGGATCCCTGATTCAGTGGCTGCGGGACAATCTGGGCATCATCAAGTCGGCGCCCGAGGTTGAGCAGCTCGCGGAAACGGTTGAGGATAACGGTGGCGTCTACATCGTGCCAGCGTTCTCCGGTCTGTTTGCGCCATACTGGCGCGGAGAGGCCCGCGGCGCGATTGTTGGGCTCACCCGTTTCGTCAATAAGGGCCACATTGCCCGGGCGGCACTCGAAGCCACTGCGTTCCAGACCCGTGAGGTCCTGGATGCGGCGAATGCCGACTCCGGAGTGGACATGGAGGATCTTCGGGTCGACGGCGGCATGGTGGCCAACGATGCGCTGATGCAGTTCCAGTCCGACATCCTGGGCATCCCGGTGATCCGTCCCAAGGTCACAGAGACCACGGCGCTTGGTGCAGCCTATGCGGCCGGCCTGGCGGTGGGGTTCTGGAAGGACACCGACGAATTGGCGACCAACTGGGCTGAAGACAAGCGGTGGACGCCCTCCATGGATACCGGAGAGCGGGACCGCCAGATGCGGCTCTGGAAGAAGGCTGTCACTCGGACGTTCGACTGGGTCGACGAGGACGTGAAGTAGGGCTCAATCCCCCTCAATCACACGTCGTCCTACAGCAGGGGCGGTGGCCATCCGGAAGGGTGGTCACCGCCCCTGCTGCGTGATTCGGCGGTGCTTGAACTCCAGGTCTCCACCCATCCCGCCTCCCCCCACTCGTCGAAGAGTGGGGTTTGGTGGGTCGACCGTGTTCCGAGTCGTCAGAGCTCACTCTCGGCGAGCCTTTTTGGAATGGTCCAGCACTACTCAAGAGGGAAACACTACTCAGAACGGACTTCACCTTAGAAGGGTGGTGGGGTTTCCGGTGATGGTGTTGGTGGTGTTGGTGGTGGGTCTGGTTTGGTGAGGTAGGTTTCCCCGGCAGGGGAAATCGCGATGATGGTCCCGGGTTCG